>CALUJL010000021.1 GCA_944320955.1 uncultured Bacteroidaceae bacterium
GGCCTCACTCGCCCCTCTTCCGTTTCATGTACTGCTCCAGGGCGGCTATGAAGTAGGGAAGAAACCACCTCACCACGCGCCATACTTTCTGCATCACGCAGGCAAAGATACGCCCCGCCCCGCGAAAAGTGCAAGCGTGCTAACTTAGTTTAACTAAAAAACCTTTCCCCTCCCTAATTCTCCTGCATGAATCGGCCTGCCGTCCGCGCAGGGAAGTTAACAGATGCAAACCGCGCTGGTGCGCCGCGCCCGCATTGTAAGAAAACGGAAACGCTCGAACGCTCGAACGCTCGCGAGCGTTTCGCGGGGTGGGCCGGATGGGGCGGAAAATGTCAATATATATAGATAATAATTATATTATTATTTATATATATTGGCCTCGTGCGCTTACCCCCTGATTTTTGGGGAAACGCTCGCGAGCGTTCGAGCGTTTCCCCTTGATTTGTCCGCTTTCGCGAAAAACCGCTGCGCGGTGGGGTGGAAAACATGCTGGATGAAAAGGCCGAAAATCGGTTTTTTCCGGGCTTTTTTCCGCATGGGGAGCAGGCTTTTGGGGCTTGTGAGGGGCGGGAGGGGCGCTTTCAGTTCATAAATATTTGGCAAAATGCTTTTTTATTTCCCGGGGAATGCTTATCTTTGCCGTCAGAAAACCCTCCGGGGGAAATTCCTCCCCGTTTCCCCTGCCGCCTGCCTCATCTGCTCCTCCAGCCGGAGGCGTTTTCTTACCCCCTTTTTGCTCCGGTCTCCGGCTTCGCATATTTGCCCCCCCCTGCCGCCGGATTCTCCTCCAGGGCCGGTTTGCGGCTTTCTTTTTCTTGTAGAAACCCTTTTTTTGCAGGGTGATGCGGAAAAAGTCTTCACGATTTGGTGTGTTCATGGCGTAACCTTGCTATCTTTGCGCTGCAAGAAGGTCTTTTTTTTGATTATGGAGCTGATAGAAAACAATCTGCAGAAGATAGCCGCTTTGTGCAAGAAGCACAAGGTGGGCAAGCTGTTTGCGTTTGGCTCCATACTCACCGACCGCTTTGGCGATGACAGCGATGTGGACCTGGTGGTTTCCTTCAGGAGGGAGGAGGTGGGCGACTATTTCGACAATTTCTTCGATTTCAAATACTCGCTGGAGGAACTGCTGGGCAGGGATGTGGACCTGCTGGAGGAACAGGCTATAAAGAACCCGTATCTGAAGAGGAATGTGGACGCAACGAAGGCTCTGATATATGGATGATTTGATAAAGAAGCATTTGCAGGATATTATGACTGCCATAGAAGAGATAGATGGTTTCTTTGGCGGCAGGCCGAAACTGTTTGAGGATTTTTGTGCCAATCTTTGCCTTAGGCGTGCCACAGAGCGGAATGTGGAGATTATAGGCGAGGCTATGAACAGAATCTTGAAGACGGACAGGAACATAGCTGTCACCAATTCACGCAAAATAGTGGATGCAAGAAACTACATCATCCATGGATATGACAGTTTGTCGGCCGATATTCTGTGGAGCATGGTTGTCAATCATCTGCCGAAACTAAGAGATGAGGTGACTGCTTTGTTGGCTGATGGGTGATACGCTTGCCTGGTAAGGCGAGGGGCCATTGGGATGGCGCAGGAATACGGGGTTTTGGTTGCAAAAGCTCCTTTTTTGTGTGTGGGGGGATAAAGAAAGGTCGTGTCGCGGCTGCTGCCTTTCCGCCCAAACGACCGAACGACCGCGGTCGTTTCCCCGAAAACAACCGAACAACCGAACAATCGCGGTTGTTTGGGCGAAAACACATGTGCGCCCCCGAAACGCTCGAACGCTCGAATGCTCGCGAGCGTTTCCCCGGAAATGGGGCTGCCCCCACACACAAAATCCCCCCCCCCTCCGCGGGGGCCGCGGGGGGGGGCGGGGCTGTTAAAATCCCCTTAGGGAAAGCTAAAGAGACGGAATAATGGGGCGGATGTATATCCACGTCTATGAGTCATATTATGCCGCCTTCGAGCGCCGAAACGCCTGGCCGATGGCAGTAGAGCGGAACGGGAAGGAAGTGGCCCGAAGCGGGAAGAAATGCTCCAACGCCGTATTCAGCTACTACGAAGTGACGCTCTCCACCAAGACGGGCGAAAGCTACATCGTAAGGAATACGGCCGGAGAATAAGAAAAAAGAGATAACAGCCGCCGCAGACCAGACAAGTCTGCGGCGGCGGCATAATGTTTCTTCCTGAGAGCGGTTTCCCCGGGGAAGCGCGGCCTTTTCCCTGTTACTTTGCGCGTTCGAGGATGGCGCGTGCAAGGGGGCCGTCCACATTGGCGTCCTCGCCGAAGGCTACGCCGCGCTCGGTGAAGCGGCGGGCTATCTCGTCCGCCAACGCCTCAGCCTCGGCCTCGCCCATGCACTCCGTCAGGCGCGTGCGCAGGCCGATGGAGCGGAAGAAGTCCTCGGTGTGCTGGATGGCGGTGAGGGCGCGGTTGTCCAGCGTGCCGGCCGACACGCCCCAGACGCGCTCGCCATACTGGAGCAGCTTGCCCCGCTTCTGGGGGAGCAGCTCACGCAGCAGGGCGGGCAGCACGATGGCCAGCGTCTCGCCGTGGGTCAGGCCGGTGAGGGCCGTGATCTCGTGGCCGATCATGTGCGTGGCCCAGTCCTGGCGCACGCCCATGGCGATGAAGCCGTTGAGCCCCATCGTGGCGTTGAGCATGAAGTCGGCCATCAGGTCGTACTTCTTCTGCCGGTCCTCTTCGGAAAGCGTGCCGCCGGCTTCGGCCTCTGCCCGGGAGAGGGCTATGATTTCGGGAGCTATCTCCACGAGGCTCATCAAGATGCCCTCGGCCCAGCGGTCCATGAGGCGCGACTGCCCGACGGGACAGGTCATGTATTGCTCCATGACGTGCACGAACGTGTCGGCCAAGCCGCAGGAGATCTGGTGGAGGGGCAGCGTAAACGTAGCCTCCGGGTCGAGTATGGAAAAGACGGGATGCTTCGAGACAAAAGCATACTTCTCCCGGGTCTCCAGGCAGGAGATGACGCCGTTGTAGTTCATCTCCGAACCGGTGGCCGGCAGGGTGAGCACGGAGGCCACGGGCACGGTCTCGGTGAAGCTGCCTTGCTTGACCAGGTCCCAGGCGTCGCCATCGTAGAGGAGGCCGCCGCCGATGAGCTTGGTGCCGTCGATGACCGACCCGCCGCCTACGGCCAGGAGGAAGTCGACCTTCTCCTGCTTTCCGAGCTCTATGGCCCGGCGCAGGGTCTCAATCTTCGGATTGGGCTCGATGCCCCAGAACTCCACGCAATCGCGCCCCTTGAGGGCTGCAACCACTTGGTCGTACACTCCGTTTTTCTTCACGCTGCCGCCACCGAAGGTCAGCATGATCTTCTTCCCGGCGGGGATTTCCCCGGCCAGCCGGGCTATCATTCCGCGCCCGAAGAGCAGGCGCGTAGGGTTTTGAAAGATGAAATTGTCCATTTCTTTGTCTGTATTTCGTCTGGTTTGTCAGTCTAATTTCAGCACGGCCAGGAAGGCTTTCTGCGGCACTTCCACGTTGCCTATCTGTTTCATGCGCTTCTTCCCCTTCTTCTGCTTCTCCAGGAGCTTGCGCTTGCGGCTGATGTCGCCGCCGTAGCATTTGGCCGTCACGTCCTTGCGCACGGCTTTGATGGTCTCGCGCGAGATGATCTTGGAGCCGATGGCTGCCTGGATGGCGATGTCGAACTGCTGGCGGGGTATGAGCTCCTTGAGCTTCTCGCACATGCGCTTACCCAAGGCGTAGGCGTTGTCGGCGTGCGTCAGGGCCGAGAGGGCGTCGACGGGCTCGCCGTTGAGCAGTATGTCGAGCTTGACCAGCCGGGAGGGGCGGAAGCCGGCGGGGTGGTAGTCGAAGGAGGCGTAGCCTTTGGAGATGCTCTTGAGCTTGTCGTAGAAGTCGATGACGATTTCGCCCAGCGGCATGTTGTAGTGCAGCTCCACGCGGTTCCCGCTCAGGTATTCCTGCTTCACCAGCTCGCCGCGCTTGCCCAGGCAGAGGGTCATGATGGGGCCTATGTAGTCGGCCGAGGTGATGATGGTGGCGGCTATGTAGGGCTCCTCGATGTGGTCGATGAGCGTAGGGTCGGGCATTCCGCCGGGGTTGTGTATCTCCTCGGCGCCGCCGTGCTTGTCGTAGACCATGTAGGAAACGTTGGGCACGGTGGTGATGACGTCCATGTTGAACTCGCGGTCGAGGCGTTCCTGCACGATTTCCATGTGCAGCAGCCCGAGGAAACCGCAGCGGAAGCCGAAGCCCAGGGCCAGCGAGCTCTCGGGCTGGAAGGTGAGGGAGGCGTCGTTGAGGCGGAGCTTCTCAAGCGAGGCGCGCAGGTTCTCGTAGTCCTCGGGGGCTATGGGGTAGACGCCGGCAAAGACCATGGGCTTCACTTCCTCGAATCCGCTGATGGCCTCGCGGCAGGGATTGGCCACGGAAGTGATGGTGTCGCCCACGCGTACTTCGCTGGAGTTCTTGATACCGCTGATGATGTAGCCCACATTGCCCGTCCGCAGCTCCGCGCGGGGCACGAGGTCCATCTTCAGCACGCCTATCTCGTCGGCGTCGTATTCACAGCCGGTATTGAAGAACTTCACTTTCTCGCCTTGGCGGATTACCCCGTTCTCAATCTTGAAATAGGCTATGATGCCGCGGAAGGAATTGAATACCGAGTCGAAAATCAGCGCCTGCAGGGGCGCGTCCTCGTCGCCCCCGGGGGCCGGTATACGGTCCACCACGGCATCCAGTATCTCCTGCACGCCCATGCCCGTCTTGCCCGAAGCGCGGATTATCTCCTCGCGGCGGCAGCCGAGCAGTTCGACTATCTCGTCTTCCACCTCGTCGGGCATGGCAGAGGGCATGTCGCACTTGTTGATGACGGGTATGATCTCCAGGTCGTGGTCGATGGCCATGTAGAGATTGGAGATCGTCTGCGCCTGCACGCCCTGGCTGGCATCCACTATGAGCAGCGCGCCCTCGCACGAGGCTATGGAGCGCGACACCTCGTAGGAGAAATCCACGTGTCCCGGCGTGTCGATCAGGTTGAGCGTATAGGTCTGCCCGCCGCGCTCGTAGAGCATCTGGATGGCGTGGCTCTTGATGGTGATGCCGCGCTCTTTCTCCAGGTCCATGTCGTCGAGCATCTGGCCTTCCGTCACGGCTATCGTGTGGGTCTGCTCCAAGAGGCGGTCGGCCAGGGTGGACTTCCCGTGGTCTATGTGGGCTATGATGCAGAAGTTGCGGATATTCTTATCCATAGATGATGTTCCCGTTCTCGTCGCGGTACTTGTCGAAACTCTTCTCGTACTGGTCCATGGCCCGCAGGCTCATGCCCATGCTGGAGAACCCGCCGTCGTGGAAGAGCGTCTGCATGGTCACCTTGCGCGTCAGGTCGGAGAAGAGCGTGATGCAGTAGTCGGCACACTCGTCGGCCGTGGCATTGCCCAGGGGCGACATGCGGTTGGCGAAGTCCATGAGCGAGTCGAACCCTTTGATGCCGCTTCCGGCCGTCGTCTGCGTGGGGCTCTGGCTGATGCAGTTGATGCGCACGTGGTGCTCGCGGCCGTAGATGTAGCCGAAGCTGCGGGCTATGCTCTCGAGCATGGCCTTGGCATCGGCCATGTCGTTGTAGCCGAAGAGCGTGCGCTGGGCCGCCACGTAGGTCAGGGCCACCACGCTCCCGTAGTCGGCTATGGCGCCCATCTTCTTGGCCACCTGGAGCATCTTGTGGAACGAGATGGCGCTGATGTCCAAGGTCTTCTCCAGGAGGGAGTAGTCCAGGTCGTCATACGTGCGTTTCTTGCGCACGTTGGGGCTCATCCCGATGCTGTGCAGCACGAAGTCCACTGGTCCGCCCAAGACGTCCATCGACGTGGAGAAGACCACCTCCAAGTCCTCCACCCGCGTGGCATCGGCGGCTATGACCTCGGCATTCACCTTTTTGGCCAGTTCGTCCACCTGCCCCATCCTCACGGCCACGGGCGTGTTCGACAAGGTAATCACCGCACCCTCTTCCACGGCGCGTTCTGCCACCTTCCATGCTATGGAATTCTCGTTGAGGGCACCGAACACGATGCCCCGCTTGCCTTTCAGTAGATTGTAACTCATTGTGCTTATTTCTTTGTTTTTACCAATGTTCTCGCTTGCGGCTTCCGCCCGGCCCTTCGGGCGGGAAGCACAGGCCGGAAGCCTGCGGCCGCAAAAATACGACTTTTTATCCACATTCCGCGAAAAGCCCGGCAGGAAACACAGAAAACCACCTGCGCTTCTGTCCAAAAGCGCAGGCGGTTTTCCGCAAAAGTCCCGGGGCAAATCCGGCCCCCCCGCCGCCGCGTCATTCCTGCCGGAGGGCCAGGTATTCGCCCATCGTGCCCCGGCAATACAGCTACCGCAGGGTCAACGCCGTGAGCTGCTCCAGCGTACCGTTGAAGATGTTCATGTCCACATGCCCCTTGATGCCGGGTATCGTCGCGATGTCGGTATATTGCCAGAAGTGCCACGGGCCGCGGTATCTGACCGAATCCACATAGTAGTGGGCTATCCAGAAGGGGTATCGGTCCAGCTGGGCATCGCTCAGGTGGGCTTCCTTGAAGCGCCAGGAGGCATAGACGATGGGCTTTACGCCATAGTAGTTCTCCACGATGCTGAGCCAGCGCTTGACGGCCGACTTGAACTCGCCGGAAGTCAGGTCGCCGCGGCGCTCCACGTCGAGTACCGGGGGCAGATCGCCCGAAACCAGGGGCACCGTCCGGATGAAGTTGCGCGCCTGCTCCTCCGGCGAGACGGAAGGCAGGAAGAAGTGGTAGGCGCCCCGGATGAAGCCGTACTGCCGGGCCTGGCGGAAGTTGTCCCGGAAGCGGACATCGCGGAAGTCGCGCCCCTCGGTGGCTTTGACGAAAATAAACTTGATCGGGTACTTGCTCTCCTGGTGGTCCACCAGTTGGGGCCAGTCTATGTCCTTTTGATAGCGGGATATGTCGATGCCGTAGACGGCGTAGCCGGAAGGCACGTAGACTCCATAGCCTTCCTGACCAGGCACATAGCGCCACCGATAGGCATAGGGGCGGATGAAGAAATAATAGAAAAGCCCCAGGAACAACAGGGAGAGGGAAAGACGGAATAGGCGCTCCCTCCAGTCTGTCCGCACCCGCGAAGGGCGCAGCGAGCGGGAGCCCCTACTCTGATTCTTCTTGGTCCGCACAGCCATGGGTGGCAGAACTATACACGGAAAAATCCGGGAAAAAGCGGCAGCGGCATGGCCTCTCTGTCCTGCTTCTTCCCGGATATCAACTATTATGACTTCTTACTTCTGGTTTCTTCCCTTCTGCTCCAGCACCAAGGTCTTGGTGGGCTGGTCGCAGACTTCCGTAGGACCGAAGTATTGGATGGGGCCCGGATAAACATAGTCCGTGCACTTTGCCCATTCGGCGCGGTGGGCGGCATACTCGAGGAAGGGTGCACCGTCCAGTTTTACCAATGCTTTCTGGATGACGGGCTTCATCTCGCCGTGGCGGCGCTCCATGTTCATCATCATGGTGATGGGGATTCCGCCGGCTATCCACTCCTCGGCCGGAGCCGTGGTGTTGCGCACGGACGACATGTAGCCCGTCTTTCCGGCAGCGATGAGGGCTGAGGCGGTATAGCCCAGGGAGTAGCAATAGTCGGCGTCGTAGTTCGACGGGGCGGCGCAGCGCCCTTCGTAGCCGAAGAAGTGGTGCTGGGCGGCAAACTTGCCGACAAACTTGCCTTCTTCTTTCCATTTTGCCAGTTTCACTGCCACCATGTCGCTCAGGAGCTTCTCGGTCTCGATGAGGGATACCTGGACATTACCGTGCGGGTCGCGGTCGAGCGTCAGCTGGCGGGCCACTCCTTCGGGAAGGCTTGCGTAAACGGCGGAGTTCTCGGGCGAGAGCTTGGAGATGATGTACTCGCGCTGGTGGGACTTCTTGATGTGGGAGAATTCTTCGGCATTGGCGGCCAGGAAATCATTCAGCTCGGCTATCAGGCGCTTCATGGCGGGGATGAACTCGATGAGGCCCTCGGGGATGAGCACGGTGCCGAAGTTGTTGCCCTCGGCGGCGCGGTCGGCCACTGCCTGGGCGATATAGGTGACTACGTCGTCGAGGCTCTGGTTCTTGGCTTCCACTTCTTCGGAGATGATGCACACGTTGGGCTGGGTCTGCAGGGCGCACTCCAAGGCAATGTGGGAGGCACTGCGGCCCATGAGCTTGATGAAGTGCCAGTACTTGCGCGAAGAGTTGCAGTCGCGCTGTATGTTGCCGATGACTTCGGAATATACTTTCGTGGCGGTGTCGAAGCCGAAGCTGGTCTCGATCTGCTCGTTCTTCAGGTCGCCGTCGATCGTTTTCGGACAGCCGATGACCTGTACGCCGTACTGCTTGGCCGCATAGTATTCGGCCAATACGCAAGCATTCGTATTCGAGTCGTCGCCACCGATGATGACGATGGCCTTGATGTCCAACTGGCGGATGATTTCCAGACCTTTCTCGAACTGGTCTACTTTTTCCAGCTTCGTGCGGCCGGAGCCGATGATGTCGAACCCACCCGTGTTGCGGTACTCGTCGATGATGTCTGCGGTCAATTCCTTATAATTATGGTCGACCAGTCCGCCGGGGCCCAGGATGAAGCCGAAGAGGCGGCTGTCTTTATTCATCTTTTTCAAGCCGTCGAAGAGGCCGCTTATTACGTTATGCCCGCCGGGAGCCTGGCCTCCGGAAAGAATGACGCCCACATTGATGGCAGGATAGGAGACAGTTTCGTCCGATCCTTCAAAGGTTATCACGGGAGTCCCATAAGTGTTTGGGAACAAAGCCTTAATCGCGTCCTGGTCTGCTACGGACTGTGTAGGCTCACCCTCTACTGCTTTCACGTTTCCCCTAAGGGCTTTCGGGAGCTTGGGCTGATAGGAAGCCCGGGCAATCTGCAATGCGCTTTTTGTCATCTTGTTGTCTTATTTTGATATGTAAAGTCCTTTTCAATACTTTAATTGCTGCAAAATTAGTTTTTTATTCGGAGATTTCTCCATACCTTTACGAAAACTTTCGTTTTTATCAACTTGAATTAAACTTTAAACATCATGGCATCAAGACGAATCTTAAAGAAAAGCTTCAATTATCTCTGCGACCAAATCGAATGCGACTGCATCTTCCTGCTCCAGGCGCAATGCCTTGCCGAAGGGCACTCCAAGGGGGCTTTCCTCGACCGGGCGCTGCAAATCAGGGACGACTTCGGCCGGCGCATCTCCCATGTGGAGAAAGGCATGAAGCCCCAAGCATTTTTCAAGCAATGGAACGCCGATTTCTCGCAAGCCGTAAACGAACTCTACGATGAGCTGAAGAAGGAATTCGACCAGTTCGAAGCGAAAAAACAAGCCAAGGCCGAAGAATAATCCCCCGGCTGCCACACGAAGACGAAGGACAACTAATGTACCAACTCATTTGTCGCTTTCTGTTTTTCAAAATACTGGGATGGAGCTGCAAAGTCTCCATCCCGGATTTTCCCAAGTGCATCCTCTGCGTAGCCCCGCATACGAGCAACTGGGACTTTCTCATAGCCCAGTTGTTCTACGGAGCCATCGGCCGGCGCTCGGGCTTCCTGATGAAAAAAGAATGGTTCTTCTTCCCGCTCAAATACTTCTGGAAGGCCATCGGGGGAATCCCGGTGGACCGGAGCAAAAGGACCTCGCTGGTCGAACAAACGGTTGCAAAAATCCGGGAAAGCGCCACATTCCACCTCGCCATCACCCCCGAAGGGACACGAAAACGCAATGAAAACTGGAAAAACGGCTTCTACTATATCGCATTGGGAGCCGGGATTCCCATTGTCCTCTACGCCATCGACTACAAAAGAAAGCTCATTGTGGGAGAACACGCCTTCCTCCCGACAGGAGCCGCCGAGCAAGAGATAAAATTCATCAAACGATACTACGAACAATTCAAAGACGGAGCCAAACATCCCGACCGTTTCTCCGTAGGCGAGGCATAACCCACGGCCTCCCCCGTCCGGCATATTTTCCCAAAGCGCCATGCACTCTCCTTCCGACACCCTACGCATCAGCCTGTTGCAGACCGACATCTTCTGGAACGCCCCCCGGCGCAACCTGCACCACATAGGCCAACTGCTCAACACCCTGAAGGGAAACACGGACCTCGCCATACTGCCCGAGACCTGCACCACGGGCTTCACCATGAACCCCGAAGCCGTGGCAGAGACAGACGACGGGGAGACCGTCCGTACCCTGAAGGCCTACGCAGCGACAAACGGCATGGCCATCGCCGGAAGTTTTGCACACCGCGACCGGGATGCCGCCCGCTTCCACAACCGGGCCTTCTGGATCGACCCGGAAGGGGCATACCTCCACTCCGACAAGCACCACCTTTTCAGCATCGGCGGAGAAGCCCGCGCCTATTCGCCCGGCCACTCTGTCCCCATCTTCCACTTCAAAGGCTGGAACATAGCCCTGTTCGTCTGCTACGACCTGCGCTTCCCCGTCTGGAGCCGCAACGTGGGGCTCCGCTACGACCTGGCCCTCTACGTGGCCAACTGGCCGGAACCGCGTATTGCCGTATGGGATACACTGCTCACCGCCCGCGCCCTCGAAAACCAGGCCTACGTCTGCGGCGTCAACCGCATCGGGACAGACGGGAACGGCCTCCGCTACAACGGACATTCGGCCCTCATCTCCCCGCGCGGCGAGCGGCAACTCTTCCTCTCCGCCCCCCGGGAAACTGTAGAGACAGCCTCTATAGACCTCCATGCCCTGCGCCGCTTCCGCGAGAAGTTTCCCGTCTGGAAAGACGCCGACCGCTTTCAGATAATCCCCCCTCAGAATCCATAAGACACACCATGCACCTATTCCATTCCCCCCTGCACCACATAGCCGCCTTCTGCATTTTCCTTTCCGTCGCCTCCCAGGGCCTTCCCGCAAATGCCGCACCCGCTTACCCGAAAGAGGAAGACGAAACCGAAATCCTGCAGCCCATACCGGACTCCCTGACCGAATATTTCTACTCCTACCGCCACCCCCTCCTGGCCGAAAGCCTGCGCACCAAGATACAGTCGGCCACGGTGGACAAAAAAAGGAAACTCGTAACGCTCGAACTGGCGGCCTCCTTTGCCTACCAGCCCCTCCGCCCCGAGCTGGTGGCCTCCATCTACAAGAAGACTGCCTCGCTCCTTCCCGAAGAACTGCACCGCTACGACGTGGAAATCCGGGTAGGCGGCTACACGCTGGAAGAACTCATACCCAACCTCTACCGGGAAAAAGACATCGACCGCAGCCGCCTGCTCCCCAAAGAAGCCCGCGGCGAGGAAAAGAGCCACCCCTGGGTGCGCAACCTCTCACGCCCCATCCGCTTCAAGCAAGGGCTGGACGGAAAGCACATAGCCCTCTGGGCCAGCCACGGCCGCTACTACAAGGAATACCGCCGCGGCGGCAGATGGGTCTGGCAGCGCCCCAACCTCTTCTGCACGGCCGAAGACCTGCTGACGCGCTCCATCGTCACGCCCTATCTGATACCCATGCTGGAAAACGCCGGAGCCAGCGTCTTCATGCCCCGCGAGCGCGACGTGCAGCCCTATGAGGTCATCGTGGACAACGACACCTGCCTCTCCTCCGCCTCCTCCTACGTCGAACTCCCCCGGAAGTCCGCCCCTTTCGCCACACTCGAAGGGCTCCCCGGATTTGCCCAGCGGCAATCTGTCTATACCGACGGCACCAACCCCTTCCAGGCCGGCACCGTGCGCTGGGCACCGGCTGAGCGCAAAGACGAGGGGTCGCAGATACGCTGGATTCCCGACATCCCCGAGACGGGATACTACGCCGTCTACGTCTCCTACGCCACAGTGGAAAACAGCATCAGCGATGCCCACTACCGCGTCTACCACAGCGGCGGGACCACCGACTTCAGCGTAAACCAGCGCATGGGGGGCAGCACTTGGGTCTATCTCGGCACCTTCCTTTTCGAAAAAGGGATGAACCGCAACGGAATGGTCACGCTCACCAATCAGAGCCGCGAGCGCGGAGTCGTCACGGCCGATGCCGTGCGCTTCGGCGGAGGGATGGGCAACATAGCCCGTGGCGGCGCGACCAGCGGGCTGCCCCGCTACCTCGAAGGATCCCGCTACTACGCCCAGTGGGCCGGAATGCCCGAAGAAGTCTATTATACCAAAGAGGGGGAAAACGACTACGCCGAAGACATCAACACGCGCCCCCTGGCCGTCAACTACCTGAGCGCCGGATCGGTCCGCAACCCGCAAGGATTCGGCGGATGCGTCCCCTTCGAACTGGCCCTGGCCCTGCACAGCGATGCCGGATACCGCACCACGGACGAACTGGTGGGCACGCTGAGCATCTACACCACCGACACCCAGGACGGCCGCCTGGCTACCGGCGAGAGCCGCCTGGCCTCGCGCGACTTCTCCGACCTGCTCGTCACCCAGCTGCAGAGCGACCTGCAAACCTGTTTCAACACGCCGTGGCAACGCCGCTACCTCTGGGACCGCAACTACAGCGAGACGCGCAACCCCGTCATTCCCTCGGCCATCCTCGAAATGTTCTCCCACCAGAACTTTGCCGACATGCAGTTCGCCCACGACCCGGTATTCAAGTTCCAGGCGGCACGCTCCATATATAAGTCCATACTCCGCTTCACCGCCTACCAGCGCGACGAGGACTACACCGTGCAGCCCCTGCCGCCCCGCAATTTCTCCATCGCATTCGGAGAAGACAAGCATACCGTCGTCCTCCGCTGGGACGAAACGGAAGACCCCGCCGAGCCTACCGCCCGGGCCGAAAACTACATTGTCTATAGCCGGATGGACGACGGCGGATTCGACAACGGGACCGTCGTCCACAGCAACGCCGTAGAGATGCGGCTGAGCGAAGGCATAGCCTACAGCTTCCGGGTCACGGCCGTCAACGAAGGCGGCGAGAGCTTCCCCTCGGAAACGCTGAGCGCCTACTTCGCCCCCGACGAAGAACGACGCGCACTGCTCGTCAACGCCTTTACCCGCCTGTCCGCACCCGCCGCCGTAGACCGTGGGGGAGAAGCCTACTTCGACCTCGACCTCGACCCCGGCGTGCCCTACCTCGAAGAGCGTGCCTACAGCGGACGCCAGACCGGGCGCGACCGCTCCGGAGCCGGGCTGGAGACGGCCTCGGGATGGGGATACAGCGGAAACGAACTGGTGGGGACGGCCGTCGTGGGCAACACCTTCGACTATCCTGCCCTCCACGGCCGGGCCATGCAGGCACTCGGCCGGGTGAGCTACGTGTCGTGCAGCCGCGCGGCCTTCGAGAGAGGCGACGTCTCGCCCGTGGACTTCGACCTCATCGACCTCATCTGCGGCCTGCAGAAACAGGACCCGCAGGCCCGGAAACTGAGAAATGCGGACTACAGCGTCTTCACCCCCGAGCTGACGAGCATCCTCACCGCCTATCTGAACACCCGGGCCGGCAAACGCATCCCGGCGCTGCTCATCTCCGGCGCGCATATCGCCTCCGACATCTCCCCCACCCCGTACAACCTGAAGTTCCTCGCCGAGACGCTCCACTACCTGCCCGCCTCTTCAGCCCGGGCGCCCCGCTCGCCGCAGATAACCGGCATGCAGCGCACGTTCGAAATCTGCCGCTCCCTGCCCACGGAGTCCACCGGGCTGTACGACTCCCGCGGCCGCTTCCGCCCCGAGGTGCTGGGAGCCTGCGTGCCCGGAGCGCAATATCCCGTGCCCTCCCCCGACTGCGTAGCCCCGGCCGAAGACTCCGACAACAATTTCGCCCTCTTCTGCTACGACAACGGCATCCCCGCCGGGACAGCCTGGCAGGGCACCGACTCGCGCGTCATAGCCCTCGGCTTCCCCTTCGAGAGCATCCCCGGCGACGAGCTCCGCAGCCAGCTCATGACCGGAATGCTCCACTTCCTGCTCGACCTCTGAGCTTCCTTTAGCCCGGGCAAACGCCCCAAAACGAGCGATGCGCACCCCGCGGGAAAGGGATGCGCATCGCTTGTTTGTTTCATGCAGGGGAAACCGGGAAAACATGCAGGGGAAATTCCGATTACATGCTGAGGAAATCCGGATTGCATGCCGTGGGAATTTCCGTTCCCTGCGGTCAGTCGTAGGAGATGTTGCCCAGCTCCTCGATTTTCCCGCTCTCGGCCTTCGCCTGGAGCAGCTGCAGCAACTCCTCCGGCTCCATGCGCAGCGAGGGACGGAAAGCACCGGACTGCACGTAGCGGCGCAGGCTGAAAAGGAACTGGCGCACCTCCGGCCGGTCACGGACGGGCTCCAAGTCGACCATGCAGACGAGGAGGCTCCCCTGCCCTACGGCCACTTCGAAAAGCAGGCCGAGGCGGTGGTTGCGCTCCACGTTGTCGATAGTCTGGACAATCGGGCGCAGACCGGCGGGGAAGCGGTCCATGATCAGCGGGTAGCTCTGTTTGGCTATCGAAAACCACTGCCAGTCGGTATGGTACTCCGTGGGGAAATCGGCCAGCGCGGGATGCCGCTCGTCTATGAGCAGCCCCAGCGTACCGGGCGAGACGGGGCGCTTGTTGTTTTCGCTGATGGTCTTGAACATCCGGTAGTTCCAGTAGTCCGTAGTGAAGAGGCCGCCCACCGTCTGTTCCTCCAGTGCCTCGCGGCGGGGGAACCACAAGACCCGCGCCCCGGCCTTCAGCTTGTCCATCACCTCGGGGCTCAAGTCACGCGTTACGAGCACCCCGCTGTCCTGCGCCGCGGCGGAGGAAACCGGCGGATAGACCCAGAGGGAGTAGGCATTGCGGTACGTCGTGCCGGGAATGTGCAGCGAGAGGGTCAGCCGCTGCGCCTGCGCCAGCGACGACAGGGAGGCCACCACAGAGCCCGCGTCGAGCAGTCCGGTCTCTTCCTCAGCTATCGGGAGGCTACCCCCCGCCACCTGGCGGCCGTCCCCGTCGGCCAGTTGCCAAAGGAGCTCCCGGCCGGAGAGGGAATGCTCCGAGTAGTTGGCTATCTTGACCTGCGCTTCGAACTGCTCCCCCGTGGTCCAGCAGTATTTCTCCATCAGCGCAAGCGGCACCACCTCCGAGCAGAAGCCCCGCCACCGCTCGGGCGCGACCAGCCCCTTGCTGTCCATGAAAGCATCCAGCACGCCTATGTAGGCCGACCCCTGCCCCGGATAGTCCTGCAGGTCGAGCAGCTGGAAACCGCCCAGCCCCGGCGTGCGCAGCTCCATCTCTATGTCGGCCTTGTACAGCTCCACGGCCCACGCCCCGGAAGCGCGGAAGAAATCGTCGGCCTGTGCCGCCATGCCCGCCTGTTCCAGCCGCCGGCGGAAGACTTCCATGTTGCAGGGATAGAGCGCGCCCGTGTACTTCGGCAGCGCGCGGTAGTCGGGATACATCTGGTACTGCCCGGTCTCGTGGCTAATGACGGGCACGGGGCAAGACGCGATGGCTGCGGAGAAGTCCATCACGGTGTTCGGATACGTATGGTTGAGATAGCCCCCGTCGTAGGCGTCGGCAAAGGAGAAGGAGGCCCGCGTGTGGGTCGCCAGCGTGTTCGGCTGCTCGCCGCCGATGCGGCACGTAGTCAGATAGTCCTCGCCCTGCACGTGGCCCTGGAAGCCCAGATAGTTGTTGGACCCATAGGCATAGAGCGGGCGCATGTCCTGCCGCACGAATTTCTTGACGAGGGCGGTCAGCGCGTCCTGGCTGCCCGACAATTCATTGCCCAGGGCAAACATCACGAACGAGGGATGGTTGGCATACGCCTTCAGGATGTTCCGCCCTTCCTTTTCGAGGAAAGCGAGCAGGCGCCCGTCCTTGGCATCGATATACCCCCAGTAGGGCAACTCGGGCTGCAAATAGACGCCCTCCTCGTCTGCCGCCTCGAAGCAAGCCTCCGGCGGACACCACGAGTGGAAACGGTAGTGGTTGATGCCATAGGACTTGGCCGTGCGGAAATAGCGGCGCCACGTCTCCACGTCCATCGCCGTATGCCCGGTCAAGGGGAAGACGCAGCCGTCGTGTTTGCCGCGCAGGAAGGTCTTGTGCCCGTTGACGGCAAACTGGGTGCCGCAGACCGAGAACTGCCGCAGCCCGAAGTCCACCGTCCGCTCATCCCCGCCCTCCAGCTTTACGGTCAGACGGTACAGCGCAGGATGGAACTCGCTCCACAACTGGGCCTCACCGCCCAAGGCGTATTGCCAGAGATACTCTCCCTGCGAAGGAGACAGCGGCAACTCCAACTTGCCGGCCCGATGGGGGACCGAGGTATTCCAAGCCTCGGCATTCAAAGACACTCTCATACCCTTACGCACCAAGTGGGGAGAAGCGAGGCTGACCCGCACCCATACGGAACGGGACGCAACGTCCGGATAAACCTGCACGTCGGAAATGTGGAGCTGCTCCCGGGCTTCCAGAGCGATGCGGCCGATGATGCCGTTCCAATTGGTCTGGGTAGACTCCGAATAGGCATGGGAGCTGGCTATGACCCGCTCCGGGACGGACTGCCCGTTGTCCACCAGGACGGCAATTTCGTGCTCGCCGGGCGACAAAAAGGCCGACAGGTCGTAGACCTGGGCCGTCTGGATGTCATCGCTCTGCCCGACGAATTTCCCGTCCACATAGACGTGTGTCGGCTTGGTCCGCTCCATTACGAAGCGGATATCCTTTCCCCGCCAATCTTTCGGCACGGAAACTTTCCGCCTGTACCAAGCCTTCCCCACATACGAGTGCAGGCGGGAGAGATAAGTGGTCTCCTCCCTGTTCTGCAAAGGATGCCCCTTCCGGTTCGTGTCCGTAGTGCCGGGCAGAAAGACCGTATCAGGAAAAACCTCCGGCACGCTGTCCCCCTCCGCCTCCCCGGAGACCAAAGAGAAAGCCCAACGCCCCTGCAAATCGATTCGACTCGGGAACTCCACGCCCCGCCCCGCAGCGGCATGCCCCGGCAAGAAAAACAAAAGACTACAAACACAGGCGCGCAACACGGCCCGCCCAATAGGAAATCTCGTATTCATATATCTGCATCATAAAGAAGTTATGCCACAAATATATAAAAAAGGCCCGCGTCTTCCGACGCGAGCCTTTTCATTTAAACTAAAAGTCGCAAGAATTTCACTTACTGGGCATCCTCTACCGCCGCCTGCGCCGCAGCAAGACGGGCAATGGGCACGCGGAAAGGCGAGCAGGAGGTGTAGTTCATGCCGATCTTGGCGCAGAACTTCACGGACGAAGGCTCGCCGCCGTGTTCGCCGCAGATGCCGGTGCGCAGATTCGGGCGTACCTGACGGCCTTTTTCTACGGCCATCTGGATCAACTGCCCTACACCGTTCTGGTCCAACACTTGGAACGGGTCGACCTTCAGTATCTTCTTCTCCAGATATACGGGCAAGAAGCTGGCAATATCGTCGCGCGAATAGCCGAACGTCATCTGCGTCAGGTCGTTCGTACCGAAAGAGAAGTATTCGGCCTCGGAAGCGATCTTGTCGGCAGTCAGTGCAGCACGCGGAATCTCAATCATCGTCCCTATTTCGAACTCCACCTTGATTCCCTGTTCGGCAAAGACTTCTTCGGCAGTCTTCAGGATGACTTCCTTCTGTTGCTTCAACTCATAGAGAATACCGATGAGCGGCACCATGATTTCGGGCTTCGGATCCTTGCCTTCCTTCTTCAGTTCGCAAGCGGCGCCAAGGATGGCTTTCGTCTGCATGGCGGTAATTTCGGGGAACGTGATGCCCAAGCGGCAACCGCGGTGGCCCAACATGGGGTTGTTCTCGGCCAGGCTGGCTACCCGCTTCTGGATTTCCTCCACGCTTACGCCCATCTCGTCGGCCATCTTCTGCTGGCCTTTCAGATCATGAGGCACAAACTCGTGGAGAGGGGGATCGAGCAGGCGGATATTTACCGGGCAACCATCCATAGCTTCCAGGATTCCCTTGAAATCGGCCTTCTGATAGGGCAAGAGCTTAGCCAAAGCTTTCTCGCGGCCTTCCACTGTATCGGCCAGGATCATCTCGCGCATGGCAACGATCTTCTGGTCTTCAAAAAACATGTGCTCCGTGCGGGTCAAACCGATACCCTTTGCTCCAAAAGCGCGGGCTACACGGGCATCATAAGGCGTGTCGGCATTGGTGCGCACCTGCAGTTTGGTATATTTGTCGCACAAATCCATCAAAGCCTTGAAGTCTCCGGAGAGTTCGGCAGCCTTTGTCGGGATTTCCCCTGCATACACCTCACCGGTCGAGCCGTTGATAGAAATGTAATCGCCTTCTTTATACAGCGTGCCTTCGATTTCTACCGTCTTGTTCTTGTAGTTTACGTTGATAGCGCCTGCTCCGGAAACACAGCACTTGCCCATACCGCGGGCCACTACGGCTGCATGTGAAGTCATACCTCCGCGAGCCGTAAGAATA
This sequence comes from uncultured Bacteroidaceae bacterium, assembly GCA_944320955.1. Classification (GTDB taxonomy): domain Bacteria; phylum Bacteroidota; class Bacteroidia; order Bacteroidales; family Bacteroidaceae; genus UBA1794. The sequence continues at coordinate 18,406 of CALUJL010000021.1, forward strand.
CCTTCGGCGGCCGACATACCGGCAAGGTCTTCGGGAGAAGTCTCGATGCGCACCATGACAACGCGGTGTCCGTCTTCACGCCATTTCTGTGCGTCGTCGGCATGGAAGACGATTTGTCCGCAGGCAGCTCCGGGAGAGGCTGGCAGACCGCGCGTGATGACTTTCGCACTCTTCAAGGCTGCTTTGTCGAACACGGGGTGGAGCAGTTCGTCCAACTTCTGGGGCTCGCAACGCATCAGTGCGGTCTTCTCGTCGATCAGGCCTTCACGGACCAAATCCATGGCTATCTTCACCATGGCCGTACCGGTACGCTTTCCGTTACGGGTCTGCAGGAACCAGAGTTTTCCTTCCTGAACGGTGAACTCCATGTCCTGCATATCGCGGTAGTGGTTCTCCAACTTGGTCTGGATGGCGTCGAGTTCCTTGTAGATTTCCGGCATGGCCTCTTCCATCGAGGGATACTTGCTTGCGCGTTCTTCCTCGGAGATTCCCTGCAGGGCTGCCCAGCGGCGCGAACCTTCTATCGTGATCTGCTGCGGAGTGCGGATACCGGCCACCACGTCTTCGCCCTGTGCATTGACCAGATCCTCTCCATTGAAGAGGTTTTCACCCGTAGCGGCATCGCGGCTGAAGCAAACGCCCGTGGCCGAAGTCTCGCCCATATTCCCAAATACCATGGCCATCACGGAAACAGCCGTACCCCACTCGTCGGGTATGCCTTCCATCTTGCGGTAGAGGATGGCCCGTTCGTTCATCCAGCTGCGGAACACTGCGCAAATAGCGCCCCACAACTGCTCCATCGGATCAGCCGGGAAGTCGTGACCGGTCTGCTCCTTAATGGCTTTCTTGAAGCGGGATACCAAGTCTTTCAGCTCATCGACCGAGAGGTCCTTATCCAACTTGATGCCGCGGATAGCCTTGACTTCTTCTATAATAGCTTCGAACGGGTCGATATCTTCCTTGTTTACCGGCTTCATGCCCAATACGACATCGCCATACATCTGCACGAAGCGGCGATATGAGTCGTAGACGAAGTGGGGATTCCCGGTCTTCTTCACCATTCCCTCAGCCACTTCGTCGTTCAGACCCAGGTTCAGGATCGTATCCATCATGCCCGGCATGGAAGCGCGTGCGCCCGAACGGACCGAAACAAGCAGCGGATTCTCCACGCTGCCGAACTTGCAGTTCATCAGTCCTTCTACGTGAGCCACGGCATCCGTCACTTCTTTCTGAAGCAACTCTACGATTTTCTCCTGACCGACCTTATAGTATTCGTTGCACACATCGGTCGTAATAGTAAAACCGGGAGGCACCGGAACTCCAATCAGGTTCATTTCTGCCAGATTGGCTCCTTTACCGCCCAATTCTTCTCTCATTTTAGCATTACCTTCTGCCTGTCCATTGCCGAAGGTATAGACTCTCTTTTTGTTGTCCATGGAATTTTGGTTTTGTTAATGCTGTAAAGTTTGCCTCAAAACTAAAGTTTTTTTTAATCCCCCGCAAGTTTTCTTCCGTTTTTTAATGATTTATTCTTTTGCCACGACGACAAGAGGCTGACATTCGGCCTATTATTAGATACAAAAGCGTATCTTTGTGCCGATTTTCACGTAGCCTTATGAGAAAGAAGAAAAAAGACTTGCCCCTGCTGGAGAAGGTGACGATCACGGACGTCGCTGCCGAAGGCATGGCATTGGCCCGGGTGGACGACCTCGTAGTATTCGTCCCCTACGTCGTCCCCGGCGACGTGGTCGACCTCCAGATACGGAAGAAAAAACGCTCCTATGCCGAGGCTGAAGCCGTGGCCTTCCACCAATATGCCGACAAGCGCAGCACTCCGTTTTGCAGGCACTTCGGTCTGTGCGGCGGATGCAAGTGGCAAATCCTCCCCTACGAGGAACAATTGAAATACAAACAAAAGCAAGTGACGGACAACCTGACGCGGATCGGGAAAATCGAACTGCCCGGGATCAGCCCCATACTCGGATCCGCCCGCACCATGCGCTACCGGAACAAGCTGGAGTTCACCTTTTCCAACAAGCGCTGGCTGACCTACGACGAAATCCGCGAAGGCAAGGAATATCCCCACCGCGAGGCTGTCGGGTTCCACATCCCGGGGGCATTCGACAAGGTACTGGCCATCGACGAGTGTATGCTGATGGACGATGTGGTCAACCGCATCCGAAACGGAATCCGCGACTACGCCTACGAGCAGGGCCTCTCCTTCTACGACCTGCGGGCCGGACAGGGAATGCTCCGCACCCTCGTCTTCCGCTCGTCCAACCGCGGAGAACTGATGTGCATCCTCATCGCCCGCATCGAGACGGAAGAAGAAATGGCACAACTCCGCCGGCTCCTGCAATTCACGGCCGGGAAATTCCCGGAAATCACGTCGCTCATGTACGCCGTCAACAACAAATGCAACGACTCCTACGCCGACCTGGACATCGAGTCCTACAAGGGTCCCGACTACATGATATCCGAAATGGAAAACCTGCAGTTCAAAGTCGGCCCGAAGTCATTCTACCAGACAAACCACGAGCAGGCCTATATATTATATAAGGTAGTACGCGACTTTGCCGCCCTCACCGGGCAGGAACTGGTCTACGACCTCTACACCGGCACCGGCACCATTGCCAACTTCATAGCCCGGCAGGCACGGGAGGTCATCGGCATAGAATACGTGGCCGACGCCATAGAGGACGCCCGGGTCAACTCCCGGCTGAACGGCATCGGGAACACCCGGTTTTACGCCGGCGACATGAAAGACCTCCTGACGGAAAGCTTTATCGGCGAGCACGGACATCCCGACGTCATCATCACCGACCCGCCCCGGGCCGGGATGCACGCCGACGTGGTGGACGTCATCCTGAAAGCCGCCCCCGGCCGCATCGTCTACGTCAGCTGCAACCCCGCCACCCAGGCCCGCGACCTCCAACTTCTCGACCCGCTCTACCGCGTCACGCGCGTGCAGCCTGTCGACATGTTCCCCCAGACCCACCACGTAGAAAACGTAGTCCTCCTCGAAAAACGCAACCCCCAATAAACATGAGACACAAAGGACTCAAGAATACCACAGCCGCCGACCGTGCACAAGCCCGCTTCCTCACCCTCACGGTGGACGACCGCCATCTTGCCGCCGGCCAGGAAGGCGGGCAGCTCGAACTGCTCCCCTTCCTGATCGATGCCCTGCACATCAGCCGCACAGCAGCCAAATCCCTGCTTACCCACCGGCTTGTCTACGTGGACAACCGCATCGAGACGCTCCACAACACTCCGCTCCGGAAAGGAAACGTGGTGAAAATCTCGCGCGAGAAGAACCGGAAGGAATTTTCCTCCCGCTGGTTGGAAATCATCTACGAAGACGCCTACCTGATCGTCGTCCACAAACAAAACGGACTGCTCTCCATAGCCACCGACCCCAAGCGCAACGAACGCACGGCCTACTCCATACTGTCCGAATACGTGAAGAAGTCCAACCGGCAGGCACGCATCTTCATCGTCCACCGCCTGGACCGCGAGACCTCCGGGCTGATGGTCTTTGCCAAGGACGAGCGGACCAAATTCACCCTGCAGGACCACTGGCACGAAATCGTGCGCGACCGCCGCTACGTGGCCGTCATAGAAGGACGGATCGACCCGCCGCAGGGCTGCATAGCCTCCTGGCTGAAGGACAACAAGGTCTACATCACCTACTCCTCGCCCACGGACAACGGCGGAAACTACTCCGTCACCCACTACCGCACCCTGCAGGTAGGGACAAAATATTCCCTCATCGAGCTGAAACTCGAAACCGGGCGGAAAAACCAGATCCGCGTGCACATGCAGGACAAGCACACGCCCGTCGCCGGCGACCTCAAGTACGGCAGCGGCAACAACCCCATCGGCCGCCTCGCACTCCACGCCTACAGGCTGGACTTCGTCCACCCCGTCACGGGCGAGATGATGCGCTTCTCGCTGCCCATACCCACAGCATTCAAAGACTTAGTAAAAGACAAGACGGAAACCCCTGCACCAAACGCCCAAAAGTAGCAGCGGTTTTCGCCAAAAGATACGCCACTTTTCTCCAAAATGACCATAGCAACTTTGCTTTCCGGCGGAGTAGACAGCTCGGTAGTCGTGCATCTGCTGAAGGAAAAAGGCTTCACTCCGCACTGCTTCTACATCAAAATCGGCAAGGACGACGACCCGTCTCTCGACTGCACGGCGGAGGAAGACATCGAGATGGCCTCGGCCGTGGCACGCAAGTACGGCTGCCCGTTCGACATCGTAGACCTCCACCGGGAATATTGGGACCACGTCGTGGCCTACACCATCGACAAAGTCCGGCGCGGCTTTACGCCCAACCCCGACGTCATGTGCAACAAGCTCATCAAGTTCGGCGCCTTCGAGCGGACCGTGGGGCACGACTTCGACCGCATCGCCACCGGACACTACGCCACCACCGACCAGATCGACGGAAAGACCTGGCTCGCCACCGCCGCCGACCCCGTGAAAGACCAGACCGACTTCCTCTGCCAGATCAACTACAGCCAGATCAGCAAACTCCTCTTCCCCATCGGCCACCTGATGAAGCACGAAGTGCGCCGCATTGCCGAAGAAGAACACCTCGTCAATGCCCGGCGCAAAGACAGCCAAGGCATCTGTTTCCTCGGGAAGATAAACTACAACGACTTCATCCGCCGCTACCTCGGCGAACGGCCCGGCGACATCGTAGAACTCGAAACCGGAAAAATCCTCGGACGCCACAGAGGTTTCTGGTTCCACACCATCGGGCAGCGGAAGGGGCTCTACCTGAGCGGAGGCCCCTGGTTCGTCATCAAGAAAGACATCGACACCAACACCATCTACGTAGCCCGGGGCTACGATCCGCAAGAACAATACGGGACAGACTTCGACATTTCCGACTTTCACTTCATCACCGAAAATCCCTGGGTGCTCCCTTCCGGGCAACAACCGCCCGGCAAACCGGTACAAATCACCCTGAAAATCCGCCATACCCCCGAATTTACACGCGCCACGATAAGCCCCCACCCCCGCGGCGGCTACCACATCGCCACAGAAAAGCCCCTGCAAGGCATCGCTCCCGGGCAATTCTGCACCGTCTACGACTCTGCAAGCCACCTCTGCATCGGCAGCGGCGAAATCGTTCTGCACTAAAACTCTTAAAAAAGAGTAAGGAAATTTGTTTCATTCAGCAGAAAGACTTACTTTCGCCCCCAGTAAAAAGCGACTAAAAACGATTCTACGAAAATGAAAAAGATGCTTCTCTCGGCAGCCGTGATCGGACTGCTGGCCTCCTGCAGCGGAGGACAATCGGACAAAGACGCAGCCGCAACCGACAGCGTAGTAGTGGAAATCCCCGCCGTAGTCTATACGGGATACAAGAAAACCGTGCCCGGCGACACCTGCCTGGCCGAGGTCTCCATCAAGATAGCCGAAGGCGACTCTGTCGGGACCTACCAATATGTTGAGACCTACACCTATGGCCAGACCGGCCAGAAAGTACGTACCGGGCACGACGGCTCCGTAACCCGCACGACCGGCACGAAGAAGGACAAAGAAGCGCTCCTGCTGACCTGCACGAAAGATGGCGATTCGGAGAAGGTGACATACTACGAGCAGGCTGCCGACGGCTCCCAGATCATCCAGCTGGCTGAAGACAAAGGCCGCAGCGCAGACTGGAAAGACTACGTATATACTAAGAAACAATAGTATATAAATCTCCCCAAAAGGATAACACTCAAGGCGGGCGTATCGATTTCCGGTACGCCCGTTCTGTTTTAGTACCACAGGCTTCTTCCGGCGGAAACTCCTCCCTGGGGGAAAAGCCCAATAAGAAAGCACGGATACCCCACCCGAAAAGGGAGGATACCCGCGCCTGTTTTGTTTTGGAGAATATACGCTTTCCTTGGCTTACTCTGCAGCCTTCTCTTCCTGAGCAGGAGCTTCGGCGGGAGCGTCGGCAGCTGCTTCGCCTTCTGCCGCAGCGGCAGCGGCTGCAGCCTCAGCGGCGGCCTTGGCTTCCTCAGCAGCTTTTGCAGCTTCCTCGGCCAGAATGGCAGCCTTCTTCTCGGCCAATGCCTTAGCCTTCTCTTCATTTATCTTGGACTCAGCCTCCAAACGGATTTTCTGGGCCGCTTTCTTCTCTTCGGCCTTCTGGGCTTTGAGTTTCTCCAAGCCGCTCACCTTGTCGTTCTTCCAGGCTTCGAACTTGGCCTGTGCCTCAGCCTCGCCAAATGCGCCTTTCTTCACGCCGCCCAGCAAGTGCTTCATCATATATACACCTTCGCGCGAAAGGATGTTGCGCACGGTGTCGGTCGGCTGTGCGCCGACTTGCACCCAATAGAGGGCGCGTTCGAACTTCAAATCAATGGTAGCAGGATCGGTGTTGGGGTTGTACGTACCGATTTTCTCGATGAATTTACCATCACGTGGTGCTCTCACGTCGGCAATCACTATGGAATAGAACGCATAGTTCTTGTGTCCACGGCGTTGCAGTCTGATTTTTGTTGCCATTCTTTAGTTGGTTTTGTTTTTGTAGTGTAATAAAGGTTGATTTGAAATGCTGCTATACCCGTAACAGCGGCGCAAAGGTACGACTTTCCTGCAAGAGAGGCAAGAAACGCGGCAGCAAATTACCAAAACAGGCCTGAAATAGAGTAAAGAGTCAAAGCCGTAATTCCACCTCATGCTTCGGAGAAGAGACTATGACATTCCGATCTTTCCCATACCGTTTCTTGCTATATTTTCCAACAGGCATATCCACCAACACCTGAACTGCACAATTATGTACTGCAATCAATTTATCACTCGTAGCAGCATCCAGTTGTTGCAAAAAGAATTCCATCGGTACACCAAAGGCAAAAGCACGTCCGCCACTAAACGTGGCAGCAAATGCCCTGACCTCCTTATCATAAGAATAAAGTATCCGCCCCGACTTTGCCGAACGCAGACGGCACTCGAAGTCTATGTTTGCTCCCGTCTTATCCAACCGGAACGACTTTACCTTTACAAACAAGGCTGCATCCACTTCTAATTCTGCATGAAGCCGGGAGAGATCGCCCTCATACAAACTATCCGCATTGTAATACAAACTATCCTTGGAAAACAACTCGCAACACAAAGCCGGCGAAAAAGCATAATACCCTTTCTCGCACATGGCCATGTAAAACGCTTCCCACAAATCATGCTCCACTCCAGGCACTTCCGTCTGGTTGATTGGCGGAAACAGCAATACCGTTACCGGTTTCTCCTCATACATCAAGCCGAAACTATTTCCCCGCACATATTTACCGGAACAGGATGAAAGCCCTATTATGACAAGGCATAACACAAATAGAGATATGTTCCTTTTCATTTTTCCTGCAATTGGTTGATGATTTTAGACACACAAGCCTTCGATTCCGGATACAACTCCATTTCCTTCCGCAAATACGAAAGCCCGTCTTGAGTATTCCCTTCCTTATAAAGCATGAGGCCATACTCAGCCGCAATGCCCGGCGGGACCACCTTGCGCCTTGTCTTCTGTCCAAGCCATATATTGATATATTCTGCACGCAGTGCCTCTTTTGACTCTACGGTAGAATCTTTACGATAACGAGCCCGCACAACACCATAATCATACCATGTGTATAAAGGCGCATCCTCCATCACCGTGCAAGATATCATGAGGAGGGAGAATAAAGCCAACAATCCGATTTTCATCCTGCAATGTCCCATACGATTAAACTTTATACTGCAAAAATAGCAAAAGATTTAGAACATTCTTCTCAAAAGTTTCTCTTTTTGAACCTAATCCCCTTTTACTCCTCCGAAATCCACCAAAGACAATATGCAAAGGGTGCATCCCCCCCTACTCGCAGCGGGCGGCGAACTCGGAGGGCGTGAGGTCGAATTCCTTCTTGAAGCAGACGCTGAAATACTTGGCATCGGCAAACCCCACGCGCTCGGCCAGTTCGGCAATGCGGATGGAGGGCTGCTCGCGCAGGATGTGGCAGGCCACTTTCAGACGGGCATTGCGCACGAAGGAAGTGGGATTCATGCCCGTGAGCGACTTGAGCTTCTTGAAAAGCGTGGACTTGCTGGTGAGCATGTCGTCGGCAAACTGCTGGAGGTCGAAGCCGGCATTGCCCAGATTGCGCTGCACGCAGTCTGTGGCACGGCGCAGGAAGTCGGCATCGAGGCTCAGGTAGCGTGAGTCTTCCAACTGGAGGGTGTACTTCTGCCGGAAGTCCTGACGCGCCCGCTCGCGGGCGCGCAGCAGGTTGGCAATGCGGGTGCGCAGCAGGTCGATGCGGAAAGGCTTGGTCAGATAGGCGTCGGCGCCCAGCTCATAGGCCTGCAGGCGGTCTTCTTCGCGGTTCTTCGCCGTAAGCAGAATGACGGGGATATGACAAAACTTGATGTCGCTCTTCAACCGGCGGCACAACTCGTTTCCGTCCATGCCCGGCATCATGATGTCGGAAACGATGAGGTCCACCTCCTTGGCCTCCACCGTCCGGAGCGCTTCCTCGCCGTCGGTGGCCGTCAGGATGCGGTATTCCGGCTTCAACTGGCGCTCGACCAGAGTCAGCAAGTCCTCGTTGTCGTCCACCAGCAGCAGCGTATAGGCTGCCCCGGAAGAAGCCGTCGCGCCCGTTTCGCCCTCCTCTTCCGGGGCGGCAGGCTGCGGGCCGGCAGCCTCGCGCCGGACTTCCGCACCGGAGAGCGAGGGGGCTGCCTCGTCCGGCTCTGCGGAAGAGACAGAGAGATTCTCCCCTATTTCTTCCGGCGCATAGCCCGCCTTGCCTCCGGGGAAGACTATGCTGAAAAGCGTGCCGTCCGGTCCGCTCTCCACCGAGATGTGCCCGTGATGAAGCTCTACGAGTTCCTTCGTCAGGAAGAGGCCGATGCCCGTGCCGTGCGTCTTGAACCGCCGGTAGTCGCCCTCGTAGAAGGGTTTGAAGAGGTCGGCCTGCCGCTCGCGGGGAATGCCTTCGCCATTGTCGCGCACGTCGATGCGCACTTCCTCCGTAGCCGGGTCGTAGGAGACGGCAAGGCGTATCTCCTTCCCCCGGCGGTTGTACTTGACGGCGTTGGAGAGCAGGTTATAGAGCATCTTGTCTATCTTGTCCGGGTCGAAGTAAACGCGGAAAGACGAAGGACTGCACTCCACATCGAGCCGGAGTTCCTTGCTCCGCACAAGCGGAAGGAAACTCTCCACCTCGCGGCGGACGAAAGCGGGCAGGTCGTCGGGCGAAACGAGCAACTGCAAATTGCCGGTCTCGGCCTTCCGGAACTCCAGAATCTGCTGAAGCAGGCGCATCAGGCGGCCGATGTTGCTCTTCATGACCTCGTACTGGCCCATTCCCTTGGGCATATAGGACTTCAGTTCGTCCACCGTCAGGGAAATGATGGAGAGCGGTGTCATCAGGTCGTGGGTGATGTTGGTGAAGAACTGCAGCTTGTTGTGATTCAGCTCCTGGATTTTCTCCCGCTCCAGCTCGCCCAGGAGCAGGGAGTTGCGCAGTTCGGCTCGTTTCTTCAGGAAACGGTAGATCCACCAGCCCATTCCGGCCAGAGCGAGGGCGTAGAGCAGGAAAGCCCACCACGTGGCCCACCAGGGCGGGCGTATCACGACGGTTAGCAGGTGCGGATTTTCCTGCCAGGTGCCCATGAGGTCCATGGCGCGCAGGGAGAAACGGTAGGTCCCGCTGGGCAGATTGGTATAGGTGGCCGTGCGGTGCGCGGCATCGGCCTGCTTCCAGTCTTGCTCGTAACCTTCGAGGCGATAGGCGTAGCGGTTTTGCAGGGAATTGGTGTAGGAAAGGTTGGCAAACTCGATGCTGAAGTTGTTTTGCCGGTGGGAAAGGACAATGCGGTCCGCATAGCCCGGCATTTTGGGCGATATCTTGCGCTGCTCGCCGACGGGCAGGTCGGCAAAGGGGATGCCCCTGATGCTCAGCCCGGTGATGCGCGTAGGGGTAGAAGCCGGGGGTGTGGCTATGAGGCCCGGGTCGAAATAGCTGAAACCGCCGTAGTAACCGAAGTAGAGAAGGCTGTCGTGGCGGCAGGAGGTACGCGCGATATAGAAGTTGCTCTGCAGGCCGTCGGAAGTGCTGAAGGTACGTATGGAGGCGCGCTTCATGTCGGCCGACAGGGCGAAGCGGATGATGCCGTCATTGGTGGAGAGCCAGAGGTTCCCGGCGTTGTCTTCCTCGATGGCGCAGATGCGGTCGGTCGGGATGCCGTAGCGCTCATTGGCCGAGAAGAACCGGTCGGCCGAAGAATCATAGAGGAAAAGCCCGTACTCCAGCGAGGCGGCCCAGAGGTTGCCCCGGCGGTCCTGATAGACGGAGTGTATGCTCTTCATGGGGAGTCCTCCGTTTTGGTCGTAATAGGGGCGTGCCTTCAGGGTGGAGGGGTTGCCCAGGTCGCCCTGCAGGCGGAGCGCCCCGTAGCCTGCTGTGCTGACCCAGAAGGTGCCGTCGCGGGCGGGCTCGATGTGGAACACTTCGACTCCATCCAAATCCAGGGGAGCCAGGAAACGGTTCAACGCCTCGCCCCTCCCGTCTGGATGGAGGACGGCAAGCCCGTCGGTCGTGCCGATGAGGAGATTGCCCCGGCGGTCCTCGCCCAAGGCGTTCACCTGGCCGGAGGTAAGCCAGGGGGCATCGGGCCCGGGACACAGCTGCCGCGCGGGTTGCCCCTTGCGGTAGCAGAGGAGTCCCCCGCCCCACATGCCCATATAGATCGTACCGCTGCGGCTTTCCATGAAGACGCTCACCGAGGGGAGCGAGGAGAAAGCTGCAAACTCGGGCTTCGCACGCCAGGAGGTGACGGCCCCGCCGTGTGGATCATAGAACAAGAGGCTCTCGCGCGATACCCCGATCCAGACGGTACCCTGCCCGTCCACGTGGAGGCTGCGCACCCCGTTCAGCCCCGGCACGGAGGGGTCGGCGCTGAGGGAGACGTTGCGGATGGGTTGCAAGGCGGTATTCGTGTGGAGCACGCCCCCGCCCAGCGTGGCCACCCACATCTGGCCTCCCCGGCCGGAGATGACGGAGGTCACTTCGTTGCAGGGAATGCGGAAGTCGGGACTGTCCGCCCGGTAGGAGATGCCGGAGTCGCCACCGACGGGCATGATGAAAAGCCCTCCGCGCGTAGCCACCCACAAACAGCGGGTACGGGGATCTTCTGCCATACGGTAGATAATCTGGTCGGGGAGGCCTTCCGGAGCGCCGAAATGCTCCCAATGTTTCACCCCGCCGGCCTCGGGATTTCCCAACCGGTAGAGCCCCCCGCCCCAGGTACCGGCCCAGAGGCTGCCCCGGCTGTCCTCGCAGAAAGAAACTACGGCATAGTTCTGCCCGCCATGACGGAGGCGGTCGAAAAAACGGATGACGCCCTCGGAAGGGTCGTAGCAGTAAAGCCCAGCCCCCCACGTACCGATGTAGACCCTGCCCGAACGGGCTTCCCACAGGGCATGCACGGAGCTTCGGGGCAGGTCGCCCCACCGCTCTACGGCAGAGAGACGGCGGAAACGGTCGTCGCCGGCGGCGCAGAAGAGGAGGGCGGCATCGGTGCCGATCCACATGTTGCCCCGGCGGTCGCAGAGCAGGGAGCGGATGATATTATAGCCCCTCTCGCCGCGGAAGATGATCTTACGGATGTGCCCTGTCGTGAGGTCCATGATGTTCAGGCCGTTTTCCGTACCGATCCAGAGACGGTTTTGCCGGTCTTCGGCCAGGGTGTATATGTAGTTCGACGTAAAACGGTCGGGGTGGGCCAGATTGTTGGCAAAGGTCTTCACCGAATAGCCGTCGTAGCGGTAGAGACCGGCGCGCGTGCCGATCCAGATGTACCCCATGCTGTCCTGCAGCAGGGCCTGCACTTCATCGTTGGGCAGGCCGTCGCGGGAAGAAAAGGTCTGGAACGTATAGCGAAAAGTTGACTCCCCAAGAATTTCCGCCTTTCCCGAAAAGGGGGACAGGAGAAGCAGGACGGCGATGAGCAGCCAATGGCGATATGCTTTTTTCATATTCATTTTTTTGTCCGGACGTGCCCGGAAATCAGGAAACGGCACATTCGGAGTCACAAATATAAGACATCTCCGGCAAAAAGTGCTGCAACTTCCGACAAAAAGTGCAGCCGCTTTTCGGGAAAAGCACTGCCGCTTTCCGGGAGAACGGGAACAGAGGTTTGATTATCCGCACCGGGGAGTTTGATTATCCGTAATAGTAAAGTCCGACAGGGATTTACGGATATGTTGGCCGCCTTTTACGCGATAGTGCCCCCCCGGAACGGGAAACAGGGAGTATCTTTGCGGCGTGAATCAGAAAGCGACAAGCAACGTTTCATCAAGAGAATCGCATATTTTTCACAAGTGGCAATTCCAGATGATAACTTCGGAATATCTACTTTGATGCGAATCAAGGCATTTATGGTAAAGACGGTTGTCCGTCTTTAAGGTTGTTATCAGGTTATAGTTTAGTTAGTTAGGTTTGCGGGGCTATGCCGGGGAGGTATGGCTCCGTTTTCTTTGCCCCGGATGCACGGGCGGGATGCCGACGGGCATCCGCCCCACAGCCGCCCGGCGTGCAAACGAAACCCAAAAGAACATAAAAAGCAAACGGAAAAAAGCGCAAACTGCCGGCAAACAAAAGAGAAGCTCTATATTTGGAGCGAAAGTTCTCTCTATCTTTTCATTTTTCTAAAAACACAATCCGTATGAAAAACTGGATGAAAGAAGCGGCCATACTGACGGCAGGTCTGGTCATCATGGGCTTCTTATTGCGCAGTGCCGTAGTCAATCTGAAGGAGCGCGACCGGGTGGTCTCCGTGCGCGGCCTGGCCGAGAAGGAAGTGGCAGCCAACAAGGTGACGTGGCCGCTCGTCCTGAAAGACCTGGGCAACGACCTGCCGGAACTCTACCGGCGCATCAGCTCGAAGAACAAGGCTGTGATAGAATTCCTGAAGAAGAACGGGCTGAAAGACGAGGAAATCTCGGAAGGCGCGCCGGAAATCATCGACATGGCCGCAGAGCGCTACAGCAGCAACCAGTCGCCCTATCGCTACAACGTGACGTCGGTCATCACCGTGACCTCCTCGCAAGTCGACAAAATACGCAAGCTCATCAGCGAACAAGGCTCGCTGCTGCAGCAGGGAATAGCCCTGACGGGAGGCGACTACCGCTACAACGTGACCTACGAATACACGGACCTCAACAAAATCAAGCCCCAGATGATAGAAGAAGCCACGCGCAACGCCCGCGAGGCGGCCCAGAAATTCGCCACGGACTCCGACAGCAAACTGGGAAAAATCAAGTCGGCACGGCAGGGGCAGTTTGAGATAACGGACCGCGACGCCAACACTCCCTACATAAAGAAGGTACGCGTCGTCACCGGACTGGACTACTATCTGGAAGACTGACCGCAGGAAAGGCCGCAATATAGCCTGACAAAAAGGAATCCGCCGCCCGGGCCTGTAAGCCCAAGCGGCGGATTCTTTTCTTGATTCGGCCCCCGCGCTCCGGAGGGAGCGGCAGGGAAGCCCGGATGTTAATACTCCTCCCAACTCTTGATGGGGAGCTGCTCGACGTCGATCGTGCAGAACGCTTTGATGAAAGCGCTGGCCAGACGCGAGTTGGTAAGCAGCGGGATATTCAGGTCGATGGCCGCACGGCGTATCTTGTAGCCGTTGCTCAACTCGCCCACGGTGAGGTTCTTCGGGATATTGACCACCATGTCGATCTCGTGCGCATGGAGCATGTCGAGCGCCTGCGGCTGTTTTTCCTCGCTCGGCCAGTAGACCAGTTCGCAGGGGATGCCGTTCTCCTGCAGATTCTTGTAGGTTCCGCCGGTGGCATACAGCGTATATCCGTGGTCGGCCAGCAGTTTGGCGGCAGAGAGCATGTCGGCTTTCTGCTTGGTGTCGCCGGTCGAGAGCAGAATGTTCTTCTTCGGGATATTCAGCCCTACGGAAAGCATGGCTTTGAGGATGGCGCTGGAGGTATCGGCATCGATGCAGCCTACCTCGCCCGTAGAGGACATGTCCACGCCCAGCACCGGGTCGGCCTTCTGGAGGCGGTTGAATGAGAACTGGGAGGCCTTGATCCCGACGTAATCGAGGTCGAAAAGATTCTTCTCGGGACGGCTCACGGGGAGTCCCAGCATGACTTTCGTGGCCAACTCGATGAGGTTTATCTTCAGCACCTTGCTCACAAAGGGGAAACTGCGCGAGGCACGCAGGTTGCACTCGATGACCTTGATGTCGTTTTCGCGGGCCAGGTACTGGATATTGAAGGGGCCGGAAATCTTCAGTTCCCGCGCAATCTCGCGGCTGATGCGCTTGATGCGGCGCACGGTCTCTACGTAGAGCTTCTGCGGCGGGAACTGAATGGTGGCATCGCCCGAGTGGACTCCGGCAAATTCGATATGCTCGCTGATGGCGTAGGCTATGATTTCCCCGTTCTTGGCCACGGCGTCCATCTCCACTTCCTTGGCGTGCTGGATGAACTGGCTTACCACTACGGGGTGTTTCTTCGACACATTGGCCGCCAACTTCAGGAAGCGTTCCAGTTCGTCCTGGTTGGAGCAGACATTCATGGCAGCACCGGAGAGCACATACGAAGGCCGAACCAGTACGGGGAAGCCGACTTCGGCGATAAACTCGTTGATGTCGTCCATATTGGTCAGCTCCCTCCAGCGCGGCTGGTCTACGTGGATGCGGTCCAGCATGGCCGAGAATTTCTCGCGGTCCTCGGCATTGTCGATGCTCTTGGCTGAGGTTCCCAGGATATTCACGTTCTGCTCGTCCAGGCGCATGGCCAGATTGTTCGGAATCTGCCCGCCGGTGGAGAGAATCACGCCGTGCGGATTCTCCAACTCCAGGATGTCCATGACGCGCTCGAAGGTCAATTCGTCGAAATACAGGCGGTCGCACATGTCGTAGTCCGTAGAGACTGTCTCCGGATTGTAGTTGATCATCACACTGCGCCAGCCCTCTTTGCGAATCGTATTCAGGGCTTGCACGCCGCACCAGTCGAATTCTACCGAACTGCCTATGCGGTAAGCGCCCGAGCCGAGCACTACGATCGAACGGTGGTCGCCCAAGTAGTGGACATCGTGGGTCGTTCCGCCATAAGTGAGGTAGAGATAGTTGGTCTGTGCCGGGTATTCTGCCGCCAGCGTATCGATTTGTTTCACCACGGGCACTATCCCGAGCGTCTTGCGCCAGTCGCGGACCTTCAGGATGTTCTGCTCGATGTGTTCCGTATCATCGTGCCAGATCGCACGGGCTATCTGGAAATCCGAGAAGCCCTGTATCTTGGCCTTGCGCAGCAAGGTGGGCGGCACGGTCTCCAGGCAGGAATAGCTCTCCAGCTCTCCCGAGGTGCGGTAAATGTTGTTCAGCTTCTGCAGGAACCACTTGTCGATTTTCGTCAACTCGTGTATCTTGTCGATGCTATAGCCGTTGTTCAGCGCCTTGGCTATGACGAAAATCCGCTTATCCGTAGGCGCTTTCAGCGCTGTGTCTATATCGGGGATGTTCAAGTCTTTGTTTTCTACGAAACCGTGCATCCCCTGCCCGATCATGCGAAGGCCTTTCTGGATTACCTCTTCAAAGGTCCGCCCGATGGCCATCACCTCTCCTACGGACTTCATGCTGGAGCCCAGTTCGTGGTCTACGCCGTGGAATTTTCCCAAGTCCCAACGCGGAATCTTGCAGACCACGTAGTCCAGCGCCGGCTCGAAGAATGCGCTCGTGGTCTTCGTCACGGAATTTTTCAGCTCGAAGAGTCCGTAGCCAAGGCCTAACTTCGCCGCCACGAAGGCCAGCGGATAGCCCGTAGCTTTGGAGGCCAAAGCGGAAGAGCGGCTCAGGCGGGCATTGACTTCTATCACCCGGTAGTCCTCGCTCTGCGGATCGAAGGCGTACTGCACGTTGCACTCGCCCACAATCCCGATGTGGCGGATGATTTTTATGGAAAGCGCGCGCAGCTTGTGATACTCGCTGTTCGTCAAAGTCTGCGAGGGAGCGATTACGATGCTCTCGCCGGTATGGATGCCGAGCGGGTCGAAATTCTCCATGTTGCAGACCGTGATGCAGTTATCATAGGAGTCGCGCACTACTTCGTACTCTATTTCTTTCCAGCCCTTCAGGCTCTTTTCCACCAGCACCTGCGGGGAGAAGGAGAAAGCCTTTTCGGCCAGACGGGTGAGTTCTTCCTCATTGTCGCAAAAACCGGAGCCGAGGCCGCCCAGGGCGTAGGCCGCACGGATAATCACCGGGTAGCCTAACTCGGCCGCGGCACGGCGGGCGGCGTCGATGTCCTCAACGGCTTCGCTCTTGATGGTCTTCACATCGATTTCGTCCAGCTTCTTCACGAAAAGTTCGCGGTCTTCCGTGTCGATAATCGCCTGCACCGGGGTTCCCAAGACTTGCACTCCGTACTTTTCCAGAATGCCGCTTTTATACAGAGCCACGCCGCAGTTCAGGGCCGTCTGCCCGCCAAAGGCCAACAGGATGCCCTGAGGACGCTCTTTCTCGATGACTTTCTCCACGAAGAAGGGCGTCACCGGCAGGAAGTATATATGGTCTGCCACGCCTTCCGAGGTCTGGACCGTGGCAATGTTGGGATTTATAAGTACCGTCTCGATGCCTTCTTCTTTCAAGGCCTTCAACGCCTGAGAACCCGAGTAGTCAAATTCTCCGGCCTCGCCTATCTTCAGCGCACCGGAACCTAAGATCAGGGCTTTTTTTATCTCTTCTTTCATATCTGGAACTTTTGTTTTTTACCTGTTTGTAGAGCGGATTAGAGCAGTTTCACAAAGTCGTCGAACAAGAACTCCGTATCGACCGGTCCACTGCAGGCCTCAGGATGGAACTGGGCCGAGAAGAAAGGTTTCGAGCGGTGGCGTATGCCCTCGTTCGTCCCGTCGTTCATGTTTACAAACAGCGGCTCCCAGTCGGCTCCCAGCGTGCCGTTGTCGACCGCGAAACCGTGGTTCTGGCTGGTAATGAAGCAGCGGTTCGTACCGATCTGCCGCACCGGCTGGTTATGGCTGCGGTGCCCGTATTTCAACTTGAAGATTTTGGCTCCTCCCGCCTTGGCCAGGAGCTGGTTTCCCATGCAGATGCCGCAGATGGGCTTCGTGCCTTCCAGCGCTTTCCGGATGTGGGAAACCGTCGTCTCGCACATGTTCGGGTCGCCGGGCCCGTTGGAGATGAAAAGCCCGTCGTAGTCTATCGTACTGAAGTCATAGTCCCAAGGCACACGAATCACGGCCACGCCCCGGTTCAGCAAGCAACGAATAATGTTATCCTTCACACCGCAGTCTATCAAGACCACCCGTTTCTTCCCTTCCCCCTCGCCGTAGGTGATGACTTCGGGGCAGCTCACCCTGGCCACAAGGTTCTCCAGGTTCGGGTCTACGAACGGGATATCCTCGTCCCCTTCCAGGATAATCTTTCCCTTCATGGAGCCTTTCTCGCGCAGGAGTTTGGTCAAAGCCCGGGTATCGATGCCTGTCACCCCGACCACCTTTTCCTCCTTCAGCCACTCGGCCAGGCTGCACTGTGCATTCCAGTGGCTGTATTCATAAGAATAATCGCTCACGACGATGGCTTCCGGATGAATCCGGTCGCTCTCCATGAAGCGCGACAAACCGTTAGGCGCCTCCTCCCGCGAGGGAACCCCGTAGTTCCCGACCAAAGGATAAGTCAGCACCATGATTTGCCCTACATACGAGGGGTCGGTCAGGCTTTCCGGATAACCCATCATGGCCGTATTAAATACGACCTCGCCTGCCACAGACTTGTCATACCCAAAGGATTTTCCCTGGAAACGGCTTCCGTCGTCCAAGATTAAGGTAACATTCTTCTCGTGTTGCATTAGATACTCTATTCGTTACTTGTAGTTGTTTGATTCAAAAGTGCCTCAACTTCCGCCGCCTTCCCCTGCATCTTTCCGGAAAAAGCGGCAGGGCTTTTTCAGAACTGGTACAGCTCCTCTATATAGTCGATGAATGCCTGGTTTACCTGCTTTGCGCCGCCCGGTGTAGGATAGTCGCCGCTGAAATACCAGTCGCCCGTATGGTTCGGACAAGCCTTGTGCAGGCCCTCCAGCGTCTGGAAGACGATTTCCACCTTCGCCTTCGTGCCCGCAGGAGTCAGCAGCTCCACCATCTTGGCCGAGATTTCCTCGTCCGTAAACGGATGGTAGATCTCCTTCACGTAATTCACTATCTGCTCCTTCGGCAAGTGCTGCTGTGCCTTGGACTTCGTGTAAACCCGCTCGATCACGTTCTTCATGTCGCGCTCCTTCAGCAGCTCGATGGCAGCCTTGAAGGCTATGAACTCACTCATCCGCGCCATGTCGATACCGTAATAATCCGCATAGCGGATCTGGGGCGAGGAGCTGACGATGACAATCTTCTTGGGATTCAGCCGGTCCAATATCTTGATAATGCTCTGCCGCAGGGTCGTTCCGCGCACAATGCTGTCGTCGATGACCACCAGGTTGTCCTTGCCCTCGCGGATACTGCCGTAAGTAATGTCATACACGTGGGCCGCCAAGTCGTTTCGCGTATTGCCTTCAGTAATGAATGTACGCAGCTTTATATCCTTGATGGCCACTTTCTCATAACGGATGCGGCGCGAGAGGATGGCCGACAGTTGCTCGTGGGAAATATTCGGGCCGAGAGCCTCGATGGCCTCCAGCTTTTTCCGGTTCAGATAGTCCTCGAATCCGTCCAGCATGCCGTAATAAGCCACCTCGGCCGTATTCGGGATAAAAGAAAATACCGTGTTGTCCAAATCGCCGCCGATGGCTTTCAGTATCGGGTCGACCAGCTGGCGCCCCAATGCCTTCCGCTCTTTGTAAATATCCTTGTCGCTTCCGCGTGAGAAGTAAATCCGTTCGAACGAACAGGCCTTCTTTTCCTTCGCCGGCAGGATGCGGGCCAGGCGCACCTTGCCCGCCTTGTTCACAATCACAGCCTGGCCCGGCTCCAGCTCTTCCACTTCGTCGGCCGAGACGGCAAAAGTAGTCTGAATCACCGGGCGCTCGGAAGCCACGACCAAGACCTCCTCGTCCTTATACATAAACGCCGGACGGATTCCCCAAGGGTCACGAAACGCAAAGCACTCCGCACTTCCCGTCAGGCCGCAGATGACATATCCGCCGTCCCAGGACTTTGCCGAAGTCTTCAGCACATTTGCCATGTCCACATTGTCTTCTATGAAATTCGTGACCTCCATTCCCTTGAAGCCCTTCTCCTGGGCCTGGACGAAGAGGCGTTCGACCTCGCGGTCCAAGCGGTGCCCCACTTGTTCGAGCATGATATACGTGTCGGCGTAGCGGCGCGGGTGCTGCCCCGTAGCCGTAATCTGAGAAAAGATCTCGTCGACGTTCGTCATGTTGAAGTTCCCGCACAAAGCGAGGTTCTTCGCCCGCCAATTGTTGCGCCGCAAGAACGGATGGACGTACTGCACTCCGCTCTTCCCGGTAGTGGAATAGCGCAAATGCCCCATATAAGCCTCCCCGGCAAAGGGCAGATATTTCTTGGCATACTCCACATCGTGGATTTGCTCCTGCGTAAGATCGCAAAAGTTCTTCTGGACTGCGCCAAAGATCTCCGTAATCGCACTGGAGCCCAAGGCCCGTTCCCGAAACATGTACTCCTCGCCCGGATTGGCTTCCATCTTCACACAAGCCAACCCTGCGCCTTCCTGCCCACGATTGTGCTGTTTCTCCATCAACAAGTAGAGCTTGTTCAGCCCGTACATCCAAGTACCATACTTTTTCTCATAATATTCCAAAGGCTTCAACAGGCGTATCAACGCTATTCCGCACTCGTGTTTCAGGGGTTCCATAGACTTATCTTTCTTAATTCCTTTGTTCCTTATTTATTATATATAGCACACCGGCCTTATTCCACCGTAACCGATTTGGCCAGATTACGCGGCTGGTCGACATTCTTGCCTTTGCAAATTGCGATATGGTAAGCCAAGAGCTGCAAGGGCACAGAGGCTATCAGCGGAGTGAGGCACTCCATCGTCTCAGGCAGCGGGATGCAATAGTCCACGAGCTTCGAGATTGTCGTATCTCCCTCAGTGACCAGAGCGATTATCCGCCCGCCGCGCGCCTTGACCTCCTGGATATTGCTCAAAACCTTTTCATACAATTCGTTTTTCGTAGCAATAACCACCACCGGCATCTCTGAATCTATCAGCGCGATCGGCCCGTGCTTCATCTCCGCCGCAGGGTATCCCTCGGCGTGTATATAGCTAATCTCCTTAAGCTTCAGCGCCCCTTCCAGAGCAACCGGGTAATTATAACCACGGCCCAAATATATAAAATTACGGGCATACGTGAAAATCCGTGCCAACAGGCCGATCTGGTCGTTGTGCTGCAGGATTTCTTCTATTTTGGCCGGGATCCGCCCCAGCTCCGTACAAAGTTTACCGAATTCTTCCTCCGATATCGTCTTTTTCTCATGCGCCAATGCCAAAGCCAGCATGGTCAAGACCATAACCTGCCCGGTGAAAGCTTTCGTACTGGCCACGCCGATTTCCGAACCGACGTGGATATAGCTGCCCGTATGCGTAGCACGGGCTATCGAGGAGCTGACCACATTGCAGATCCCGTAGATGAATGCGCCTTTCTGCTTCCCCAATTCCACGGCGGCCAGCGTGTCTGCCGTCTCGCCGCTTTGGGAAATGGCTATCATCACGTCGTCACTCGAAATAACCGGGTCGGAATAGCGGAATTCCGAAGCGTACTCCACGTCTACCGAAATCCGGCAGAAACTTTCTATCAGGTGTTTCCCTATCAGGGCCGCATGCCACGAGGTCCCGCACGCCACAATGATGAAACGCCGCGCCGCCAGCAAGCGTTCCTTGTGGTCCACCACGGCAGAAAGGATGATGTTTTTCCGGTCCACGCTCAGCCGGCCGGCCATGCAGGCACGCAGGCAGGCGGGTTGATCGAAGATTTCTTTCAGCATGAAATGCGGAAAATTGCCTTTCTCCAAGTCGCCAAGCTCCATATCCAGGGTACAAACTTCGGGAGTCACTTCCACATTACTCAAATTCACGACCTTCAGTTTTTCATCGGGCCGTAAAAGTGCGATTTCACCGTCGTTCAGATAGACTACCTTATCCGTATATTCAATTATCGGCGAGGCATCCGAGCCAAGGAAGAGCTCCCCGTCGCCAATCCCCACGACCAACGGGCTGCTCTTGCGGGCCGCCACGATTTCCCCGGGCGTGTCTTTGTCCAAGACGGCAATAGCATAAGCGCCGACTACCTGGCGCAAAGCCAACTGGACGGCACTTAGCAAAGGAAGGGCGGGAGTATGCGAGAGACGGACGTACTCGATCAGTTGCACCAGCACTTCCGTATCCGTATCGCTCTGGAAGCTGAATCCTTTCCGCTCCAGCTTTTTCCGGAGGTCGGCATAGTTCTCGATAATTCCGTTGTGGATGAGTGCCAACTTGCGGGAAGAAGAATAGTGAGGATGGGCATTCACGCTCGACGGTTCCCCGTGGGTCGCCCAGCGGGTATGGGCAATGCCGACACATCCGGAGCAGTCCTTGTCGGAGCAGAAAGCCTCCAGGTCGCTCACTTTGCCCTTGGTCTTATAGACGCTCAATGTGCCTTCGCCGTTAATCAACGCGCAACCGGCACTGTCGTAACCTCTATATTCCAACCGTTTAAGGCCTTTAATCAGAATAGGGTAAGCTTCTCTCTTACCTATATAACCTACAATTCCGCACATATAGATGCCTGCTTTTGTAAATGGGAAGCTGTATCTCCGGCTGCAAAGATAGGCATTTTTTTACGGATGCCACGCAATTTCCCTGCAATCTGCCAAAAATAAAAACAGCCGGGGAGGGAGGGGATTTTCCCGGTCCGAGGCGGTTCCTTTTCAGAAATCCACGACAATCCGCGCGTTCACCATACGCCCGGTCAGATAGTTGGGCACGGCATACTGCGCATTGTTTACGTCCGTCACCCAATAGTAGGAATTCACGTTGTTTTTCCCCAGCAGGTTCAGCACATCCACCCCGATCCAGAAGGCCCGCGTATAGGGCACATCGACCCGGTAGCTCATGCCTATGTCCACACGCTGGTAGGCCGGAGAGCGGAACACCATGTTCTCCAGCCCCGAATGAGGCGGCCCGAAAGGCAGCCCCCCGGCAAAGGCGCACTTCAGATTCATCGCCCAGTGGTCGCTCCCGGGGAAGTAATCGGTAAAATAGAGGGACAGATTGTAGCGTTGGTCCGTGGGGCGCGGTATCCAGCGCCCGTTCAGTTTTTCCTCCGTCTTCATGAGCGACAGGCTGACCCAGGAGTCCCTCCCCTCCACGAACTCGCCAAACAGGCGCATGTCCAGCCCTACGGCATAGCCGCGGGACTGGTTGGTGCCGTAGTAGCGGATGCGCACGTTGTCGATGTTGTAGGGTACGAGGTTTCCCAAAGCCTTGTAGTAGGCTTCGGCCGTGAAGCGGAAGGGCCGGCGCAGGACGCGGAACTCATAGTCGCCGCCCAGGACGAAATGGATGGAGCGCTGCGACTTGATTTCCCGGTTCAGTGTCACGGAAGTCGTGCCGCCGACCGTCGTCGTGTCGCGGAATTCCTTGTAGAACGGTGCCTGATAATAGACGCCCGCCGCCGCGCGGAAGGTAAACTTGTCGTTGAATGCCGGAATCACGGCCATCGAGACCCGGGGCGAGAAGATGAATTCCTTGTTGTAGCTCCAGTAACTCCCGCGCACTCCGGCGGTCAGCGTGAAGAGTCCTGCCGGGCGCTGAAATTTCCAGACATCTTGTGCATAAAAGGAGAAGCGCGTGCTGCGGATCTCGTTTGCGGAGAGCAGATTGTATATGACTTGCACGTTCTGGCCCGTATGCGGCAGCGAGAATCCGGCCGAGTCCCTCATTTCCCACTCGCGGATGCGGTCCTTGATCCGCTCGCTGCGCACCTCCATGCCCCAGTCTATCGTGTTTTTCTTCAGTATGTGCCGCCCGCCCAGCGCATAGGACGCCACGTCCGCCGTCAGGCGGTTGCGGGCGTGCTCCATGTAGGTCCCCACGCCGAGGTTGCCGCCCGAGACGGCGCTGCCGGCCTCCTCCTCGCCCGTCACGTCGCTCAGCCAGTATTCGCCGCGTATGTCGTAGGTTTCCTGCTCCTGCGTGCGGAAACCGCTGACGCGGAAGGTGAGCGCGTCCTGCTTGTTGATGTGGTAGGTCAGCGCGCCCGAGGCGAAGAACGTGCGGAAGAGGTCTTTCTCCTGCCCGTCGAAGTAGACCGTAAACTCGCGCATTTCGCTGACGGTGCCGAAGCGCGTCGTGCGGTTCTCGGGCTCAAAATCGTATTTGTTTTGGGAAATGTTCCCGATGAGGCTTATTTCCCAGCGGGCCGAAGGGGTCCACGAGAGATAGGTCTGGTAATCGAGGAACGAGGGGTCGTATTCTCCCTTCGTCTCCAGGCTGCCGAGCAGGTAGCGGCTCGTCTTGTAACGAAGGCCGTTGGTCCAGGCCAGGTTTTTCAGCTTCAGCCCGGCATAGGCGCTGCCCCCCAGCAGCGAAGCCGACAGGGAAGCCTCGTTGCGCTCCGGTTTTTTGTAGGTAATGTCGAGCACCGACGACATCTTGTCGCCATACTTGGCCTCGTATCCGCCGGTGGAGAAGCGCACCTCCTTCACCATGGCGGGATTGATGAAGCTCAGCCCCTCCTGCTGCCCGGCCCGGATGAGCAGGGGGCGGTAGACTTCCGTCCCGTTTACGTAGACTATGTTTTCGTCGAAACTGCCGCCCCTGACGCTGTACTGCGTGCTCAGCTCGTTGCGCGAGCTCACGCCGGCCTGGGTGGCCAGCAGGGCCTCTATGTTCCCCCCGCTCGCGTCGGGCATGAGGCGGCTCTTGGCTACGTCCAGCTTGTCCGTCATGCCCGTCTGCCGCTGCTTGCCGCGCACTTGCGCCGCCTCCAGCATGATGTCGTCGGGGAGGAGCGTCACGTTGAGCGTCAGTTTCTCCACCGGGCGGCGCAGGACGCGCTTTCGCGTGCGGAAGCCGAGTTGGGAAAAGACCAGCACCACGCTGTCGGCCGAGGGGACGGTGATGGAGTAACGCCCCTGCAGGTCGGTGGTAGTGCCCACGGGCGCACCCTCCATCCGCACCGAGACAATGCCCAGCGGCGTCTGCTCCTCGTCGGTCACGAGGCCGGAAATGACCGCCGACCCCTCCTGCCCCCGCGCGGTAACTGCCGGGAACAGGCTGAAAAGGGCGACCGCAAGAAGCAGATGCAGGAGGATGGAGTGCTGTTGTTTCACGTCGGTTCGGAACTGTTGTATCACAGAAAATAACGGAACTGCCCGGCTTTTATTGCACCGCACGCCCCACCCTGCCGCAAAAGCCCCGCCACTTTCCCCCGGAAGTCCTGCCACTTTTCGGGAAAAGCCCCGCATGTTTTCGGGAAAAGCGGCTGCGCTTTTCACAATAACAGGCCGGATTAGTTGTCAAAAGCACAACTATCTCCGGCAAGATTCTCCGCCCCGCCCCACCCGGAAGCACCGGGCAAGTGGCTAAAAAAAGAAAACTACATTAGACAATAACACCACTATTTTGTTCTACAATGCGCCCTCCGGAAGATCTGCCGTTATATTTAGTTAAAACCCCAGAGGGCTATTCGCCAATAATCGGAAGATTTAGAGTATATTCGCGCCGAGATTGCAAAGGAGCTGTGCGCTTTTCACAAAAATCTGCTTATCCAAAACTACACATAAATACAAAGTTCAAGTATGAAATTGAAATCTCTTTTAATGATCACCGGCGCATTGGTTGCCACCACTGCGTGCCAGAAACAAGAGCAACAGGCGGGCGCAGCCCCGGAGTGTGCCGTAATGACCGTTCAGCCCACCAGCGTAGACTTGAAGACGACGTTCCCGGCCACGATCCGGGGGCGGCAAGACATCGAAATCCGGCCCCAGATCTCCGGCTTCATCACGAAACTCTGCGTAGACGAAGGCGCCCTCGTAAAGAAGGGGCAGACGCTCTTCCTGATCAACCCCACCGAATACCAGGCTGCCGTCAACACGGCCCAGGCAGCCATCAAGGTGGCCGAAGCAAACCTCGCCACGCAGGAAATCACGGTCAACAGCAAGCGCGAACTGCTCAAGAAGAACATCATAAGCGAGTATGACATGCAGATGGCCGAGAACACGCTGGCTTCCATGAAGGCCAACCTGGCGCAGAGCAAGGCGCAGCTCGTGACGGCCAAGCAGAACCTCGCCTACACGACCATCACCAGCCCCTCCGACGGCATCGTGGGCAGCATCCCCTACCGCGTAGGCAGCCTCGTGAGCTCCGCTACGGCCGAGCCGCTGACGGTGGTGAGCGACATATCGAAGATGTACGCCTATTTCTCCATGACCGAAAAGGAACTGCTCGAACAGACCAAGAAAAGCGGCAACGACCGGGCCGTCATCGAGAGCATGCCCGAGCTTGACCTGCAACTCATAGACGGCAGCGTCTACGACCAGAAGGGAAAAGTGGAGACCATCAGCGGCGTTATCGACGCGACGACCGGTTCGGTCAGCGTGCGGGCGGCTTTTGCCAACCCCAAGGGCATCCTCAAGAGCGGCGGCACGGGAAAAATACTCCTGCCCTACAAGAGCGACAACGCACTGGTGGTGCCGCAGACGGCAACCTATGAGATCCAGGACAAGAAGTTCGTCTATGTCCTCCAGAAGGACGGCACCGTGAAGAGCACGGAGGTGGAAGTCCTCGACGTCAACGACGGGAAGAACTACATCGTGACCGCCGGACTGAAGAGCGGCGACCAGATTGCCCTCGAAAACGTAAGCACAATGAAGGACGGGCAGAAGATCACCCCCATCACCGCCCAGCAGTCGGAAGCCAAATACCAGGCCGCACTGAAGCAGAATGCCGGCGCAGCCCAATAATTTTCCCCGAGTCCCGACCCAGAATATTTAAGCAGATTTAGAATATGAAATTAGACAGATTCATAAACCGCCCGGTGCTCTCCACGGTGATCTCCATCGTGATAGTCATCTTGGGCGCGCTGGGACTTATATCGATCCCTATCACCCAGTATCCGGACATGGCGCCCCCTACCATATACGTGAGCACCAGCTACACCGGAGCCGACGCGCAGACCGTGCTGAACAGCGTAATCGCCCCGTTGGAGGAGAGCATCAACGGTGTGGAGAACATGACCTACATGACCTCCAGGGCCACGAACACCGGTAGCGCCAGCGTCACCATCTACTTCAAACAAGGCACCAATGCCGACATGGCGCAGGTGAATGTACAGAACCGCGTATCCTCGGCCCAGGGTTTGCTGCCCTCGGAGGTGACGCGCGTGGGCGTCACGGCCAACAAGCGGCAGACGAGTATGCTGATGGTCTTCTCGCTCTACAGCCCGGACAGCCGCTACGACACCGAATTCCTCGAGAACTACGCCAAGATCAACATCATCCCCGAGGTACAGCGCGTGCCGGGTGTGGGCGAAGCCCAGGTGATGGGCGCCGACTACTCCATGCGCATCTGGCTCAAACCGGACGTCATGGCACAGTACAAGCTCATGCCTTCCGACATCTCCGCCGCACTGGACGAGCAGAACATCGAGGCCGCCCCGGGATCTTTCGGCGAAAACAATCCGAACAACACCTACCAGTATACCTTAAAATATACGGGCCGGTTGGAGACGGAAGAAGAGTTTGAGAACATCGTCATCAAGGCCACCGAGGACGGGCAGATACTCCGCCTGGGCGACGTGGCTACGATCGAGCTGGGCCGGTTGACCTATTCGTTCCAAAACCGCGTAAACGGCGCACCGGGCGTTACGGCCGTCGTCTACCAGACGGCAGGCTCCAACGCCACGCAGATCATCAGCGACATCCAGAAACTGCTGGGCGAAATGGAGCCGACCCTGCCTCCCGGCATGAAACTGGAAGTCATGCAGAACGCCAACGACTTCCTCTTCGCCTCCATCCATGAGGTAGTAAAAACGCTTATCGAGGCATTCATCCTCGTGTTCATCGTGGTGTACATCTTCCTTCAGGACCTGCGCTCCACGCTGATCCCCGCCATTGCCATCCCCGTGGCCTTGATCGGTACGTTCTTTGTGCTGTACCTCATCGGATTCAGCCTCAACCTGCTGACCCTCTGCGCCATGGTGCTTGCCATCGCCATAGTGGTGGACGACGCGATAGTCGTCGTCGAGGGCGTCCATGCGAAGCTCGACCAAGGCTACAAATCGGCACGCCTTGCTTCCATAGACGCCATGGCAGAACTCGGCGGAGCGCTCGTCTCCATTACGTTGGTCATGATGTCCGTGTTCATCCCCGTGAGCTTCATGTCGGGAACCTCCGGAGCTTTCTATCGGCAGTTCGGCCTGACGATGGCCATCGCCATCGGCTTCTCCGCCATCAACGCCTTGACCCTGAGTCCGGCACTCTGCGCCATCTTCCTGAAGCCGCATGACGAGGAAGAAGGAAAGAAGAAGAAAAAACAGTCTTTCATCAGCCGTTTCCACACGGCATTCAACGCTTCCTACGAAAACCTGCTCCAGAAATACAAGAAAGCCGTACTGCGCATCATCCAGAAGCCTTGGCTTTCGCTGGGTTCCGTAATAGTAGGTATCGCAGTGCTCGTCACCTTGATGAACATCACCCCCACCGGACTGGTGCCCAATGAGGATACGGGTACGATTATGTGCTCCGTCGACCTTCCTCCCGGCTCCTCCATGCAGCGCACGGTGGACACGATGCTGAAGATCGACAGCCTGATTGCAGTAGACCCGGCCATCCAGAGCCGCTCCATGATTGTCGGTTTCAGCTTCCTGGGAGGCCAGGGACCGAGTTACGGCTCATTCATTGTCAAAATGAAGGACTGGGACGAGCGAAGCATGGCCCAAAGTTCCAGCATCATCTCGGGCATGTTGTACATGAAAGCCCGCGAAGTGATAAAAGACGCAAGCGTCCTGTTCTTCGCCCCGCCGATGATTCCGGGTTACTCCGTATCGAACGGCTTCGAGCTCAACCTGCAGGACAAGACGGGCGGCTCGCTGGACAATTTCTACAAGGTGGCCCAGGACTTCCTGGCCAAGTTGCGCGAACGGCCCGAGATCGCTTCGGCACAGACGTCCTTCAATCCGACATTCCCGCAGTACATGATCGAGATCGATGCTGCAGAATGTAAGAAAGCAGGCATCAGCCCCAGCACAATCCTGACCACCCTGCAGGGATACTACGGCGGCCTCTACGCTTCGAACTTCAACCGTTTCGGTAAACTGTACCGCGTCATGATACAAGCCGACCCGGATTCGCGTGCCGACCTCACCTCGCTGCAGAGCATCAAGATACGAAACGGCGAAGAGATGGCCCCCATCACGCAATTCGTGAAGATCGAACGCGTATATGGCCCGGACAACATCAACCGATTCAACATGTATACGTCCATGACCGTCAACGGTATGCCGGCCGACGGCTACAGTAGCGGCCAGGCCATCCAGGCCATCCAGGAAGTGGCCGAGCAGTATCTGCCCACGGGCTACGGCTACGAATTCTCCGGTATGACGCGCGAGGAGCAAAGTACCAGCGGAAGCATGACGGCGATGATCTTCCTTCTCTGTTTCGTCTTCGTTTATCTGCTGTTGAGCGCCCAATACGAGAGCTACATCCTGCCTTTGGCCGTATTGCTCTCCGTGCCTTTCGGACTGGCCGGCTCGTTTATCTTCGCCCACCTCATGGGTTTCCTGAATGTGCTGATTCCGATTTTCGGTAATGCCACGAACAACGTGTATATGCAGATTGCCTTGATCATGTTGATCGGCCTCTTGGCCAAGAACGCCATCCTGATCGTAGAGTTTGCGCTCGACCGCCGCAAGATGGGCATGAGCATCACGTGGGCCGCCGTGCTGGGCGCCGGAGCCCGTCTGCGTCCTATCTTGATGACCTCCCTGGCCATGATCATCGGTCTGCTCCCGATGATGTTCGCCATGGGCGTAGGTGCAAACGGTAACCGCGCTCTGGGTTCTGCCGCTGTGGGCGGCATGTTGATCGGTATGATCTGCCAGATCTTCGTCGTGCCCGCCCTGTTCGTCATCTTCCAGTCCATACAGGAACGCTTCAAGCCCATGACTTGGGAAGATATCAACAACACCGATGCTGAAACCGAAATAGAACAATATTCCAAATAACTCCCGAACAATGAGAAAACAAATCATATATGTAGTCGTTGCATCTGCTCTTCTGAGCAGTTGCAACATCTACAAAAGCTATAAGAGGCCGGATGACATAAAAATCGACGGGTTGTTCCGCGATACGGCGAGCGTCTCCCTGACGGGAGGCTACGGCGAGACCAACGGAGATACCGCCACCATCGCCTCCCTCCCTTGGCGCGAGGTATTCACCGACCCTCAACTCCAGATTCTTATCGAGCAGGGCCTGGCCAGCAACACCGACCTCCAGAGCGCCCAGTTGAGCGTGAAGCAGGCTGAAGCCAGCCTCATGTCGTCCAAACTGGCCTTCCTCCCCTCGTTTGCCCTCGCCCCGCAGGGGACAATCAGCAGTTTCGACCAGAGCAAGGCCAGCCAGACCTACCAATTGCCCATCACGGCCAGCTGGCAGATAGACCTTTTCGGCGATTTGCTCAATGCCAAGCGCGGAGCCAAGGCCAGCCTGCTCCAAAGCAAGGCCTACAAACAGGCCGTACAGACGCAGCTCGTGGCTGCCATCGCCAACTATTACTACACGCTCCTCATGCTCGACGAGCAACTGGCCATCACCCAGGAGACAGCCGTCAAGTGGGAAGAGAACGTAGCTACGATGAAAGCGATGAAAGACGCCGCCATGACCAACGAAGCGGCCGTCACCCAGAGCGAAGCCACCTACTACTCCGTGCTGGCCTCCATCCCCGAGTTGAAGCAGACCATCCGCGAAACGGAAAACAACCTCTGCGTACTTCTGGGCCAGGCCCCGCAAGCCATCAGCCGCGGCACACTGGCCTCCCAGCAGATGCCTGCCTACGTATCGGCCGGCGTGCCCCTGCAGCTTCTGGCCAACCGTCCGGACGTGAAAGCGGCCGAGATGGCCCTGGCTACGGCCTACTATGCCACCAACCGCGCCCGTTCGGCCTTCTACCCGCTGGTCAACATTACCGGTTCGCTCGGCTGGACGAACAGCGCCGGCGGCGCGATTGTCAACCCCGGCAAGCTGCTGGCCTCCGTGGTCGGCTCCATCACGCAGCCCCTCTTCCAGCGCGGTAGCCTGATTGCCCAACTCAAGATAACCAAAGCCCAGCAGGAACAGGCCAAGCTCTCCTTCCAGCAGGCCCTGCTGAATGCCGGAAACGAAGTGAGCAACGCCCTCTTCCAGTACCAGACCAACCTCGAAAAAGAAACCATCCGCCGCCAGCAGGTGGAAGCCCTGGAGAAGAGCGTGGACTTCACTACCGACTTGTTCAAATCCGGTACCGAAGGCACCTCCTACCTAGAGATCATCACGGCCGAACAGTCGCTCCTCAGCGCACGCCTCTCCGAGGTGAGCGACACGTTCAGCAAGATACAGGCCGTGGTCAACCTCTACCAGGCCGTAGGAGGCGGGCAGGAACCGGAAACCGATGAAAACCAATAACCCTTAAATCCATACCGAAACCATGATCAGCCCTTTAGCATGTGTAGATCCCGAAGCCAAAATCGGGAAAAACGTCACCATCCATCCCTTTGCCTACGTGGAGAAAGACGTAGTAATCGGAGATGACTGCGAGATTATGCCCTACGTCAGCATCCTCAACGGGACGCGGCTCGGCAAGAACAACAAAGTATACCAGAACAGCGTGCTGGGCGCCATACCGCAAGACTACCACTATACCGGAGAAGCCACCGAGCTCGTCATAGGCGACAACAACAGCATCCGGGAGAACACCGTCATTGCCCGCGGCACCCACACAGGCCACTCCACGCAGATCGGCGACGACAACTTCATCACCGAGCGCGTCCACATCTGCCACGACGTAGTAATCGGCAACAAGTGCGTGGTAGGCATCGGCAGCACGATAGCCGGCGAATGCACGCTCGACGACTGTGTCATCCTGGCCGGCGCCGTCATCCTCCACCAGTACTGCCACGTCGGCAGCTGGGCCCTCGTGCAGGGCGGATGCCGCATCTCCAAGGATGTCCCGCCCTACGTCATCATGAACGGCAATCCCGCCGAGTACCACGGAGTCAACTCCATAGTGCTCAGCCACAAAGGCTTTACCGACCGCATCATCCGCCACATCGGCAATGCCTACCGGCTCATCTACCAGGGCAACTTCAGCCTGCAGGACGCCGTGCTGAAGATAAGGGACCAGATACCCATGAGCGACGAAATCCGCAACATCATGGACTTCGTCTCCAACTCCAAGCGCGGCATCGTCAAGTGAGAGCCGCCCCTGAGACACGAGAAGCGCGCCCCTGCTTGCAGAGGCGCGCTTCTCTTTTTTCGGCACCAGCACATGGCTCCGGACATTCAGTCCTCCCCTTCGTCCGGAAAACGGAGCGTCTCCACCTTCGCGAGCCGCTCCCTCAGCCGGGGCATCCGCCCGCGGCGGATGCGCAGCACCATGCGGCAGTCCGTGTCGTAGCCCTGGGACACGATGGCCGGCCCCTCTTCTTTCACGATGCGCATCACCTCGTTCATCAGCGGGTACTCGAAATCCACCGTCACCTCCGCGTCCACCGTACGTTCCACCACCTCCGCCGCGTCCAGCGCCTCGGCGGCAGCCGTGCGGTAGGCCACGATCAGGCCGCTCGTCCCCAGCTTGATCCCGCCGAAGTAGCGCACCACCACGACCAACACGTCCGTCAGTTCGCGCGAATTGATTTGCCCCAGAATCGGCTTGCCCGCCGTGCCCGAGGGTTCCCCGTTGTCGTTGGCGCGGAAGTCCTTGCGCTCCGGGCCCAGCATGTAGGCGTAACACACATGCCGCGCATCGTAGTACCGCTTCGTGCACTCCTCTATCCGCGCCTTCACCTCCTCCACCGTGCGCACCGGCACGGCCAGGGCAATAAACTTGCTCCGCTTCTCCGAGTACGAGCCCTCGGCCGGGCCCGCCAGCGTGCGGTATGAATCGTTCAGTTCCTCCATATCGCCGGCAAAGATAGTGCAAACGAGCGAAATATCCACACCCCTACTCCTCCAGCGGAATCAGCTGCCGGGTCAGGAACAGGAGCACATAGCCCCCTTCCGTGCGGCGGCAGAGCGCCAGCTGGCGCATGCCCCGGAAACTGTAGTCGAAGGCATATTGCAGATATCGGCTGCCTGAGACGCGCGGTTCCTGTCCGGGAAACTGGAGCAGCGGGGCATTGTCCGCCACCTCCGTGGCCCAGGCCTTCGTGCAGCGCGCCGCCTCGTCCCAGAGCAGCAGGCAAGGCTCGTCCCGGTATGTCACGGGGATAATCCCGCTGTAGACCCGTCCTCCGCCGGGTCCGCTGTAGGGCCGCTCCGCACGCTCCTTGCCGATCTCCAGCCCGTCGCCCACGATCTTCCGCACCTCGCGCAAGAACCTGCGGTTGCGCATCTTGCGCGCGAGTCGCTGCCCGGCGGGCAGAAGTGAGTCGACCTGCCATACGTCCAGCAGTTCGAGCCTCACGGGGAGCGGATCGGCAGCCGAGCCCTTCTCCCGCGCCACGGTCAGGAAACGCCCGAGTTGTGCCGAATCGCCGGTACGATACGTGTCGAAGTCGAGCGCATCGGCACCCCTTTCCCACTCAAAGTTGTGGTAGTGCAGGCCTCCGTCGCTCTCCGTCTCCATTTCATTACCTACGGGAAACAAGATCAGATACTCCGCCCGTGACTCCTGTGCCAATACGATATTTGTCCCCTGGACAAGCAAGCACATTATAAGCAAGCAATACTTTACCATAACTTCAGCTCCTATTTTATTTTTCAACTCCGAACTTTCGGATACAAAGTTAACCTTTATGGTTTTCACAGCCAATAGAAGACAAAAAAATTTACCTTTCTTACCCGTTTGGGTATAACGATACGTCCCGTCCCCGCCTATCCTTTCCGAAAACGAAACGGCGATGCAAAAAAGAATACAGCGCCGTCTGCCGACGGCGGCAGCACTTTCCGGAAAAAGCCCTGCCGCTTTCCGGGAAAAGTGCTGCCGCTTTTTCCGGAAAGTCCCGCACCTTTTCCGACACCTCCCCGGAGGGCTTCCCCCCCGGCGGGGCAAAATCCGGGGCCGGCGGCAGAGAAGGGAACCGCGCTGCAATCCCTTTGTCACCTCCACGCCCCTGCTTCTCCCGCATATCCTGCATTTTTAGGACGAAAGGAAAAGCGGTTTGCAAGAAATTCGTATCTTTGCGCGCAAAAATCAGAACATACCCCGCGGAAGGGGCCGGAACAAATATGAAAAAATTTGCCGAACACAGCCAATTCAACCTCTCGGAAATAAATAAGGAAGTCCTGAAACAGTGGGACGAGCAGCAGATTTTCCAACGCAGCATGAGCGAGCGCGAGGGCTCGCCGGCCTATATTTTCTACGAAGGCCCCCCTTCGGCCAACGGCATGCCGGGCATCCACCACGTCATGGCGCGCACAATAAAAGACATCTTCTGCCGGTACAAGACGATGCAGGGCTTCTGCGTCAAGCGCAAGGCCGGATGGGACACCCACGGCCTGCCCGTGGAGCTGGGCGTGGAGAAAAGCCTCGGCATCACCAAGGAAGACATCGGGAAGACCATCAGCGTGGAAGACTACAACGCCGCCTGCCGCAAAGAGGTGATGAAGTTTACCCGCGAATGGGAAGACCTGACGCACAAGATGGGCTACTGGGTGGACACAAAGGACCCCTACATCACCTACGACAACCGCTACATCGAGACGCTCTGGTGGCTGCTTTCGCAACTTTACCAGAAGGGGCTGCTCTATAAAGGCTACACCATCCAGCCTTACTCCCCCGCCGCCGGCACGGGGCTCAGCTCCCACGAGCTGAACCAGCCGGGCTGTTACCGGGACGTGAAGGACACGACGGCCACGGCGCAGTTCCGCGTGAAGAACCCGCGGCCGGAGTGGACGGAATGGGGCACGCCGTATTTCCTGGCGTGGACCACGACGCCC
Source organism: uncultured Bacteroidaceae bacterium (assembly GCA_944320955.1). Lineage (GTDB taxonomy): Bacteria > Bacteroidota > Bacteroidia > Bacteroidales > Bacteroidaceae > UBA1794. Next base: position 52,527 of record CALUJL010000021.1, read on the forward strand.
TGGACCCTGCCCAGCAATACGGCGCTGTGCGTAGGCCCGAAGATAGAATATCTGGCCGTCAATACATACAACCCCTACACGGGTGAGAAAATCACGGCCATCCTGGCCAAAGAGCGCCTCGCGGCCTACTTCAACCCCAAGGGCGCAGAGGCCGACATGGAAGCCTACCGCCCGGGCGACAAGGTGCTTCCCTACCGCATCATAGGGGAATACAAAGGCCCGGAGCTGACGGGCATGGAATACGAACAGCTCTTCCCGTGGGTCAACCCGGGGGAAGGCGCGTTCCGCGTCATCGAAGGCGACTACGTGACCACGGAGGACGGTACGGGCATTGTGCACATCGCCCCGACGTTCGGTGCCGATGATGCCTTCGTAGCCAAGGCCGCCGGCGTGCCGCCCCTGCAACTTATAAACAAGAAAGGCGAGACGCGCCCCATGGTGGACCTCACCGGAAAATTCTACCTGCTGGACGAGCTGGACGAAGAATGGGTGAAGAGTCACGTCAATGCAGGACTCTACAAGCAATACGAAGGCCGCTTCGTCAAGAACGCCTACGACCCCGCCCTCACGGACAAGGACGAAACGCTGGATATCGCCCTGTGCATGGAGATGAAGGCCACGAACAAAGTATTCAAGATAGAGAAGCACGTCCACAACTACCCCCACTGCTGGCGGACGGACAAGCCCGTCCTCTACTATCCGCTGGACAGCTGGTTTATCCGCTCCACGGCTTGCAAGGACGAGATGATACGCCTGAACAAGACGATACAGTGGAAACCGGAAAGCACGGGCACCGGCCGCTTCGGCAAATGGCTCGAAAACCTGAACGACTGGAACCTCAGCCGCTCGCGCTACTGGGGAACCCCGCTCCCCATCTGGCGCACGGAGGACGGCAAGGAAGAACGCTGCATCGGCTCCGTAGAGGAACTCTACCAAGAGGTGGAGAAGTCCGTGGCCGCCGGCCTCATGAAATGCAATCCCTACAAGGAAAAAGGATTCCAACCCGGCATATATACTAAGGAAAACTACGAGAAGATCGACCTCCACCGCCCGTATGTGGACGACATCGTACTCGCCTCCTCCGACGGGAAGCCCATGCGCCGCGAGCCGGACCTCATAGACGTATGGTTCGATTCCGGCTCGATGCCGTACGCGCAGATACACTATCCGTTCGAAAACAAGGAACTTCTCGACAACCGCACCGTATATCCGGCCGACTTCATAGCCGAAGGCGTCGACCAGACGCGGGGCTGGTTCTTCACCCTGCATGCCATCGCCACGATGATCTTCGGCAGTGTGGCGTATAAGCACGTCATCTCCAACGGACTGGTGCTGGACAAAAACGGGAACAAGATGAGCAAACGCCTGGGCAATGCCGTCGACCCGTTCGGCGCCATAGATAAATTCGGCTCCGACCCCCTGCGTTGGTACATGACCACGAACTCCGCTCCGTGGGACAACCTGAAGTTCGACGAGGCCGGCGTAGAGGAAGTGCGGCGCAAGTTCTTCGGAACGCTCTACAACACCTACTCCTTCTTTGCCCTCTATGCCAATGTAGACGGCTTCACGGGCAACGAAGAGGCAGTGCCCCTGTCCCGCCGGCCGGAAATCGACCGCTGGATTCTCTCCGAACTGCATACGCTCATCGCAGAAACCACCGACAGTCTGGACAACTACGAGCCCACCCGCGCGGGAAGAGCCATACAGGACTTCGTCTGCGACAACCTGAGTAATTGGTACGTGCGCCTGTGCCGCAAACGTTTCTGGGGCGGCGGACTGTCGGAAGACAAGCTCTCGGCCTACCAGACGCTGTATGCCTGCCTGAAAACCGTGGCACACCTGATGGCCCCCATTGCCCCGTTCTATTCTGACCGGCTCTACAACGACCTCTCCGTCTTCGATGCCGCACGGAAAGACTCCGTACATCTGGACTTCTTCCCCCGCAGCAACGCCGAAATGGTCGACAAGGAACTGGAGACGCGCATGGAGATGGCACAGAAAGTCACGAGCATGGTGCTCGCCCTGCGCCGCAAGGTAAACATAAAGGTGCGCCAGCCGCTGCAGTGCATCCTTGTCCCCGTGACCGACGACGAGCAGGAACGCCACCTCACCGCCGTGGCCGACCTGATACGCCACGAGGTGAACGTGAAGGAAATACGCTTCGTCCGGGGAGCTTCCGACATATTGGTCAAGAAAGTGAAGTGCGACTTCAAGAAACTGGGCCCGAAGTTCGGCAAACAGATGAAGGCCGTGGCCGCGGCCGTTGCAGCCCTCTCGCAGGAAGAGATACTGGCTTTGGAAAAAGACGGGCAGCTGACCCTGCAGCTGGACGGTACGGAAGCCACCGTGGACGCAGCCGACGTGGAAATATTCAGCGAGGATATCCCCGGATGGCTCGTGGCCAACGAGGGGAAACTCACCGTGGCCTTGGAAGTGACCCTGACCGAAGAACTGAAACAGGAGGGCATGGCCCGCGAACTGGTCAACCGCATCCAGAATCTGCGCAAGTCCTCCGGGCTGGAGATTACGGACAAGATACGCATCCGCCTGCCGCACCACGAGGCCACGGACTCCGCCATCGGGAAATTCCACGACTACATCTGCACGCAAGTCCTTGCCGAATCGCTGGAAACCGCCGACCAACTCGAAGGCGACTGCGCCCAGCTGGAGTTCGACGACTTCACCCTGCCCGTACAAATAGAGAAAGTATAAACAGAAACTTCATAACTTAATCCTCTAAACCTTAAAGAAAGATCTTAAAACTATGGCTGAAAAAACAAGATACACGGATGCCGAGCTCGAAGAGTTCCGCGCCATTATCATGCAAAAGCTGGAAGTTGCCGAAAAAGAATACGAGCAAATGAAAGCCACCCTGATGAACACGGACGGGAACGACATAGACGACACTTCTTTTTCATTCAAGGCTTTGGAAGAAAGTTCCTCCTTCAACAAGGAAGAGGCCACCCGCATGGCACAGCGGCAGCTCAAGTTTATCCAAGGGCTGAAGGCCGCCCTGGTCCGCATTGAGAACAAAACCTACGGCATCTGCCGCGAGACCGGCAAACTCATCCCCGCCGAGCGCCTGCGCGCCGTACCCCATGCCACACTGAGCATCGAGGCAAAAAACAAACGCTAAGCGCAGAGCCGGGAGATGAATGCCACAAACCGGAAGAGATGGCTCGTCATCGGCATCATCCTGGGCGTGATTCTCATCGACCAGGCCAGTAAGATTGCCGTAAAGACCAGCATGTGCCTGCACGAACGCATTGCCGTCTGCGGCGACTGGTTCTATATCCTTTTCACGGAGAACGACGGAATGGCTTTCGGGATGGAGCTCTTTTCCAAATGGTTCCTCACCTCTTTCCGCATTGTGGCAGTGGTCCTCATAGCCTACTACCTGCACCGGCTCATCAAGCGGGGGGCCCGCAGCGGATACATCGCCTGCCTGGCATTCATACTGGCCGGGGCATTGGGAAACCTCATAGACTGCCTTTTCTACGGGCTCATCTTCAGCGAGAGCCTTCCGCTCACCTTCTGGAATCAAGACCCGGCCACTTTTGTCCCCTTCGGCACGGGATATTCCACATGGTTCCTCGGCAAAGTCGTCGACATGTTCTACTTTCCCCTCATCGAGACTACCTGGCCCTCGTGGGTGCCTCTGCTCGGGGGAAAAGAGTTTGTCTTTTTTGCCGCCATCTTCAATGTAGCCGACGCTGTGCTCTCATGCAGCTTCGTCGTCCTCATCCTCTTTTTCCGGAAAGAATGGGAGAATATGTTCAACCGCGTGGAGAAAAAGGAAGCCGGGAGATGAAAAAGTTTGCCTTCGGCATGGGGCTTATCCTGCTGCTGGGCTGCATCTTCCTGGGCAGTTGCGGGCGCGGCAGGCCAAAAGGCGTGATCTCGAAGGGAGAAATGGTGGAAGTCCTCGTAGACTACCACATCGCCTACAACATAGCCGCCGACCTCCCGCCCGAGAAACGCTACCAGACTCCGCTCATCCTGAAAGGCGCCCTGCACAAGCACCAGCTGACAGAGGCCGAATTCGACTCCTCCCTCATCTGGTACACCCGCAACCCGACGGAGTTGAGCCTCATCTATACGCGGGTCAACCGCATCCTGGCCGAAAAGGCCGCCGAGCTGGGAGCCGAAGGTGCAGCCCCCGCTTCTGCCGGGACCGACGGCGAAGCGACGCAAAACCCCGCCCCGTCACGCTCCCCCCGCAGCGGCGACAGCGTAGACGTCTGGCAACTGCCCGACTTCTGCCGCATGAGCCGCCTGGCCGCCGCCCGCAGGCTGGAGTTTGTCCTGACGCCCGACTCCACCTACCGCGGCACCGACCGCATCGACTGGGAATTCGACGCCCGCTTCCTCCCCGCTTCCGGACAAGGGGGGAAAGCCCTCATGTTCATCCTGGCGCGCTACGCCCCCGACTCCGTGGCCGTCAGCAGCCGCATGATCCATACCGACGGGCACTACACCCTGACCCTCCAGAACGACTCCGCCCGATCCATCCGCCAACTCTGGGGCTTCATCCACTACTTCCCCGAGGAGGAAACTGCCCGCGCCACCACTTCTTCCCGGCTCTTCGCCGACCGCATCCGGCTGATGCGCTACCACAAGAAATGAGCCGATACGTCGCTTCCCACTATTTCCTCTACCGGGAGTCCACACTCTCTCCCGACGAGAAAGAAACCATCCGCCGCGCCCTCCCCTCGCTCCGCCCGCTTCCGGCCGAAGACATAGCCCGTCTCTTCTCCACACCGCTATACCAGACGCCACCGCCCAGCGGCCCGTTCGGCCCCTTCCCGCCCCCCTTTCCGCCGGAAGAATACGCAGGCTTCAGCCAGTGCCGCATCGGCCTCTCCGCCGACGGCCGCCTCCTTTCGCTCCAACCCTTCACCGGCGAGGCAGAGTCCACGGAGTGGTATCCCGGAGTGCTCGCCTACTCCCCGGCTTTTCCCCTATGACGATGAAAAAAAAGCCCTGCACCGGACCTTACCCCGATGCAGGACTTTTTGCAGAGACATGCAGGACTTTTCGGAAAAAGTCCTTGCGCTTTTTACAAGTCCAGACGCAACTCCACCGGACAATGGTCTGAGCCCATCACCTCATTCAGTATGGCAGCCCCGAGCAACTTGGGGCGGAGCGCATCGGACACCAGGAAGTAGTCGATGCGCCACCCCGCGTTTTTCTCACGCGCCCGGAAGCGGTACGACCACCACGAGTAGGCTCCCTCCAGGTCGGGGTAGAAGAAACGGAACGTATCCGTAAACCCGCTGGCCAGAAGCGTGGAGAACTTCTCCCGTTCCGCATCCGTAAAGCCGGCATTCTGGCGGTTCGTCTTCGGGTTCTTCAGGTCGATTTCCCGGTGCGCCACGTTCAGGTCGCCACAGACGACCACCGGTTTCCCCTCCCCCTCCAGTGCTTTCAGGAAACGCAGGAAGTCGTCTTCCCACGCCATGCGGTAGTCCAGCCTCCGCAGCCCGTCTTGCGAGTTGGGCGTATAGACCGTCACGAGGAAAAACTCCTCCGCCTCCAGCGTGATGATGCGCCCCTCCCGGTCGTGCTCCTCCCGCCCCATGCCGTAACGCACGGAGAGCGGCTCGCGGCGTGCTATGATTGCCGTGCCCGAGTAGCCCTTCTTCTCCGCATAGTTCCAATAGATACGGTAGTCTCCCTCTAACGGCAGCTCCACCTGTCCCGCCTGCAGCTTCGTCTCCTGCAGGCAGAAGTAGTCAGCACCGCACGCCCGGAACACGTCCATGAAGCCTTTTCCCAGACAGGCCCGCAGGCCGTTTACATTCCACGATACCAATTTTATCATTTAGCGTATTCTCCTTCCTTTTTCTTGATTACTATTTTATACTCCGCAGCCGGCCTGAGCCGCAATGCGCGCCAAAGATACTGCATTTTTTCTTATTGATGAATTCTGCAACAGCCAAGACCTGCTTTGGCATTTTACAGCCCCATCCGCTTGATTTATGACCCACAGAAGACATTTTTCCAGGCATTTCCAAGGTTATTCCGGAGATTCTTCGTATGTTTGAGGCCGGACACATGCCTGCAGGCATCTCTATTTTCATTCTTTTACCCCTAATCTCCCCACCGACATGACCCATCCAATTCCCCAACTTCCCTACGCATTGGAATCGCTGGCCCCGCACATGAGCCGGGAAACACTCGAATTCCACTACGGAAAACATCTGCAAACTTATGTGGACAACCTGAACAAACTGATAATCCACACCGAGTATGAAGACATGCCCATCGAGGAAATCATCCGGACCGCCCAAGGCGGCATCTTCAACAACGCCGCCCAGACGTGGAACCACGGCTTCTTCTTCCAGTCGCTCACTCCCTTCAAACAGGAAATCCCGGCCCGGCTGGCACAGGCGCTGACCGAGAATTTCGGTTCGCCAGAGGCTTTCGTACAAACTTTCAGCCAGACGGCCCTCACACTCTTCGGCTCGGGATGGGTCTGGCTGGCGGCCGACGGCGAAGGCAAACTGCAAATCATACCCGAGAGCAACGCCGGCAATCCCCTGCGGCAAGGCCTGAAACCGATTCTCACACTGGACGTCTGGGAACACGCCTATTACATCGACTACCGCAACCGCCGCGCCGACTACATCCGCGCCTTCTGGGAAATCGCAGACTGGCAGAAGATGGAGAACCGGCTGTTCGGATAAAAACCACTCCCACCTATTTATAAATTCAAAACCGAAAGACTATGAAGAAATACAAGTGCAACGTATGCGACTGGGTCTACGACCCTGCCATCGGAGATCCTGAGGGAGACATTCCGGCCGGCACGCCATTCGAGGAAATCCCCGACAGTTGGGTGTGCCCCATCTGCGGAGCGGGAAAAGAAGATTTCGAAGAAACCGGCGAATAACCCTCCTCCCCGCAGAAAGACTTCACCCCCAAAAGAAGCGGCCTTTGTGGCCGCTTTCCTTTTTTTACCCTCCATTTGGCAAAGATAGGCCGTTTTTAATTGGCCGATAAAGAAATAAACCGTAATTTCGCCCCTGATATTTCCGCCTCAACCTACCGATTCCGGAAAAAAGAGGCAGCCAGATTGTATCATTTACATAAACCAAATAGGATATGAAAAAACACAATTTCAATGCAGGACCGTCCATTCTTCCGCGCGAAGTAATCGAACAAACAGCCCAAGCCGTACTGGACTACAACGGCTCAGGGCTTTCCATCCTCGAGATCAGCCACCGGGCCAAAGATTTCCAGCCGGTTGTCGACGAAGCAGTCGCACTGTTCAAAGAATTGCTCGACATCCCGGAAGGATACTCCGTGCTGTTCCTCGGAGGCGGCGCAAGCACCCAGTTCTGTATGGTCCCCTATAACTTCCTGAAGACGAAAGCCGCATACCTCAATACCGGCACATGGGCCAAAAAAGCCATAAAGGAAGCCAAAAACTTCGGCGAAGTAGTGGAAGTGGCCTCCTCGGCCGATGCCAACTACACCTTCATCCCGAAGGATTTCACCGTGCCCTCCGATGCCGACTACTTCCACTTCACGTCGAACAACACCATATTCGGTACCGAGTTGCGCAAAGACCCCGTAGTGGGAGTGCCGGTGGTTTCCGACATGTCCTCCGACATTTTCTCCCGTCCGGTGGACGTCTCCAAGTACATTTGTATATATGGCGGTGCACAAAAGAACCTCGCTCCGGCCGGACTGACCTTCGTCATCGTGAAAAATGATGCCGTGGGCCACACAGGGCGCACCATCCCCACCATGCTCAACTACCAGACCCACATCGACGCCGGCTCCATGTTTAACACGCCACCCGTCATGCCCATCTACTCCGCCATGCTCAACCTGCGCTGGATCAAAGCCCAGGGCGGCGTAAAGGAGATGGACCGCCGCGCACAAGAGAAGGCCGACATGCTCTACAGCGAGATAGACCGCAACAAATGCTTCGTAGGTACCGCCCGGGAGGAGGACCGCTCGCGCATGAACATCTGCTTCGTCATGGCTCCCGAATATAAGGAACTGGAAAAAGAATTCCTCGATTTTGCCACGGCCCACGGCATGGTCGGCGTCAAAGGCCACCGCTCGGTCGGCGGATTCCGCGCATCGTGCTACAACGCGCTGCCTAAGGAAAGCGTACAGGCCCTCATCGACTGCATGCAAGAATTCGAGAAAAAACACTAATCCACAAACAGAAAACAGACAAAAGAGACACACCACATCATGAAAATACTAGTAGCAACAGACAAACCTTTTGCCAAAGCTGCCACCGACAGCATACGCGCCATTGCCGAAGAAGCAGGCTACGAAGTAGCTTTGGTTGAGAAATACGGCGAAAAGAGCAAGCTCCTGGAAGCCGTGGCCGATGCCAACGCGCTCATTATCCGCAGCGATGTCATCGACAGCGAAGTCATCGAAGCTGCCAAAGTGCTGAAGATCATCGTACGCGCCGGCGCCGGATACGACAATGTAGACCTGGCCGCCGCCACGGCCCGCAACATCGTAGTCATGAATACCCCCGGCCAAAATGCCAACGCCGTGGCCGAACTGGTATTCGGACTGCTGGTTTTCATGGTCCGCAACCAATATAACGGCACTTCCGGCAGCGAACTGAAAGGAAAGAGCATCGGAATCCACGCCTACGGCAACGTAGGACGCAACGTGGCCCGCATAGCCAAAGGATTCGGCATGACCGTCTACGCATTCGATGCCTACTGCCCCAAAGAAGTCATAGAGGCCGACGGCACAATCGCAGTAGATTCGGCAGAAGAGCTGTATGAAAAGAGCGACATCGTCTCCCTCCATATCCCCGCCACTGCCGAGACGAAACAATCCATCGGCGCTTCCCTGCTGGGGCACATGCCCGAAAAGGGAATCCTCATCAACACGGCCCGCAAAGAGGTCATCAATGAACCGGAACTCATCCGCTTTATGCAAGAACGCCCAAGCTTCCGGTACATTACCGACATCGCTCCCGACGACAAGGCCGGGTTCGCACAGTTCGAGGGCCGCTATTTTGCCACTCCCAAGAAGATGGGCGCCCAGACGGCCGAAGCCAATATCAACGCCGGCATAGCCGCCGCACGTCAGATTGTAGCCTACTTCAAGGAAGGCTGCGAGAAATTCCGGGTAAACAAATAACCCGGCTGCACAAAACCACTTCATCAAATCCGAAGAGCCTCAGGGCTGCTTCGGGTTTGGTGTTTCATCTCTTCAAAAAACACACCTAAACTCCGATACCAATGGCAATAATCAAACCCTTCAAAGGTGTCCGTCCACCTCAAAAATGGGTAGAAGAAGTCGTCTCCCGCCCATACGACGTGCTCAATTCCGACGAAGCCCGCGCTGAAGCCGCCGGCAACGAAAAATCCCTTTACCACATCATCAAGCCCGAAATCGACTTCCCCGAAGGTACCGACGAGCACGACCCCCGCGTTTATCAGAAGGCCGCCGACAACTTCCGGATGTTCCAGGAAAAAGGATGGCTCGTGCAGGACGAGAAAGACTGCTACTACGTCTACGCCCAAACCATGAACGGCAAAACCCAATACGGCCTCGTCGTCGGCGCCTATGTCCCCGACTATCTGAACGGAATCATCAAGAAACACGAGCTCACCCGCCGTGACAAAGAAGAAGACCGCATGAAGCACGTGCGCATTACCAACGCCAACATCGAACCCGTCTTCTTCGCCTATCCCGACAACGAGGAGATAGACCGCATCGTAGCCTCCTACACACAGGAAAAACCCGTCTACGATTTCATCGCCAAGGGCGACGGCTTCCGCCACCAGTTCTGGATCATCGACAACCCCGCCGACCAGGAACGCCTCACCCGCCTCTTCGCCGGGATGCCCTCCCTCTACATTGCCGATGGACACCACCGCAGTGCCGCCGCAGCCCTCGTAGGCGCAGAAAAGGGAAAGCAGAACCCCAACCACCGGGGCGATGAGGAATACAACTACTTCATGGCCGTATGTTTCCCCGCCAGCCAGCTCACCATCATCGACTACAACCGCGTAGTCCGCGACCTCAACGGACTGACTCCCGAAGAATTCCTGCAGGCCCTGGGCAAACACTTCGACGTGGAAGAAAAAGGCACCGAGATCTACAAACCCGCCCGGTTGCACAACTTCTCACTCTACCTGGCCGGAAAATGGTACAGCCTGACGGCCCATCCCGACACCTACGACGACAACGACCCCATCGGCGTGCTGGACGTGACCATCTCCTCCCGCTGCATCCTGGATGAGTTGCTCGGCATCAAAGACCTCCGCTCCGACAAACGCATCGACTTCGTAGGCGGCATCCGCGGCCTGGGCGAGCTGAAGCGCCGCGTAGACAGCGGTGAGATGCAAGTGGCCCTGGCACTCTATCCCGTCTCCATGAAGCAGTTGATGGACATAGCTGACAGCGGCAACATCATGCCCCCCAAGACCACTTGGTTCGAGCCCAAGCTCCGCTCCGGACTCGTCATCCACAAACTCGACTAAACCCCAAGCCCCGGCTTCCTGCCCGGCCGGCAAAACAAGCCCCGCCGCAAAGACTGTTCCGACACGGAAGGAACAGATCCTTGCAGCGGGGCTTCCCTTTTTAGCCGAAGCCTGCGGGGGGCACCTGCCGAAGAGGCAAGTCAGCGCGAATGTGCTCCCCGCCGTTTGCGGCGCAGGCGGCGTATCCACAAGTAATAACCCGTAAGGGGCAGGCTCGCCCCGAACAGGGCCGTCAGGAAATAGAGGCAGCGCATCGGCAGCCCGCCCCAGCTGCCCACGTGCACCGAGTAAATCCAGCCGCGCAACGGCCCGGCTTCCCGGGCATCGCGATACAGGCCCGCTTCGAGAATCTCGCCCGTCGAAGGGTCAAAACGGTAGCGGTCGGCAGCCCGCGTGTTGCCGAAACGGCGGGCCTGTGCCGTGGCCGTCCCGTCGCCCACCTGTATCTGCCGGTACTCCGGATGCGCCGCGGCCAGACGTTCATAGACCTCTTGCCAACGGCTGAAGTCCACGGACGCCGTCCGCCCGGCCTTACCGCGGCTTTCCCCGCCGCCACGGGCGCCGGAAGAAGCTCCGTGAGCCGAAACCGTGCGCGCCGCCTCTGCCCCGAAGAGGGCGTAAAACGCATTGCGGTACCAGGCGAACGACCAGGTCAGCCCCGTCAGGCACATCACCAAGAGCAACAGCAAGGCATACATGCCTCCCGCCACGTGCAGGCTGCGCCAGAGGGGGAAGCGCCCTTTGCGAAGGGTCAGCTTCAGGCTGTTCCCCAGCGCCCGCTTCGTGCGCGGCCACCAGACGACGATGCCGGTCAGAAGCACCAGGAGAAAGACTATCGTGGAAACGCCCACTGCCATCTTCCCCCAGAAGATGCCCCCCTCCTCCTCCGGGCGGCTGTCCAGCAGCCAGCGGTGCAGGCCGAACATAAAGCGGAAGAACGCCGGCCGCTCGGCCACCCCCATGACCTCACCCGTATAGGGGTTTATCATCAGGGAAGCACGGGGCGGACTTGACAGCGCGGCACGGTATGCCGCCGAAGGGTTATCGGGAAAAGCAGTGACTCCCTTCAGTTCCACTCCCTCCGGCAAAGCCGCCGCAGCCCGCTCCGCCAGTTCACCCAGCGGCAACGGCCGCGCATCGGCCGGCGGCTCCACGCGATACAGCTCCGGACGCAACGTCTCGGTTATCTCCCGCTCGAAGACCAGCATCGCCCCGGAGAAGCAAATCAGAAAAATCACAATGCCGAACGGCACGGAGAGCCAGAGATGGAATCGTAAGAACCACTTCTTCATAGGGACATCTTATGGAGCTCTATTGTTTCTGCAACTTGCCTACTCCGTCGAGCGACGTAGCCTCTACGGTCAGGCCCTTCGTGGCAGCCGCGGTAGCCGGGTCTATGCTGTAAATGGCCGGATAGCCGTCCGTCGTAGAAATAGCCACATAGGCTTTCCCGTTCTCCATGTAGGGAGTCTTGCCGATGGCGGAGAGCGTCGGGGGAAGCCCGGTTACCGCCCGGAGCGTGCGGGCCTCCGTGTCATAAACGGCCAGGGCATTGGCCTTCAGCTCGCGGCTTGTGGCAGGGAAAGCCTTGTTATACATGAGCAGGAGGAAATACTTGCCGCCCATGTACCACGTGTTCTGGAAAGCCGGACCGCCGGAGAGAGCCTCAAGGTTGCAGTAATAGCCGGGGTCTATCTCCTCCGTCGACGTATCGATGCGGATGACTCCCGCAGGCAGCGTGGTCTGCTGGCGTGGATCGCTCATCTGTTTGGCATAACTGGGCGAGAAGACGTAGACATAGCCGTCGTCGGCCTTCCAGATCATCTGGTAATACTGCGATTTCATGCGGCCGCAGGCGTAACTTATCTTGTCCGTCCGCAAAATCTTCTTCGACCGGAGCGTGCGGTCGCTGAAGATGGCGATATGGCACGAGTCGGGATATTGCGTCCACTGCAATTCGTCCTTTTCGTAGGCACTGCTGTGGCTGCCGCCGCTCTCGGTCTTCACCAGGTCTTCGTTGCCGGGTTTTATCCAGCGGCCTCCCCCGTCTTTCGAGCCATACTGGCTAAGCCCCATGGGGACAGGCACGGAATAGATTTTCCCGTCCACTTGTTCGAGTCCGGCCAGGGTGACGTATTCGCCTGTGCCCAGGAAGTTCTCCGAGCGGTAGGCCTCATCGGAAGTAGAGTTGGTGGTATGCGTCTGCTCTTCTGTGTCCAGATAGGAAATGAGGAAGGACTGGGGGATGTATCCGTTGGCGTCGGCCGGAAGGTTGCCGTCGCCGGTGGAGGCGGTCATGATGTAGCGGTCGAAATTGCCGTAGGTCGTGAAGCGGCGCACCTCGTACTCCATGTTGCGCTTGGCCGGGTTGAGGGCCGAATTCAGGTAGAACGACTGGGTGGTCCCCGCATTGCCGTCGTTGTACTTCAACGCATAGAGGTATTTCTCGCGGTTGAATGCCCAGTAGCTCGTCGAGCCGTCTACCTGGAGGCCCGCATTCACAGTGGTCACGGTGCCTTCGTCCAGACTGGAAGCCGTGAGCAGCACTTCGGTCTCTTCGCCGGAGGCTTGCGTGGTGGCGGCTATGACGTAGCGCGCCGTGCCCTCGCCCGATCCCGTGGGAGGAGGCGCCTGCGGTTCGTTGTCGTCCGAACAAGAGGTCAAAAGACAGCCTCCCAGGGCCAGAAGCGTGAGGGAGGAAAAAAACAGGTGTTTCATTTTTCTGAAGTTTTATGTAAGTGATTGAATAAAAAGTCTTGCATGGATTCGGGAAAAGCGCCGCATGTCTTGGCAAAAAGTGCAGGCACTTTCCGGGAAAAGCGCTGCCGCTTTTTCCTGCCCGCGCCGCATCAGCCCCCGAAGCATACGCGCACTTTTCCGTAGAAGGCACGCCCGGCCTTCTGGAGGCTGAAGTTGTCGTAGAGTTTCTCGTCGGTGAGGTTGCGGCACTCGAAGGAGAAGTTGTACCGCCCGCCGCCCAGGCTGTAGGAAAGCGACAGGTTGTGGGCCATCTGGTCGGGCACAAGATATTCCCCGGTGGAGACCCCGATGACTTCCGACATGTAGGAAAAACTGTGCGTATAGAGCCCCTCGTAGGTCAGCGTCAGCAAGTTTCCCTTCCGCCCCAGGTCGGGCCAGCAGAGGCTGACGTCCATGTCGGCAAAGCGGTAGGGCACGTTGGGCATGCGTGCCTCGTAGGCCAGGTTGGGCACCTCGCCCCCGCTGCTGCCGATCTGGGTCTTCTCGTTGTCGCGCATGTCCATCTGCGTGAAGTTGCCCCCGAGGCTGAGCCTGCGGCCGTAGTCGTAGCGGAGCGAGAGGTTGAACCCCTTGGTCAGCACCTTGCCGTAGTTCGTGTAGCTCGCCCCTTCCTTTCCGCCGCTCAGGCTGGCTATGCTGCGCTGTATGTAGTCCTTCGTGTCGCGGTAGACGAGGCCGCCCTCGGCATAGAGCGCATGGCGCCCCCGGCGGAGGCTGTAGCTGAGGTTGAAGTTGAGGTTGTCGCTGCGTTCGGGCCGGATGCCGATGTCGCCGCTCTCGAGGTCTTCGTCGCCGAACATCTCCTCGGTGGTCGGCAGGCGGCATGCCTTTTCATACGACAGCTTGGCCTGTAGGCCGGGCAGCAGGAAACAGGTGGCCGCCGCGCCGTAGCCCATCGTGTTTTGGCTGCGGCTGGTGCGCACATAGCTGTCCTGCACGGAGGTTTCGGCCATGGGGCCGGCCACGTAGAGGCTGTAGTGCTTGCCGAAGACCGAGACGTTCCACCGCTCCGAGAGCATCAGGCGGTAGGCCAGCCCGGCTATGTTCTTCCGCGTCTGCTTGGCTATCGCCTCTTCCTGCTCCTCTGCGGCCAGGAGGGAGGTGTTGCTGCGGCGGAAGGCCTGGAAGGTATTGCCCAGCGTGATGAGGTGCCCGGGCGCGGGGCGGTAGTTGAGGGTGAGCGTCGTGCTCCAGTTGTCGTTGTCCGCCCGCGCATGCTGGCGCGACTGCTCGCCCGCCCCGTGCGGGTTCGGGCGCCGCTCGCCGAGCCAGTTGTACTCGTAGCGGGACGTGTCCACGTTGGTCGTCACGTTGCGGTTGTAGCCTGCCGTGAACACGGCGTCCAGCCCCTCCAGAAGCAGGTTGCGCTTCGCGTATTCCAGCGAGGGCATGAGCGAATAGCCCGTGCGGTGCTTCTCGCCGAAGACCGTCTTCTGCCGCACTCCGGTCTGGATGTCCTTATACATGTGGGAGTAGGTGAAGCCCAGCATCAGGCGGTCGGCCCACGGCTTGCCCACGAACCCCGCCTTGGCCACCACCGCTTCGTTGTGGTACGTATCGTTGAAGCGCTTGACGCGCTCCAGTTTCGTCACGTCGATGGCCCCGGTCTCGAAATTCTTCACCGGCGCGTCCACATGGTAGTCGTTGTCGGAATAGTTCTGGAAGGCATTTATATCATAAGTAAAGCCGTTCTTCAGCGTCTGGCCGAAGTGTACGGAGGCCTTGTGCGTATTGAAAGATCCGTAGGAGTAGGACGCGTCGAGAAACCAGCGCCGCCGGCGGCTCTTGTCGGTCACGATGTTGATGATGCCGCCCATGGCGTCCGTCCCGAAGCCTACCGGGACCACGCCGCGGTAGACCTCGATCCGCTCGGCAAAGCTGACCGGGATGTTGTTCAGCCCGAAGGAACTGCCCACTCCCTCCTGCGGAACCCCGTCGATGAAGACCTTGACGTGCCGCCCGCTGAAGCCGTCCATCATGACCTGCAGGTCCGAACCGACCCCGCCCGCCTCGCGCAGTTTCATGCCCGGAGCCTTGGAGAGCGCGTCGCTGAGGTTCTTCGTAGAGTTCAGCATGCCTTCCGTGTCGATGGCCACGGCGTTATAGGCCGACTTCCGCACCTGGCTGACCCGCCCGGCGGTGACGACCGCCGCGTCCAGCACCTCCGTCCCGTCGTCCCCGCGGGAAGGATCCGGCGCGTGCGGCTGGGCGCGGACAGAAGCCAGGCCCGCAAACAAGAATAAAAGGGAGAAGAGTGAATACTTTCCTGTAACCATTTCCTAATCAGTTGTATCGTTCCTAAAATTGCACTGCAAAGGTAGGGCAAAGCCCCCGCCCGCAAAATCACCTTTTCTTGCGATTCTCACCCCCGGAAACACCCCGCTTCCCGCCCCGCAATCCCCACAAGTCGGTATTCTGCCTTCACTGCAATCCCGACAAAACAATACCACGACCGAAAAAAGCCCTGCCGGGATGGAGGCATATCGGCGCGAAAATGCTACCTTTGCCCTCGGCGCCGCAAAAAAACGCGGCCGAAAGGCTAATACAGCATGAATTTCAACGAACAAAATACGCACCCGCGCGACCTGTTTATATCTTTCGAACCGGAAGAACACGTCTACACCGTAGGGGGAATACACTACCAATCGGTCACCACTTTCCTGAGCAGTTTCTTCCCCCAGTTCGACACCGAATACTGGGCGCAGCGGAAAGCTGCCGCCGAGCACTGCACGCCGCAGGAACTCATCGAGCGGTGGAAACGGAAAGGCCGGGCTGCCGCCGAACAGGGCACGCGCCTCCACCACAATATCGAGCAGCATCTGCTCGGCGAACCATGCCCCACGGAGGAAGGAGCATTCCCCCTCTTCCTGAAGTTCCGGCGCGAGCATCCGGCGCTCATGCCTTACCGCACGGAGTGGAGCATCTACGACGAGGAACACCGCATAGCCGGCACCATCGACCTCATAGAGGGAAACGAAGGGTACTACCGCATGTTCGACTGGAAATGCAGCAGCAAACTCATCGACCGCTCCGGACAGGTCATCAAGGAATGCCGCTTCGGGCAGAAAGCTTTCGAGCCGATAGCCCATCTCGACAATACGGCTTACTACCACTACGCCCTGCAGCAAAGCCTCTACCGCTACATCCTGGAGCGGCACTACGGCATTTGTCTCAAGAGTTGCTCGCTCGTTGTGCTCCACCCGTCCTACAGCGACTACTATCTCATCGAGCTCCCCTACCTGCGGGCGGAGGTGGAAGCCATGCTCCAGATACGCAAAAAGGAACTCGCCGGGCAACAAGAACCATAAATCTTCTCGCTTTTTCGACCGATGGCAAAGGACAAGACCGCCTACGTCTGCAACGAATGTGGCTACGACTCGCCCAAATGGCTGGGCCGATGCCCCAGTTGCGGCACTTGGAACAGCTTCCGCGAAGTCCGCATAGCCCGCGAGGCTTCTTCTGCCCCGCGTGTCCCGGCCTGGCACAGCTCGGCAGGCCCGGCCGGCGGAGGGACATCGCGCCAGGCAAGCCAGCGCCCCCTGCGGCTGCAGGAGATAGACGCCACGGCCGAGCCGCGCATCGATCTGGGCGACGGGGAGCTCAACCGCGTCCTGGGCGGCGGGCTCGTGCCGGGCAGCATCGTCCTGCTGGGCGGAGAGCCGGGCATAGGGAAATCGACGCTTGTCATGCAGACCGTCCTCGGACTGACAGGACGGACGGTGCTCTACGTCTCCGGCGAAGAAAGCGCCCGCCAACTCAAACTGCGCGCCGACCGTCTGGCGCAGGGCCGCCCCGTAAGTGAAAAAATACACATCCTCTGCGAAACCGTGCTCGAAGCCATCTTCCAGCAAATACGCGAGGTGCAGCCCGGACTGCTCATCATAGATTCCATACAGACGATAACGACCGAGACGCAAGAATCCGCCGCCGGCAGCATTGTCCAGGTGCGCGAGTGTGCCGCCGCCCTGCTGCGCTATGCCAAGGAGAGCGCCACGCCGGTGCTCCTCATAGGGCACATCACGAAGGAAGGCACGCTGGCCGGGCCCAAGATATTGGAACACATCGTGGACACGGTGCTCCAGTTCGAGGGCGACCCGCACCACATGTACCGCATCCTGCGCACGACGAAGAACCGCTTCGGCAACAGTGCCGAACTCGGCATCTACGAGATGCGCCAGAGCGGACTGCGCCAGGTGGAAAATCCCTCCGAGCTACTCCTGACGGCCGACCGCGGGGAGATGAGCGGCATTGCCATAGCCGCCGCGGTGGAGGGCATACGCCCCCTGCTGGTGGAGGTGCAGGCTCTCGTGGGCAGCGCGGCTTACGCCACGCCCCAGCGCTCCGCCACGGGTTTCGACTTGCGCCGCATGAACATGCTCCTGGCCGTACTGGAAAAGCGCATCGGATTCAAGATGATGCAGAAAGATGTCTTCCTCAATCTGGCCGGCGGGCTGCGCATCGGCGACACGGCCATCGACCTTCCTGTCCTGGCCGCCATACTTTCCTCCCACATGGACAGCCCCATCGATGCCTCCACTGCCATGGCCGGCGAAGTAGGCCTCTCGGGCGAAATACGCCCCGTGGCACGCATCGAGGCACGCCTTTCGGAAGCGGCCAAACTGGGATTCACCTCATTCCTGCTGCCCGAACAGAACTTCCGCAGCCTCGAAGCCGCCAAGTTCCCTACCCTGAGGTTGCAGCCTGTGCGCAAAGTGGAACAAGCCTTCCGACTGCTCTTCGGATGAAGCTCTACCCCAAAAATGATTCTCCTTACTGCATTCATTATATATATAGTATGATTCCGGCTCTCTACCTGCTGCCCGTTCCATTGGGCGACACTCCAGTCACCCAAGTCCTACCTGCTCCCAACCTGGAACTCCTCTCTTCCTTGCGTCACTACATAGTGGAAGATGTACGCTCAGCCCGCCGCTTTCTGAAGAAAGCCGACCCGGCCATTGACATCGACTCCCTCACTTTCTATTCCCTCGACAAGCACACCCGCGAACAACACCCCGAAGTCCTGCCCTCCTACCTCCGCCCCCTTGCCGAAGAGGGGCAACCTATGGGCCTGCTCTCCGAAGCCGGTTGCCCCGCCGTGGCCGACCCGGGAGCCGACATCGTAGCCCTCGCCCAGCAACAAGGGCTGCGCGTCGTCCCCCTTGTGGGGCCTTCGTCCATCCTGCTCGGCCTGATGGCTTCCGGATTCAACGGGCAGAGTTTCGCTTTCCACGGTTATCTCCCCATCGACCCCGCCGAGCGTACCCGCACCCTGCGCCAACTCGAAGCCCGGGCTTATGCCGAGAACCAGACCCAACTCTTCATAGAAACCCCTTTCCGCAACGACCGGCTTCTGCAAGAGATAATCGCCACCTGCCGCCCCCAGACCCGCTTGTGCATCGCCGCCGAGCTCACCTGCCCCGGCGAAGAAGTGCGCACGCGCACTCTCGCCCAGTGGAAAAGCCATCTGCCCCACCTGGCCAAACGCCCCACCCTCTTCCTTCTCTACAAAGCCCGGCAGTAAAAAAAGCACAAAACCGCAACTCAGCAACCCCGGATTTGCAAGAAAAGCCCTACATTTGCAACTGCTTACATCGGATCACAGACTAAAAACACCTTTTTCCCCGCCCCTTGGAAACAACAAAACCCGATACCGCCCCCCGCCGCAGCCCCGCTTTCGTACGCCATACGGTGCGCATCCTTTGGATTCTCTTCGTTTTGGCACTGCTGCTCGTAGCCCTTCTCTTCACTGCCATAGCAAAAGGATGGGTAGGCTATATGCCAACTGTGGAAGAACTCGAGAACCCCCAATACAAATTTGCCTCCGAAGTCATCTCCGCCGACAACAAAGTGCTCGGTACCTACTCACTAAGCAAGGAAAACCGCGTCTATGTCGGCTACAACGAGCTCCCCCAGGATCTTCTGCGCGCGCTCATCGCCACCGAAGACATCCGCTTCTACGACCATTCCGGCATCGACTTCCGCTCTCTGGCCCGCGCCATAGTCAAGCGCGGCATCCTCCATCAGAAAAATGCCGGCGGCGGAAGCACCCTCACCCAGCAGCTCTCCAAGCAACTCTACTCCCCTCCCGCCGACAGCTACACCGAGCGTCTCCTGCAGAAACCCATAGAATGGGTCATCGCCGTGCAGCTCGAACGCTTCTATACCAAAGAAGAAATCCTCACGCTCTACCTCAACAAGTACGATTGGGGCTACAGCGCCGTCGGCATCCGCAATGCGGCCATGACCTACTTCGGCAAGGAACCCCGCCGCCTCAAGACCGAGGAAGCCGCCACCCTTGTAGGCATGTGCCAGAATTCTTCCCTCTACAACCCCGTACGCCGCAGCGAACTCACCCGCCAGCGCCGCAACATCGTCCTCGCACAGATGGAAAAAGCCGGCTACCTCTCTGCCGCCCTTGCCGACTCCCTGCAGCGCACGCCCCTCGTTCTCAACTTCCGTCCCGTCACTCATAAGGACGGTCTGGCCACTTACTTCCGCGAATACCTCCGGCTCATGATGACCGCTTCCCGCCCCGAGCGCAGCCACTACGCTTCCTGGCAAGACCAAAATTATTACGAAGACTCCCTGGCCTGGGAAACCAACCCGCTGTACGGCTGGTGCCAGAAGAACACGCGGCGCGACGGCCAGCCCTACAACCTCTACACCGACGGGCTGAAGATTCACACCACCATCGATTCCCGCATGCAGCAATACGCCGAGAGCGCCGTCCGCCGCCACCTTGGAGGCTATCTCCAGCCCCTCTTCGACCGCGAGCAGCGCGGCAAACCCCTCGCCCCCTACACCAACCTTACCCCCAAGCAAGTGGACGAAGCCCTCACCCGCTCCATGCGGCAGAGCGACCGCTACCGCCGCATGAAACGCGCCGGATATGAAGAGAAAGAAATACGCTCCTTCTTCGACTCCCAGAAAGAGCCCATGTCCCTTTTCACCTGGACAGGAGTGCGCGACACACTGCTCACCCCCATGGATTCCATACGCCACTACAAACAATTCCTCCGCGCCGGTCTCCTCTCCATGGACCCGCTCACCGGTGCCGTACGTGCCTATGTCGGCGGTCCAGACTATGCTTACTTCCAATATGATATGGCCATGCGCGGTCGCCGCCAGGTCGGATCTACCATGAAGCCTTTTGTCTACTCCCTGGCCATGGAGCACGGCATGACACCTTGCGACGTAGCCCTCTGCCAACCCTACACCATCGGCGAATGGACTCCGCGCAATGCCTCCTCCGCCCGCTTAGGCGAATACGTTACCCTGCGCTGGGGGCTTTCCCAATCCAACAACTGGATTACCGCCTATCTCATGACCCGTCTCAGCCCCTTCGAGCTCGTCAATCTCGTCCACAGCTTCGGCGTGCTCAACCGCAACCTCTACCCCAGCGCCGCCCTCAGCCTCGGGCCATGCGAAATCTCCGTGGCCGAAATGGCCAGCGCCTACACCGCCTTCGCCAACCGTGGCCTGCGCTCTGCCCCCCTGCTCGTCACCCACATCGAAGACGCCTCGGGAAATGTCGTAGCCCGCTTCACGCCCCAGCAGAACGAAGTGCTCTCCGCCCAAAGCGCGCAAAACATGCTTTCGATGCTTGTAGCCGTCGTCAACGAAGGCACCGGCCGCCGCGTCCGCCGCTATACCCGCTGCCAGGCCGGCGGTAAGACAGGCACCTCCCAGAACCACTCCGACGGCTGGTTTGTAGGCTTCACTCCCTCCCTCGTCACTGCCGTATGGGTAGGAGGCGAAGACCGCGACATCCATTTCCGCTCCATGTCGATGGGCCAAGGAGCCTCCATGGCTCTCCCCATCTGGGGGATTTATATGCAGTCCGTCTTTGCCGACAAGACCCTCCCCTATTCCGAAGACGAAACCTTCCCCACCGGCATCCAATCCCTCTGCACCTCCGACAGCACCGACACCGCTGAGCTCCCGCTCGGGATCCCCGAGGGAGACGACCTCATCATCATCGAGAACTGAATGGAGAAGGCCGTATTCTCCACTGCAGGCCTGCGTGTGCTGCCGGCCCACCTGGACATCGTAGTCCGGGACAGGCAGGCCTGAAGAACTCCTCCATGCACATTTTCCGCCCGACAAGAAAACCAAACCCATCCCTCCCCTTCCCCATGACCCGACTAAACAAAAAAGAACTCTACGGGCAATGCATGGCCCGCTTTGCCGAAGCAATGCCGGAGGCAGACACCGAGCTGCACTACACGGACCACTGGCAACTGCTCGTGGCTGTGATGCTCTCTGCCCAATGTACCGACCGGCGGGTGAATGAAGTGACGCCCGCGCTCTTTGCCGCCTTTCCCAGCCCCGAGGCCACGGCTGCGGCAGGGGAAGAGGCCGTATTCGAGAAGATCCGGAGCATATCCTACCCCCGGAGCAAAGCGCGCCATCTGGTAGCGACGGCACAAATGATTGCCGGACGCTTCGGAGGGCGCGTACCGCAGACGAGGGAAGAACTGGAGTCGCTGCCGGGCGTGGGGCGGAAGACGGCGAGCGTGGTGCTCGCCGTGGCTTTCGGACGGGCTGAGATGGCGGTGGACACCCACGTATTCCGCGTCTCGCGCCGCATAGGGCTGGCCGCAGAACGGTGCCGGACGCCGCTTGCCGTAGAGCAGGAACTGGTGCGCCACATACCGGAAGAACTCATCCCGAAAACCCACCACTGGCTCATCCTCCACGGGCGCTATGTCTGCACCGCGCGGCGGCCGCAGTGCGACGCATGCTGCGTGAGGGAGCTGTGCCGCTTCCGGCGCAGACAGCAGGAGAAAGGCGACACCCCGGCAGTAAAGACGCCTCACCAGTCGTAGGTCAAGCCGAAACTGAAGAGCTCGTAATACTGGAAATAGCTGCCGTCGGCAGCAGGGGCCACATTGTCGTCGAAACGTATGTGCCAGAAAAGAGAAGCCTTGATGTAGCGGTTGACGAAGAAGTCGAGCGTGTTTTCCCAGCTTCCCTCGGTACGCTCGTAATTGGTAAAGCCCTCGAAACGGGCCGTGTACTTGGCAAAGGAAAATATCTGCCAGTCAAACGTCGAAGTAATCTTCGAACCGTACGTATGGAGTGCATAGTCGCCATCTTCGATGCCGAACTGGGTTTCCTCGATGGCGGCGGCAGTGACGAACTTCAGGTCGTAGTTGAGCGGAGCTATCACGACGGAGAGGTTGCACTTGCTCTTATTCAGCTTGTAGTCCATACCGATACCGACCGAAAGATAGCCCGGCGAGAGGAATCCCGACGAGCGCTTGTCGGAATTCGTAGGGTAGCCGTTGAACAGCTGGGTAGTGAACTGGGCACTGATGGTATAGTACCAGTTCGCAATGGCACGCAGGCCTATCTTTCCGGTGTAGCGGAAGAGGTCGTTATTCATGCGTATGTTGCGCAGCGTGTCGGAAGAAGTCGTATTGAACCCCTCCTTTATTTCCAAAGTGTTGTCCCACTGGATACGCTTGCGGTTGTTATAGTTGAATTTGAAGAGGAAACTACTCTGCAGGTTGAGGTTCTTCTCTCCCCCCTTGTACCAGTTGTCCGACAGATAAAGCTGTGAAAACTGCAAGGAGCTGCTGGCGGCGAAGGTCCAGAAGCTGGGCTTGACGAGCTGCACGCCGTGTATTTCCCTCTTCGGCTCGGCCTTCACCGGCTCGGGACGGAAGAGGGCTGCGATGCTGACCTTAGGCTCGACAAGCTCGTCGGTATCGACCTTATAAACTTTCAGCGTATCAATCTTGTAATCCCACTTGCGGATAAGATCGGGACGGGAAAAATAAAGGTCATAGAACACAGCGTTGAGAAAAGAATTGCTGCGGCGCCAGTGGCGCAAAGGAGTTTCATCGTAAGTCAGATGGGGCTGCTGGCGGGTACGCCACTCATGAAAGATTTCCCACGCCGTGCGCTGCGCCTGCCGCGTGAGGCGGTAAGCCTGGATCTGCATCTCGGCCGCACGCAGAGAATCGACCACAGACTGGAAAGGGTTCTGCGCCCCCACGGCAAGCTGGGGAATGGTCGTCTCCATAGGCTTCATGTCCTGCTTCCGCTTTCTCCCCCTCCGCCCTTTCGCGGGAGGCAAGGCACGCAGGGAACGGGCCTGGAGAGAATCGTAATAGACCTCGCGCCAGACACGGCGGAAACCGCGGGAAGCATCGTCATACTTGCCGCGCAGCAACTCGGAAGGCGACCATTGCATCACCGTCTCGCGGTAGAAAGTGAAAGGGAGATAAAGCTTATAGTAGGCCGGGTCGAGGCGTATCTCGCGCGGCAGGAGAGGCTGCGGCGAGAGACTGTCCAGAGAATAAAAGAGAAGCGTATCGCCGGGCAGAAAAAGAGTGTCCGCAAGCAGAAGGCTGTCGGCCTCCACCGGGGAAAGCAGCGTGTCGGCCGAAAAAAAGCGGCTGCGCTTTTCGTCACAAGTGCTGCCGCCGGCAGCCGAAAGCGGCAGCACTTTCGCCCCCCAGCAGAAGGCGAAAAGCAAAAGCGGAAGCAGGAATGAGCGTTTCATGACCGCAAAAGTACGACTTCTCGCGCAACCAAGCCCAATACCACTTTCCCAAAATGTAACGTCCGGGGCGGTTTTGTGCTTATTTAATAGAATTTCCGGCCAAAAGGCCGCGAGGGACGCCTTTTTTTTGTACTTTTGCCACCCCGTAAGGGGGAGGCTCCGCGCCTCGGCTCCCTGCACTTTGTGAAAACAAAAACAAGCGAAACAAAAAACACATTCATATCGTGGGAGAAACAAAATACATCTTCGTCACCGGCGGAGTGGCCTCATCTCTGGGAAAAGGCATCATCTCCTCCTCCATCGGAAAGCTGCTTCAGGCACGCGGATACAAAGTAACCATCCAAAAGTTCGACCCCTACATCAACATCGACCCCGGCACGCTCAACCCCTATGAGCACGGCGAATGCTACGTCACCGTAGACGGCCGGGAAACGGACCTCGACTTGGGCCACTACGAGCGCTTCCTCGGCATACAGACGACGAAGGCAAACAACATAACCACCGGGCGCATCTACAAAAACGTAATCGACAAGGAACGCCGCGGCGACTTCCTGGGCAAAACGGTGCAAATCATTCCCCACATCACGGACGAGATAAAACGCAACGTCCTGCTCCTGGGCAACAAATACAAGTATGATTTCGTCATCACCGAAATAGGCGGCACCGTGGGCGACATCGAGTCTCTCCCTTTCCTGGAGAGCATGCGCCAGCTCAAGTGGGAGCTCGGGCGCAACGCGCTGTGCGTACACCTGACTTACGTCCCTTTCCTGGCTGCCGCCAAGGAGCTGAAGACCAAGCCGACGCAGCACTCCGTCAAAGAACTGCAGTCGCTCGGCATTCAGCCCGACATACTCGTGCTCCGTTCCGAGCATGAACTCAACGAAAACCTCCGCAAGAAAGTGGCCCTCTTCTGCAACGTCGACCCCCATGCCGTCGTGCAGTCGCTGGACTGCCCCACCATCTACGAAGTACCCATCAAGATGCAGGAGCAAGGACTCGACGAGACAATCCTCCAGAAGATGGGCCTTCCCGTGGGCGAACGCCCCGCGCTGAAACCCTGGCGCGAGTTCCTTGCCCGCCGGGCCAATGCCACGGAAGAAGTGGTCGTAGCACTCGTGGGAAAATACGTAGAGCTGCAAGACGCCTACAAGTCCATCCTCGAAGCCCTCTCCCAAGCCGCCACGTACAACGACCGCAAGGTGAAGATAGAAACCGTGCAGAGCGACAACATCACGCACGAGAACGTGGCCGGATACCTTGAGCATGTAGACGGCATCGTCATCTGCCCGGGATTCGGCTCGCGCGGCATCGAAGGCAAATTCATCGCCGCCGAATACGCCCGCACGCACGACAAAGTGACCTTCGGCATCTGCCTGGGCATGCAGTGCATGGCCATCGAATTCGCACGCAACGTGCTGGGATACAAAGACGCCAACTCCGTAGAGATAGAACCCAAGACGCCGCACAACATCATCGACCTGATGGAAGAACAGAAGGCCATCACCGACATGGGCGGCACCATGCGCCTGGGAGCCTACGAATGCGTGCTCGACAAGAACTCCAAGGTCTACGAAATCTACGGGCAGGAACACATACAGGAGCGCCACCGGCACCGCTACGAATTCAACAACGCCTACAAGCAGCAATTCGAGCGCGCCGGCATGAAATGCGTCGGCACCAACCCCGAAGCCGGACTGGTGGAAATCGTGGAGATGCCTTCCCTGACGTGGTACATCGGCACCCAGTTCCACCCCGAGTACAGCAGCACCGTGCTCAAACCCCATCCCCTCTTCCTCTCTTTCATAAAAGCCGCCATCACCAAGCACCCCGCAAAATAAGAAAAACGCAAGACCTACGACAACCGACACCTTATGGATAAGAACACAAAGATTGGGCTGGCCCTGATGGTCGCCGTGCTGTTCGCCTTTTCCTTCCTCTCCCGCCCTTCGCAGGAGGAGATAGAAGCGCGACTTCGGGCCGACTCCCTGGCAGCCGTGCAGCAGCAGAGAACCGAAGCCCTGGCAGCAGAAGACTCCCTGCGCCTGGCCGAAGCCACCCTCCACCAGCAAGTCGGGAAAGCCGACACCACCGCCCTCTTCTACTCCGCACTGGAGGGAAAAGAAGAAAACATAGTGCTCGAAAACAGCCGCATGGCACTCACCGTCTCCAACCGCGGCGCCCGCGTCAGCAAAGTCGTCCTCAAAGACTACAAAGACCAGGAGAAAAATCCCCTCACCCTCTTCGATTCCTCCGACGGGCTGACCAACTTCGAGCTGAACACGCCGCAGGGCGTCGTGGCCACCGCCATCTATTATTTCCGGCCCGTGCAAGTCACCGACTCCAGCGTGGTCATGCGCCTGAACGCCGATGCCGACAGCTACATCGACTTCTGCTACACACTGCCCAAAGACGACTACATGGTAGACTTCTCCATGCGGGCCGTAGGCATGACAGCCCTGCTCAGCCCCACGTCCGACCACGTGTCCATCCTCTGGAAGCAGAAGCTCCGCCAGCTCGAACGCGGCTACACCTACGAAAACCGCTACTCGAATCTCTCCTATAAGACTGCCGACGACTACGACTACCTCTCCGAGACCCAGAACGAAGACACGGAAGTTTCGGAAAACGTACGCTGGGTAGCCTTCAAAAACCAGTTCTTCTCTTCCGTCCTGATTGCCGACAAATCCGGATTTTCCGCTACCCGGCTCACCTCTCGCATGGAAGACGAAAACAGCGGGCACCTGAAGAACCTCACGGCCGACCTGCAAGCCCCGTTCGACCCCACCGGCGCCCAAGCCACCCACCTGCGCTACTATTTCGGCCCCAACCACTACAAGACGCTGCGCGCCTACGACAAGAACCTCTCCGGCAGCGACAAACTGGAACTCGACCGCCTCGTCTATCTGGGCTGGGTGCTCTTCCGCTGGATCAACAAGTACTTCACCATCAATCTTTTCGACTGGCTTTCCCGTCTGGGGCTGGGCATGGGTATCGTCCTGCTGCTGATGACCGTCATCGTCAAAGGCCTTGTTTACCCGCTGACCTACAAGTCCTACATGTCCTCCGTGCGCATGCGCGTGCTGAAACCCCAGATCGACGCACTCAACGAGAAGTACCCGCGCAAGGAAGACGCCATGAAGAAACAGCAGGAAATGATGAGCATCTACAGCAAATACGGAGTCAGCCCGATGGGCGGATGCCTGCCCATGCTCCTGCAGATGCCCATCTGGATAGCCCTCTTCATGTTCGTTCCCACGGCCATTGAGCTGCGCCAGCAGAGTTTCCTCTGGGCCGACGACCTCTCCACCTACGACGACATCATAAGCTGGGGCGTGCACATCCCCTTCCTGGGCAACCATCTGAGCCTCTTCTGCCTGCTCATGACCGTGACCAACCTGCTCTATACGAAATACAACCTCGACCAGCAGAAGGATACCATGGCCGGACAGCAGCAAATGCCCGCCATGAAGTGGATGATGTACCTCATGCCCGTCATCTTCATCTTCGTCCTCAACGACTACGCCTCGGGACTTAACTATTACTACTTCCTCTCTTCCGTCACGAGCATCGTCATCATGCTCATCCTGCGCCGCGTCATCAAAGACGAAAAAGTGCTGGCACAGCTCAAGGAGTACGCCGCCACCGCCAAGCCCTCCAAGAAGAGCAACCTGATGGCCCGCCTCGAAGAGATGCAACGCCAGCAGGAAGAGCTCCAGCGCCGCAGGCAAGACATCGGCAAGAAGCGCTGACAGTCCCCGATTCCCCTATACCACTCCGGTAGCTTTGCCCGGGCAAGGCTGCCGGAGTCTTTCATTTCCGCACCGAAAACCATGACACACCTACGCCGATTCCCTTCCGCCCTCCTCCTTCCCCTGCTCCTCCTCTTCCTTTGCTCGGCGGGGACGCCGGAAAAAAGCCCCTCCTCCTTCTCCCGCATGGAGCGCTCCCACGTGCGCGTCCGGACGCCGGGACTCTTCGCGGGGAGCAACCGTCTGGTCGTCGACCTCAGCCGCCTCCCAGCCGAGGAGTGGTGCTTTCCCCTGCCCGGCGCCAAGGTCATCTCCCCCTACGCCTGCCGCAAGCGCCGCTCCCATACGGGAACCGACCTGAAGACCGCCCCGAACGACACGATCCGCGCCGCCTTCAGCGGCGTGGTGCGCATGTCCAAGCCCTACGGGGCGTATGGCAACGTCGTCGTCCTCAGGCACAGCAACGGACTGGAGACCGTCTACAGCCACAACAGCCGCAACCTCGCCTCCGTAGGCCAGGCCGTCGAGGCCGGAACCCCCATAGGCCTCACCGGCCGCACGGGCCGCGCCACGACCGAACACCTGCACTTCGAAATACGCATCGACGGCGAACACTTCAATCCCGCCCTCCTCTTCGACATGACGGCCCGCACGCTCCGCCCCGGCCGCTTGGAGTGTACCAAGAAAGGCCGCCGCGTCTCGGTGCACAGGCTCGACTAAGGCGGAAAATAAGCATCCACCCAAACACGGCGCGCGGCGGCATTCTCCAGGGAATGCCGCCGCGCGCGTTTTTTCCAATTGTGCCAAATTCAGAGAAGCCCCCTCAGAAACTCCCAGAAAGACAGGCTCATGCAGATCCATGCCACGAAGGGCGAAAGGAGAAGCCCTATGAGAATGCGCTGATAGAGCTGCCGCCCCATGCCGACAAGCGCGGCACAGACGATGCCCAACGCCATGAAAGGCGCGGCAAACAGCAGGCCGGGAGGCACTTCGCTCACGCCCGCCACTCCCCCGGCCAGCAGGGAAACGAGAAAGACGAAAGCCAGCTGGAAGACATACCCGCCCAATCCGGCCGCAGCCACGCGGAGAATGCCGGCCCGGCCGGCCTCCCCGCGCATCCACCAGAGCATCAGCAGGAAATGGCTGACGAGGAACGAAACGGTAAACAGCGGAAAGCGCGCACGGGGGAAGAGGCCGTAGAGCAACAGATAAGAAGCTATCTCCAAGACTGCCACGGAAAGCACGATGAGCGCATAGCGGTTCATCCGGGATACCACGGCCGAATGCGCCGCGGGGGAAACGAGTTTATCCATAAGCATTTGGTTTTGAGTGAATGAGTCGAAACGTTTTCTATGAAAACCTACGGGCAAATAAAGCGGTGCGGCACCGGAAAAACAAATTTACCCCCCCCCCGATTTTTATTTCTTTAGCAGTTCTTAAGCAAAACCGGAACCGCCGTTTGCATACCGCGCCGGCACAGGCTCATTCCTCCGCCCGGAGACGGCAGCGGAGTATGAGGGGCAGATGGTCGCTCGTGCCTTCCGCCTGATACTGGTAGCCGTAGTACGTGCGATACGGCCGCAGGCCGAGATACTTGCCGTCCCGCTGCAGCAGGAACGGGAATGCCCCGGGCTCGGCACAGCGGGCCTCCACCCGGAGCGGCGCCCCCGGCGCGAGCAGCGTACCGCTGACGAGGATGTGGTCGAGCACGCCCCATACGCCTTGGTATTTATACGTCCCCGGCCGGGCATGCTCCAGCGGCGCTGCCAGATTGTAGAGCCGCCCGGGACGCAGGGAGTCCGTGTTTTCGGCCAGCGCGCGCCGGTACTTGCGCGGCACGCGGCAGCCCTCCGGCAGGCGGGGCGCAGGCGGCACGAGGGCCTGCAGCTCCTCGCGGAAAAGACGGGCGGAGGGATACTCGTTGAAGTCGCCCATCACCAGCAGGTAAGGCCGCGCCCGGCGGGCGCAGATGCTGTCCGCCTTTTCCCGCAGGGTGCGTGCCGCTGCCCGGCGGAGCGGGTCGGTCTGCCGTCGGCCGTCGCGCCGCGAGGGAAAGTGGACAACGAAGACGTCTAGCGTGTCGCCTGTCTCCAGCCGCCCGCAGGCGTGGAGCAGATGGCGCGTGGCCAGCAGGCGGCCCGAGGGCAGGCGGACGGGATGGCTCTCGGCGCGGAGCAGGCGGAAACGGTCGCGCTGGTAGAGCAAGGCGGTGCCCATGCCCCGCTCGTCCGACGTGGAGGCGGCGACATAGCGGTAGTCCGCCCCGCGCAGGAGGCTGCGGCGCGCCAGGTAGCGGAGCACGCTGTCGCCCTCCACCTCGCAGAGGCCCACCAGCGCGGGTGGCAACTCACGGCCGCAAGCCATGATGGCCCGCCCCACGGCGTCGAGCTTCGTGCGGAACTTGCGCCAGCCCCATCCCCGCGCGCCCGTAGGCAGAAACTCCTCGTCGGCATGGCGCGGGTCGTCGGTGGGGAAGAAGAGGTTCTCCACATTGTAGGAAACCACCGTAAACTCCTCCCCCTCCGCCGCCTCCTGCGCCTGTGCGGCTACGGGAAGCAGCAGGGCCAGCAGAAAAAAGGCCCGCCGCTTCCAGCCGGAAGCGGCAAGCCTTTTACTGAAAAGTGCAGGCACTTTCCGCATCTTCCTACAAGTCGGCCAGGATGCGGACCAGATAGTCCCACGTCACTTGCAGGGAGGGGATGTGCATCCGCTCCTCCGGAGTGTGCACCCCGCGCAGCGTCGGGCCCACGGAGATCATCTCCATGCCCGGATATTTCTTGCCGATAAGTCCGCACTCCAGCCCGGCGTGGATGGCTTTCACCTCCGGCTCGCGGCCCGCCACGGCGCGGTGGCTCGCCTTGGCCACGGCCAGAAGGTGCGAATCGTAGACAGGCTCCCAGCCGGGATAGTCGCCGTCGACCACGATGCGGTCGGCATGGGCCAGGCGGAACGCTGCCGCCACGCAGGCCGTCACTTCCTCTTTCGAGAACTCGCTGTCGCTCCGCTGGCTGCTGACGGCGCTCACCTCGCCCGTCTCCTCCGTGCGGAGGATGGCCAGGTTGTTGGACGTATGCACAAACTCGGGAGCCTCCTGGCTGAAGGCGTAGACCCCGGTGTGCACGGCCATGAGGGCCGCGGTGATTTCCTCCGCGCCCATCGGGTTGAGCTGCTGCCCGGGGCAGGCGCAGGAGGCAAGGGTCCACTTCATGCCCGGGTCGGTCTTCTTGTATTCGCGCTCCATCTCGGAAGCAAAAAGGTTGAGCTGCACGCGCAGGTTCTCCTTCTCTTCCGCCGGGACGCCCACCACTGCGGCGGCCTCGATGGGGATGGCGTTGTGCTTGCTGCCGCCCTCCATCGAGCAGATGCGCAGGTCCAGTTTCTCCTCCTCCTGCAGGCGGACGAGCAGGCTGCTGAGGAGTTTGATGGCATTGGCGTGCCCCTTGTCGATGTCGCTTCCCGAGTGTCCGCCGGAGAGGCCCTCCAGCGCGATGTGGGCATAGAAATAGTCGGCCGGGGCAGGCTCGAAACCGCACTTCCACGTGGCGGTCAGGCAGTTTCCGCCGGCGCAGCCCACGTAGACCTCGCCCTCTTCCTCCGAGTCGAGGTTGATAAGATACGGGCTCTGCAGCCAGCCCTCCCGCAGATGCTCCGCTCCGCCGAGCGAAACCTCTTCGTCCACCGTGAAAAGCGCCTCCACCGGCCCGTGGGCTATCTCCCGGCTGTCCAGGACGGCCAGGGCCAGGGCCACGCCGATGCCGTTGTCGGCGCCCAGCGTGGTGCCTGCGGCACGGAGCCACTCGCCGTCGACGACGGTCTGTATCGGGTCTTTCAGGAAATCATGCTGCACGTCCTTGCGCTTCTCGGGCACCATGTCCGTATGCCCCTGCAGCACGACGCCCGGAGCGCCCTCCTTGCCCGCCGTGGCGGGCTTGCGGATGAGCGTATTGCCGCGCTCGTCGGTCTCGTGCCAGAGGCCCCGCTCCTCGGCAAAGCGGGCCAGATATTCTTTCATGCCCTCCTCGTGACCGGAAGGACGGGGGATGTTGCAGATTTCCTTGAAGAAACGGAACACATTCTGCGGTTGTAATTCTTCGTAAACCATGGGAATATAAAGATAAGTTTAAGGTAAAAACTAAAGTTGGTTAAGGATATTGCTCCCGTTTGTGGCAAAGGACTATCTTTGTCGCTTGCAAATATATGGATAAAGCGGCAAAGAAGGCACCCCTTTGTGTTAAGAGTTGCAATATCCGGACGCAAGGCACGCAGAAAAAGCCTTTCCCCTTTCCGGAAAAAGATACAGCACTTTCCGGGAAAAGCGGCAGGCCTTTTCAGGAAAAGCCCCGGGGCTTTTCGCCAGGAGCGGCAGCAGAAAGAACCGAAACATGAATTGATATATTAAGAAAAAGACGTATGAGAAGTTTTACTTTTCTTGTGAAAGGAATGGCCCTCGCGGCTGTTGTCCTGATGAATGCGCAGTGCACGGGCGAGCAAACCCAGGCCCCGGCCGCGGAAAAACAGGATACCGCCGCCGCTTCGGGCGAATTGAAGCTGGCCTACGTGCGCGTAGACACCCTGCTGAGCCAGTATAACCTGTCGAAAGACCTCAACGAAATCATGCTCCGCAAGGAGGAGAACGCCCGCGCCACGCTCAACGAGAAAGGACGCGACCTGCAGAACCAGATGGCCGAATTCCAGCGCAAGCTGCAGAACAACGCCTTCGTGAGCGAAGAGCGCGCCCGCCAGGAGAACGACCGCCTGCAGAAAGTGCAGCAGAACCTGCAGGAGCTGCAGACCCGCCTGGCCTCCGAGCTCGACGCCGAGGGGAAGAAGAACACCCAGATCCTGCACGACTCGCTGCAAAACTTCCTGAAGATCTACAACAAGACCCACCGCTACAGCATGATCCTGAGCAACGCCGGCATGGAAAGCCTGCTCTACGCCGACCCCGCCTACGACATTACGGACGAAGTGGTGAAAGGCCTGAACGCCCGCTACAAGAAGGCTTCGAAATAATCCCCCTCCCCCGGCGGGAAAAACTGCAGAAGGCTGTCTCCGGCTTCTCCGGAGGCAGCCTTTTTTTGTACCCGCCCCTTTCAAGGCATCGCGCCTGCTTACCTCCTTTTTATTATGGGCCGCAAAGGCAAAATATGCGGCCAATACCTATTTAAATATAATGTAAGCATGGCAACAGTAAAAGCAAAACTCCGCCCCTCCACGGTCGAAGGCCGCCCGGGCTCCGTCGTCTATCTCGTCACCCACCGCCGCCGCGTCCGGCAAATTGCAGCCGGCTACCGGCTCCTCCCCGCCGAATGGGAGGAAATGCAGTCCCTCCCCGCCGGCCGGCAGGAAGGAGAACCCACCAGCCGCATAGGCACCATCAGGCAGGCCATCGGCCGCGACACCGGACGGCTCCGCCGCATCATCGGCGAACTGGCCGCACGGCGGGAGGAATTCACAGCCGACGAGGTCATACGGCAGTTTCGTATGTCGGAAAAGGGCATGTCCTTCTTCGGCTTCATGGAAGACATCATCCGCCGGCTGCGGCAATGGGGCCGGGAGCGCACGGCCGAAAATTACGCCACCGCCCTCGCCAGTTTCCGCCGCTTCCGGCGCGGCTACGACCTCGCGCCGGACGAACTGGACACCACACTGATGGGCGAATACGAAGCCCACCTGCTCGCGCGCGGCGTGGCGAAGAACACCGTGTCGTTCTACAACCGCATCCTGCGCGCCGTCTACAACCGCGCCGTAGAGCAGGGGCTCACCGCGCAGCGCCACCCCTTCCGCCGCGTCTACACCGGCATAGACCGGACTGCCAAGCGCGCCATCCCGCTCGAATGCCTCCGGCGCATCAAGGAGCTGGACCTCGCGAAGCGGCCCTCGCAAGACTTTGCACGGGACATGTTTCTCTTCTCGTTTTACACGCGGGGCATGTCGTTCGTCGACATGGCCTTCCTGCGGCAGCGCGACCTGCGCGGCGGCATCCTCTCCTACCGCAGGCGGAAGACCGGGCAGCAGCTCTGCATCAAGTGGGAGCGGCCCATGCAGGAAATCGTAGACAAATACGCCTCCGGCGCAGACGGCTACCTGCTCCCCATCGTCCGGCGCTGCGGCAACGAACGGCGGCAGTACCGCAATGCCCTCCGGCGGGTCAACAACCGGCTCAAGGACATAGCCGCAGCCGTCGGGCTGCCGGGGGGACTGTCGATGTACGCCGCGCGCCACTCGTGGGCCAGCATAGCCAGAAGTCAAAATATCCCCCTGTCCGTCATCAGCGCGGGCATGGGGCACGACTCGGAAAATACTACACAGATATACCTTGCCTCGCTGGACAATTCGGAGGTAGACAAGGCGAACGATTTGATTTTGAGAAAACTGAAGTAGCCCGTCGGGCAGAAGATACTCCCTCTTCCCAAGAGGGGGATTAGGTGCTGCAAAAGTACAAAAAATATTTAGCACAAAACGTTTAAGCCAAAATATTTCATCAAATTCTACCGAAAATTACATAAGAGTTGAGCAAATTCAGAAAGCTTCATGCCGAAGCGTGCTGATTGTCAATCTGTGCGTTACGCCATCCCCCTCTTGGGAAGAGGGAGATAAAAAGAAGTCATGATGCACACAAGAAATTTTATCGTATCCGTGCTTATTTTGTTCGGATGTACTCAACTGTTCGGACAGGAGTTACGAAAGGAGGTCTGCGTGAATTTCCGCGTCGGCAAAGCGCTGCTGGACACGGCCTACGCGGACAACGCCGGACGCCTGTCGGAAATCATCTCGTTCCTGCAAGAGATTAAGAACGACACGACGCTCGAACTGGTCGAAGTCAACTTCTGCGGTTCTGCCTCGCCCGAGGGCTCGCTCGGGCTCAACCGGCGTCTGGCAGAGGAGCGCCGCGGCAATCTGGAGTACTATGTGCGCCGCCGCGTGCGGATTCCGGGGAGCGTCGTCCGGCGTTGCGACCAGATATTTGCCTGGGAGACGCTCACCCTCCTGGTAGAGCAGTCGGACATGCCCCACAAAGAAGAGGCCGTAGACGTGTTGCGCAACGTGCCCGAAACCACCTACGACAGCCGGGGCGCCCTGACGGACAGCCGCCGCAAGCACCTCATGGAGCTACAGTACGGACGCACATGGCGCTACATGGAGAAACACTTCTTCCCGCAGATGCGCAACGCCAGCCTCATCAGCGTGACCGTACAGCCCAAACCGGCCCCCACCCCGCAGCCCGCCGTGGAGACTGCAGTCCCCGCCCAAACTGACACCGCAGCCGTCGTGCAGCCAGTGGAGACCGCCGCGCAGCCGGACGGGCCGGAGCGGTCCTTCTACATGGCCCTGAAGACCAATATGGCCTACGACGTGCTGGCCGTGCCCAACATCGGCGTGGAATTCTATCTGGGTAAAAACTGGTCTCTGGCCGGCAACTGGATGTACGGCTGGTGGAGCTCTGACACGAAACACCGCTACTGGCGCATCTACGGCGGCGAGATAGCCGTGCGCAAGTGGCTGGGCAAGCAGGCGGCCGAGAAGCCCCTGACGGGACACCACCTAGGGCTCTACGGGCAGATCTTCACCTACGACTTCGAGTGGAAGGGCACCGGATACATGGGCGGCAAGCCCGGAGGGACACTTTGGGAAAGCCCCAACTGGGCCGTCGGCCTCGAATACGGCTACTCCCTGCCCATTGGGCGCAGGCTCAACCTGGACTTCGCCGTGGGCATAGGCTACTGGGGAGGAGAATACTTCACCTATGAGCCGCTCGACGGGCACTACGTCTGGAAATCCACCAAAGACCGCCACTGGTTTGGCCCCACCAAAGCGGAGATCTCCTTGGTATGGCTGCTCGGACGGGGCAACACCAACGACAGGAAAGGAGGCACGAAATGAAAAACGAATATACGCACACGAAGAAATACATCCCCCTGAGCATCGGGATGCTGGCAGGAATGCTGACCGCACTGGTCTCCTGCGAACACAAAGAGCTCTGCTTCGACCACGAGGAACACGCGCCGAAATCGGCCTTGCACATACGCGCCACGTACCAGCAGGAGTGGGAACTCCCCATCGAAGGCGGTACCGACTGGGAAAACTCGTGGGACAGCGGCTTCGGCATGGACTACGACGACCTGCGCCCCGATACCCCCGACGGGCTCCGCGTGCAGATCTACCACGACGACGGCAGCAACAGCATCGTCAACCTTGCCCCCGAGGGCGAACACGTGCAGATGCGCCCGGGAGAGCACTCCCTGCTGCTCTACAACAACGACACAGAATACATCGTCTTCGACAACATGAACTCCTACGCCTCGGCGCAGGCCACGACCCGCACCCGCACCCGGGCTTCCTACATGGGCAACCCCTACGACGACAAACTGGGCCGCGAAAACACCGTCGCCCAGCCCGACATGCTCTACGGCAGCTACGTCGAGAGTTACCGCGCCGAGCGCCGGGAGGAAGCAGACGAACTGGCCGTCGTGATGCACCCGCTGGTATTCTCCTACCTGGTGCGCTACGAATTCAGCCACGGGCTGGAGTACGTGGCCCTGGCGCGCGGCGCGCTCTCCGGAATGGCCGGGGCAGTATGGCTCAACAGCGGCCGCACCGCCAACGAGGAAGCCACGATACTCTACGACTGCACCGTGGAAGACTTCGGCGCACAGGCCTGCGTCCGCTCCTTCGGCATACCGGACTATCCCAACCCACTCTACACCACCCGCGCCGAGCGTAAGTACGGCCTGAATCTGGAAGTGCGGCTCAAGAACGGGCGCGTCAAGTCGTTCGACTTCGACGTGACCGACCAAGTGGCCGCGCAGCCACAGGGCGGGGTGATCGTGGTGCAAGGCATCGAGATTCCCGACGAGGAAGGACAGGAAGGCGGTTCGGGATTTGACGTCACCATCGACAACTGGGGCGAATACGAGGATATAGAATTACCTCTAAAATAACACACAACTTAATGTTTCACTCAAAAAAATCATTCAGATTATGAAGAAGATTCTTTTCATGAGCATGGCTGCCACCGCCCTCTTGGCCAGCTGCAGCCAGGACGAGACCGTGGACATGCCGCAGAACAGCGCGGCCATCCAATTCAAAACCTTTGTGAACAAGAGCACAAAAGGTGCCAGTGATGACATTGACAACAGCAACTTCACTGCCTTCCAAGTATGGGGTATGAAATCGACCGACGGGCAACCCGTAAAACCGTTCGAAGGAACTCTTGTTTCTAAGGATGCACAAAACAATACTTGGAGCTACGAAACTCCCGTTTATTGGGAAGCAGGCTGCAACTACAGCTTTGTAGCCATTGCGCCGACCACAGCCATCGGTACTTCTGCCATCTTCACTCAACCGACCGCAGTAGGCCAATACGGCTCTATCACCTTCGCGAACGGTGACGGAACGACTGACCTTATCTACGATGGAGATGGTACGTGGGCCACGACTGCCGTAACTGAAGGTACTTGTCCCAACGCTATCAACTTCACCTTCAACCACCTTTTGTCCCGCGTGAAGTTCGCTTTCACCAACGGCATGGATGACGGCTCGACCATCAACGTAACTAACGTGCAGATCACGAACGCCAATACAAAGGGTATTGCCACCTTGAGCGAAAACACCGCTACTTGGACTTTGGCCGAAGACAACAATACAGCTGCCTTGGGGTTCGGCAACGTTCTGGACGCAGAGCAAGAGTATGAAGCTAACGATACCAAAGCTACCGACCACAAGTACATGATTCCGGCAGCAGGTGCAGATGCGTACACCGTAACATTCACCGTAAGCCGCACCACTCCAACCGGCGAGCAGTACACCTACAACCACGAAGTAGAGCTGCCCACTACTGTAGAGATGGAAGCCGGCAACAGCTACCAGTTTATCGCTACCCTTGACGCAGAAACCATCGACCCGGAGAACCCGCTCTGCAAGATCGAATTTACGGCAACTGTAAGCGGTTGGGGCGACTGGAACAACACAGACTTAACAGTTGAGCAAGTTGCCGACGGACAATAATCGGCTCTAATTTGTCCGGCGCAGCGGAACTTGGGACAAACGGCTGCGATATGGGCAAAACAGAAAGGTCGAAAGACATCAACCACAGGATGTAAGGGGTTGGATCTCCCCTTACATCCACCAACGACGGCTGCGGGGCGGGAAGCGCGCGGCAGCGAAACAGACAAAATCACGCGATATGAATACACATAAGAACCGGTACTTGATGACGGGCGGCATGGCGGCACTGCTTTCGTGCCTGCTGCTCTTCTCGTGCAACAACGACGACTTCCTCGACCCGGACGCAACCGGCTCCGGCAGGAAACACAGCGACCACATCAGTTTCTCCATAGCCTCCCCCTCGGCCGTGCAGACCAAAGGGGCCTCCGTAGGGGCAGGACCGGACGGCGGGTACACCGCCGGACAACTCGTGCAGCGCGCCGCCGATGCGCCCGACAGCCTCTGTGTCCGCACCACAGTATCGGACGGTATCGACGGCGCCTCCACTTTTGCCGGACAGGTGCCCCTCACCCGTGCCACGCCCATAACATCCATCGCGGACCACGCCGGATTCCACGTGCAAGCCCACTACACCAAAGGCGGCGCGGAGATGGCGAATTTCTACATGGACGACGACGTAACCAACCAGAACGGAGACGTATGGAGCACGACCCGCACCTACTATTGGCCGGGAGCCGGCTACCAACTGCAGTTCTACGCCTGGGCGCCCGCCGATGCCGCTTGGACTTCCACGCCCCAAGCCCCCGGACAGACGACACTGGCCTACACCGTCCCTGCCGACGTGGCTGAGCAAAAAGACCTCATAGTGGCCACAACGGACGAAATCGAGGGCAACAACAATGCCGCCGTGCCGCTCAGTTTCCGCCACATCTGCACCGCCGTGAAGTTCCAGATAGGCAGCCAGATGCAAGAAGGCACCATCAAGAGCGTAGCGCTGAAGGGCATCCGCAGCAGCGGCACCTACGACATGGCTACCAACGCATGGACTTTGGGCGAAACCACCGGCAACTTCGCACAAACCCTGACCTTCTCCACGACCGGTTCGGAAGCAGACGGCACCGCAGTGACTGACGCCCCGCAGACCTTCATGATGCTCCCGCAGACGCTCCCCGGGGATGCCACGGTGGAAGTAGTATTCCAAGACGCGACCACCGGCACAGACCGCACCCTCTCGGCCTCCATAGCCGGCACAAACTGGCCGCAGGGCCAGACCGTCACCTACCGCCTCTCCGTCACACCGGAGTATGAGTTAGAATTTATCTCCGAGCCAGAAGTCCAAGATGCACATTATCTTATATATCCCATCCGCATCAAGGCTGTCGATGTGCCCGATGGCAGTTGGACAATGACCTCGGACAATCCCGACGTGACGCTCCGCACCGACCTGACCATCCTTACAAGACGCGGTTTCTGGGTTGAGGAAGACAAAGGCGCTCAAAGCATCACCGGTACAACATCCGGCGAAGACATCACCGTCTACGCCTTCCTTGCGGAAAACGCTGGGACCGAAGCACGCGACATAACCCTCAGCCTCCGCCCGACCAACGACGAAGATGCCCAACCGGCTACATTCACCATCACCCAGCTCTGCCCCAGCTGGAACGGAGACCTCGGCTGCGAACGCTTCGAAGAATATGATGAAGGATTTTCCGGCTACCCTTGGGGATTCCTTTGGGATGAGGATTTGAAAATTACATACGACTTGGGAAACTTCTTAGAAGACTTTGAACATACAGGTCTAAGACTCATTTTACTCGCCTATTTGAATCTTTTCAATACCAATCCTTGGGTTGCAGATAATGGGATACTAGGAGGAATTTTTGGTTATAAAGTTACTTTCGACTTTGGACAGATTTCATCTTTAAATGTAGCACTGAGCGATGATGACGGCATACAGAATACGTGGGAAACATACAATTTTCAAGGTTTGAACGATGCCTCATCCATTATGCAGTTACTTGAAGAGAACGGATATGAGGCAGATACTGAATTGCCATCAAATCCTACGGTTTTTGCAGCACGTACATGTGCTATGAAAAACAAGTTTAATAAAGAAATTTCCGAGGAGCAAGGACAGACTGTAGAACGCGCCGTTTTGCGGGAAGAAAACTTGGTTTGGTATCTTCCTGCCCGGAATGAGGCACCACAAATGCAAGATTCCGAATACCCTTTAAGTGGGAATTACTGGACTTCTACTGCGATAGACGACAACCAGCAAGCCTACAAATATACGGTAGGCGGCTCCACCACTGCCGAGATACGTACTTCCAACCTCCACGTCCGCGCCGTGCGGAAGAAGCCGGCCAACTGACGGCAAAAAGCTTTATGGATTGAGAACACGGGAGGCTGCCCGACCTGACGGTGGGCAGCCTCCCGTATTTCCATCCGCTCCCGCCGCTCAAAGTAAAAAGAGGGATTTGCACAAACGCCGGCCGTGCGGGCTCAGAAGAGCCTATGGCCGAGGAGTTTGACCTCGTAGATGTCCCGCATTTGCTTGATGCGTTCTTCGGCGGTGTTGAGCTCGTCGGTGGAGTGGACGTAGAGGTCGAGGCGGCAGGTGACTATGTCGTCCCGCGTGTCGCTGTCTATCCTTTTTATACTGAGGCGGAGCTGGTTGGAGATGACGTCTATCAGGTCGAGCAGGAATCCGTCGCGGTCCACGCTCTTGATGCTGAGGGAGACGGGGTAACGCTCGGTGGTGAGGCTGCTGATGTCCACGCTCTCGATGATGTCGCCCTGCTGGGCGGAGAGGGAGACGGCCTGGGGGCAGCCGCACTTGTGTACGTAGATCTTGCCGTCGTCGGCATGGAAGCCGATGACTTCGTCGCCGGGCAGGGGATTGCAGTCGGCACAGAGGACGAAGGGCGAGGGCTTTCGCTCCATCTTGGCCAGGCGCAGGTACTGGCGGATGCAGAAGTTGGCCTTGTAGGTCTTCACGAAGTCGAGCTGCCGCTGCTGGGGATGGGCGTCGGGGGCGGTGCCGATGCGGATGCGGTCGCCGCGCTCCAGGCGGGTCTGCAGGGAGCAGAGTTTGTCGTTGATGATGGCGTATTTGGCTTTTTCGCCGGTCTCGGCGTCGATTTCGTAGGCAAAGTCGAGCGCCGTGGTGTCCTTGGGCATGATGATGCGGGCGCCCTCTTCGGTGAAGACCACGATGTCGTCGTTATAAAAAGAGGTGACTACGTCCTGCATGAAGAACTCCTTCTGCTGGTTGTGGAGCGCTATGTCGCGGAGTATCTCGCGGAACTTGCCGATCCAGCCCTCCACGCTCTTCTCCTGCTCCACGAGGCAGCCGTAGTTGGAGCGGCGGCGCATCTCGGTGGAGCGTATGTGTACTTCCATCCAGCGGCCCTCGTTGCCCATGAGCTTGCAGTGGAGGCTGCGGTAGCCGTTTTCTTTGGGGATGTCGAGGTAGTTGCTCAGGCTGAGGG
Organism: uncultured Bacteroidaceae bacterium; assembly: GCA_944320955.1. Lineage (GTDB taxonomy): Bacteria > Bacteroidota > Bacteroidia > Bacteroidales > Bacteroidaceae > UBA1794. Next base: position 93,469 of record CALUJL010000021.1, read on the forward strand.
GCTTCTCGGTGTAGAGGTCGGTGAGGAGGGAATAGATGCGCAGGGCCTGGCGTTTCTCGGTGAGCCCCTGCTCGCGCCAGTTTTCGAAGGTGATGTGCACGATGCGGATGTGCTCGACTTCGCGGAAGGTGAGGTTGTCTTTCTGCATCTTGCGCCAGATGGAGTAGACGCTCCGCTTGTCGCACGTGACGGTGGCCCTGATCCCGGCCCGGCGCAGGGCCTCGCGTATGGGTTCCATCCAGCGCTCGGCGGCTTCGGCGTGGCGGCGGGCGTAGTCGTCTATCTGTTGGCGGATTTTCTCGTACTCGTGGGGGGCACGGTACTGCAGGCTCAGGTTTTCCAGCTCGCTCTTTACCAGATGGAGGCCGAGGCGGTTGGCCAGGGGGGCATAGAAGTAGTCGGTCTCGCCGGCTATCTTGAGCTGCTTCTCGGGCTTCATGGACTTGAGGGTGCGCATGTTGTGGAGGCGGTCGGCCAGCTTGACGAGGAGGGCGCGTATGTCGTAGTGTATGGAGTCGAGCATCTGGCGGAAGTTGTCCACCTGTTTCGACATTTCGTAGCGGTCGGCCTTCTTCTTCGTCACCACGTTTACCAGAAAGGCCACGTCCTCGCCGTAGCGTTCGCGGATTTCCTCTATGGTGTGCGGCGTGTCTTCCACCACGTCGTGGAGCAGGGCGGCAATCGTGGGGTTGGTGCCCAGCGAAAGTTCCTCGCTCACGATGCGCGCCACGGCTATGGGGTGGGTAATATAAGGCTCGCCCGTCTTCCGCTTCTGGCTGCGGTGGGCCTCTTCGGCAAAGAAGTACGCGTCGCGTATCTTCTCCATATCGCTCTCACTGTGCCGCTCGGCCGCTTTTTTGAAGAATTCGTCGCGGGCGCGGCGTACCATTTGGTCATAATCGGGGGTCTTCTGCGCTTCGTCCATGGATGTCCGTTTTTTAAGAAGGTTGTGGCTTAATGTGCCAAAATTAAGGCAAAGCGCGGAAAACTGCAAGTACCCCCGGGGGAGAATCTTCGTTTTTTCGCTCTTTTCGCTTCTTTTTCTTAAGAAGAGCCCCCCAGCCTGCCGCAGGGAGGCCTGCCCCTTCCGGGAAAAAGCCCTGCCGCTTTTCCCGGAAACAGGCAGCACTTTCCGGAAAAAGATGAAGCACTTTTTTGTGTTTTATCGGCGATTTCCGCTGTTACATTGTCAAAAATCCGTGGCTTCCTCTTATGAAATGATATTTTTACCCGCAGAAAAATACCCGGCAGTTTGCCACTTCGGGGAAAAAGCGTATCTTTGCGCCGTGATAAACGAGACACGTATGCGACACGATGCGTTACACATCTCCGGTTTTCTGCTGTGCAGCAGTGCTTTCCTGCTGTGCCACCTGCTATGCGACAGCCGGGCGGGAGAGTGAGTGCGATGCACCGGGTAGCGAATACTTATAGGACAAGCCTCTCTCACGCCGGCGTGTGAAGAGGCTTTTTTTATGGGCAAATCTTAAAAAAACGAACGATATTATGGACAACAGACTTTTCTTTTTCGACACGACGCTCCGCGACGGCGAGCAAGTGCCCGGATGTCAGCTCAACACGGTAGAAAAAATACAAGTGGCCAAGCAGCTGGAGTCGCTGGGAGTGGACGTGATAGAAGCCGGATTCCCCATATCGAGCCCGGGCGACTTCAACTCGGTGATCGAAATCTCCAAGGCCGTCACCTGGCCCACCATCTGCGCCCTGACCCGCGCGGTGCAGAAGGACATAGACGTGGCGGCCGACGCCCTGAAGTACGCCAAGCGCAAACGCATCCACACGGGCATCGGCACGTCGGACCCGCATATCAAATATAAGTTCAACTCCAACCGCGAGGAAATCATCGAGCGCGCCGTGGCGGCCGTGAAGTATGCCAAGAAGTTCGTGGAGGACGTAGAATTCTACGCCGAAGACGCCGGCCGCACGGAAAACGAGTACCTGGCCCGCGTGGTGCAGGCTGTGGTGGACGCAGGCGCCACGGTGGTGAACATCCCCGACACTACGGGTTACTGCCTGCCGCAGGAGTACGGAGAGAAAATCAAGTACCTGATGGAGCACGTGGACGGCCTCTCTGCCGGACGGGCCATCCTCTCCACACACTGCCACAACGACCTGGGCATGGCTACGGCCAACACCATAAGCGGCGTCCTCAACGGCGCGCGCCAGGTGGAGGTGACGATCAACGGAATCGGCGAACGCGCCGGAAACACTTCGCTCGAAGAAGTGGCCATGATCTTCCGCTGCCACAAGCATCTGGGCATACAGTCGAACATCAACACGCAGAAGATCTACTCCTCCAGCCGCATGGTTTCGAGCCTGATGAACATGCCCGTCCAGCCGAACAAGGCGATTGTCGGCCGGAACGCCTTCGCCCACTCCTCGGGCATCCACCAGGACGGCGTTTTGAAGAACGTGCAGACATACGAAATCATAGACCCGCACGACGTGGGCATAGACGACAATGCCATCGTGCTCACCGCCCGCAGCGGACGGGCTGCCCTCAAGCACCGCCTGAGCGTGCTGGGCGTAGAGATGAGCCAGGAGCGCCTGGACAAGGTGTATGCCGACTTCCTCGTACTGGCCGACAAGAAAAAGGAAATCCACGACGACGACATCCTCATGCTCGCCGGCGCCGACCGCGCAACGAACCACTTCATCAAGCTGGAGTCGCTGCAGGTGACGAGCGGAAAGGGCGTGCGCCCCGTGGCTTCCATAGAGCTTTCCATCGCCGGGGAGCACTTCGAGGCCGCAGCCTCGGGCAACGGTCCGGTGGATGCCGCCATCAAAGCACTGAAAAAGATAATCGACCGGCAGATGACCCTCAAGGAGTTTACGATACAGGCCATCAGCAAAGGCAGCGACGACGTGGGCAAGGTGCACATGCAGGTAGAGTACGACAACATACTCTACTACGGCTTCGGCGCCAACACCGACATCATCACCGCATCGGTGGAAGCCTACATCGACTGTATCAACAAGTTTAAGAAATAACCCCCTCGCACAAAAGACAAACAGATGAACACGCTTTTCGACAAAATATGGGACGCACACGTCATCACCCGCGTGGAAGACGGCCCGACGCAGCTCTACATCGACCGGCTCTACTGCCACGAAGTGACGAGCCCGCAGGCCTTCGCCGGACTCCGCGCCCGGGGCATCAAGTGCCTGCGCCCGGAGAAAATCTATTGCATGCCGGACCACAACACACCGACGCACGACCAGGACAAACCCATCGAAGACCCCATTTCGCGGACCCAAGTGGAAACACTGGCGCGGAACGCCGCCGACTTCGGACTGACGCACTACGGAATGATGAACCCCCGCAACGGAATCATCCACGTCGTAGGCCCCGAGCGCGGACTGACGCTGCCCGGCATGACCATCGTCTGCGGCGACTCGCACACTTCGACGCACGGAGCCGTAGGAGCCGTAGCCTTCGGCATCGGGACCAGCGAGGTGGAAATGGTTTTAGCCTCGCAATGTATCCTCCAGACAAGGCCGAAAACCATGCGCATCACCGTAGACGGCCAGTTGGGCAAGGGCGTGACGGCAAAAGACCTCGCCCTCTACCTGATGTCGCAGATGACCACCTCGGGCGCCACGGGCTATTTCGTGGAATACGCCGGCGAAGCCGTGCGGAGCCTCTCCATGGAAGGACGCCTGACGCTCTGCAACCTCTCCATCGAGATGGGCGCCCGCGGCGGAATGGTAGCGCCGGACGAGACAACCTTTGCATATATAAAAGGTAGGGAGAACGCCCCCAAGGGAGAGGACTGGGAAAAAGCCGTGGCCTACTGGCGCACTCTGAAAAGCGATGAAGACGCCGTCTTCGACAAGGAAGTGCGTTTCGACGCCGCCGACATAGAACCCATGATTACCTACGGCACCAATCCGGGAATGGGAATGGGTATCACGCAAAACATCCCCTCTTCCGGCGGATTGAACGAGGGAGCCCGGATTTCCTACCTCAAGTCCTTGGAATACATGGGCTTCAAAGAAGGAGAACCGCTGCTCGGGAAACCGGTGGACTATGTATTCCTCGGCTCCTGCACCAACGGCCGCATCGAAGACTTCCGCGCTTTTGCCTCCATCGTGAAGGGGCACAAGAAAGCCGGCCACATCATTGCCTGGCTCGTGCCCGGCTCGTGGATGGTCGATGCGCAGATCCGCGAAGAAGGCCTCGACAAAATACTCGAAGAGGCAGGCTTCCAGCTGCGCCAGCCCGGCTGCTCCGCCTGCCTGGCCATGAATGACGACAAGATTCCCGCCGGGAAATACGCCGTCTCCACCAGCAACCGCAACTTCGAAGGCCGGCAAGGCCCCGGCGCGCGCACCCTGCTCGCCAGCCCGTTGGTAGCCGCCGCTGCGGCAATCACCGGCAAGATCACCGATCCCAGAACCTTATTTTAAACGAAATGAAAGCTAAATTCGACATACTGACCAGCACCTGCGTCCCCCTCCCCTTGGAGAATGTGGACACAGACCAGATAATTCCCGCCCGCTTCCTCAAGGCCACGACCAAAGAGGGCTTCGGCGAAAACCTCTTCCGCGACTGGCGCTACGACAAACAGGGCAACAAAATCGAATCGTTCGTGCTGAACGACCCCACGTATGGCGGCCAGATTCTGGTGGCGGGCAAGAACTTCGGCTCCGGATCGAGCCGGGAACACGCCGCCTGGGCCATAGCCGACTACGGTTTCCGCGTCGTTGTTTCCAGTTTCTTCGCCGATATTCACAAAAACAACGAGCTGAACAACTTTGTCCTGCCCGTCGTCGTGAGCGAAGCCTTCCTCGCCGAGCTGTTCGACTCCATCTTTGCCAATCCGAAGATGCAGGTGGAAGTCAATCTGCCCGGGCAAACCATCACCAACCTGGCAACCGGCCGCTCCGAGCGCTTCGAAATCAACGGATATAAGAAGCACTGCCTGATGAACGGGCTGGACGACATCGATTTCTTGCTCTCGAACAAGGACAAAATCGAAGCATGGGAAGAGAAGAAGTCCAGATAGAAATCATGGACACGACACTCCGCGACGGCGAACAGACCAGCGGGGTGTCGTTCGTACCCCATGAGAAATTGATGATAGCGCGCAAGCTTCTGGAAGACTTGTGCGTCGACCGGATAGAAATAGGCTCCGCCCGCGTGAGCCGGGGGGAGCGCAAAGCCGTCGAGAGCATCTGCGAATGGGCGGCGCGGCGCGGCCTGCTGGAGCGGGTGGAAGTACTCGGCTTCGTAGACGGCCGCGTTTCCGTCGACTGGATATACGATGCCGGCTGCCGGGTCATCAACCTTCTGTCGAAAGGCTCGCTCCGCCACTGCACCTACCAGCTCCGGAAAACGCCGGAGGAGCACATTGCCGACATCCGCGAGACCGCCCGCTACGCCATCTCCCGGGGAATGGCCGTCAACCTCTACCTGGAAGACTGGAGCAACGGCATGAAAGACTCGCCCGACTACGTATTCCAACTGGTCGACGGGCTGCTCGATGCTGGAATCCGCCGCTTCATGCTGCCCGACACGCTGGGCATCCTGAATCCCCTCCAGGTCATCGAATACATGCGCAAGATGCGCAAGCGCTATCCTGCCCTGCACTTCGACTTCCATGCCCACAACGACTACGACCTCGCCGTAAGCAACGTCCTGGCCGCCGTGCTGAGCGGGTGCCAGGGGCTGCACACGACCATCAACGGGCTGGGCGAACGCTCGGGAAACGCGCCCCTTGCCAGCGTGCAGGCCATACTGAAAGACCATTTCAACGCCCGGACAAACATCGTGGAGAGCCGCATCAACGAAGTTTCCCACCTGGTAGCCTCCTACTCCGGCATCGCCATCCCGCCCAACCGCCCCATCGTCGGCGACAGCGTCTTCACCCAAGTGGCCGGAGTGCACGCCGACGGCGACAACAAGCGCAACCTTTACTGCAACGACCTGCTGCCCGAGCGCTTCGGGCGCACCCGCGAGTACGCCCTCGGCAAGACAAGCGGCAAAGCCAACATAGCAAAAAACCTGGAGCAGCTCGGACTGGAGCTCGACCCCGAGTCGCTTCGCAAAGTGACGGAGCGCATCATCGAACTGGGCGACAAGAAACAGCTCGTCACCCAGGAAGATCTGCCCTACATCATCTCCGATGTGCTCAAACACTCCGGCACAAGCAACAAGGTGCAGCTGCAGAGTTACTTCATCACGCTGGCCAAGGGGCTGAAACCCGTGGCCACCCTGAAACTCGACCTCGACGGAACCTGCTACGAGGAAAGCTCCAGCGGCGACGGACAGTATGACGCCTTCGTCCGCGCCCTGCGGAAAATCTACAAGCAGACACTGGGGCGGAAATTCCCCATGCTGGCGAACTATACGGTCAGCATCCCGCCCGGAGGACGCACGGACGCATTGGTGCAGACCGTCATCACCTGGGAATACGAGGGCCGCACCTTCCGCACCCGGGGCCTGGACGCCGACCAGACGGAAGCCGCCATCAAGGCCACGATGAAGATGCTCAACCTACTGGAGGAGTTCGACCAGCCCGAAAGCTCGCCCCTCGCCCCGAAAGAGGCAGAATAAACAGGGAAAAGCGGCAGCGCTTTTCCGGAAAAGCCCCTGCGGAAAGCGGGAAAAGCGCCGGAACTTTCCGGCAACCGCGCCGCATGGCTCCCACAAGACAAAAACGGAACAACGAAAAAACACCAGTCAATGAAACTCAAGATTGCAGTACTCCCGGGCGACGGAATAGGCCCGGAGATCTCCGCGCAAGGCGTGGAAGTGACAAAAGCCGTCTGCGAAAAGTTCGGCCACGAAGTAACCTTCGAACATGCCCTCTGCGGTGCAGACGCGATAGACAAGGTGGGCGACCCCTTCCCCGAGGAGACTTTCCGCATCTGCCAGGAGGCCGACGCCGTGCTCTTCTCCGCCGTGGGCGACCCGAAGTACGACAACGACCCGACCGCCAAGGTGCGCCCCGAACAAGGCCTGCTGGCCATGCGCAAGAAGCTGGGGCTTTTTGCCAACATCCGCCCCGTACAGACATTCCCCTGCCTGCTCCACAAATCGCCGCTCAAGGACGAACTCGTGGAAGGCGCCGACTTCATCTGCATCCGCGAGCTGACCGGCGGCATGTACTTCGGCGAAAAACACGAAGGCAGCGACATGGCCTACGACACCAACAAGTACACCCGGCCCGAAGTGGAGCGCATCCTGAAAGTAGCCTTCGAGTACGCCCGCAAGCGCCGCAAGCACCTCACCGTCGTGGACAAGGCCAACGTCCTCGCCTCCAGCCGCCTCTGGCGGAAAGTGGCCCAGGAAATGGCACCCGCCTATCCGGACGTGACGACGGACTACATGTATGTCGACAACGCCGCCATGCGCATGATCCAGGAGCCCCGCTTCTTCGACGTAATGGTGACGGAGAATACCTTCGGGGACATCCTGACCGACGAAGGCTCCTGCATCAGCGGCTCCATGGGCCTGCTCCCCTCCGCCTCCACCGGCTCGGGGACGCCCGTCTTCGAGCCCATCCACGGCTCCTGGCCGCAGGCCAAAGGGCAGGACATCGCCAACCCGCTGGCGCAGATACTCTCCGTGGCCATGCTCTTCGAGCACCTCGGGCTGATGGAAGAAGGCCGCCTCGTGCGCCGCGCGGTAGACGCTTCGCTGGATGCCGAAGTGCGCACCCCGGACATCCAGGCGCCCGGCGCGCCCCGCTACGGCACGCGCCAGGTGGGGGCTTGGATTGCCGACTACATCCGCCGCAACTAAACACGGCGGGCGAGGCATCCCCCTGTGAGACAACTACCGGTTTCCCCCGTTCGCCCTGCCGGAAGGCGGGAGGCGAGCGGGGGAGATCTTCTTATTCATGCTGAAAAACAAAGAAACAAACTGACACTATGTCTTGGGTCATACTAGCCTTGTTGGCCGGCATCGGCATCGGATGGCTGCTCCGGCGGGCGAATTGGATAAATTGGGCCGGGCGGCTGCTTCAACCCACAGTAGGCCTGCTCCTCTTCCTGATGGGGGCGGCAGTAGGGACGGAGCGGGAACTCATAGGCCGGCTGCCCCTCTTGGGAGCGCAGGCACTGCTCATCACGCTTCTGGGCCTGGGCGGGAGCCTCTTCGCCGCCGCCTGGGTGTACCGGCGCTTCTTCCGCCAGGAAAAGGAGGGAAGGAGATGAAGGGTACGCTGTGGGTCTTGCTCTGCTTCGCCGCCGGATGCCTAGCGGGATGGAGCGGCCGCCTGCCGGAGGAGCTGGCCGGCGGAGGATGGGCGGAAGCGGTCTTGATTATCCTCCTGCTGCTCGTGGGGATGAGCATCGGCTCGGGCGGCCAGCTGCGCGAGTTGCTTCGCCGGTTCCGCTGGCGCTTCCTCTGGCTGCCGCTGGCCACGGCGGGCGGCACGCTGCTCCTCTCGGCCTGCGCGGCCCTGCTCTTGTCGTGGAGTGTGCCGCAGTGCATGGCCGTGGGCGCAGGGTTCGGCTATTACTCGCTCTCCTCCATCCTGATCACGCAGCTGGAGTCGGCCTCGCTCGGCGTGCAGATGGCTGCCGAGCTGGGCACCGTGGCGCTCTTGGCCAATGTGTTCCGCGAATTGCTCACGCTCTTCCTGGCCCCGTGGATTGTGCGCTGCTTCGGCCCGCTGGCACTCATCTCCGCCGGCGGAGCCACTACGGCCGACACCACGCTGCCCGCCGTGATCCGCTACAGCGGCCGCGACTATCTGCTCCTGTCCGTATTCCACGGAGTACTGATGGACTTTTCCGTACCCTTCTTCGTCTCGTTCCTTTGCGCCTGCTGAAAGCGGCTACTTCCGGCAGCGCTTCTCCGGGCGCACGGCCAGCCATGCCCTCTTAGCCTGCCCGCGAAGCCACTTGTAGGCCACGAGGAGCAGGAAGCGGGGGTCGCGGCTGCAGCCGCAGATGCGTGCCACTTCGCGCATCTGGGAGATGCGGTTGCGGGCCGAAACGCCTGTCACGTCGATGCAGGCCACTGCCACGGGCACTTCGCGGAAGCCGCCGCCCTGGTCGTAGATGGTGCGCAACATGCGGTAGTCGGAAGCTATTTTATAAGAAAGGTCGAAGCCCACGCGCCGCGCCCACTGCAGACGCACGAAAACGGCCTGGTGGCAGAATCCCATCGGGCGGAAGAAACTCCGGTTGCGGTAGAAGGGTTCGTTCGGGTCCAGCACCTTCCGGCCGGGAAAGAGAGCCCAAGTCTGCCCGTAGACGCAGGCCACGGAGTCGCCGATGGGGCCGCCGCCGGAGAAAACCGCCGAGAGCACCCGGCTGTCGGCAAAGGTGTCGCCCGCATTCATGAAGCAGACCCACTCGCCCGTGGCGACGGAGAGGCCCTTGTTCATGGCGTCGAATATCCCCTTGTCCGGCTCGCTCGTCCAGTAGGCGATGCGGTCTGCCCATTTCTCGATGAGGGCGACCGTGCCGTCCGTGCTGCCCCCGTCGATAAGGATGCTCTCCACGCTCGGATAGTCTTGCGCAAATATGCTGCGGAGCGTGGGTTCGAGGCAGGAGGCGCAGTTGTAGGTGACGGTGACGACGGATATTTTCGGCAGTTCTGCATTCATAACCGCGCAAAGGTACGGCGTTTTCTCCATTCCGTCCAAACAAAAACGGGACGAAGCCCCGCCCCGCCCCGCTCTTTCCGGCTGCCGCCCGGGCACACCGCCCCCGCCCCGGGACAGAAGGGACACACCTTTTTTAATATCCCCCCGCATCCGGCCCCGGAAAGTGCCTGCGCTTTTCCCGGAAAGCCCTGCCGCTTTTTCCGCAAAGTCCTGCCGCTTTTTCCGCAAAGCCCGGCCTGAAACCGCAGGAAACCCGCCCCCACTCCCCCACGCGCCGCAAGGCTCCCCCCACCCGGCCGCAAGGCGGCGAAATCCGCTCCCTCCGCCCTTCCTCAAAAGGCCGAACGGCCCTTACGGAGGCAAACGGAGAAAAGTTTGTCGATTTCCGCGCTTTTTATTTTGGATTCACGGAGAAAATAGTTTTATTTGCAACAATTATTTCATTAACCATTTACTAATACGCAACAGTATTATGCCAAGCTCAAGTTCTACCAAGAACCTCTCCGGATTGCGCCGGAAAGATTTCCAGAAGACAGTGGACGGAAAAGAAACCGACCTGTTCTTTCTGAGAAACAACCAAATGGAAATAGCAGTAACCAACTACGGAGCCGCAGTGGTGGCCATCATGATGCCGGATAAGAACGGCAACTACGCCAACGTCATACTGGGCCACGACTCCATAGACGGCGTCATAAACAGCCCGGAGCCTTTCCTCAGCACTACCATCGGCCGCTACGGCAACCGAATCGCCAAAGGAAAATTCACACTGAACGGCAAAGAATACGATCTGGCCATCAACAATGGACCGAACTCCCTGCACGGCGGCCCCACGGGCTTCCACACCCGCGTCTGGGACGCACGCCAAAAGAATGACCAGGCAGTGGAATTCAAATATACCGCGCAGGACGGCGAAGAAGGCTTCCCCGGGAAAGTGGAAATCCTGATGACCTACACCCTGACTGAGTACAACGAATGGATGATCACCTATAAGGCCACGACGGACAAGACTACCATCATCAACCTGACGAACCACGCTTTCTTCAATCTGGCAGGCGTAAAAGAAAATACCCCCACGGTCTGCAACAATCTGCTCACCTTCAATGCCGACTTCTACATCCCCATCGACGAAGTTTCCATACCGACCGGTGAGATTGCCCCCGTGGAAGGCACTCCTTTCGACTTCCGCAAACCCCATCTCGTGGGCGACCGCATCGACGCCGACCACGTGCAGACCAAGAACGGCGCCGGCTACGACCACTGCTTCGTGCTCAACAAGAAAGAACGCGGCGAGCTCTCGCTGGCAGCCAAGTGCGTGGAACCCCTCAGCCGCCGCTTCCTCGAAGTCTACACCACCGAGCCCGGCGTACAACTCTACACCGGCAACTGGCTGAACGGCTTCAGCGGATACAAAGGGGCCACCTACCCGCGCCGATCCGCCATCTGCTTCGAGGCACAATGCTTCCCCGACAGCCCCAACCGGCCCTACTTCCCCTCGTGCGTGCTGAAGCCCGGCGAAGAATACAAGCAAGTGACTGTCTACAAATTCGGTATAGAAAAATAACGGAACCGCATCAAACTTTCATCATTTAACTAATATCCGAACAATGAATCAAAAGCAAACGCCGAACTATACGTTCGCACTTACCGTAATGTTTATCGTGTGTTTCCTCATCGGATTCGTCACCACGATGAACAATTCCATGATTGAATTCTGCAAAAATGCTTTCAGTCTTACCAATTACCAGAGCCAGTTGGTGAACACCGCGTTCTACGGAGCCTACGTTCTCTCCATCCCCCTCGGCTTCATGATGAGCAAGATCGGCTACAAAGCCACGCTCGTCCTCGGTCTGGCCGTAGTAGGTCTGGGCTTCGTGGTCAACTTCTTGTGCATCAACGGCAACCTCGACGGCAACGTAAGTACCATCTATTGGATGTTCTTGGGCTGCATGTCGCTCGTAGCTCTGGGTATCGTTATGCTGCAACTCGTGGCCAATCCGTACGTAATGGTGCTGGGCACGCCGGAAAAAGGCGCGTTCCGCATGACACTGAGCCAAGCACTCAACTCCGTGGCCACGACCGTCGCCCCGATTTTTATCACTACGGTTATCCTCAACGGCAAGAAGGCCAGCGACGCCGTGCCGAGCGACATTCCCTACCCCTACCTGGGCCTCGGCCTCTTCACCCTTGTGCTCTGCGCCATACTCTTCTTCCTGAAATTGCCCAACATCAACGAGGGCGAGCAGGCTGCCGAGGCATCGGGCACGAAAAATGAGTACAAGAGCAGCGTATTCAAGTACCCGCACGTATGGCTGGGCGCCTTGGGAATCTTCATGTACATGGGCCTGGAGATCGGCATTCCCTCCATGCTTCCGGCCTACTTCAAGTCCAAATCCGGCCTGACCGGCGAGGCCACCGACTTCCTCCCCCTCTACTGGGGCGGCATGATGGTGGGCCGTTTCGTGGGAGCTGCCATCCTGAGCAAGTTTAAGCCCCGCGCCCTCTTGAGCGGATGCCTCATCGGCGGAGCCGTGTGCGTAGGCCTCTCGTTCGTACTGCCGGGCATGGCAGGCGTCTACGTCATGCTTGCCGCCGGATTGTTCCACTCCGTAATGTGGCCGCTCATCTTCAACCTCGGACTCCAGGAGTTGGGCCCGCACACGAAGGCTGCCAGCGGCATCATCAACATGGGCGTGATCGGCGCAGCCACGCTGACCCCGCTGATGGGCGTGGTAGTGGACAACCCCAGCCTCGGCGTGGGAGCTGCCATCTGCATGATGTTCATCTACTATGCTTACGTAATGTGGTTCAACCTCTTCGGCTCGCGAATCGGGCTGAAGAAGGCCTGATCCGGACTGCGGACGCAAAACGATTATTCTTAACCTTATCATAAAAACTTAAAACTATGGACATAGAATTTGTAAGAAGCCGCTTCATCAAGCACTTCGACGGTACGACAGGATCTATTTACGCTTCGCCCGGACGCATCAACCTGATAGGCGAACATACGGACTACAACGGCGGATTCGTATTTCCCGGAGCAGTAGACAAGGGAATGATGATGGAAATCAAGCCCAACGGCACGAAAACCGTGAAAGCCTACTCCATCGACCTGAAAGACTACGTAGAGTTCGGGCTCAACGAGGAAGACGCTCCCCGCGCAAGCTGGGCACGCTACATCTTCGGCGTATGCCGCGAGATGATCAAGCGCGGCGTAGAAGTACAGGGATTCAACACCGCCTTCGCAGGCGATGTGCCCCTCGGCGCCGGAATGTCTTCGTCGGCCGCCCTGGAGAGCGTATATGCCTTCGCACTCAACGACCTTTTTGCCGACAACCGGATAGACAAATTCGAGTTGGCCAAGGTGGGCCAAGCCACGGAGCACAACTACATCGGCGTAAACTGCGGCATCATGGACCAGTTCGCTTCCGTCTTCGGAAAAGCAGGCAACCTCATCCGCCTCGACTGCCGCTCGCTGGAATACCGCTACTACCCCTTCAACCCGCAAGGCTATAAGCTCGTGCTCGTGGACTCCGTGGTGAAACACGAACTGGCCTCCTCGGCCTACAACAAGCGCCGCCAGTCGTGCGAGAACGTAGTGGCCGCCATACAGAAGAACCACCCGCACGTGGAATTCCTGCGCGACGCCGACATGGACATGCTGCAGGAGGTGAAAGGCAAAGTGAGCGATGAAGACTACATGCGCGCCGAGTACGTGATCGAAGAGATACACCGCGTGCTGGACGTGTGCGACGCGCTCGAAATCGGCGACTACGACATCGTGGGACAAAAGATGTACGAAACCCACCACGGCATGAGTAAGCTCTACGAAGTGAGCTGCCCGGAACTCGATTTCCTCAACGACATTGCCAAGCACAACGAAGTGACCGGCTCGCGCGTCATGGGCGGCGGCTTCGGCGGATGCACCCTGAACCTCGTGAAGAGCAACCTCTACCAGGGTTTCATCGACGAGGTAAAGGAAAGCTACCGCGCCAAATTCGGCCTGACGCCCAAGATCTACGACGTAGTCATCGGCGACGGCTCGCGCCTCATCGAGCGCGGCTGACGCAAAAGCGGCAGGGCCCGCCCGCCGCGATGCTGCACTTTCCACAAAAAGACGCAGGGGTTTTTCCGAAAAGCCCCTGCGCTTTTTTATCCCCGCGCCGCAGGAAAAAACACCCCGCCGGGCACCCGCCGGAAGCCGGGAACGCACTTTTTTCATACAACATGTTCCATAACATACAGAAACGTGCGGCAAAACCCGGATTTGAGTGTTACTTTTACACCAAATTTCGAACTAAAAACTCTCAGCGCATGAAAAACATTGCCAAATGGAGCGGCCTCATCGGCCTCGTCGCCTTGTGTGCAACAGCTTGCAGCACAAAGCAAAGTGAGAATTTAACCCTGTCCGGCCTGAATCCGGCCAACTTCAACGACACCATCGACGGCAAGCCTACGGCACTCTACGTGCTGAAAAACAAAAACGGCATGGAAGTCTGCGTCACCAACTTCGGCGGGCGCATCGTCTCCGTCATGGTGCCCGACAAAAACGGCGAGATGAAAGACGTCGTCCTCGGCTTCGATTCGATCGGGAAATACGAGCGCATCCCCTCCGACTTCGGCGCCTCCATCGGACGGTATGCCAACCGCATCGACCAAGGACGCATCGTACTCGACGGCGACACCATCCAGTTGCCCCAAAACAACTACGGCCACTGCCTGCACGGCGGCCCCAACGGATGGCAATACAAAGTCTACGATGCCGAGCAGCCCGACAGTACGACCCTCAAGCTCGTCATGAATTCGCCGGACGGCGACGAGAACTTCCCCGGCAATGTAACGGCCACCGTAACTTACACGCTGACGGACGACAACGCCATAGACATTTCCTACGAAGCCACTACGGACAAGAAGACAGTCATCAACATGACGAACCACAGCTACTTCAACCTCACGGGCGATCCTGAAGCACTTGCGCTCGACCACATCCTGTATCTCAACGCCGACAACTACACCCCCGTGGATTCCACCTTCATGACGACCGGAGAGATTGCCAGCGTAAAAGGAACCCCCTTCGACTTCCTCACCCCGAAACCCGTAGGACAGGACATAAACAACTTCGAAAACGAACAAGTGAAGAACGGAAACGGCTTCGACCACAACTGGGTTCTCAATTCCAAGGGCGACATCAACATCCTGGCGGCGCGCCTGAGCAGCCCGGTGAGCGGCATTTCGCTGGAAGTATATACCACGGAGCCCGGAATCCAGGCCTACACCGGCAATTTCCTCGACGGGACCGTCACCGGAAAGAACGGCAAAGTCTACAACCAGCGGGCCTCCGTATGCCTGGAGACGCAACACTACCCCGACTCCCCCAACAAACCCGAGTGGCCCTCTACCGTCCTGGAACCGGGGCAGACCTACAAAAGCCAGTGCATCTTCAAGTTCGGCATACAATAAGCCGGCCTGCCCGGAAAAGAAACGGCACCCCGGCCTGCTGACCCTACAGAAATGTCGCCCTACTACAAAGACAAAGACCAGTTCCTCGTAGCCCTTGATTGCGTAATCTTCGGCTTCTACGAAGGAGAGCTCCATCTCCTCCTGCTCCAGCGCAACTTTGAGCCGGACCGGGGGAAATGGTCCGTCATGGGCGGCTTCCTGCAAAAAGGCGAAAGCGCCGACGACGCAGCCAAGCGGGTGCTCTACGAGCTGACCGGGCTGCAGGACGTCTACATGGAACAGGTAGGCCTCTTCGGAGCCGTCGACCGCGATCCCGGCGAACGGGTCCTCTCCGTGGCCTACTACGCGCTGATAAAAATAGAAGATTACGACCGGGACCTGGTGAAGAAGCACAACGCCTTCTGGATAAACATCCACCAGCTTCCCCCCCTCATCTTCGACCACGAAGAAATGGTGCGCAAGGCGCGCGAAAAAATGCGCATCAAAGCCGCCTGCGAGCCCATCGGGTTCAACCTCCTGCCGGAACTTTTCACCCTCGGCCAGCTGCAAAGGCTTTACGAAGTACTCTTCGACGGCCCGCTGGACAAGCGGAATTTCCGGAAGAAGGTGGCCGAAATGGATTTCATCGAAAAGACCGGCGAGATCGACAAATCCTGCTCCAAACGGGGAGCCGCGCTCTACCGCTTCAACGACAAGGCCTACCTGAAAGACCCGCGCTTCAAACTCTAAAGACAACGAACAAAACAAAAGAACAACTATGTTAGAAGAACTCAAAACAAAAGTGTTCCAAGCCAACCTGGACTTGGTAAAACACGGATTGGTCATCTTCACCTGGGGCAATGTCTCCGCCATCGACCGCGCCAGCGGCCTCGTAGTCATCAAACCCAGCGGCGTATCGTACGAGGCGATGAAGGCCTCCGACATGGTGGTCGTAGACTTGGACGGGCACATCATAGAAGGCGAACTCCGCCCCTCTTCCGATACCCCCACCCACCTCGTGCTCTATAAAGCATTCCCCGAGATCGGCGGTGTGGTCCACACGCACTCCACCTACGCCACCGCCTGGGCACAGGCCGGAAAGGACATCCCCAACATCGGCACCACCCATGCCGACTACTTCCACGAGGCCATACCCTGCACGGCCGACATGACAGAGGCCGAAGTGAAAGGAGCCTACGAACTGGAGACCGGCAACGTGATAGTGAAACGCTTCGAAGGCATGAACCCCGTCCACACGCCGGGCGTACTGGTGAAAAACCACGGCCCCTTCTCCTGGGGCAAGGACGCCGCCGACGCCGTGCACAACGCCGTAGTGATGGAACAGGTAGCCAAAATGGCATTCGTGGCCTACAGCGTCAATCCCTCGCTCACCATGAATCCCCTCCTCATCGAGAAACACTTCAACCGCAAGCACGGCCCCAACGCCTACTACGGACAGAAGAAGAAATAAACAGGCCCGGCACTTTTCCCGGAAAGCGCAGCAACTTTCCGGGAAAAGCGCCTCACCTTTTTCCCAAAAGACACAAGACTTTACACTAAACCATAAACCTAAAACTCTAAAATCACAATGGACGCTTTCAACAACTATGAAGTATGGTTCGTAACCGGAGCACAGCTCCTGTACGGAGGCGATGCAGTCATCGCAGTAGACGCACACAGCAACGAGATGGTAAAAGGCCTGAATGAGTCAGGCAAGCTCCCCGTCAAGGTAGTATATAAAGGTACGGCCAATTCTTCCAAAGAGGTAGAAGCCGTATTCAAGGCCGCCAACAACGACGACAAGTGCATCGGCGTCATCACCTGGATGCACACTTTCTCGCCCGCCAAGATGTGGATCCACGGACTCCAGCAGCTGAAAAAACCCTTGCTGCACCTCCACACGCAATACAACAAGGAAATTCCCTGGGACACGATGGACATGGACTTCATGAACCTCAACCAATCGGCCCACGGCGACCGTGAATTCGGCCACATCTGCACCCGCATGCGCATCCGCCGCAAGGTAGTCGTAGGATACTGGAAGGACGAAGAGACCCAGCACAAGATAGCCGTATGGATGCGCGTCTGCGCCGCATGGGCCGATGCGCAGGACATGCTCATCATCCGCTTCGGCGACCAGATGAACAACGTGGCCGTGACCGACGGCGACAAGGTGGAAGCCGAACAGCGCATGGGCTACCACGTAGACTACTGCCCCGCGAGCGAACTGATGGCCTATCACGCACAAGTTAAGGACGAAGACGTAAACGCCCTGGTAGGCGAATATTTCAAACTCTACGACCACGACGCCGAACTGGAGGACAAGAGCACCGAAGCTTACCAGAAGGTCTGGAACTCCGCCAAAGCCGAACTGGCCCTGCGCGCCATCCTCAAAGACAAAGGCGCCAAAGGCTTCACCACCAACTTCGACGATCTGGGCCAGACCGACGGCAGCTACTTCGACCAGATTCCCGGGCTGGCATCGCAGCGCCTCATGGCCGAAGGCTACGGATTTGGCGCCGAGGGCGACTGGAAATCGGCAGCCCTCTACCGCACCGTATGGGTAATGAACCAAGGACTCCCCCGCGGCTGCTCCTTCCTGGAGGACTACACCCTGAACTTCGACGGCGAGAACAGTTCCATCCTGCAGGCACACATGCTGGAAGTTTGCCCGCTCATCGCAGCCAAAAAGCCCCGTCTGGAAGTACACTTCCTCGGCATCGGCATCCGCAAGAGCCAGACCGCACGCCTGGTATTCACCTCGAAGACCGGCCCCGGCTGCACCGCCACCGTCGTAGACCTCGGCAACCGCTTCCGCCTGATTGTAAACGACGTGGAATGTATTGAGCCGAAACCGCTGCCCAAGCTCCCCGTAGCTTCCGCATTGTGGAAGCCCATGCCCAACTTCGAAGTAGGCGCCGGAGCCTGGATCCTTGCCGGCGGTACCCACCACTCCTGCTTCTCCTACGACCTCACGGCAGAGTATTGGGCAGACTATGCAGAGATTGCCGGTATCGAGATGGTCTACATCAACAAAAACACCAACATCTGCGACTTCAAGAAGGAGCTCCGCATGAACGAGGTGTACTACATGCTGAACAAAGCCCTCTGCTAACCGCCCGCTTTGCGAAAGCTTCCTGATAAAAACCTACTAATGAATCAAGAATCGTGAACATAAATCCTAAATCAACCATTGAGTCCGGCAAAGCCATCCTGGGCATCGAATTCGGTTCGACGCGCATCAAGGCTGTCCTGATCGATGAGGAAAACAAGCCCATCGCCCAGGGAAGCCACGTTTGGGAGAACCAATTGGTAGACGGGCTATGGACCTATAGCATAGAAGCTATTTGGTACGGCCTGCAAGACAGCTACGCCGACCTCCGAAAGAACGTCAAGGAACAATACGACATCGAGATCGAAAGCCTGGCAGCCATAGGCATCAGCGCCATGATGCACGGCTATATGCCTTTCAACTCCAAGCAGGAAATCCTCGTGCCCTTCCGCACCTGGCGAAACACCAACACCGCGGAAGCGGCGGCCACGCTCTCCAAGCTGTTCGTCTACAACATTCCGCTGCGCTGGAGCATCTCCCATCTGTATCAGGCTGTCCTGAACCACGAAGAGCACGTGAAAGACATCGATTTCCTCACCACTTTGGCAGGATATGTGCATTGGCAAATTACCGGGGAGAAAGTTTTGGGCATCGGCGACGCATCGGGCATGCTCCCCATCGACCCCGAGACGAAAAACTACTCGGCCGAGATGGTACAGAAGTTCGACAAACTGATTGCCAACGAAGGCTTCAGCTGGAAACTGACCGACATTCTGCCCAAAGTGCTGCTTGCCGGCGAAAACGCAGGCTTCCTCACCCCCGAGGGAGCCAAGAAGCTGGACGTTTCGGGCCATCTGAAGCCCGGAATCCCCGTCTGCCCGCCGGAAGGCGATGCCGGGACGGGCATGGTGGCCACCAACGCCGTGAAGCAACGCACGGGCAACGTATCGGCCGGGACCTCGTCTTTCTCGATGATCGTCCTGGAGAAAGATCTCTCGAAGCCCTACGAAATGATCGACATGGTGACTACGCCCGACGGAAGCCTCGTGGCCATGGTGCACTGCAACAACTGCACTTCGGACCTGAACGCTTGGATCAACCTGTTTAAGGAGTATCAAGAGCTGATGGGCATACCCGTGGACATGAACGAGCTCTTCAGCAAACTCTATAACCACTCCCTCACGGGACAGGCCGACTGCGGCGGACTGCTGACCTACAACTACTTCTCCGGCGAACCGGTGACGGGACTGCCCGAAGGACGCCCGCTGTTCCTCCGCTCCGCCAACGATAAGTTTACGCTGGCCAACCTGATGCGCGCCCACCTCTACGCCTCCGTGGCCGTGCTGAAGATAGGCAACGACATTCTCTTCAACGAGGAGAAAATCCACGTAGACCGCATCACGGGACACGGTGGCCTCTTCAAGACAAAAGGCGTGGGCCAGCGCATCC
Source organism: uncultured Bacteroidaceae bacterium (assembly GCA_944320955.1). GTDB lineage: Bacteria > Bacteroidota > Bacteroidia > Bacteroidales > Bacteroidaceae > UBA1794. The sequence goes on from CALUJL010000021.1 coordinate 112,987, forward strand.
TTGCCGCCGCGCTCAACTCGCCCATCTCCGTGATGGAAACCGCCGGCGAAGGCGGAGCCTGGGGCATCGCCCTGCTGGCCGCCTATCTGGTCAACAACCCGAAGAAACGTTCGCTTGCCGACTATCTGGACGAACAGGTATTTGCCGGAGACTCCGGCATCGAAATCAAGCCCCTGGCCGAAGACGTGAAAGGATTCAACTCCTACATCGAGACCTACAAGGCTTGCCTGCCCGTCGAAGAGAAGGCAGTCGCCTGCAAGAAGTAACGCCTTTCCGACGGATTGAGTCAACCGGTCTCCCGGGGAGGGAGTGCACAGACAACCCCTCCCCGGGAGACCTTTTCGGTTTTACCCCCAAGACCGGGATTCCGCTCCTGCCCCGCTTTTCCTGCCCACTCCCCCATGCCGGCCGGAGAAGCCCCGCACCAATCCGGAAAAAGTCCTGCCGCTTTTTCCAAAAAGCCCAGGCACTTTTCCCCATTTCCCCAAGGACTTTTCCGCGCGGTGGCTACGGGCAGAAAAAAAAATCCACACCCTCCTCAGACAAAAGAAGCATCCCATGAACCTCAAACACTTACTTACCCTCACCCTCTTCCTTCCCTCGCTCCTCATGGCGCAGAGCAAGGTACAAAGCCCCGACGGCAACCTCACCGTAGAAATCACGGCCGACGGCGGACAGCCCGCCTACCAAGTAGCCTACAAGGGGAAAACAATCCTCGAAAAGTCGCCCCTCGGAGTCGTCACCAACCTGGCCGACCTGAGCCAGGGCCTCACGCTCAAAGGCGGAGAGACGCGCTCCCTCGACGAACACTACACCCTGAACCGCGCCAAGGCCAGCCGCATCCACTACCAGGCCAACGAGCTCACCTGCCATTTCTCCGACGGGGAGAAAGACGTGATGAGCGTAGTCTTCCGCGTGAGCAACAACGACGTAGCCTTCCGCTACCTCCTGCCCAAGACCGGCGAGGCAGGCAGCTGCCGCATCCTGAAGGAAGCCACCGGATTCCGCTTCCCCGCGCAGACCACCACCTTCCTCTGCCCCCAGAGCGACGCCATGATAGGCTGGAAGCGCACCAAGCCCAGCTACGAAGAGGAGTACAAGGCCGACGAACCGATGAGCACCCGCTCCCAATACGGCCACGGCTTCACCTTCCCCTGCCTCTTCCGCATCGGCCAGGACGGCTGGGCGCTCGTCAGCGAGACCGGCGTAGACAGCCGCTACTGCGGCTCCCACCTGAGCGACGCCGACCCCTCCGGGCTATACACCATAGCCTTCCCCATGCAGGAGGAGAACAACGGCAACGGAACGGCCGAGCCCGGCGTGGCCCTGCCTGCCGCTACCCCGTGGCGCACCCTCACCGTGGGCGACAACCTGAAGCCCATCGTGGAGACCACCGTGCCCTGGGACGTAGTGGAGCCGCTCTACGAGACGAAACACGACTACCGCTTCGGCCGCGGCACATGGAGCTGGATCCTCTGGCAGGACAACAGCATCAACTATGACGACCAGGTACGCTACATCGACCTGGCCGCCGCCATGGGATTCGAGTACGTCCTGATCGACAACTGGTGGGACCGCAACATCGGGCGCGAGCGGATGAAAGAACTCGCGGCCTACGCCCGCCAGAAAGGCGTCGCCCTCTTCCTCTGGTACAGCTCCAGCGGCTACTGGAACGACATCGTGCAGGGCCCGACCAACCTGATGGACAACCCCATCATCCGCAAGCGCGAGATGAAATGGCTGCAGGAACTGGGCGTGAAGGGCATCAAGGTAGACTTCTTCGGCGGCGACAAGCAGGAAACCATGCGCCTCTACGAGTCCATCCTCAGCGATGCCGACGACTACGGCCTGATGGTCATCTTCCACGGCTGCACCCTGCCCCGCGGATGGGAACGCATGTACCCCAACTACGTGGGCAGCGAAGCCGTACTGGCCTCCGAAAACCTCGTCTTCCAGCAGCACTTCTGCGACAACGAGGCCTTCAACGCCACGCTCCACCCCTTCATCCGCAACACCGTGGGCTGCATGGAATTCGGCGGCACCTTCCTCAACAAGCGCCTCAACCGGGGCAACGACGGCGGCACCACCCGCAAGACGACCGACATCTTCCAGCTCGCCACGGCCGTCCTCTTCCAGAATCCGATACAGAACTTCGCCCTCGCCCCCAACAACCTGCAGGACGCCCCGGCCCTCGCGCTGGACTTCCTGCGCCACGTGCCCACCACGTGGGACGAGACCCGCTTCGTCGACGGATACCCCGGAAAATATTGCGTCCTGGCACGCCGCCACGGCGACAAATGGTACGTGGCCGCCGTCAACGCCACGAAGGAGACCCTGAAACTCGACCTCACCCTCCCCATGCTGGCTGAAGAAGAAACCGACTTCTACTACGACCAGCAAGACCGTACACCCGGGCTGAAGAAACTCGACGTGAAGAAGACCGGCAAGGTCTCCCTCGAACTCCTGCCCGAAGGCGGAGCCGTCCTCGTAAGATAGAAACGGCATGTTTCCACAGAACACCTCAGAAAGAAACAACCTAACAACCACCAAGACATGAAACATCTAATGCTTGCTTCCGCCTTCCTGGCCGTCTCCGCCCTGACGGGGGCGCAGAACACGGCGGAAATCACCGTACACGCCGACCAGGGCGGACGCCTCATCCCGAAAGAGATCTACGGCCAGTTTGCCGAACACCTCGGCACCTGCATCTACGGCGGGATATGGGTGGGCGAAGACTCCCCCATCCCCAACACCAACGGCTACCGCAACGACGTGCTCGAAGCGCTGAAAAAACTGAAAGTACCCGTCATGCGCTGGCCCGGCGGCTGCTTTGCCGACGAATACCACTGGCGCGACGGCATAGGCCCCCGCGAGCAACGCCCCAAAATGGTCAACAACAACTGGGGCGGAACCGTAGAGGACAACAGCTTCGGCACCCATGAGTTCCTCAACCTCTGCGAGCTGCTCGGCTGCGAGCCCTACATCAGCGGCAACGTAGGCAGCGGCACCGTCGAAGAACTGGCCAAGTGGGTGGAATACATGACCTCCGACGGCGACTCGCCCATGGCCAACCTCCGGCGCCAGAACGGCAGGGAAAAGTCGTGGAACGTGAAGTTCCTCGGCGTAGGCAATGAAAGCTGGGGCTGCGGAGGCAACATGCGCCCCGAATACTACTCCGACCTCTACCGCCGCTACGCCACCTACTGCCGCAACTACGACGGGCACCGCCTCTACAAAATAGCCAGCGGAGCCAGCGACTACGACGAGAACTGGACCCGCGTCCTCATGGAGCGCGTCGGCGGGCAGATGAATGCCCTTTCCCTCCACTACTACACCGTGCCCGGATGGAGCGGCTCGAAAGGCTCGGCCACGGAGTTCAACAAAGACGAATACTACTGGACCCTGGCCAAATGCCTGGAGGTGGAAGACGTCATCAAGCGCCACTGCGCCATCATGGACCAGCGCGACCCGCAGAAGCGCATAGCCCTCTTCCTAGACGAATGGGGCACCTGGTGGGACCAGGAGCCGGGCAGCATACCCGGACACCTCTACCAGCAGAACACGATGCGCGACGCCTTCGTGGCCGCCCTCTCGCTCAACGTGTTCCACAAGTACACCGACCGCCTGAAGATGGCCAACATCGCCCAAGTGGCCAACGTGCTCCAGTCCATGGTGCTGACCAAAGACGAAAAGATGGTGCTCACTCCTACATATCACGTGTTCGAAATGTATAATGTGCACCAGGGAGCCACCTATCTCCCGCTCGATTTGAAATGCGACACGCTCGGCATCACGATGAAGCCCAATATCCGCTTCAACGAGAAAGTCCCCGTCATCAGCGCCACTGCATCAAAAGACCAGAGCGGAGCCATCCACATCAGCCTGACCAACGTGGATCTGGAAAAGTCCAACGAAGTGACCATCAACCTGCCCTCCGTCCAGGCAAAGACCGTGACCGGACGCATCCTGACTTCCGCCAATATCGACGACCACAATACCTTCGACCGCCCCGACCTTGTCACTCCGTCGAAATTCGAAGGCGCAAAATGGAACAAAGGCACCCTAAAAGTGAAACTTCCGGCCAAAAGTATTGTCGTTCTCGAATTGAAATAATATTTTTGCACAGACTTGATGCGGAAATCTTCCGCAACAAAGAAACAAGAGACATAACAAAATTATCCACATACACGATATGAACGATAGTAAACTGATGACCCGCGCCGCAGACAACGTGCGCATCTTGGCCGCTTCCATGGTGGAAAAAGCCAAGTCCGGCCACCCCGGAGGTGCAATGGGTGGAGCCGATTTCGTAAACGTACTCTTCTCCGAGTTCTTAGTCTATGACCCCGAGAATCCCCGCTGGGAGGGCCGCGACCGTTTCTTCCTCGACCCCGGCCACATGTCCCCCATGCTTTACTCCATTCTGGCCCTGACCGGCAAGTTCTCCATGGACGAACTCGCCACCTTCCGCCAGTGGGGCTCGCCCTGCCCCGGCCATCCCGAGGTAGACGTGATGCGCGGCATCGAAAACACCTCCGGCCCGCTCGGCCAAGGCCATTGCTACGCCGTGGGAGCCGCCATAGCCGCCAAATTCCTGCAGGCACGGTTTGGCCAGGAAGTCATGGGCCAGACCATCTATGCCTACATCTCCGACGGAGGCGTGCAGGAAGAAATCTCCCAGGGCGCAGGCCGCATAGCCGGAACCCTCGGGCTGGACAACCTGGTCATGTTCTACGATTCCAACGACATCCAGCTCTCCACCGAGTGCGCCGCAGTGACCTGCGAAAATGTGGCCCAGAAATACGAATCCTGGAACTGGAAAGTCATCACCATCAACGGCAACTGTCCCGACGAGATCCGCAAGGCCCTCCAGGAAGCCAAAGCCGAAAAAGAGCGTCCCACGCTGATCATCGGCAAGACCGTCATGGGTAAAGGCGCCCTGAAGGCCGACGGCAGCAGCTACGAGCGCAACTGCGCCACACACGGTGCGCCGCTCGGCGGAGATGCCTACGTCAATACCATCAAAGCCCTCGGCGGAGACCCGGAGAATCCCTTCGTCATCTTCCCCGAAGTGCAGGAACTCTATGCCAAGCGCGCTGCGGAACTGAAGCAAATCGTAGCCGAAAAATACGCCGCCAAGGCCGCTTGGGCACAAGCCAACCCCGCACTGGCCGAAAAACTCGAATACTTCTTCAGCGGCAAGGCGCCCCAAGTGGACTGGAGCGCCATCCAGCAGAAAGCCGGCGCTGCCACGCGTGCCGCATCGGCCACCGTCCTGGGCGCACTCGCCGAGCAGGTAGAGAACATGATTTGCGCATCGGCCGACCTGAGCAACTCCGACAAGACCGACGGGTTCCTGAAGAAAACCCACGCCTTCAGCAAGGGCGACTTCACCGGCGCCTTCTTCCAGGCCGGAGTGGCAGAGCTCACGATGGCTTGCTGCTGCATCGGCATGGCCCTGCACGGCGGTGTCATCCCCGCGTGCGGCACCTTCTTCGTATTCTCCGACTACATGAAACCCGCCGTCCGCATGGCCGCCCTCATGGAGCTGCCCGTGAAGTTCATCTGGACGCACGACGCTTTCCGCGTAGGCGAAGACGGCCCGACCCACGAGCCCGTAGAGCAGGAAGCACAGATCCGCCTGATGGAGAAACTGCAGAACCACCACGGGCACAACTCCATGCTCGTCCTCCGTCCGGCCGATGCGGAAGAGACCACCCAGGCCTGGCGTCTGGCCATGGAGAACACCACTTCTCCCACGGGGCTCATCCTCTCCCGCCAGAACATCGAGATGCTTCCCGAAGGCAACGACTACACCCAGGCCGGAAAGGGAGCTTATATCGTAGCCGGCTCCGACGCCCAGCCCGACGTGGTGCTCGTGGCCAGCGGATCCGAGGTCTCCACTTTGGTGGCCGGTGCTGCCCTCTTGCGCCAAGACGGCGTGAAGGTACGCATCGTATCCGCACCCTCCGAAGGCTTGTTCCGCACCCAGAGCAAAGAATACCAGGAGAGCGTCATCCCCGCCGAAGCCAAAGTGTTCGGCCTCACTGCCGGCCTGCCCGTCAACCTGCAGGGCCTCGTAGGCGCACACGGCAAAGTCTGGGGCCTCAGCTCCTTCGGTTTCTCCGCTCCCTACAAGGTGCTCGATGAGAAACTGGGCTTCACGGCCGAAAACGTCTACAAGCAAGTAAAAGAAATGCTGTAGCCCCCACCTGCTCCGGCAGACCATACATCCCGCAGGCCATGGGGCGAAACCCGTCCCCATGGCCTGCCCTTATTTATCCACGCCACTAAATCCACAAAAAGACATGAACCACAAAATCATCGGGCTCGCCTCCGACCACGCCGGGTACGAGCTGAAACAATTCGTCAAGCAATGGCTCGACCAGAAAGGATGGGCCTATAAAGACTTCGGCACCAGCAGCACCGAAAGCTGCGACTATGCCGACTACGCCCACCCCCTTGCCTCCGCCGTAGAAAGCGGCGAGTGCTACCCCGGCATCGCCATCTGCGGCAGCGGAAACGGCATCAACATGACGCTCAACCACCACGACGGCATCCGCGCCGCCCTCTGCTGGATACCCGAAATCGCCCGCCTGGCCCGCCAGCACAACGACGCCAACATCGTCGTCATGCCCGGCCGCTTCATCGATACCCAGACCGCTTCGGAAATCCTGGAAGCCTTCTTCACCACCGACTTCGAGGGAGGCCGCCACTTGCGCCGCATCCAGAAGATTCCCGTACAGAAATAAACCTAAAACAAATCCAGCAAGACCGGGAAAACCAGCCGGGCGATGGGGAGCAAACTCCTCACCGCCCGGCCTTTTTCATGCCCGGAGTCCCGATACGGGGCAGGCGCTTCCTCCCCCACCGATGCCGTCCCGCCTATGGAACGGCCACCTTACGCCCGTTTACCACATACACCCCAGGATCCAAGCGGAAAGACCTTTCTCCCTCCAGACTGCCCGAATGGAGCACCCGCCCGGAGCCGTCGCACACGACATACCGGCATTCCTCCGCAGCCCGGAGCCGAATCATCCCTTCGTCGGCCTCCACGGCCAAGCCTTCCTCCCGGGAAACGGGAGCAACGCCCGATCCGTCACCACAACTGACACGCGGCGTCTCGTCGTCATTCACCACTATTTCGTCGATAAACACCGCGAAATCCTCCGCCAGCCCATGCGGCGATTCGCAATGGGGCACGACCACCAGGCTATGGATCTCCACCCCGTCGGCCGTCCGCACGGGGAAAACAGCATCCGCCCAGCGCCCCACGGCCACCGTGTCGGCCGAAAACACCCAGAACTGCTCCGTCTCGGCCGGCTGGCCCGCATCGTCCGACCGCCGCCCCAAGCCCACGAGCATCACCCGTCCCGCCACCGGACGATGGAGGAAGACGTGTACATACTTCACCGCGTCGCCCGTGGCAAACGGCTCCGCCAAGTCCACCCGCGCGCCGAACACATTGCTCCCGAAGCGGGAGCGCTGGAAGCCCAACATCCGGCCCGTCGCATTCGGGCACACGCCGGTCGCCCCGTCCGTCTCCTGCAGATGATTCCTCACCACGGCCACATTCCCTTCCAGCCGCTGCGGCCCGCCGCGGAAAGGCGACTCCTCCCAGCGGTCGTAGACACCGACCGAGGCGAAGCCCCCCGTCTCAAACGAAACACTCACTTCCGCCTGCCCTGCCGCGGGGTGCGGGAACAAAACCGAAAGCCCTGCCGCCAGGCACAGGCCGGCCCAAACATTCGAATATCTCTTCATAAACTTTCTCTTCAATAAACCGATATGGTATGAATCAGCGGGCACGCCCTTGAGTCCTCTATGGTAATGCGCACGAACCGCGCCGGGAAGCCTTCGCCCGGATCGGCCGTACTGCCGTTGAGCGGGACAATGCGCTTGTAGCCCACCGTCGTACATTCCACGCCCACGGCCCGCGGCGTCCACGCCTCGCCGTCCAGGCTCGTCTCCACCCGGAAGCCGCGCACCCGCTGCCCCCGGCGTATGTATTCCTGCAAAGCCACGTAGCGCACCGTTTCCACCTCCGGCCATTCCAGCACAACCGAAGCCCGCGTCACACTGTCGTCCGTGGCCCAATAAGAATCCCCGTCCCCGTCGTTCAGGTTTGCGGCCGCATAGTCGCGCCCCGCCCCGGCCCGCCTCGTGGCCGAAGCAGAAGCCCGGGCCCGGAGTGCCAGGTCGTTGCCCAGATAGGTATCGATCATCCGCCCCAGTTCTTCCATGCGCTCCACCGTGGCCGCAGGCAGCGATCCGGAACGGTCGGGAGGCAGGTTGAGCACGAGGTTCGCATTCCGCCCGACCGTCTCCAGATACATCCGGAAAAGCTCGTCGGCCGATTTCAATTCCTCGCCCGGATGCCAGAACCAACCGTCGTTCGTGACCATCGCGTCCGCCTCGCCGGGAAACCAGGTCCAGCCGCTTTCCTCGCCCGAGGCCGTGTTTCCCGCCCCGGCCAGGCCGCGCCCCGAGGCGCACCAGTTGGTCTCGGCCCCGCGCCCCGCCTCGTTTCCTATCCAACGCGCCTCGCCTCCCACGCCCCAGAGCACGCAGTTCGGGGCCAGGCTGTGAACGAGCGGGTCGAGGTTGGGGATGTCATAATAAACCGCGGAGATGGTGCGGGATTCGTCGGCACCGCCGTAGTATCCGTCACCACCGTTGGCGCCATCGAGCCAGAGTTCGAACAATTCCCCCCCCCCTATCATAGGAGGCAAGCTCCCGGCATTGGGGCCAGAACACCTCGTCTATATAACGGCGCGTCCCGTAGTAGGCGCTGTTCCGGTCCCACGGAGAGACGTAAAAGCCGAACTTCAGCCCTGCCTCGCGCGCCGCCTCGGCAAAATCGCGCGGCAGGTCGAGCTCCCGCGCATAAGCATTGCCGCCAGCATCCGCACAGTTGTAATCTGTCGCAGCCGTAGGCCAGAGGCAGAAACCATCGTGGTGCTTCACCACGGCAATCCCGCCCTTCATCCGCGCGGCCTTCGCCGCTGCCAGCCACTGCCGCACATCGGGCCGCGCCGTCGGCGTGAAAAGAGCCGGGTCCTCGCCTCCGTTCCCCCACTCTTGGCCCGTGTACGTGTTCAGCCCGTAGTGGAAAAAGGCATAAAACTCCACCTCGTGCCACGCCAGCTGCCGCTCCGTGGGCAGCGGATGCAGCGGGGCCGGCTCATTGTCGGGGTTGGGAAGAGCCTGCTCCACGAGCACAAATTCGCTCTGGGCCCGGCTCTCCGAAAACGGGAAGAGAGCCGCCAGAAAAAACAAGACGAACGAAAAACAATTCTTCATGACTTCTATTCTTTGCGAAATTCCGCACCCGGCTGCGTGCCGCGGCAGGGAAGCAGTGGCAAAGCTAATCTTTTTTCCCGAAAAGTCCCGCCACTTTGCGGAAAAAGCGCTGCATGTTTTCTGGAAAAGCCCCGCAGGTTTCCGGGAAAAGCGCCGCTCCTTTTTTTCCGGAAAGCCCCCGCGTCCGCCCGCCGGTTTGCACTTTTATCCAAAATAATACTAATGAAACAAGAGCAAGCCCCTCCTTTTTCGTAACTTTACCCGCTCGAAAGGCCCCGCCCTTTCGCCCCGGAAAGAAAAAAGCAAAACACCATATAAATGAATCAGAGATGGGACTATCAATCTCCTACACCCGAACAAACCGAAGAGAGCCGGCAGCTGGCTGACGAACTCGGCCTGCACCCGACCTTGGCCCGCTTCCTCATAGAGAGGGGCATATACAAGGCCGAAGAAGCACACGCGTTTTTCCACCCGCAGCTCACGCAGCTCCACGACCCGTTTCTCATGAAAGACATGGACCGGGCAGTAGACCGCCTGAACCAAGCCTTGGGAAGGAAGGAGCGCATCATGGTGTTCGGTGACTACGACGTGGACGGGACGACAGCAGTCGCGCTCGTCTACAACTTCCTGCGCCAGTATTCCTCCAACCTAGAGTACTACATCCCCGACCGCGACAAGGAGGGCTACGGCGTCTCCCTGCAGGCCGTCGACCTGGCCGCGGCCCACGGCGTGCGGCTCATCATCATCCTCGACTGCGGCATCAAGGCCGTCGAGGAAATAGCCTATGCCCGCACCCTCGGCATCGACTTCATCATCTGCGACCACCACGTGCCCGACGCCGAACTGCCCCCCGCCCTGGCCATCCTCAACGCCAAGCGCGCCGACAACACCTACCCCTACACCGACCTCTCCGGCTGCGGCGTGGGATTCAAGCTCATGCAGGCCTTCGCCCGGAGCAACGGCATCCGCTTCCACAAGCTCATCCCCCTGCTCGACCTCGTGGCGCTGAGCATAGCCTCCGACATCGTACCCATCATGGGCGAAAACCGCATCCTCGCCTACCACGGCCTGCGCCAGCTCAACCACAACCCCACCACGGGGCTGAAAGCCATCATCGACGTCTGCTCGCTCACGGGGCGCGAGCTCACCATGAACGACATCATCTTCCGCATCGGCCCCCGCCTCAACGCCTCCGGGCGCATCCAGAAAGGCGAAGAAGCCGTGGAACTCCTGATCGAAAAAGACCTCAAAAAAGCAAAAGAAAAAGCCCAGCGCATCAACCAGTACAACGAAACGCGCAAGGACATCGACAAGACCATGACCGAAGAGGCCAACCAAATCGTGGAAAAGCTCAACGGCCCGCGGCAGAGGCACTCCATCGTGCTCTACAACAAGGAGTGGCACCGCGGAGTCATCGGCATCGTCGCCTCCCGCCTTACGGAGGTCTACTACCGCCCGGCAGTCGTCCTGACACAAACAGGCGGCATCGCCACCGGTTCCGCCCGCTCCGTCTCGGGATTCGACGTCTACAAAGCCATCGACCACTGCCGCGACCTGCTGCTCAACTTCGGCGGACACACCTACGCCGCAGGCCTCTCGCTGAAAACGGAGAACGTCGAGGAATTTACGAAGCGCTTCGAGGAATATGTGGCTGCCCACATCCTGCCCGAGCAGCAGTCGCCGGTACTTCATGTAGATGCTTTGCTCGATTTCCAAGACATCACGTTCAGATTCTACCAGGACCTGAAGAAATTCGCCCCCCACGGCCCGGGAAACCCCAAGCCCGTCTTCATGACGCAGAAGGTCTACGACTACGGGACCAGCAAGATTGTCGGACACCACCAGGAGCATCTCAAACTGGAGCTGGTGGGCGGCACGTCGGGGTGCGTGATGAACGGCATTGCCTTTGGCCAGGGCGAACGCTGGAAGCACATCCGCACGAAGCGCGCCTTCGACATTTGCTACACCATTGAGGAGAATACCCACAAGCGCGGCGAGCTCCAGCTCCAGATAGAGGACATCCGCCCCAACGAGCAGAAGGAGTAGCCCCGCCGCCCGGCGCAACTTTATGGACAGCCCGTTCCGCGACATACTGAAGAGATACTGGGGTTTCGACGACTTCCGGGGCATCCAGCGGGAAATCATCGAGAGCATCGCCTCCGGCCACGACACGCTCGGCCTCATGCCCACGGGCGGCGGGAAATCCGTCACCTTCCAGGTCCCGGCCCTTGCGCAGCCGGGGCTCTGCCTGGTCGTCACGCCGCTCATCTCCCTGATGAAGGACCAGGTGCGCAACCTGCGCCGCCGCGGCATCAAGGCGGCCGCCGTCTACTCCGGGATGACGCGGGGCGAGATAGAAACCGCGCTGGACAACTGCATCTTCGGAGGCTACAAATTCCTCTACGTCTCGCCCGAGCGGATGATGACGCAGCTCTTTCTCGCAAAGTTCCGCGCCATGGAGATTTCCTTCCTCACCGTCGACGAAAGCCACTGCATCTCCCAGTGGGGCTACGACTTCCGTCCCAGCTATCTCCGCATCGCCGAGCTGCGCGCGCTGCACCCCGGGGCGCCCGTGCTGGCCCTCACGGCCACGGCCACGCCCGCCGTCGTGGACGACATACAGGAGAAACTCCGCTTCCGCCCCGGCGCACAGGTCTTCCGCATGAGCTTCGAGCGGAAAGGGCTGGCCTACGTGGTACGCCCCTGCCCCGACAAGCAGACGGAGCTGCTCCACATCCTGAAACACACGGGCGGCAGCGCCATAGTCTATGCGCGCAGCCGGAAAAAGACCAAGGAAACGGCCGCTTACCTGCGCGATCAGGGCATAAGCGCCGCGCACTACCACGCCGGACTTCCCCACGAGACGAAAGACCGCCTGCAGGAAGAGTGGCACCACGACGCTTTCCGCGTCATGGTGGCCACCAACGCCTTCGGCATGGGCATCGACAAGCCCGACGTGCGCCTCGTGGTCCACATCGACGTGCCCGATTCGCTCGAAGCCTACTTCCAGGAAGCCGGGCGCGCCGGGCGCGACGGCCGCAAGGCCTACGCCGTGCTCCTCTACCAGCCCACGGACGTGGCCGGACTCTGGCGGCAGCTGAGCATCTCCTACCCGCCGAAAGACTACCTGCGCGAGGTCTACGAAAAAGTATGCTTCTACCTCCAGGTCGCCATGGGCTACGGCAGCGGGCGCAACTTCGACTTCGACACGGAAGAGTTCTGCCGCCGCTTCCACTTCCACCCCGCCACGGCCGAGAGCGCCCTGCGGCTGCTGGCCCAGGCCGGCTACATCGACTACGAGGACGAGCCCGACAATGCCTCGCGACTCCACTTCCTCCTGCCCCGCGATGCGCTCTACGGGCTCGACCTGCCCGAGGAGTCCGACCGCCTCATGCAACTCGTCCTGCGCACCTACCCGGGCCTCTTCTCCGACTATGCCTTCATCAGCGAGGAGCGCCTTGCCGCCACGCTCGGGCTCACGCGGCAAGCCGTCTACGAAGACCTCACGGGGCTGGACCGCCGCGGCATCGTCCACTACGTGCCCCGCAAGCGGACGCCCCTGCTCGCCTTCCGCACCGACCGCCTCCCCCCCGGCAAGCTGCAGTTCCCCCCGGCCATCTACGAAGAACGCATCCGCCAGGCCGAGCGCCGCATAGAGGCCATGGCAGACTACATCAGCTCCACCGACACCTGCCGCCAGCAGCTCCTGCTCGCCTACTTCGGGCAGAAGCACGCCCCCGCCTGCGGACAGTGTGACGTCTGCCTGGCCCGCTCCTCCGGCCGCGCGCCCCGCGAGGGAGCCACCGAGGCCGCCGCAGAAGCCGTCCTGCGCCTGCTCCGCACGGAAGGCCCCCTGCCCCTGCTCCAACTGGCCGACCGCCTGCCCCGAATACGCCGCGAAGACCTCGCCCGCGCCCTCACCTTCCTGCTCGACGAGCGGCATGCCGTCTACACCGACGGCATCCTCACGGCAAATAACTGAGGCGCTTTTCCAAAAAACAGGCAGCACTTTCCGCAAAAAGCCCTGCATGTTTTCCCGAAAAGCGCCGCCGCTTCTCTCCCCGCCTCCGGCAAGGAGCACTCTATTCGCCCGGCAGGAACATCGGCCTCGTCAGCAGCAAAAGCACATAGCACTCCTCCCTCCACCGGCAAAGCACCAGCTGCTGCGCCCCGCGCAGGGAGTAAGTAAAGTCGTATATGGCAGGCTCGTTGCCCCAGTTGTCATGCCAAAAAGGATTTTGCGCCCCTATCTTTTTCCATTTCCGCCGGTCGTCCCAGAGGAGGAAGCAGTGCTTCCCGTCGTAAGTATAGGGGAGCAACCCGTCAAAATAGGTCCCTCCCGGATGTCCCCAGCGCACTTCGCGCCCCTCCCGCAGCCGCCCGCCGGTCAGCTCGGCAAGGGCATCGCCGAACTTCAGGGCATACAGGTCCTTACCCCTCCGCCGATAGGAAGCCGCCACGCGGGGAATGTCCCATTTCCGGAGGAAGTCCAGCCCGATGAACTTCACCTTCTCGCGCCGCAGCACGGCCGAGTCGCGGGCAAACTGCTCCGCCGTGCGCAGGTGGGTCTGCAGGTCGGCCGCATGGCCGCCAGGATGGACCGGAAAAGAATGCCCCTCCTCTCCCGCAAGGCGGCGGAGCTCATCCTCCACCCACCACGAATATACATCGCCCGCCCGCGCACTCACCCGCAAGACGAGCACCTTCAAGTCCTGCGCCTGCAGGCAAGCGCCGGCCAACAGCGCTATCAGAAAAACGAAAAAACACCTTCCCTTCATTGCATCAGTCGTATTGGATTTCTAAAACAGTATCGCTTATTCCGCCCCATGCAGCTCCTTGGTCAGGAGCAGCAACACATAATTTTCGCCGAGCGGCTCGCGCCCCAGGACTATCCAGCGCGCCCCGTGGAGAGAACAGTCGAAAAGAGACTTCTGGAAACCTACGCCATTTACATCGTAATCCATAACGGATTCGCTCTTTTGCGGGTCGTCCCAAAGGATAGCCAGCGGCTTGCCCCGATAGACGAATGCAGACTCCCCGTCCTTCCACGCCTCGCCGCGCCCGAACGTCTCACCCAGAAGTCCGCGCATCACTTTCTCAAAACGCCACCGCGTGCGCCACCTCCGCCCGAAAATCCGGGCAAACGCCTCTTCTTCCTCCTCCAGATTCCACCTCGCCAGCTCCTCCACGACAAAAGCCGTGAAGCTGTCTTTCCGCGTGGGGAAAGTCTTCATGAAATCCGTGGTATCCTTCACCGAAAAAGCATGAAACGTAAAAGCCAGATTCATCCCCCGCGGGCGGAAACGACAAGCATCCCTGTCCGGTACATAGATAACCCACAATTCACCCGTATGCCTTACTTCCTCCGCCCGGTCATCACCCGCTTGGTCGGGCCAGCCGACGATGAAATCCTGAGCCGACACAGACCCGCCGGCCAACAGCGCCAAAACTAACATCACTTTCTTCATAGCCTTCCTCCGCTGCGCGCACCGCCCCTCCGGGAATCCCGGAGGCAATACGCCCGTTTTAAGATTAAGAAAACCGAGGCATCCTCTATGGCCGTAAAGATAGTGAATGGCACGGAATTACGGAAACCTTTCCCCGTCTTTTCCACCCCCGCTGCCCCACCCGCCACGCGCGCAAGCCCCTCTTCCATCTTCCCCAAGCACTTTCTGCAAACCCCTGCAGCACTTTTCCCGAAAAGCCCTGCATGTTTTCCCGGGAAGCCCTGCCGGTTTTCCATCTACGGTGAAAAGGGTTTCATCAAAACTTCGGAAAAACAAGCTGCACTCGGCAGCGAAATCGGGCTTTCGTTTCGCTCATTTGCACTATCTTTCCATAAGATAGGCTGCACTCGGCAGCGAAATCAAGCTTTCGTTTCGCTCATTTGCACTATCTTTGCACACGGATAACGGAAACAACCCTATGGCACAACCCTTGGCCGAGCGCATGCGCCCGCACACACTGGAAGAATACATCGGACAGGAGCACCTGGTAGGAGCCGACGGCGTCTTGCGCCGGATGCTCGCCTCGGGGCGCATCTCGTCGTTCATCCTGTGGGGCCCGCCGGGAGTGGGCAAGACGACGCTGGCGCGCATCGTGGCCACGACGCTCAATGTGCCGTTCTATACGCTGAGCGCCGTCACTTCCGGGGTGAAAGAGGTGCGCGAGGTCATCGACAAGGCCAAGTCCGGACGTTTCTTCAGCCAGAACAGCCCGATCCTCTTCATCGACGAGATACACCGCTTCAGCAAGTCGCAGCAAGACTCGCTGCTCGGCGCCGTGGAACAGGGGGTTGTGACCCTCATCGGCGCCACGACGGAGAATCCCTCCTTCGAGGTTATCCGCCCGCTGCTCTCCCGCTGCCAGGTCTATGTGCTCAAACCGCTGGACGATGCGGCGCTGCTCACGCTGGCCCGCCGCGTGGTGGAGCAAGACCCGGAGCTGAAGAAGCGCCGCATCGAGCTGCGTGAGACGGACGCCCTTGTCCGCTTCGCCGGAGGCGACGCCCGCAAGCTGCTCAATACGCTGGAGCTGGTCGTGCAGGCCGCACCGGAGGGCGAAGACGTGGTAGTCACCAACGAGGGGGTCACGCAGAGCATACAGGAGAACCCCGCGGCTTACGACAAGGGGGGCGAGATGCACTACGACATCATCTCGGCTTTCATCAAGAGTATCCGCGGCAGCGACCCCGACGCGGCCGTCTACTGGCTGGCGCGCATGGTGGAAGGCGGGGAAGACCCGGCTTTCATAGCGCGGCGGCTCGTGATCAGCGCGGCGGAGGACGTGGGACTGGCCAATCCCAACGCACTCCTGCTGGCCAACGCCTGCTTCGACACGGTAATGAAGATAGGCTGGCCCGAAGGGCGCATCCCCCTTTCGGAACTGGCCATCTACTTGGCCACAAGCCCCAAGAGCAACTCGGCCTACCGGGCCATCAACGAGGCCTGCGCCCTGGTGCGGCAGACGGGCAACCTGCCGGTCCCGCTCCACCTGCGCAACGCGCCCACCCGGCTCATGAGCGACTTGGGCTACGCCAAGGGCTACAAATATGCCCACGACTATGAGGGACACTTCGTCGAGCAGCAGTTCCTGCCCGACGGGCTGCCGCCCCGCCGCCTCTGGGAGCCGCAGCCGAACCCCGCGGAGCAGAAGATGGCCGAACGGATGAAGCACCTCTGGGGCAAACGGTACGAGCAAGACACGAAAAACGAATGATCACCATCTCTGTCATCCTGGAATTTATCGGCACGTTCGCTGCCGCCATCAGCGGCATACGGCTGGCGTCCAACAAACACTTCGACTGGTTTGGCGCCTACGTCGTGGGTGTAGCCACGGCCATCGGCGGCGGAACGCTGCGCGACATACAGCTCGACCTGACTCCCTTCTGGATGACCAGCCCGATCTACCTCATCGCTTCCGGCCTGGCCTTCCTGTGGGTGCTCTTTTTCCGCAACACGCTGAACCGCTGGGCGCAGACGTTCTTCCTCTTCGATGCCATCGGGCTGGCGCTCTTCACCGTGGTGGGCATCGACAAGTCGCTGGCCGCAGGCTATCCCTACTGGGTGGCCATCGCCATGGGCTGCGTGACGGGCGCGGCGGGGGGCGTCGTCCGCGACATCCTGATCAACGAGATTCCGCTCATCTTCCGCAAGGATTTCTACGCCATGTCCTCCATCTGCGGCGGAATCATCTACTGGCAACTCTCCACCCACGGCCTCGTCGGCGCGCCCTACCTGCAGATCATCACCGGGTCGAGCGTATTCCTCATCCGCCTGCTCGGCGCGCACTACCAATTCCGCCTGCCCACCATGCGCGAAATGGAAGAGGAACAACCCGAAAGGGACACCTGAAATTTCCGGCCGCACTACTCCCCTATACCTATTATATAATAGGAACTTCCAGAAAACGTCCGCGCGCTTTCCATACCACCGGCATGATCCGCCGGCAAAATGCCGTTATTCTTCCATAGAATAGCACTTTTGTCCTATACTTCTTCTGCCGCTTCCCACTACCTTTGCAGCACAATCTTTTTTTAAAACCTGATTTGCTATGAGTAACCGATTATTGAAATCTTCTGTTTGCGGCCTGATGATGCTCGCCTCTGCGACGCAGGCGCAAAATGTAGCAGTGGAAAGCGGACCATACGATGCCTCTTGGGAAAGCCTGAACGCTTGGGAATGCCCCGAATGGTTCCGCGATGCGAAATTCGGCATCTGGGCCCACTGGGGACCGCAGTGCCAAGCCGAAGACGGCGACTGGTATGCCCGTTTCATGTACTATGAGGATTCCGAACAATACCAATGGCACCTTGACCATTTCGGCGACCCGGGCGTCTTCGGACTGAAGGACCTTTGCAATGCCTGGAAGGCCGAAAAGTGGAATCCTGACGAACTCGTCAAACTCTACAAAGAGGCCGGCGCCCGGTACTTCTTCACCCTCGGCCAACACCACGACAACTTTGACCTATGGGACAGCCCCTATCAGGAGTGGAACTCGGTGAATGTCGGCCCGAAACGCGACATTGTGAAAGGATGGAGCGATGCCTGCAAAAAGTACGGCCTGCCGCTCGGCGTCAGCATGCACGGCAGCCACACCTGGACCTGGATGGAGAAATCCCAGGACTACGACGGCAACCTCACGAAAGAAGACGGCTACGAGCCCAATCCCGACGGCACGGAAAAATGGTGGAAAGGCCTCGACCCGCAAGAGCTCTACGCCCAAAACCACGAGCACAGCACCGGATGGGAAAACTCCGGTACGATCCACAGCCAGTGGGCATGGGGCAACGGCGCTTCGCTCCCCTCGGAGGAATACAAGATGAAGTTCCAGAACCGCGTGTTGCAGTGCATCAACGACTACGACCCCGCGATGCTCTACTTCGACGACACGGTGCTCCCCTTCTACGGCTGCGACGAATCCATAGGCCTCAACATCCTCTCCCACTTCTATAACCACAGCGCCAACGAAAACAGCGGCACGGCCGACGTAGTGGTGATGGGAAAAATCCTGGAAGAGAAGCACAAGGAAGCCATGCTCTGGGACGTAGAGCGCGGCATCCCCGACCGCGCGCAGGAAAAGTACTGGCAGACCTGCACGTGCATAGGCAACTGGCACTACAGCCAGGCTGACTACAACAACAACAGCTACAAGCAGGCCGACCAGATAGTCCGCATGCTGGTCGACATCGTCAGCAAGAACGGAAACCTCCTGCTGAGTGTCCCCATCAAGGGCGACGGCACCATCGACGACAAGGAAATCGCCATCCTGCAAAACCTGAAGAAATGGATGGACGTCAACAGCACCAGTATCTACGGCACGCGCCCCTGGAAGACCTTCGGCGAAGGCCCCACGGCCGAAGCCTCCAACCCCATGACCGGACAGGGCTTCAACGAAGGCAACAACTACACGAGCGAAGACGTGCGCTACGTGCAGCGCAACGACACGCTCTTTGCCACCATCATGGCCTGGCCTTCGCAATCCACCTTTACCTTCGAGGCTCTCGCCCCGACCTCGCAGTACTACAGCGGAAAGGTGAGCAAAGTGACCCTCCTCGGCTACGGCGAAGTGGAATTCAAGGAAGACATCGAAGGACTTGTCGTAAGCCTCCCCGCCGAACCGACCAACGACATCGCCCCCGTGTTCTGCATCGAGTTCGACCCGAACAGCCCCACGACCATCTCGCTGGCAGAACTCCTGAGCATCTACGAAGACAAACTCGCCGAGTTGGAGCCCCAAGTGGGCTACAACACCGGCAAGTTCACGCGTGAAGCCTATGAGGCATTTGCCCAGAAGATAGAAGACGCCAAGCAATTCACCGGCGCCGACGAAGCTACCCAGAGCACCAAAGCCCAGGAGCTGAATGCAGCTTATGCCGACCTGCTGGAGAACGGCCGCAACGAAGGCGGAGAACCCAGCACGACGAGCCAGAGTTGGGACGTGACCCTCACCAAGTTGTCCGAAAGCGAGCAGTTCGCCCGCAAGGAAGAGACGGGCACCCGCTTCGGAAGCCCCCAGTATTGGACCGTGGAGAACTTCATGATTCCCCAAACGAATGAGACGGACGGAGTGAAAAACGGCATCGACAACTACAACGGCAACGACTGCCTGATGCTCGGAGTATGGGACGACCGCGACAACAACCAAGAGGGCAACGTGGCCAACGCCCGCATCTACCAGAAAGTGTTCCTCGAAGCCGGACGCTACTACTTCGGTGCCACGTACAACACGACCTACGGCATTGCCGACCAGGCCTACATCTTCGCCTCCCCCGTGCTCAGCAACACGGAAGACATCCCGGAGGACGCCTATGCCTACTACAATATAAACAAGAGCAACACGAGCGGAAGTTTCACCGGTATCTACTTCACGCTGACGGAAGACGCTGAAGTCTACCTCGGTTTCCAAGCCAACCTCACAGGAGCCAACCAGCAGGAATTCCGGGCCGACAAGGTGAAACTCATCTACTACGGCAACATGGACTACTATACCCTTGACGACCTGATCTTCTCCATCGGCATGGAACTGGACATGGCCAAGGCCGGGCACAACACCGGCTTCTACCGGCAGGAAGCCATCGAGCAGCTGCGGGCCGAACTCGACAAGGCTTCCCAAGTGACCGAGGACTCCGAATTTGACGAAATAGTAGATGCCTACAACAATCTGAACGCTGCTTACTTAGACTTCCAGCAGAACGGAAAAAACAAAGGAGGAGAGCCCGACGAGATCGGGTTCTCTGACATTTCGGAAGAAGCCTTCGTCGAAATCAGCAACTTCAGCCGCCAGGACACTTCCGTACACACGCGCTTTGCCACGCCCCTCAACTGGACGGTCGAAAACTTCAGCATCCCCAACGGGACGAGCGGCACGAAAAACGGAATAGACAACTATCCCGGCTACGACTGCCTCATGCTCGGAGTGTGGGACGACAAGCAAAACAACCAGGAAGGCAGCCTGACCAACGCCCGCATCTACCGCCAGGTTTCCCTCAAGGCCGGCCGCTACTACTTCGGGGCGCGGTACCAGACGACCTATAACACCAACGACCAGGCCTACATCTTCGCCGCCGCCAAGCCGCTCAGCACGGCAGAAATCCCCCAAAGTTCCATCGCCTACTACCCCATCAACGAGACCGCTGACGGAAGCGACGTGCTCAACGGCATCTTCTTCACCCTCGAGGAAGACCAGGACATCATACTCGGATTCCAGATCGACCTGCTCAACGGAAACGCCCAGCAGGAGACGCGCGTACGGGAAGTGCAGCTCTACTACTACGGCGAGGTCAACTACGAGAGCCTACAGGAGAACATTTCCTTCATCGAAGACACACTCTCGACCTTCAAGCTCAACGAAAACACCGGATACTACAACCCCGCCACCTACGAGACGCTGGCCGGAGTCATCGAATCCAGCAAGGCCGTCGGCGCAGATGCCTCCGCCGGGGAAATCAGCGATGCCTACGAGGAACTCCAGGCCGCATTTGCCGACTTCCTGGCCAACGGCAAAAATCCCGGCGGCAACCCCGATGAAGAAGGGACCATCGAACTGACGGAAGAAAAATTCATCGAGAAAGAAGAATTCAGCCGCGTGCCCACCGACAGCACCACCAACCGCTACGGCACCCCGCTCTACTGGACGGTGGAAAACTACTTCATCCCCAACGAAACCGACGGCAACCGCAACGGACTCGACCGCTATCCCGGCTACGACTGCCTCACGCTCGGCATCTGGGACGACCGCGACAAAAACCAGGGCAACCTGGCCAACGCCCGCGTCTACCGCAAAGTAGAGCTCGAAGCCGGCCGCTACTATTTCGGAGGCACCTTCGAGGCACTCCACAACATGACCTCGGCCTACATCTTCGCCGCCGCAGACACCCTGCCCACCTCCCGCATGGAGAAAGACGCCATAGCCTTCTACCCGATGTCTTCGTGCGCCATCGACTCCAAATACCACGGCATCTACTTCACGCTCGACGAGCCGCAGGAAATCATCCTCGGCTTCCAGGCCGACATGGCGCAGGGAGCCACCCAACAGGAGTTCCGCATCGCCTCCCTGCTGCTGCTGAAGTATGACGACGAGGCCACGGGCATCGAAGAAATCCCCCTCTACGGTTCCGAAGAAGAAAGCACGGAAGAAGCCCAGGGGCCTGCCCGCTACTACACCATCGAGGGCCTGCCCCT
Organism: uncultured Bacteroidaceae bacterium; assembly: GCA_944320955.1. Classification (GTDB taxonomy): domain Bacteria; phylum Bacteroidota; class Bacteroidia; order Bacteroidales; family Bacteroidaceae; genus UBA1794. The sequence goes on from CALUJL010000021.1 coordinate 134,472, forward strand.
CACCGAAGAACCCGAGCACGGATTCTTCATCAAGTGGCAAGGCGGCAAAGGCTACAAGATGTTCAAGCCCTAAGGCCCGCCCCGGCCGGTTACGCCTCGCGGCACGCCTTTTCCCGCCCTCCCCGTGAGCCGGGAAAAAGCGCCTGAGGAACCCGAAAAAAGCGGCAGCGCTTTTCCCGGAAACCGCTGCCGCCAATTCCCGAAAGTCCCGGAAGAAAAAGGAGAGAAACAAGCACCCTGCTCGCCTATTTCCTCCGGGACTTTTTTGTTTTTGCCGCGAAAGCCGTAACTTTGCCCCCGTTTTTGAAAACAACGAACCCTACAAAACAGCATTTGCACATCATGGCTGGATACATTACAGAAGACAAGCGGAAAGTGACCACCCACCGCCTCTTGGAAATGAAGCAGCGGCAGGAGAAGATTGCCATGCTGACGGCCTACGACTACACGATGGCAAAAATCGTGGACCAGGCAGGCATCGACGTAATACTCGTGGGCGACTCGGCCTCCAACGTCATGGCCGGTAACGTGACCACACTGCCCATCACCCTGGACCAGATGATCTACCACGGAAAGAGCGTCGTGCGCGGCGTGGAGCGCGCCCTGGTGGTCGTCGACATGCCTTTCGGCACCTATCAGGGAAACCCCACGGAAGGCCTGACCTCCGCCATACGCATCATGAAAGAGACCCACGCCGACGCCGTGAAGCTCGAAGGAGGAGAAGAAATCCTGGACTCCGTGAAGCGAATCCTCTCGGCCGGAATCCCCATCATGGGGCACTTGGGCCTGATGCCGCAGTCCATCAACAAATACGGCACCTACACCGTGCGGGCCCGCGAGCAGAAAGAGGCCGAAAAGCTCATCCGCGACGCCAAACTCCTGGAAGAAGCCGGCTGCTTCGCCATCGTGCTGGAAAAAATACCCGCCACGCTGGCCCGCCAGGTGGCCGAAGAACTGACCATCCCCATCATCGGCATCGGAGCCGGGGGGGCCGTGGACGGACAAGTACTCGTCATCCAGGACATGCTGGGCATGAGTCTCGGCTTCAGCCCCAAGTTCCTGCGGCGCTATGCCGACCTCAACCGCGTCATGACCGACGCCATCGGGCAATACGTGACCGACGTGAAAAGCCAGGACTTCCCCAACGAGAAAGAGCAATATTAGCAGCAGGAAAGAGACTCCTGCCTGCCCCCCGGATCCAAGTAAAGGAAAAGGCCATGAAACTCTGGAGCCACAATTTCTACTGGACAAGCGAAACGAACCTCTGGCTGTACAGTTCGATGTACGCCCTCTTCATAGGCCTGCCCCTCCCGGCTGCGGCAGAAGCAAGCGGCATGCTCTGGATAGCCCATCTCTGCTTCCTGCTCGGGATATGGCTGCCGGGGCCGGTGGCGGCCCACCTGCTGGAGCGCTTCTCCCGCAAGCACATCTATCTCTACTCCCTGGCAGGATGCCTCCTCTGCACCCTGCTCGTCCCCTATGCCGACCGGGCTGCCGACCTGTTTGTCTCGCGGGGACTCACGGCTCCGGAGGAGAGCAGCCCGCTCGCCCTGCTGCGCCTCGTGCAAGGCCTCTGCTACGGCATGGCGCTCAATGCGGGCAACACACTCTCCGTGGACGTCACCCCTTCGCCCCGCCGGGATGAGGCAAACTCCCTGTTTATGCGCACCGGACGAATCGGGATAGGCATCGGCCTCATAGCCGCCACCCTGTCCGCCGCACTGCTCGGCCCGGCCGGGACCTACTATTTCTCCCTTGCCGCCGGCACACTGGCCTTCTTCTCGGCCTGCCTGCTGCACGTGCCTTTCCATGCCCCGCTCCGGCTGTCCCTGTGCTCCACCGACCGCTACCTGATGCCCCGCCTCTGGCCGGAAATACTGAATACCCTGCTCCTGGCCGCAGTGCCCGGCATTCTGGCCGCCTCCATCCTGCAGGATACCCCCCTCCCCCTTTCCTCCCCCACAGCACACATCGGCCTGTGGATGGCCGGCGCGGCCGGATTTCTCAGCGCACTGCTCCTGCAGCGGCGGAAGGCAGAAACACTCTCCCCCTCCGTCCGCACCCTCACGGGCTTCTGCATAGCCGCAGCTTCCTGCCTCTGCCTCCTGCCGCAAGAGGGGCACATGCTTTCCCTCGCCGGGCTCTTCCTGCTCGCAGCCGGAGTGGAACTTGCGGCAAGCGGGCTGCTACACTGTTTTGTGCGCATGGCCCGCCACAGCCAGCGCTGCACAGCCACCAACTCCTACCTGCTCGCTTGGGAGAGCGGCTTTGCAGGAGGCATCTGTCTGGGTATCCACCGGACGGGAAGTGCCGAGCAAGTTGCGCTCTGTTTGGCCCTGGCAGCACTGCTCCTCTTCCTCTTCTTTACCCGCCGGCACTACAAGAGAAACAAGATCTTACAAGCGCATTAACCCCCTTACAGCCCCAACTCCTTCCACAAAGCCGCAATCGGCCGCGGAACGGGATAAGCCGGAAGTTCCGAATGCGGGACACGCAAAAATCCGGGAAAAGAAAGTGAATCCGGCGGAAGTTGCACCGAATAAAAATTCAAGTGCAGCACGCGGTGGCTCAACCGATGCAGCACCTCGCGCCGCAATAGAGACACCGATGCCGACTGCCGCTCGGCATCGGAAGGAAAGAAGCGGCCGAAATCTTCGCTCCCCAGGAACTCTTCCGGCGCAAGCGGCTGCTCCGCGACAACCAAAGGCAACTCATACAAACCCTGCCAGATGGACGGCGAAAAAAGACCCGGCTTCTTCTTCCCGCCGGGTAACTCCGACACACGCCGGCGCAGGCATACGGCATCGCCCACGCGTACATATATATAATGCAGGTATACATCGGCCACCCGCTGCCGACGCGCTTTCACCGGAAACTCCTCTACCCGTCTTTCCGCACAGGCCACGCACTTCGCCTCCAGCGGGCAACTCCCGCAATCCGGCGACTGGGGAACGCACTGCAAAGCGCCGAAATCCATAATGGCCTGGTTATACAATCCGGGACAACCGGCCGGCAGCAGTTCGGAAGCCAAAGCGGAAAAGTATTTCTTCCCCTGCGCCGTATCAATCGGCTCCCCAATGCCGAAACAGCGGGCCAGGACCCGGTAGACATTCCCGTCCACCACGGCATAAGGCATCCCGTAGGCCATGGAGCAAATGGCCGCCGCCGTATAGTCGCCGATGCCCGGCAAGGCACGTACCCCGGCATAGCTCTGCGGGAAACAGCCGCCACCCGCGGCCACCATCCTGGCAGCCTTATGCAAGTTTCGCGCCCGCGAGTAATAGCCCAGCCCCTGCCAGAGGCGCATCACCTCGTCGTCTTCGGCCGCCGCCAAGGCTGCGACCGTAGGAAAACGCCCGATGAAACGCAAATAATAATCCAGCCCTTGGGCCACACGCGTCTGCTGCAGAATAATCTCCGAGACCCAAATCTTATAAGGGTCGCACGTATCCCGCCAAGGCAGGCTTCTTTTGTGTTCTCGATACCAATCGATTATCAGAAGGGAGACCTCTTCCGTTCCTTTATTCTTCATCTGCAAAACCGTTTCTAAGCACAAAAATAAGGGAAGAACAGGGAATTCACCCCACTTTTCTACAAAAACTTCAAAAGAAATTCCGCGGGGAAACGGAAAAAGCCGTATATTTGCAGACAATTGGCAAAAACAAAAGCTTACATCCTAATAACGAAAGAAATACAACTATGACAAAAGCAGACCTTGTAAACCAGATCTCAGCAAACACCGGAGTAGATAAGGCCTCTGTTCTCTCTACCATAGAATCCTTTATGTCCATCGTAAAAGATTCGCTGGCTGCCGATGAGAATGTATATCTGCGCGGATTCGGGAGCTTTATCGTGAAGAAAAGAGCCCAAAAGACAGCCCGGAACATCTCTAAGAACACGACCATCATCGTTCCCGAGCATAATATTCCGGCATTCCGCCCTGCCAAGGACTTCTACGATGCTTTGTCTTAAAGTCTATCGAAAGTGAGGAACTTTCCAATAGCGCTGACACTCTTCGACAAGACCAAAACTAAACCAAAATATTAACTCATAAATTTTAAAAGCTATGCCAAGCGGAAAAAAGAAAAAGAGACATAAAATGTCTACTCACAAGCGCAAGAAAAGACTAAGAAAGAACAGGCATAAGAGCAAGAAATAAGTCTGGATAGCTTGTAAACCCAAAGAAAAAGAAAAAGAACAAACTCCCCCTGCCAAATCTTGCTGGAGTTTGTTCTTTTCTGTAAATCTCTCCCAAAGATTCCCCCCACCGCTTTTCCGGAGAAGGAGCACAGGGAGAGCCTGAAAACGAAAGAGCAAACAATACAAACCCTTTAATCCGTAAGAACAAAAGTGACGAGCGAATTAGTCGTAGACGTACAGCCGAAGGAAATCTCCATAGCCTTATTGGAAGATAAGAACCTCGTGGAATTTCAGAGCGAAGCCCAAAATGCTTCCTTCTCGGTCGGCAACATCTATTCGGCCAAGGTGAAAAAAATCATGCCCGGCCTGAATGCTTGTTTTGTGGATGTCGGCTATGAAAAAGACGCTTTCCTTCATTACTTGGATTTAGGTACCCAATTCCACTCTCTCGAGAAGTTTCTCAAACAAGTCAAGTCGGAAAAGAAAAACAAAAGCAACTCCTACACACGCCTCCCGGTACTTCCCGACCTGGAGAAAGAGGGTACGATCAGCAACGTGCTGAAGTGTGGCCAGGAGATCATCGTCCAAATCATAAAAGAGCCCATCTCTACCAAAGGACCGCGGCTCACCACCGAAATTTCCTTTGCCGGACGATACCTGGTGCTCATCCCCTTCAACGACAAAGTGTCCGTATCCCAGAAGATCAAGTCCAGCGCCGAAAGAGCCCGCCTCAAGCAGTTGCTCCAAAGCATCAAGCCCAAGAATTTCGGAGTCATCATCCGCACTGTGGCCGAAGGCCGCCGCGTGGCAGAACTCGACAACGAACTGAAGATTCTGCTGAAGCATTGGGAAAATGCCGTTGAGAAATTCGTAAAAGCACAGACCTACCCGACTCTGATCTACGAAGAAACCAGCCGTACCGTCGCCCTGCTCCGCGATCTGTTCAACCCCTCTTTCGAGAGCATCTATATCAACGACAAGACCGTCTTTCAGGAAGTCAAGAACTACGTGACGCTGATTGCACCCGAGCGGGCTGAAATCGTGAAATTGTACAAGGGAAACCTCCCGATCTTCGACAATTTCAACATCACCAAGCAGATCAAGTCCTCGTTTGGGAAGACCGTTTCGTACAAAAACGGCGCCTATCTCATTATCGAGCACACCGAAGCCCTGCACGTGGTAGACGTCAATAGCGGAAACCGCGCCAAGACCAACAATCAGGAGGGCAACGCACTGGAAGTCAACCTGGGCGCTGCCGACGAACTGGCCCGCCAGCTGCGATTGCGCGACATGGGAGGCATCATAGTCGTAGACTTTATCGACATGAGCGAGCCGGCAAACCGGCAAACCCTCTACGAACGCATGTGCAAGAACATGCAGAACGACCGCGCGCGGCACAACATCCTGCCGCTGAGCAAGTTCGGCCTGATGCAGATTACGCGCCAGCGGGTACGCCCGGCAATGGACGTGGTCACAACCGAAGACTGCCCCACCTGCCACGGCACGGGAAGCATCAAGTCCTCCATCCTGTTTACCGACACACTTGAGAGTAAAATTGACTATCTAAGCAACAAACTGAAGGTAAAGAACTTCACCCTTCACATCCACCCCTACCCGTATGCCTACATCAGCCAAGGCATTCTTTCCATCAAGCGGAAGTGGCAGATGAAATACGGGTTCGGGGTCAAGATTGTCCCCAACCAGAAACTGGCTTTTCTCGAATACCGCTTCTACGACCCCCACGGCGAGGAAATCGACATGAAGGAGGCCATCGAAATCAAATAAGCACGGGGAAAACCGAAAACAAAAAGCGAAAGCGGAGAGAGTCCTGCACGTACAGAGGATTTTCTCCGCTTTCGGTATTCTATTTCCCTATCCGACGGAAGTCATTTCAGGAAGAGCACATCGCCCACGCAGGGCACATAGTCGTCCGGGTCGAGCCCGTTCAGGTCATAGAGCGACTTCAGCCGCACGCCGTATATCTGCGAAATCGTGTGCATCGAGTCGCCCGGCCGCACCGTGTGGCGCTCGTATTGCGGAGAGCGCTTGTGCTTTTCGTGAAGATAGATGATGTCTCCCTCGGCCAGGTTGTAGCCTTTGTGCAAATCGTTGTATTTCCTCAGTTTCCGCTTGCTGATGTCGAACTCGTCCGACAGGTCGTCGAACGTATCGCCCCGCCGGGCTATCACGTAGACCAGCCCGTTCGAGAGATAAGTAACGTGTGCCGGACGCACTTCCTCCTTCTGTTTGCCAGGCTTCTTGCGCTTCTTCTTCGAGAAAGAGTCGTAGCGATATAGTTCGTAGGTTTCGATTATCGTAATCAAGCGGTTCGCATAGGAGGGATCTGTGGCGTATCCGGCTCTTTTCAAGCCGTGCGCCCAGCCTTTGTAGTCCGTCATGTCCAGACGGAAGAGCGCGGCATAGCGCGGATTGTCGCGCAGGAAGCGCGAATGGTCGCGATAGGATTCCTCCGGATGCCGATAGGCGCGGAAACACTCGTTGGGCGCGTCGTCCGTGCGCCGCACCGAGCGGCCTTTCCAGGCCCGCCCGCACTTGATACCGAAGTGATTGTTGGACGAACGGGCCAGCTCGCTCCGTCCCGCCCCGCTCTCCAGCAGCCCTTGTGCCAGTTTGATGCTGGCCGGGATATGGTATTCCTTCATCTGGTCTACGGCCAAATCCTCATACTTCTTGATATACTGCAAATAAGCCGAATTCCTGCGTTGTGCCCCTGCGGGGATCTGAACCAAGAAAACCAGGGAAAGAAACAAAATGGCCGGCAAGGCCAAACGGGAAAAAGCATACATACGTTTCATGATATGCACATAAATTTGAGTGTAAAAGTCAACAAAAAAAATGAGACTGCCACATTCTTTCACGTTTTCTTATACACTTTCGTATTTTTGTAGAAAAAAGAGCCAGAAGATTCTCCATAGCAAACTTGTTTCTTTTGCACTTGGATAGTATATTTGCCGCAAGTTTCTGAAAAAGCTGCCCGGAAAACGCAGAACAGTCCTGCCTGCCGCTGTGTCCAGCCCTACGGGAGCGACAAACAAAAGAACCGTGACTTCATGTTAAACCCTCAAATATTTTAAGCAATGGACATTAACACGATTGGCCTAAATGCCGGTATCGTCTGGCGGTTGCTGGACGATAACAAAAGATGGGAGTACAACGATTTGAAAGCGGCTTCCGGGCTTTCCGACCGTGACCTGAATGCCGCCATCGGATGGCTTGCCCGGGAAAACAAAATCCAATTCAGCACCGATCAGGAGAAAGGGAAGGAATATCTCTATCTGGAGCTGAACCTCTACATCGGATAAAACACTCTGATCACTACGGCCCGACGAGAAACCGAATTGCCCGCAAGGCACGTTTCCGCCGGGCCGTCCTCTTCCAAGCCCAACCCTATCCGCCCGATGGACACACACACGCTCGAAACAACCTACACCGGCTACGCCTCCCCCGAAGAGCTGCCCGCCGCCGACCGCGAACTCATCCGCCAGGCCATCGAAAGCACCGCGCGCAGCTATGCCCCCTACTCCCATTTCGCCGTAGGCGCCGCCCTGCGGCTGGAGAGCGGCACCGTGGTCTGCGGCAACAACCAGGAGAACGCCGCCTATCCCTCCGGCCTCTGCGCCGAGCGCACGGCCCTCTTCTACGCCGGGGCCAACCATCCGCAAGAGGCCGTCAGCGCCCTGGCCATCGCCGCCCGCGACCGGGAGGGACGGCTCACGCCGCAACCCGTTGTCCCCTGCGGGGCCTGCCGCCAGGTCATGCTGGAGACCTGCCTGCGCCAGGGCACGCCCTTCCGCTGCCTGCTCTACGGCACGGAACGCATCCTCCTCATCCCCGACTGCCGGCAGCTGCTCCCCCTGGCCTTCACCGCCGAAGCCATGGGGTAATCACCCTCGCCTGCCGCAGCCGCGCCCCTACCGACAAGACACAAAAGCGCTGCATGAATCCGAGAAAAGTCCAAGCACTTTCTGCAGATTCATGCAGCGCTTTTTGCGGAAAGTCCCGCACCGGACTCAGCGGCTGCCCAGATAGAGGAAAAACATGCCCAGCAGGACGAGCCCGAGGTCGACAGCCTTGCCGCGCAGGTTCTTCTCGTGGAAGAGCAGCGCCCCGCACAGGAAACTGACCACCACGCTGCTGCGCCGCACCATGGAGACTACGGAAATCAGCGCATCGTCGTAGCTCAGGGAATAGAAATATACGAAGTCGGCCGCCGAGAGGAACAGCGAAATCAGCGGGATGCTCCAGCGCCAGCGGAACGGAGTGCCCTGCCTGCGGCGCGGCCACCACAGCAGGAAGAGCACCGCCGTCATCTCCAAGAGCTGGTAAAGATTGTACCACGACTGCACGAACAGCGGCTCCAGCCCGCGGGTGCCCATGAGGTACTTGTCGTACAGCCCGCTCACCGCACCCAAGGCCGCGGCCAGTACCAGGAAGAGCACCCAGCGGTTGTGGCGGAAGTCGATACCCTCGCGCCGACCCGAGCGGCTCAGGAGGAAAAACGAGAGCACGGCCAGCCCCACGCCGGCCCACTGGTAGCCGTTGAGCCGCTCGCCGAAGACGAGCAACGCCCCCACCAATACCATGACCGGGCGCGTGGCATTGACGGGGCCCACTATGGTCAGCGGCAGATGCTTCATGGCAAAGTAGCCGAAAATCCAGGAGGAAAGCACGATGAGCGACTTCAGGATCACACAGAGATGCGCCTCCCATCCGGCCTCTCCCATGTGGAAAAAGCCGCCCCCGCCCAACCGGCCTGCGGCAGAAAGCAGGATAAAGGGGAGAAAAACCAGCGTAGAAAACAGCGTGTTGAGCGTCAGGACGGGAATCACCGCGTTCCCGCCGAGCGACTGCTTCTTGCTGACATCGTAGAAGCCCAGCAACACGGCCGAGCAAAATGCAAGGATTAACCACATATCGTCTTTATTCTATATCAGGAGAGAGTACCTCTTCCGGCACGAGGCGGAAGAGCAGGATGCGGCGCGTGGAAGGAGTGAGGCAGAAGGGCTGCGCCGGACGCAGGCCCACGACCCAGGCTATGCGGTCGCCATCGGCAAGCAACGGCTGCAGCGCCTTGCGGCGGCGGTCCAGCTTGCGGTCCGTGAGATAGTCGCTCACGAGCTTGGAACCGCGCATCCCGAAGGGCCGGAAGCGGTCGCCCCCGCGGGGCGTGCGGAGCACAAGGCCGCCTGCCGCCCGGAACGCATCGGCATCGGCACAGAACACATCGGCCCGGCGGGGAATCTCGAAGCCGTCCGGCCGGGGGAACTGCTCCCACACCAATTTCTGCCGCAGCCCGAAAGCCTGCAGCGAAAGGAAACCGGGGGCAGTGCAGTCAATCGTTGCCGCAGCCTGCTCCCCGCCGCGCGGATGGAGCAACAGCGCACCGCGGTCGCGCAGCACTTCCCACTCCGCGGCGCAGACGCACACTCCAGACTGCCCGGCGCGCAGGAGAGCCTCCTCCTGCGCCGGCGTGAAGCCATAGGGTGCCAGTATCTCGTGGAGCAAGGCCCCGGGCGAGGGGAAACGGCCCAATGCGTCGAGCGCGATTCGGTGGCCGTCGAAAACCTCGGGCACCGCCCGGTCAACAGCAGCCCGATAGACGGCCTCGGCCTCGGCCAGCCGCTCGGCCGTGGCAGCCAGCGTGGCGCGCACGGAGGGGTTTATCTGCTCCATGAGCGGGAGGAGGCGGAGGCGCACTTCGTTGCGCCGGCAGTCGGGCAGCAAGTTGGTGGAGTCGGTCACGTAGTCCTGCCCCAAGGCTTGCAGATAAGCCTCGATATCGGCACGGCTGAGGCACAGCAGCGGGCGGACAACCCACCCGTTGCGCGGGCGGATGCCGCACAAGCCGCGCAGGCCGCTCCCGCGCAGGAGGTTGAGCAGGAGCGTCTCGGCAGAGTCTTCCTCGTGATGGGCCACGCAGATGCAGGCTGCCTCCCGCGCCCGGCGCAGTTCCCCGAACCAAGCGTAGCGCAACCGGCGGGCCACCATCTCAATAGACTCACCGCAGCGCGCCGCTTCGGCCCGCGTGTCGAACGAGCGCACGTGCAGCGGCACTCCAAGCTGCCCACACAAATCGCGCACAAACTGCTCGTCGCGGTCGCTCTCTGCGCCGCGCAGATGGAAATTGCAGTGTGCCGCCTCCAGCCGACAGCCCAGCCGGAGCAGCAGGCGCAGCAGGCATACGCTGTCGGCCCCGCCGCTCAAGGCCACGAGCAGCAGGCCGTCGGGGAACAAGGCTTTGCGCCGGATGAAATCGCGCACCCGTGACTCGGTATGCAGCAACACGCGTTTTCCTCCATTCTCCTGTATCATCCGTCGAAATCTATCTGTTTTTCTTATATGAAGCACTGCTGGCTACACCAGCCGGATACCGCTGAGATTACGCCCGGTCTGCGGCCCTTGCCGGCGGACCGAGTAGCAGCGATGGTCGGCATAGCTGCACACCGGACAACGCTCTATCTGCTCCTCCGGGACTCCCATTCCGGCCAGATCGGACACCACGGCTTCCTGCAGCGAAATATGCCAGCGGAAATAGCACTCCCCCTCATCGGTCAGCTCCATCTTGTGCAGGGCCAGCCGCTCCATCTGGAAACCGGCCCGGGAAAAAGCATCGTACACCTCGTTGCCGACCTCGAAGTGACGGCCGGAGATGCACGGCCCGAAAGCTACCCGCACCTCGCGCGGATCAGTATGATAGCAGCGCTGCATGGCCTGAAGCAGAAGGCCGGATATGTGGGCCACCGTGCCCCGCCACCCGCTGTGGGCTATGCCGACGGCCCGATGCACGGGGTCGTAGAAGAAGACCGGCAGGCAGTCGGCCGTCGTGACGCAAAGGAAACAACCGCTGAGGCCGGTGATCAGTCCGTCGACTCCCTCCAGTTCTGCCCGGCGGGAAGCCTCGCCCAGGCGCATAAAGCACTCGTCCACACAGAGGATGCGCGTCCCGTGGACTTGATGGGGAATCAGGAAATCCGCCTCCGCCGCATGTAAATGCCCGGCCAGCAAGGCCCGGTTCTGCCCGGAGGCTGGATCGGGGACAAAAGGGGAACAATTAAAAAAAGAATAGGGAGAGGAACTTACTCCGCCGTAGCGGGTCGTAATGAACGTTTCGATGGCACTTCCGGAGAAAACAGAAGGCTGCGGGAAGAAAGGAGGCATCGCGGATTCGTTCTCCATAAGGCACTACTCCTCGTCGGCCCCGTCGACATCCGCCTCTTCCTCATCCACGTATTCGAAATCGAAGTCCTCGTCTTCACCCTCCAATGCCAGTTCTTCGGCCAGGGAGGCTGCCAGCTTGGGACGGTGTACCAGACGGTCTATGTGTTCCGCCGGAGCAGCCTGCAACTTGTTTTCCTCTTTCACCAGCTCGCGCCACAGCAAATCTTTCAACTCCTGCAGATGGAACTGCGCCACGGAAGAGATAAACACATGGGGCACATCGGGAAGAGTCGGCTCTATGGCCTCCATGAGCTCCTCGTCGAGCATGTCGCTCTTCGTAATGGCCAGGATGCGCTGCTTCTCCAGCATGTCAGGATTGAAATTTTCCAGCTCGCGAAGCAGGATACCGTACTCCTTGGCAATATCGTCGCTGTCGGCCGGCACCATGAAGAGCAACACCGAGTTGCGCTCGATGTGGCGCAGGAAGCGAAGCCCCAGCCCCTTTCCCTCGCTGGCCCCCTCGATGATGCCGGGAATGTCGGCCATGACGAACGACTGCCCGTCGCGATAGGAAACAATGCCGAGGTTCGGCTCCATAGTGGTGAAAGGGTAATCGGCAATCTTGGGCTTGGCGGCCGAAAGAGTGGAGAGCAGTGTCGACTTTCCGGCATTGGGAAACCCGACCAGCCCCACATCGGCCAGCAGTTTCAGCTCCAGGATGATCGTCATCTCCTGCATCGGCTCGCCCGGCTGTGCAAAGCGGGGAGCCTGCCGCGTGGCGGTGCGGAAGTGCCAGTTGCCCAACCCTCCCCGTCCGCCACGCAGGAGGATGACTTCCTGCCCATGCTCGGTCACATCGCAGATATACTCGCCCGTCTCGGCATTGTAGACCACTGTGCCGCAAGGCACTTCTATTATTTTATCCTCGCCGTCCTTGCCGAAACAACGCGCGCTCCCGCCGTTGCCGCCGTGCGTGGCAAAGGCATGGCGGGCATAGCGCAAGTGGAGCAAGGTCCAGTAGTTGCGGTTTCCACGCAGGATGACGTGTCCGCCACGCCCGCCGTCGCCTCCGTCCGGGCCTCCGTTGGGCACGAACTTCTCGCGACGCATGTGGGCAGAACCCCGTCCGCCCTTACCGGAGCGGCAATAGATTTTCACATAGTCTACGAAGTTGGATTCTGGCATGGCTCAGCTCAGTCGATAAAAAGGTATAACGGAAAAAACTTATTCCTCAATGGCAGCACAGATGTCGGCGAAGATGCGCTCCAGCTCGCCCAGGCCATTGATGTGGCGATAGATGCCTTCTTTTTTATAAAAATCCTTCAGCGGGGCGGTCTGCTCATGGTAAACGGCAAGACGCTTCTTGATGGTCTCTTCATTGTCGTCGGCGCGACCGCTGATTTGCCCACGCTTGATGAGCCGGTCCATCAGCTCATCTTCCGGAACTTCCAAGTCGAGCATCACACTCACCCCTTGATTCCGCTCCTGGAGCATACGTTTCAGCGCTTCGGCTTGGGGAATCGTGCGGGGGAAGCCGTCGAAGATGACACCTTTGCTGTCCTCGAAACTGTCGAACACGGAGGCCAGGATATTCACCATCAACTCGTCAGGGATAAGCTGTCCCTGGTCGATATAGGACTTGGCGGTCTTGCCCAATTCCGTGCCGTTCTTGATTTCCGCACGCAGCACATCGCCGGTAGAGATGTGGTTCAACTGATATTTTTCTACGATTTTCTCACTCTGGGTGCCTTTGCCCGAGCCGGGAGCACCGAAGATTACAATATTCAACATACTCTTCTTTTGTTTGTTTGTCTCTATTCGTTTGTCAGTGTATATATGCCGGGCAGATTGCGCCCGTAGCCCTCGTAGTCCAGGCCGTAGCCTACTATAAAGTCGTTCGGAATGCAAAACAGCGGATAATCCACCAAGAGATCCACCTTCAGGTTGCCCGGTTTGAGGAAAAGTGCTGCGATATGCACCTCTGCCGGATGATACCCGGCCAGAAGCCTCAGCATCCGCTGCATCGTAAGGCCCGTGTCGATGATATCTTCCACGATGACCACTGTCTTTCCCCCCAGCTCTTCGGAGAGGCCTATCAGCTCGTCGACGCGACCCGTCGATGCGGTACCACAATAAGAGGCCATCTTCACAAAACTCACACGAGCCGGGAAATCCAGACTGCGCAGCAAGTCGGCCGCAAAAACGAACGAACCGTTCAGAATGCAGACGAACACCGGATCTTTTCCCCGCAGGTCGCGACTGACGGCAACTGCTGCTTCTTCCACCCGCTTGCGGATCTCCTCGGGAGAAAACGTCTGCTCAAATGTCTTGTCGAGAATGCGTACCCGTCTGTCCATCATACCCAACCCGCCTATTTCTCCGCCTCGTCCTGCCATACCTTCAGCAAGGAGCCGTCTTCGGGATTGAAGAGGACGTGGAAAGTAGCTTTCTTGTCAAACAGTTCATTCAACAATACGTCTGTATTCCCCAACTGGGCTATCTTGTACTCGGCAGCGAAGAGATCGCGCTGCGGCGTATAGACGGCAAAATCCACACGCTCGGGAACGTTGTAGACCACACCTTCCATCAGCTGCGACTCACCCTTACGGGCCCGCTTCTCGGCTTCTTTCTCCATCTTCTCCACGCGCTTGCGCTCTTCTTCCGTACGCGGCGTCTTGTCCGGCACGGTATGCTGGCTCACAAGACTGTAGTAGACAGGCTCGCCGGCCAGATTGTCGGCATCCACCACGCCCAGTTTCCGGGAAAAGCGGAAAAGCACGTCTTCGTCCACCTCGGCATCCGGCTCCACGATAAAGGAGAACTGCCTGACTTCTTCCTCCGTCGTACCGCAGAAAACGGATGTCAACGCAGCCTCTTGCTCCTCCAGTTGCTGCATGATGAGCTGCATGGAGGCTCCGTCCTGAGGCATATTTTCCAGTTCTCCGCGGGTCATATCGTTGCGTTTCTCGCGTATCTGGTAAATCTCGTCGGCTATCAAGCGCGCCGTGGCCATGGCCGAGGAGGCGCGTATGATGTCCTCCGTATAATAGTCCTCCGGCGAGAGTTTCTTCCGGGGCTTCGTCTTCAGCGGCTCGGGAGCAGAGGCGGGAGCATAATCCTGCCGGTCATTGATGGCCAAGAGCAGGCCATCGGGCGAGAGTTGTGCCCGCGAAGTGCTGCTCTTCTCCGTCAGAGTAATGTAGAAAGCCTTCCGGGGGTCAGGCACGGCCACACAGCGGGCTTCCACTTTCTGCAGCTCCCAGCTGACTGAACTCTCGGGCCTGACGTCAGACAAGCGCAGATACTCCTCGGCATAACGGCAATATTCGCCCGGGGTATAAGTACGCTTGACGGCCGTCACCGTGATGCGTATCTGGTTGCGCGGCAACATATAGGTGATTCCCTCCGTCTGGGCCTTGTCGCTCCCGTAGGCGGAGACCTCGGTCTGCGCCTGCAAGGCACACGAGCACAGCAGCGCTGAAACGATGAGTAAGTTCTTCATTTTGACAAAATTTCCGCTTTTCCCCGCAAATGTAAGGCTTTTCCCAAAAAGTGCCTGCACTTTCGGCCGGGAAATGCAGGGCGCGCCCCCAAAAAGTGCAGCGAAATATGCACAACGCCCATCAGGCCTCCAATTCTTCCCATGCCCGGGGAAGGAAACGGACGAGGTCGGAAGCCGTCATGCCGCGCATTCCCACCTCGCGGGCTGCCAGGTCGCCGGCCAGCCCGTGAAGATAGACGCCCAGAAGAGCCGCCTCACGAGGGGCATAGCCTTGTGCCAGGAGGGAGAGCAGGACGCCTGTGAGGACATCGCCGCTGCCCGCGGTGGCCATGCCGGGATTCCCCGTCGTATTGAAGTGCACGGAACGGTCGGGAAAGATTGTGGCCGTATAAGCACCCTTAAGGACTATGAGCACATGTGTGGCCTGCGCCAGTTCGCGAGCCATCTGCAGGCGTGCATAAGCGTTCTGGCAGTCGCCCAAGATACGCTCCAGCTCCTTGGGGTGAGGCGTGAGGATTGTGCCGGGCGGCAGCTTCCGCAGCAGAGGCAGCCGCCGGGCTATGAGATTGAGCCCGTCGGCATCGACCACCAAAGGTTTCCCCCGCGGCATGGCGGCGAACAGGTCGGCCAAAGCCTCTGCCGTCTCCTCTTCCAGTCCCAGCCCCGGCCCCACGGCCACGGCATTGTACATCTCCACCTCGGGGACACAACTGAAGCAACTCTCCGAGGGATCCACGGAGAGCACTGCCTCCGGCCTCCCCGCCTGTAAGACGGCGATATTGGCCCCCGGCGTGTGCACCGTCAGCTTACCCAGCCCCGAGCGCAACGCCCCCCCCGCAGAGAGCAAGGCAGCGCCTGCCATGCCGCGGCTGCCGCTGACGAGCAGGCCGTGGCCCTGTGTCCCCTTATGGGCAAAACGGGAGAGTGGACGCACGAGAGCCTTCAGTTCTTCACGCTCGACCAGGCTGTAGGGCGTGTCGAGGATACGGATGGCCTCCGGACTGAGGCGTATGTCGAGCACCTCCCACTTGCCCAGGAAAGCAGCCGTCTCAGGGAAGAAGAAACAGAGTTTGGGATGTTGGAAAGTAAAGGTATAGGAAGCCTTCACGATGTGTTCCGGGTCATTATCCGTATTGTCCTCCGCCATCAGGCCTGAGGGCAGGTCGATGGAAACTATCGTAGCCCCCGTATGGTTCAGGAACTTCACGATGGCAGCAAAAGCCCCGCCCAGCGGGCGCGACAAACCTGTCCCGAAAAGGCCGTCGACGACGAGCATCTCCCCGTTAATATAAGGAAGGTCGAACCTCACCCCCTTCTCTACCTCGACAAACTGCCGCTTCGAGGTACGGCTGCGCAGGAATTCGCGGTTGGCCGCACAAGAAGGGCTGAGCCGCCCTCCGGGATTGAACAGATAGGTGCACACCGAGGCGAAACCCGCATCTTGCAGCAGCCGCGCCACGGCCAAGGCATCTCCTCCGTTGTCCCCCGGTCCGGCAAAGACATGCACCGGCATCTCCCGAGGGAAGCGTTCCTTAATTTCATGAGCAAAAGCCGCCGCCGCCCGCTCCATCAGGTCGAGCGCCGAAACCGGCTCGTTCTGAATCGTATACTGGTCGATTTCGCGTATCTGTTCGACTTCAAATATCTTCATTTCTACCCAAAAATAGCCCGTTTTTCTGCGCAAAGGTAGCCATATCTATTGGAAATACGGATAAATGAAGCTACATTTGCGGCTAAATCAACAAAAAGAAAGCCTAAAATGAGCACACAACAGGGCCATCCCAAAGGCCTGTACCTCCTGTTCCTGACCGAGATGTGGGAGCGCTTCAGCTACTACGGCATGCGCGCTCTTTTCATGTTATATATGACCAAAGCCCTGCTGCTCGACGACAAGAGCGCTTCGGGCATTTACGGCAGCTACACCGGACTCGTCTACCTCACCCCCCTCTTGGGCGGATACATTGCCGACCGCTATTGGGGCAACCGCCGCTCCATCGAGACCGGCTGCCTGCTCATGGCTCTGGGACAGGGGCTCATGTTTCTCTCCGCCCTCTGGTTCGACTCCGCCCTCTTCGCCGACTTCTTCGGCGAACGCGGCTTCGCCAAGTGGCTCATGTTCCTCGGTCTGGGCGTCCTCATCCTGGGTAACGGCTTCTTCAAGCCCAACATTTCCTCCATGGTGGGCGACCTCTACACCCCCACCGACAAACGAAAAGATTCGGCTTTCACCATCTTTTATATGGGCGTCAATCTGGGCGCAACCATCGCCCCCCTCTGGTGCGGCTTCGTGGGAGACACGGACAATCCCGCCGATTTCAAGTGGGGTTTCCTCTCTGCCGCCATCGGCATGCTCGTGGGCTTCACCGTATTCCATTTCTTCAAGCACAAATATCTCGTCACCCCCGACGGCCGGCAGATAGGCCTGCCCACGGCCCAGGACAACGTACACCACGACCACTCCCCCGCAGCCGAGGCGGCACAAGCCGCCGCGCCGAAGAGTTCTCCCTTGCGTCTCGTATTCTCCGTCTGCGGAGCCCTGCTGCTCGTCCTGCTTTTCTCGTTTAACTATTCCTCCCTCTCCGACCCCACGATAAGCCCCTTCCAGGGTGCCGACTGGATAGGTTCCGTCATCTATGCCACGTGCATCGTGATGCCCGTATTCATAGCCTCCGACAAAAGCCTTACGCGCTTGGAGCGTACCCGCATTTACGTCATCTACATCGTGGCCTTTTTCGTCATCTTCTTCTGGGCCGCCTATGAGCAGGCCGGCAGTTCGCTCACCCTCTTCGCCGACCGCCACGTCGACCGCCACTTGTTTGGCTGGGAAGTCCCTGCTTCCTACTTCCAGAGCGTCAACGCCATCCTCATCGTCTTGCTCGCCCCCCTCATGGCCGGGCTCTGGTCCCTGCTGGCCCGCCACAAGGCCGAGCCCCCCTCCCCCCTCAAACAGGCCTGCGGCCTCTTCCTCCTGGCCCTGGGCTATCTGGTCATCGCCCAAGGTGTCGACGGCATGGAAGCCGAAGGCAAAGTAGCCATGTTCTGGCTCATCGGCCTCTATCTGCTCCATACCTTAGGCGAACTCTGCCTTGCGCCCATCGGGCTGTCCCTCGTCAGCAAGCTCTCCCCTGCCCGCTTCGCCTCGCTCCTCATGGGCGTATGGTACATGAGCACAGCCGCCTCCAACAAACTGGCCGGACTCCTGGCCGGACTCTTGCCTGTCGGCGCCGACGGCACCGTCACTCCCAAGCATTTCCTGGGATATGAAATAGTCACGCTCCACGACTTCTTCCTCCTCTTCACTTTCATTTCCGCAGCAGCCGGACTTCTCATGCTTTTCTGCGTCAAGCGCCTCGTCAAGATGATGAACGGACTGGAGTAACCATTGCCTGAATAGCAAAATGCCACAAGATTTCCACTGAAACACTTGCGGACATTTCCAGCAGAACACGAAAACAATCTTTTTTCCCAGATTTTTGCATGAAGAGGGAGAAAAGATTGTTTTTTTGTGTACATTTACAGCCGTAAAAAGCGGGCGATTTCTCACCGCCGCCCTATAAAATAAAGGACTTCATACTAACACCACTAAAAAACGACTCACCTCATGATGACGGAAAACTCTCATACCCCCTCTCCGGCCGAGCGGCTGAAAGCGTGCTCGGGGGTGGACGTGCAGCTATGCTATCAGTGTGGCAAATGTACGGCAGGCTGCGCAATGGCCCCGGAGATGGATCTTCCCCCTTCGTTTCTGGTACGCCTGCTACAGACGGGCTCACCCGCTGCCTACCGCCGCGTTTTGGAAAGCCGGAGCATTTGGCTTTGCGTGGGCTGCGAGCAGTGCATAGGCCGTTGCCCGAAAGAGGTGGATATTCCCCGCTTGATTGACTGCCTCCGAAGCGAAGCCCAAAAAGAAGGTTGCGTATCGCCGGAAGCCTCGGACATCATCAAGTTCCACAAGTCTTTCCTGGGCAGCGTCAAGCGTAACGGACGGCTGGGTGAGTTGGACCTTGTAGTGGAATACAAGTTACGCACGCTCCACTTGTTCCAAGACGTGGATGTCGCGCCGGGAATGCTGGCCAAGGGGAAACTTCCATTGATACCCGAACGCATAAAAGGGAAAAGGGAGATTGACGAAATCTTTAAGAAATCAAACGCATGAAAGAGACAGGTTTTTATCCGGGATGTTCCCTACAGGCTACTTCCCGCGAATACAACGAATCAGTCCGGGCCCTGGCACGCCATCTCTCCCTGCCGCTCAGGGAAATCGAAGACTGGAACTGCTGCGGAGCCACGGCAGCCCACTCCATGAACCACGAACTCGCCCTGGCCCTCCCGGCACGTGTCCTGGCCTTAGCCGAAGCGCAAGGAATGGAAGAAATCGTAGTTCCCTGCGCGGCATGCTACGGCCGCCTGGCCACGACGCACCACACGCTCGTCACCGACGAGACACTGCGACAAAAGACTTGCGACACCATAGGGATGGAGTACTCGGGAAAGCTGAAAATACTAAATGCCGTACAATGGATTGAGCAATATGTAGAACCTCTGCTCGCCAATGCGGTCACACACCCGATCAACCGCAAAATGGCCTGTTACTACGGGTGTCTGCTGGTACGTCCGCATAAGGTCCTGCAATTCGACCGCGTAGAAGATCCTCAATCTATGGATCGGCTCTGTGCCCTTTGCGGCAGCGAACCGGTGGACTGGGCATTCAAAACCGAATGTTGCGGAGCCGGATTGTCCATCTCCCGCACCCAGTCGGTAGGGCGGCTTTCCGGTGCAATCCTTTCCGATGCCGCAGAGCGGGGAGCTGAAGCCATAATCGTGGCTTGTCCCATGTGCCACTCCAATCTCGACATGCGCCGTCCGGCAGCCAACCGCAGCCTCGGGCAAAAATTGGACATTCCAGTACTTTTCATCACACAACTTATCGGACTCGCCTTAGGCATCCCGCGAAAAGAGTTGGGACTCGACCGCCACTTCGTGCCCGTGCCCCAATGGTGAAAGACCGGAACCTTAGCGATACAGTTATTCTCTTATCTTCCCACACTAAAAGAAACAATCCATGTCTAAAATAGGAGTTTTCATTTGCCATTGCGGCGAAAACATCAGCGCCACCGTAGACTGCGCACGCGTGGCGCAGGCGGCCGCTGAGATGGAAGGCGTAGCCTATGCCACAGACTATAAATACATGTGCTCCGAACCAGGCCAGCAACTCATCAGGCAGGCCATCCGGGAGCACAATCTGGACGGAGTGGTCGTAGGTTCCTGCTCGCCGCGGATGCACGAGCCCACGTTTCGCCGCGCCTGCGCCGAAGCGGGACTCAACCCTTACCTCTGCGAGATAGCCAATCTGCGGGAACATTGCTCATGGGTACACGAAAAAGGCGAGGCCACGACACAAAAGGCCATCGATATCGTGCAGGGCTTGGTAGAAAAAGTGCGGCGCAACCAGCCACTGACTCCCATCCGCGTACCCGTCACGAAGAAAGCACTCGTCATTGGCGGCGGAATAGCCGGCATACAGGCCGCACTGGACATCGCCAACTGCGGCCACCGTGTCATCCTCGTCGAGAAAGAGCCTTCCATCGGCGGACATATGGCACAACTTTCCGAGACATTCCCCACACTCGACTGCTCGCAGTGTATCCTCACGCCGCGCATGGTAGAAGTGGCCCAGCACCCCAACATCACACTCTATACCTATGCAGAGGTAGAGAGCGTAGAGGGCTTCATAGGCAACTTCAAGGCCACCATACGGCTCAAAGCCAAGAGCGTGGACGAAAAGAAATGTACGGGTTGCGGACTCTGCACCACCAAGTGCCCGAACAAGAAGATTCCCGGGGAATTCAACGAAGGGCTCGGCACACGGACGGCCATCTACGTACCTTTCCCGCAGGCAGTGCCCAACAAGCCCGTCATCGACAAAGAGCACTGCAACTACTACCAGAAGGGCAAATGCCGCGTCTGCGAGAAATTCTGCCCCACGGGAGCCATCACTTTCGACCAACCCGACCAGTTTATCACCGAAGAAGTGGGCGCAATTGTCGTGACCACCGGCTTCCGCGTACTGCCCACCTCTTTCTTTCCCGAATACGGCTACGGGCGCTATAAAGACGTCATTACCGGCATCCAGTTCGAGCGCCTGGCCTCGGCCTCAGGGCCTACGATGGGCGAGATACGCCGCCCCTCGGACGGGACAGTGCCCAAGAAGGTGGTCTTCATAGCCTGCTGCGGATCGCGCGACCCGGCCAAGGGAATCCCCTATTGCTCGAAGATCTGCTGCATGTACACCGCCAAGCACGCCATGCTCTACCAGCACAAAGTGCACGACGGGGAGTCCACCGTTTTCTATATGGACATCCGCGCCGGGGGCAAAAACTACGAAGAATTTGTCCGCCGCGCCATCGAAGAAGACAAAGTGAACTATGTGCGCGGCCGTGTGGCCCGCGTCTACGAACGGGCTGACGGGAAACTCGTCGTGCGCGGCGTAGACACCCTGCTCGGCGCGCAGCAAGTGGAAATCGAAGCCGACATGGTAGTCTTGGCCACAGCCGGTGTCGCCAACCCCGGAGCCGAAGAGCTGGCACAAAAACTCCACATCTCCTACGATCCCTACCACTTCTTCGCCGAAGCCCACCCCAAGCTCCGTCCCGTAGAGACGAACACCGCCGGTATCTATCTGGCCGGCGCCTGCCAGGCTCCGAAGGACATACCGGAGACCGTAGCCACGGCTTCCGGCGCAGCGGCCAAGGTGGTCTCCCTGCTCTCGCAGGACGACTTGGTGCGCGAGCCCCTCGTGGCCGTCGTCAACCGCTGCGCCCCGCCCGTCTACAGCACTTGCGTGGGCTGTTTCCTCTGCCAGACGGCATGCCCCTACCAAGCCATCGAACGCGAAGAGATAAAGGACCGCCAAGGGCGCGTCATCAAGACCGTGGCCAAAGTAAACCCCGGACTCTGCCAGGGCTGCGGCACATGCGTCTCCTTCTGCCGCTCCAAGGCCATCGACATACAGGGCTACTCCAACGAACAGATGTATGCCGAGGTAAACGCCCTTCTGAATCACGAATAAAGACAAAAAACACACAACCGAACAGACTCTCGATATGGACGAAAACAAAGCCGCATTCGAACCGCGCATCATAGCTTTCGTATGCAACTGGTGCACTTATGCCGGAGCCGACCTCACGGGCACGAGCCGCATCAAGTATGCGACCAACGTGGAGATCGTACGTTTCCCCTGCACCGGGCGCATCGACTTCATGCTCCTGCTCAAGGCCTTTGCCGCAGGAGCCGACGGAATCATCGTCTCCGGCTGCCACCCCAACGACTGCCACTACACCTCGGGCAACTTCCATGCCCGCCGCCGCTGGATCGTATTCCGCGGATTGCTCGACTTCCTGGGCATCGACGTGCGCCGCATCCACTACTATTGGGTATCGGCCGCCGAAGGGGCGAAATGGGCCGAGGTCGTAAACCAGACCGTGGCCGAGATACGCGAACTGGGCCCCTATACGGAATATAAAAAGGTAGCAAACTACATAGAAGAAACGGAGGCCGCACATGAATAACTGGAACAAACAGATAGCCGACATGCTCGCCGACGGCACGGTGGCCTTGGTCATCGGCTACGAAGAGGGCAGCACCCCGCAGAAAACACGCCCCCTCTTCTGCCACGACGCTGTCGCGGCAGAACGCCTCGTGATGGACGGACGCTGCACCCACAACCTGGCCGTCTACCTCACCAAGAAAGAACTCCTTCCCGCAGAAGGGCGCATCGGGGTAGTGGCCACCGTGAACGTGCTGAAGAGCGCCCTCCAGCTGATGCAGGAGAACCAGATACCCGAAGGACGCTTCCTCCTGATGGCCGTCGGCCCCGAGGGAAAACTCACCGAACTGCCCGATGCCGAGTCCCTCAGGCAGTACATAGCCGCCCATCCGCTGCCCGACAACCCGGAAGTCGCCGCGCTGATAGAGAAAATAGACGCCATGAGCCGCGAAGAGCGCTGGGCCTACTGGCAAGAATGCCTCTCGAAATGCGTCAAGTGCTACGCCTGCCGCGCCGCGTGCCCCTTGTGCTACTGCACACGCTGCATCGTGGAAGACAACCGCCCGCAGTGGATACTCCCCTGGGCCTCCACCCTGCCCAACATCGAGTGGCAGATCAACCGCGTCATGCACATGGCCGGGCGCTGCACGGGCTGCGGAGCCTGCTACGCGGCCTGCCCCCTGCACCTGCCCATCCACCTGCTCACCAAAAAGCTGACCCAGGAAATCAACCGCGAGTTCGGCACCGAGCGGCCGGCCAAGGGCAACGTGCTCTCCACCTTCAGCCCCGACGACAAAGAAAACTTCATCCACTAACAAGCCACCCCCGCACTCGAATCATGAAGAATTACCAGATAAAACATTCCGACCTGGACGGCTGGCTGGAAAAAATCATTGCCGCCGGCCGACGGGTCATAGCCCCCGTCACAGAAGAAGGGCACACCGACTTCCGCCCCATCCACTCCCCTGCCGAAGTGGCTGCCGACGACCAGGTCCAGACCATACAGTCGGCCAAGCAGGCAGCCTTCCCCAAGGCCGAGACCCTCTTCTCCTACCGTAAGGAAGGCACTGCCGTCAGCCTCGACCAGCCCGCCCCCGAGAGCTATCTCCAGACCGTCGTCTGGCGCGCCCGCCCCTGCGACGCCGCCGGATTCACGCCCCTCTCGGCCATCTTCAACTGGGACTATAAAGACAACCTCTACAACGCCCGCCTGGCCCGCACCACGCTCGTAGCCTTCAGCTGCCAGCAGGCCGATGCCTACTGCTTCTGCACCTCCGTCGGAGGCGGCCCGGGAGAGAAGAAAGGCTGCGACATACTCGTAACCAAGCTACCCTCCGGCAAAGCACTGGTAGAAGTCTGCACCGAAAAGGGAGAGGCCCTGGCCGCCCTCGCCCCCGGGCTCTTCAGCGAAGCAAACGCCGTGGCAGACGACAGCCCCCTCTTTGCCGAGAAGCAGAGCGCCTTGGCCCAGCTGCCCGCCCGCTTCAGCAAGGAAGACATCCGCCGCCACCTGGCGGAAGCCTTCGACTCCCCCGTCTGGCGGGAGCAGTCCGAGCGATGCCTCGGCTGCGGCGCCTGCGCCTTCGTGTGCCCCACCTGCGCCTGCTTCGACATCCAGGAAGACCCCCACGGCAGCCACGGCCGCCGCATCCGCTGCTGGGACTCCTGCGCCTTCGCCCTCTTCACCCAGCACACCTCGGGCCACAATCCCCGCCCCAGCCAGGCCACCCGCTGGCGGCAGCGCATCCTCCACAAGTTCTCCTACATGCCCGAAAGGCTCGACGCCACCGGCTGCACCGGCTGCGGCCGATGCTCCCGTGCCTGCCCCGTGGACATGAATCTGCTGGAACACCTAACCTCCATCGCCCAGAAATAAAACGAAACAAATGGACAGACTCATCGATAATCCCTACCTGCCCTACGTCATGACCGTAGAGCGCATCACGCAGGAAGCACCCGGCGTGAAGACACTCCGCCTGCGCTTCAAAAATCCGGAAGAGGCCGAAAACTTCCAGTTCCGGGCCGGCCAGTTTGCCGAGTACTCCGCTTTTGGCGAAGGGGAGTGCACCTTCTGCATCGCCTCGCCCCCCACGCGCAAAGGCTACGTCGAGTGCACCTTCCGCCAGGCCGGCCGCGTCACCTCCGGGCTCTCGCGCCTCGAAGAAGGCCAGGAGATGGGCTTCCGGGGCCCCTTCGGCAACACGTTTCCCATTGAGGAATGGAAGGGAAAGAACCTCCTCTTCGTGGCCGGCGGCATCGCCCTGCCCCCCATGCGCTGCGTCATCTGGAACGTGCTCGACCGCCGCAAGGAGTTTGGCAACGTCACCATCATCTACGGCGCCAAGTCCGTGGCCGACCTCGTCTACAAGGACGAGTTGAAAGAGTGGGACGAACGCCCCGACGTGCAGCTTTACACCACCGTCGACCCCGGCGGCGAGACCCCCGACTGGAAGGGAAAAGTAGGCTTCACGCCCGCCGTCCTGGAGCAAGTGGCCCCCTCGGCGGAGAACACGGTGGCCATCGTCTGCGGCCCGCCCGTCATGATCAAGTTCTCCTTCCCCGTGCTCGAGAAACTCGGCTTCCGTGACGACGCCATCTTCACCACCCTCGAAAACCGCATGAAGTGCGGCATCGGCAAGTGCGGCCGCTGCAACGTCGGCAAACTCTACGTCTGCAAGGACGGCCCCGTCTTCACCAAAGCCCAGCTCAACGGCCTCCCGCCCGAGTACTGACCTTGCAATACCCGTCCGGAAGCCGGCCATCCCTTTTTGGCCACGCTTCCGGAAAGAAAAAAAACCGTCTCCCCCCCCCATGCCCGCGCGCAGAAAGAGGGGAGACGGTTTTTCATACCCCTGCCCGGCTGAAGCGGCTCAGCCACCAGCCGGCCGCTCCGTCCTCCTCACACAATACACCGTGTGCGGCATGTCGACCCCGCGGTAATGCTTGACCAAACTGCCCGCCACGCCCATCCCGCACCTTGCGGCCACTGCCTGCGAAGCCCGGTTCGTGTCCCGGATGATGGCATACAGCGCACCGAAGCGCAACACGTCGAACCCATACTCCCGGCAAGCCCGCGCCGCCTCGGTGGCATAACCCCGGTGCCAGTAGGCGTAGGCAAACAGATAGCCTATTTCCGGCACCAAGCCCCCGCCGTACTCCTGCATCGTGATGCCGCACTGGCCTATCATCTCCCCCGTATCCCGCAGCACCGCGGCCCAGAGGCCGAAGCCGTATTCCCGGTAGCGCCGCAGCTGCTTCTCCAGCCATGCCTCGGTCTCTTCCTCGCTGAAAGCCCCATTGTAGGCATACATCACCCGCTCGTCCTGCAGGATGGAAGCCAAAGCCCCCCGGTCCTCCATTCCCATCTCGCGCAGCACCAGCCGCGGAGTCTCCAAAATAATCCGTTCCATACAGCAAACAAGTTTTTTATCCAGTCGTCCGCTCCCCGCTCCTTTCGTATAAGGCACCGTGAAAGACGACCCAAAGATAGAAAAAACAAGTGGCCCGCCTGTCATCTGCACAAAACACTGAAAAAAGAAAGCCCCGGCACTTTGCCCCGATTCATGCGGCACTTTCCGGAAAAAGCCCTGCCACTTTTCCCGGAAACGGCAAGGTTTTCCCGAAATATCCGCACTTTCCCATAATAGACACACGCCCGCCTTTGCCCCATTTCCCGACGTTCCTAACAGGAAAACACAATCCGGGAAACATCAAATCTTAGTATTTTGTTAATTATACATAACGGGTGGGGGGGGGTAATTTCAATTATATGTTATTATCTTTGAAGCATTCCAATCCGATGGTTCCAGTTTGTTAAAGACAAAAAGTCATCAAATGAAGCCAAGAAAAGAACATTATTAACCCTTAAAAACAAAAGCACTATGATTTTTCTTATCATCATCATCGCCGCAATTGCCGCATGGGCTTACTTCGGGAACCACGACACGGCTGCCACAAAAGAAGCACTCAAGCTAAAAGAGAGGAACGACGAACAGAAAAAAGTCATCCGCTATTTCCTGAACGACGGATGCCTCTCCAAGCACATCTCCGATGCTGAATACGAAGAACTGCTGCTCAACGCGATCAGCAAATTCGACTTCAAGAAAAAAGCCCTCGACAAGATAGGCCTCGACGAGAGCGAACTACAAGAAATCAAGCCTGTGAACTTCAACGGCTAGGTAGCAGACAAGACCACGTACGGACGCATGGGGAAAGACCACAAATGGCGTTATTCCGCCTATCAGATAACTTGGTTGTTCTTTTCTTCAAACCAAGTATATTTCTACCAATACACGCTCTACATGGACTGCGATGAGAAAAAAGAAATAACCAACGAATACTTCTACCGCGACATCACCAGCTTCAACACCTCCAGCGACACGATAGAAGTGCGCACCTACGACAAAAAGAAGAAAGACTACACCTTGAAAAACGTAGGCAGCACACGCTTCTGCCTGGCCGTACCCGGCGATAAGATGTATTGCGCCATGGAGCAGAATGAAGCCAACGAACGTGCCGTCCAAGCCATGAAGAGCAAACTACGCGAAAAGAAAAGCGCTTGATTCCCCACCCCCGCCCTTCCTCCCGCCGACAAGCAGGCGGGAGGAGGGGGGAAAACACCCCGGGCAAATGGACAACGAGCAAGAAGCCTACGATTACTGCATGCGCCACCCCCTGGAGCGTCCCAAGGTCTACCCTGTGGCGGGACTCGCTTTCGCCATCTCGGGCGAAGCAGGACTGCAGGAAATGGCACGCTTCCTTAGCAAGGCGCTCAGAGAAAACACCGCATGGGAGCCTTCGACCTTCTCGTGCTACTGCTTGCTCAGCGTCCTTCTACTGCTGCTGGGTGGGCGATGGATTGCCATCTATGCCATACGCGGCTACCAACGGTACGCCCCCGAAGCCATGCGGCGCAAATGCACCTGCAAGCCCAGCTGCAGCGAATATGCCATCGAAGCGATACGGAAATACGGGCTCTTCGCCGGAAGCCGTAAGACTTTCCGCCGCATCACCCGTACCTGCGGCAACGGGCACTATACCATAGATTACCCGTAACCAGAACTCAAAAAAACAACTCTCTAATCTTTCCACACTATGGGATTCTTCAATAAACGCCGCTACGACGGCCTTACCCACGACGGCCAAGGTGAAGTACGCCAAGGCTTGATAGACCGCATCAAATATGAGGGAGAAGAAACAGACATTGTATGGAAATTCCCATACGACAACCTCAGCACCGGATCCCAGCTGATAGTAAACCACAGCCAAGAAGCCATATTCGTCAGCAACGGGACAATCGCCGACATCTTCGAAGGGGGCAAGTATACACTGGACGCGCACAACATACCCATAATCCAAAAGCTCATCAACCTCCCGTTCGGGGGCAAGACCCCTTTCACGGCCGAAGTATGGTATGTCAACTTAACGCCTAAACGCAACCTGAAATTCGGCATAAAAGTCCGCGCCCACGACACCTACTTCAAAAGCCTGGTGGACATTAAAGGGTACGGGCAGTACGGCATCCGTGTCACAGACAGCGGGACACTAATCCGCGAACTGGTAGGCACACAGCACTTACTCGATACGGAAAGCATCACAGAAAACTTCCGCGCAAAAATAAACGAGCTGGCCTCCTCAAGCATCCAACGCTATGTCGCCGAAACCGGCATCAGCGTTTCCACGCAAATGAGCACGGCAGCCCCCGCCATCTCCGGCTATATCCGGCAAGCCCTGCAAGAGGAATTCAGCAAATACGGCCTGCAAGTCGAAAACTTCAACTTCGAATCATTGGATGCCGACGTAGAGAAACAGATGCAAGGACAACAGGCAGGAAGCAGCGAGCGGGCACGTCTCGACGCCTTGGGCATCGACTACCGCCAGGAACGCCAACTCGACATCCTGGAGACCGCCGCAGGAAACGAAGGCTCAGCCGGACAGGTCATGGGTGCCGGCATAGGACTCGGCATGGGATTCGGCATGGGCAACGTATTCGGGACGCAAATGAACCAAATGGCCGGCAATATGGCACAGCAACCGACCGTCCCGCCACCACCTCCCGCCCTTTGGCACATACTCCTCAACGGCGTACAGCAAGGCCCGCACGACATGGGCCAAATAAGCCAAATGGCGCAGTCCGGAATCCTGACACGCGACACGTATGTCTGGAAAGCAGGCATGCCCCAATGGGCGAAAGCATGCGACTGCCCGGAATTACAAAACCTATTCAGCACAACTCCCCCGCCTCCGCCACCCGGAATCTAAGCCAGCTCACAAGAAAATTTACCGCCCACCGCAAAACTGCCACTTCCCCATGCCGTCCAAACCACTCTCCATAGCCGCAAATGCCATCCTGCCGCCAGTTACAATGCTGTGCACCGCAGGGTTGTTTTTCCTGTTCATGCCCGAGAATGCAGGAAAACTTTTCTACACCAACCTCGTGTTCACCCTATTTCTCGAAACCATCTTTTTCTATTACCTTTACCTCCTCAGGAAAGGGCCGGAAGCGCTTTCCTTCCCCATGTTGGCGGCAATAGGCGTGAGCGCCATCTACTATATCGCCTGCTGCGGCATCTGGATTCTGGCATATTCGCTGTTTCTGTTTCTTTTTCTTTCCTTTAAAGCCTATATGGCCTTGCATATCATAATGATACTCCTGTGGGTCATCGGTGGAACGATTGTGGCGCAATTCGACAACGCCTACAAGGAACGAGCCGGCCTCGCACAAGAAAAGGCACAAGAGCTCAATCTCCTGCGACAACGCATGAAGCTAATCGTCGGCCGTTACCAGCACGCCATGAGAACCGCCGCCATCGTCCCGCCCGACGGTGGAAGCCAACTCGAGATCCTGTGCAACAAAATCGGAGGCATTCCGCCCCACGGGTTCCGCAACGAGGCAAACAGGGCACAATTGGAAACCCTCATAGACCAATGCGGGCAGTTGCTCGAAACCCTCGAAAAAGCTGAGACAACGGACGAAATACGGAAGTGCGACGAATCGCTCCGCCTGTTCGCCCGGGAAGCCGCAGCAGAAATAGGCCAATTCAGCCTAAAGGCAAAAAAATGACAACACCAGCGGACAACCACATCCGCCAAAGAATACGAACTCATGGAAACGATCATTTTACGATGCCCCAACTGCAACGCCGCAGTCGAGAAAGGGCAAAAACAATGCGAATACTGCAACAGTCCCATACTCATCCGCTCTTTCAAGGAAGCCGACGCACTGTCTCCATTGCAGACAAACAAGTATGCCTCAGCCTACCGGAAAGCCTTGGCAGAAACCCCCGATGATCGCGAAATAAACCGGTCCATAGGGATCTGCTACCTGAAGCTGAAATTGTACGACAAAGCGCTCGAAGCTTTTGAGAAAGCCCTACAGGACAACTTCGACGATGCAGAGCCCTACTTCCTGGCCGCAGTGGCACTCCTTCAGGGAAAGAAGGCATTCGTCGCCCCGCGCGCTTCCATAGACCGCGCAACCGAGTACTTGGATGCAGCCAACGAGATAAACCCGCAACCCGTCCATTACTACTTCCTTGCCTACATCAAGTATGATTATTTCGAGCGTAAGTACCTGAATACAAGCCCCACCTATACGGAACTCCTGGAAGAAGCCGCGCAACTCGGCATGACCGACGAAGACGCCGACGCATTCTTCCGCCTCCTTGGCGTGCCCAAGCCCGATGTACTATAGGAGAGCCTACCCGGTTTCCATAAATAGCCTTGCGGGTTTTCCCGGGAGAGGCATGAGGCTTCCCGGGAAAACCCGCAAGGCTTTTTCCATAAGCTACAAGACGGAAATCCCAGACGGAAGTCGTATCTTTGCCCCTGATGAGTACTTTTTTCCCCTATTCCACTGCACCTCCCGACTCTCCCCACGCCGCGGGGCAGGCGCTCACCCTGCGCCAGCTGAACGGGCTGGTACGGCAGGTGCTGAAAAGCCAGTTCGACGCCCCCCTCTGGGTGCAGGCCGAAATCAGCGAGTTGCGCGTGGCCTCCAACGGGCACTGCTACCTGGAACTCATCGAGAAAGACCCTTCGGGACGAACCCCTGCGGCCAAGGCGCGCGGCATCGTATGGAGCCGCACGTGGCCCGGCCTCCGCATGCGTTTCGAGGAAAGCACCGGGCAGCGGCTCGCTGCAGGCATCAAAGTGCAGGCCCTGGTGACGGTGGAATTCAGCGAAGTCTACGGCTACAGCCTCACGCTGCTCGACGTGGACCCCGCCTACACGCTGGGCGACCTGGCACGCCGCCGGCGCGAAATCCTGCGCCGCCTGGAGGAAGAGGGCGTCATCGACCTCAACAAGGAACTGCCCCTCCCCCCGCTGCTCCAGCGCATTGCCGTCGTCTCCTCCGCCACGGCCGCCGGCTACGGCGACTTCCTCCGCCAACTGGAGGAGAACCCCTACCGGCTCCGCTTCCGCACCGAACTCTTCCCCGCCCTCATGCAGGGCGAAGGAGTAGAGGAAAGCATCCTCGCCGCCCTCGGGGCCATAGCCGACCGCAGCGAAGAGTTCGACGCGGTGGTCATCATACGCGGCGGCGGGGCCGTCAGCGACCTCGCCGGCTTCGACACCTACCTGCTGGCCGCGGCCTGTGCGCAGTTTCCCCTGCCGCTCATCACCGGCATCGGCCACGAACGGGACGACACGGTCATCGACCTCGTGGCCCACACGCGGGTGAAGACGCCCACCGCCGCCGCCCAGTTCCTCATCACCCACCAGCGGGAACAGCTCGACCGGCTTGCCGCACTCGCCCGCACCCTGCAGGAAGAGACACGCACGCTGCTCCACCTCCACGGCGAGGCCCTGCGCTCCGCCGGAGAGCGGCTGACGGGCGGCATGCCCCGCTTCCTCGCCCGCCAGGAAGCCCTCCTCGCCCGCCTGCAGGCGGAAGCCACGCACCGCGCCGGGGCTCTCCTGGCCCGCCACAGGCAGCAGCAGGCCGCCCTCGCCTACACCGCCGGACTCCGGCTGCACAAGCGCCTCGAAGCCGAAAAGAGCCTCCTCGCCCTCCACCCGCCCCGCCTCCGGCAGGCCGCGCGGCAACTCCTGCTCCGCCACGGCCACGCCCTCGCCCTCATCGGCCAGCAGGCGCAAGCCGCCGACCCGGCCCGCATACTCCGCCGGGGCTACACCCTGACGCTCAGCGGCAGCCGCATCGTCACCTCCGCCCGGCAGGTAACGCCCGGCGAATGCCTCCGGACCCGATTCCACGACGGCACAGTCCGCAGCCGCGTCCTCCCCGACGAGAAACAACCCTGACCCCTTTCACCCCCAACCCCAACTCCCCGACACATGGAAACCCGCACCAAAGAAAAAGAAACCTACACCACCGCGCTCAAGCGGCTGCAGGAAATCGTGAACGAACTGGAAGAAGAAACCATCGACGTGGACGAACTGACGAAAAAACTCGCCGAAGCCCAGCGGCTGCTCGCCTTCTGCAAGAAAAAACTGGTGAAAACCGAGGAAGAAGTGCAGAAAATACTCGAAACAATGCAATAATGTGCTAACAATAGGCTAACTTTGCGCGTTCGAAAAGCAAGAAAGAAACAAATAAAAACCATTAAGATATGTCAGAAATAGACTGGGCCAATCTGTCATTCGGCTATATGAAGACGGATTACAACGTGAGATGTTACTACCACAACGGCAAGTGGGGCGAAATAGAAGTGTGCAGCGAAGAGACCATCCCCCTGCACATGGCCGCCACCAGCCTGCACTACGGGCAAGAAGCTTTCGAGGGCCTGAAAGCCCGCCACTGCCCGGACGGCAAGACGCGCATCTTCCGCTTGGAAGAGAACGCCGCCCGCCTGCAATCCACCTGCCGCGGCATCATGATGCCCGAGTTGCCCACGGAACTCTTCCGTGAGATGACGCTCCGCGTGGTGAAGCTCAACGAACGATTCATCCCCCCTTATGAGAGCGGGGCCTCGCTCTACATCCGCCCGCTGCTCATCGGTACCACGGCACAGGTAGGCGTACACCCGGCCGAGGACTACCTGTTCCTCATCTTCGTTACCCCCGTGGGCCCGTACTTCAAGGGCGGATTTGCCTGCAACAACTACGTCATCACCCGCGCCTACGACCGCTCGGCGCCCCTCGGCACCGGTATCTACAAAGTGGGCGGCAACTACGCCGCCTCCCTGCGCGCCAACCACGAAGCGCACGAGGCCGGATACGCCTGCGAGTTCTACCTCGACGCAAAAGAGAAGAAATACATAGACGAATGCGGCGCAGCCAACTTCTTCGGCATCAAGGACAACACCTACATCACGCCGAAGTCCACCTCCATACTGCCCTCCATCACCAACAAGAGCCTCATGCAGCTGGCCGAAGACCTGGGCATGAAAGTGGAACGCCGCCCCATCCCCGAGGAAGAACTGGGCACCTTCGAAGAAGCCGGCGCCTGCGGGACGGCCGCCGTCATCTCCCCCATCTCCGAAATCGACGACCCCGAGGCCGGAAAGAAGTACGTCTTCTCCCACGACGGGAAGCCCGGCCCCTGGAGCACGAAGCTCTACGAGAAACTCGTGGCCATACAGTACGGACTGGAGCCCGACGTGCACGGGTGGAACACCATCCTCGAATAACCCCCTTCCCCTCACCACATACCGAAAAGACGCATGGGAAAGGGAAAACTCTCCAAATTCGCCGACATGCAGGCCTACCCGCATGTGTTCGAATACCCCTACGCCGCCATAGCCAACGCCTCCTTCCCCCTGAAGGGGCGCTGGCTATGCGGCTTTTTCCCCCACAGCGGCCCCATCGTCCTGGAGCTGGGCTGCGGGCGGGGCGAGTACACCGTGGGGCTGGCGCGCAAATTCCCGGAGAAAAACTTCATCGGCGTGGACATAAAAGGGGCGCGCATGTGGAGCGGGGCCACCGAGTCGCTGCGCGAAGGGATGCAGAACGTGGCCTTCCTGCGCACGCAGATTGAGTTCATCGACCGCTTCTTCGCCGAAGACGAGGTAGACGAAATCTGGATCACCTTCCCCGACCCGCAGATGAAGAAGTGCAGCAAGCGCCTCGTCTCCACAGGCTTCCTCCAGCGTTACGCCCGCTTCCTCCGCCCCGGGGGGCTCATCCACCTGAAGACGGACAGCCCGTTTCTCTACACCTACGCCAAGGCCCTGGTCGGCCTCAACCGCCTCCCCGTCCTCCACGACACGGCCGACCTCTACGCCGACGGCAGCGGGGCCGACGACATCCTGCAGATCCGTACCTACTACGAGCAGCAGTGGCTCGACCGCGGACTTACCATCAAGTATCTCTGCTTCCGCCTCCCCGCCGGCACGGCCGGGCAACTCCAGGAGCCCGACATAGAGATCGAGCTCGACTCCTACCGCAGCTACAACCGCAGCAAGCGCAGCGCCCTGGCCTCCCACCAGTAGGATTCTGCACAAACAAACACAGCACGCGCCGTAACGTCTCAACCCGTTACGGCGCGTGCCATACATTCCCGCCTCAAAGCCCCAGCATAGCCGTAGGCTGTATGCCCAAAACGCGGCAAATCTGCCGGGCTATTTTCAGCGTAGGTTCCGAGCGTCCAGCTACATAGTCGTTTACCCTCGAAGGACTTACGCCCAATTCGCTGGCCAACTGCCGCTGTGTCATGCCCTTCTCCTCAAGAGACAATTCTATTAACTCCGCCACAGTAGGCTTCTCTATCGGGAAGTGTTCCTTTTCGTAGGCAATGACAAGATCCGACATCACACTCAGTTCTACTGATCTTCTGTCTGTAGCCGGAGTTTCATCATCTACTTGGGGAAGCAATTCCTCTATCCGCGACAGAGCAAATTCATATTGTTCTTTGGTTACCTTAGCCATATCAAACTTCTTTAAATAGTAGAACAATCCAACTTATCATACTCTTGATGAGTGCATACCTTACGGATAAAAATATACCCCATTACAAACTTTATCACGACAATCAGACGATAATTATTTCCCTTTATATTGAATACAAATACAACTCAGTTCTTCCCCGGGCCTCGTTGTACCCCGGATTCCCCCCTCGTGGCGGCCAGCCCCGCGTAGAGCTCCAGCAGGCGGGCTACGATTTCCTCCTCGCCGGGGTCGCGGCGCCAGCCGTAGGCGGCGAGCACGGCGCGGTCGTTGCGGCGGTGTGCCTCGCGCAGGGCGGGCGGCATGGCCGCCGCGTCGTAGAGGTCGGCCAGCGACGCGCCGGGAAACTGCGCCCGGACCTCGAGTATGCCCTGCGCCGCCTCTTCGATGCGCTCCCGCTGCGCGGCCGAAACCTCGGGCCACGGAAAGTTATTATACACAATGTCTTTGCTGTAGCGGTAGCGCATTTCCAATCGCCCGCACACGGCGCGCATCCACGCCATGTGCAACGAGCTCGAGAGCACGCCCAGATGGTAGAGCGTGGCGGAAGGGATAATCTGTACTGCATCGCTTGCCACCGTATCGGCAGGCATGAAGCCGATCGGGACATACTCGCGCCGCTCGGAAGAAACACGCGGGATTAACAAATAATCCTCCCCGTCCGGCTGCGTAATCTGCGCGAACAAATGGGGTACCCGGGCATAGCCGTTCGTTGTCTTCGCCGTAGAGGCAAGACGGAACTCCCGTACCGCATTCACCTTTTTATATAGGATCTTGTCACGCCGGATAACATCCGGAGTTGCCTCCTTCAGCCACAGGCACCAACGCTCCTTGCCGTTGATGAACTCTTCCGCCCCTATATACGGGCGCAACCAGCGTGCCGTCTCCGGCGACTTCGAGAGTATGTCGGCACGCTCTTCCGGACTGATTACAAAATTACCTCCATCGCGCGGCTGGTTGCCGAAATTCATTTTGGGTACATCGCAAAGCGGGCGGCTACGGGCAGCCACGAGCACCGATGTTCCCGGCACAAGATAAGGGCTGATACTTTCGGCCACCTGTGCCTCATCGCCCACTTTATAAATGCACTTCTGCGGACGGTCGAAGGCCGCAAAGCCTACAATGACGCAGTGCACCGCCGCTTTTTCGCTGGCCTCGCTGGTCCACCTGAAAGTCTGCCAGGCGAAATTGATATGAATGCCGTAATCGCGAAACAATACGCCCCACAAGACTGCCACTTGGGCGCCTTGGCTAATGGAATTGGTCGAAACGAAAGCTGCCTCCGAGTGCGTACCTTGCAAGTATTCTGCCGCCTTCTTGTACCAGCCGCACACGTAGTCCAAGTCCTGTACGTCCTTGATTTTCCCGAACAAATCCTGTATTTCCTGCTTTTCCCGGCTGCCCTGCTTCATCAGCCTCGCCCCGACGAAGGGCGGATTGCCTATGATGTAGTCCGCCTTCCCCCCGGGGCAGAGCGCGTCCCAGTCCATGCGCAGGGCGTTTCCCTCCGCAATGTTCGGGTAGGACTTCAGGGGCAGATAGTCGAGCGCGTGGCCCACGATGAGCTCCGTCTGCTGCATCATCTGCGCCTCGGCTATCCAGAGCGCCGTACGCGCCACGGAAACGGCAAAGTCGTTGAGCTCGATGCCGTAGAACTGCCCGATGGACACCTTGATGGGGCTGAAGTCGTCGCCCAGGCCCTGCTGCCCCTTCCAGAGGAGGCGCAAGCAGTCGTTCTCCAGACGGCGCAGGGAGAGGTAGGTCTCGGTCAGGAAGTTGCCGCTTCCGCAGGCGGGATCGAGGAAGCGGAGCGAGGCCAGCCGGTCGCGGAACTGCCCGATGCGCCGTGCGCGCACCGCCCCGTCGCGCAGGAGGCGCAGGTGGTCGAGCTCGCGGCGCAGGGAGTCGAGGAAGAGGGGGTCAATGACGCGGTGTATGTTCTCCACGCTGGTGTAGTGCATCCCGCCGCGGCGGCGCGTGTCGGGGTTGAGGGTGCTCTCGAAGAGGGCGCCGAAGATGGTGGGCGAGATGCGGCTCCAGTCGAAATCGTCGCTCGCGTGCTTGAGGAGCAGGGTCATGATTTCGGGCGTGAGGCGGGGTATCTCGATGTCCGCCTCGGCAAAAAGGCCGCCGTTGACGTAGGGGAAGGCCAGGAGAGCCTCCCGCTCGTAGGGGTCGCGCCGGGCGGCGGGCGTGTCGAGGATGCGGAAGAGGTCGATGAGCGCACGGCGGGCCTCCTCGGGCGGGTACTGGGCCAGGTAGTCGTGGAACTGCCCGTGGCGGCCGAAGAGGCCGGCGTCTTCGGCATAGAGGCAGAAGACGAGGCGCACGCAGAGCACGTTGAGGCTGCGCAACGTGGCGGGACAGGATGGGTCGCGGTACTCGCGGAGCAGCGCGTCGTAGAGCCGGGCCACGATTTCGCCCGCCTGCAGGGAGACTTCCTCCTCGGCGCGGACGTGGCTGTCGCCGCTGTCGACGAGGAACTGCAGCCGCCAGCAGTCCTCCGGCAGGCGCGCGAGCAGGATTTCCTCGGGCTCGCGCCCGGGCTGTTCCATGTCGTAGACCAGGAAGGAGCTGAAGTTGCAGGCCACAATCCAGCGGGGGCGCAGGGAAAAGGGCAGGCGGTCGGCATAGCGCTTGGCCTGCATGTAGGGAGTGAGGGACACGCCGTCGCTCTGCAGCTCGGCCTTGCGCAGATCGCGCCCGAGGGCTTTCTGCTCGACGAGCACGCGGGTCGGGCGGACATAGGCATCCACGAAGCCCGAAGCCCCGTAGGGCCTCATCGGCATCTCGAAGTCCACGACCCGCTCGGGCTGCTCCACGCCGAACACGTCCCGGAGCAGGGCCAGCCAGAACGGCTGCGCCTCTCCCTTCTCATAGCCGCGCCCCTGCCACTCCCTGGCAAAGCGGCGGGCGGCTTCCTGCTGCGCCTGTTTGTCCATATCCGTCACGATCTGAAAGGTTTGTATGCAAAGATAGTACAAACGAGCGAAACGAAAGCCCTATTCCGCTCCCGAATGCAGCCGGCCCGTGGCGGGAAAACGAAAAAACTGCGGGAGACGGCGCACCGTCTTCCGCAGCATGTGAGCAACTTGGTGGAGTATAGCGGACTCGAACCGCTCACCTCGACACTGCCAGTGTCGCGCTCTAGCCAGATGAGCTAATACCCCTTTTTGGTTTTGCGCTGCAAAGATAGGGACTTTTTCTGAAATAAGAAGTATCTTTGCGCAGTTTTTTTTGAGAAAAGTCTTCCGGCCCGCCCCGGACGGGGGAAACGCGCCCCGCCTGCCCGCCCCGCGCCCCCGGCGCCGGCCTGCGGAGGAGGGAAAAAAGCGGCAGGGCTTTTCCGAAAAACTGGCAGGACTTTCCGAGAAAAGCGGCAGCGCTTTCTGCACACGGCGGCAGCGCTTTTCCCGGAAAGCCCCGGGATAACAAAAAGGAAATGGCAGAACCGGAAAAAGAAAGAATCATACTGGGCATCGACCCGGGCACGAACGTCATGGGCTACGGCCTGCTGCGCGTCGCGGGCAACCGGCCGGCGCTCGTGACGATGGGCGTCATCGACCTGCGCAAGTGCAAGGACGCGTATCTCAAGCTCAAGCACATCCACGACCGCGTGACCGGCATCATCGAAGGCTTCCTGCCCGACGAGATGGCCATCGAGGCCCCCTTCTTCGGGAAAAACGTGCAGTCGATGCTCAAGCTGGGGCGCGCCCAGGGCGTGGCCATAGCGGCCGCCTTGAGCCGCGACGTCCCCATCACGGAATACGCCCCGCTGAAGATAAAAATGGCCATCACCGGCAACGGCGGCGCCAGCAAGGAGCAGGTGGGCGACATGCTCCGCCGCATGCTCCGCATCCCCCCCTCGGAGATGAGCGACTTCATGGACGCCACCGACGCCCTCGCCGCGGCCTACTGCCACTTCCTCCAGACCAACTCGCCCGTGCCCCGCGAAAAAGGATACCACGGGTGGAAAGACTTCATCCGCAAGAACCCCTCGCGGGTGGCGGGCAGCCCCCTCGCGCACGCCCCGGCGCCCTCACCCGCCGACACAACCGAACGACAATGAACCCTACGCAAGAAATCATCCGCATCACCCACGGCGTGACGCGCCACCCCGACTACCGGATGGCGGAACCCGTGGAACTCTCCTTCTGCGACGGCGAGCACATAGCCATCGTGGGCCCCAACGGGGGCGGGAAGTCGCTCCTCGTCAACGAAATCACCGGCCGCCTCCCCCTGCTCCACCCGGGCGAGGTGAAATACGACTTCCGCCCGTCTACGCGGAACTCGGCCTACGAGAACATCAAGTACATCACCTTCCGCGACACCTACGGCGCGGCCGACGACGGATACTACTACCAACAGCGCTGGAACACGCACGACCTGGACGACACGCCCACCGTCGGCCAGCAGCTCGCCGCCCTGCCCCACGCCCCCGCCGCAGGCCCCGGCAGCCCGGAGCACGGCGCCCTGCGCGAGGAGCTCTACGACCTCTTCCAGATGCGCCCCCTGCTCGACAAGAGCCTCCTGCTCCTCTCCAGCGGCGAGATGCGCCGCTTCCAGCTCATCAAGGCCCTGCTCCAGCAGCCCCGCGTGCTCATCATAGACAACCCCTACATCGGCCTCGACGCCCCCACGCGCCAGCGGCTGACCGACCTGCTCACACGGCTCTCCGAGCGGCGCGGCCTGCAGGTCGTGCTCGTCCTCTCGATGCTCGACGACGTGCCCCCGTTTGTCACCCACGTGCTCCCGGTGGCCGGCCGCCGCGTAGGCCGGAAAGTGACCCGCGCGGAATACCTCGCCTCCCTCAGCCTGCCGGGCGAAGCCTCCTCCGCCCTGCCCGGGGAGCTGCGCCGCGCCATCCTCGACCTGCCCCCGAAGGAGGACACCATGGCCGGCGACCCCACCGTGGGGCTGCACCGCGTGAGCATCCGCTACGGCGAACGCACCATCCTGCGCGAGCTGGACTGGACCGTGATGCAGGGCGAGAAGTGGGCCCTCTCGGGCGAAAACGGCAGCGGGAAGTCGACACTGCTCAGCCTCGTCTGCGCCGACAACCCGCAGTCCTATGCCTGCGACATCACCCTCTTCGGCCGCCGCCGCGGCTCGGGCGAGAGCATCTGGGAAATCAAGCGCCACATCGGCTACGTCTCGCCCGAGATGCACCGCGCCTACCAGAAGGATCTGCCGGCCGTGCACATCGTGGCTTCCGGACTGCACGACAGCATCGGGCTCTACGTGAAGCCCCGGCCCGAACAGATGGGCATCTGCACGTTCTGGATGGACATCTTCGGCGTAGGCCACCTGCGCGACCGCACCTTCCTCAGCCTATCGAGCGGCGAACAGAGGCTCGTGCTCCTGGCCCGCGCCTTCGTCAAAGACCCGGAACTGCTCATCCTCGACGAACCCCTGCACGGCCTCGACACGTACAACCGCGCCCGGGTGAAGGAAATCATCGAGACCTTCTGCCGGCGGCCGAAGAAGACGCTCATCATGGTCACCCACTACGAGCAGGAACTGCCCGCCTGCATCGACCACCGCCTCTACCTGAAGCGGCAAGCCTGACTACCGAACCTACCAGCAAGCTCTTGAACTTATAACCGATATGATTTCATTAGACAAGATTTACCAAGCGTCGTATGTGCTCAAGGATGCCATCCGGCGCACCGACCTGATTGCCGCCCCGCGCATCGCCCACGAGTGCGAGCTCTACCTGAAACCGGAGAACCTGCAAATCACGGGCTCCTTCAAGGTGCGGGGTGCGTACTACATGATCTCCCAACTGAGCGAGGAGGAGAAGCAGCGCGGCGTCATAGCCTGCTCGGCCGGCAACCACGCCCAGGGCGTGGCACT
This sequence comes from uncultured Bacteroidaceae bacterium, assembly GCA_944320955.1. Classification (GTDB taxonomy): domain Bacteria; phylum Bacteroidota; class Bacteroidia; order Bacteroidales; family Bacteroidaceae; genus UBA1794. The sequence continues at coordinate 174,542 of CALUJL010000021.1, forward strand.
GGCCGCTTCGCGCATGGGCATCTCCTCGCTCATCTGCCTGCCCGACGGGGCACCCATCTCCAAGGTGGAGGCCACCAAACGGCTGGGTGCCGACATCTGCCTCGTGCCCGGGGTCTACGACGACGCCTACAACCGCGCCCTCGAACTCAAGGAGGAAAAGGGATACACCTTCGTACATCCGTTTGACAACGAAAACGTCATCTGCGGACAGGGCACCATCGGCCTCGAACTGCTCAACCAGCTGCCCGACGCCGAGGTGGTGCTCGTGCCCATCGGCGGCGGCGGTCTGGCCTCGGGCCTTGCCTTCGCCATGAAGCAGCTCAAGCCGACGGTCAAGATCTACGGCGTGCAAGCCGACGGGGCGCCCAGCATGCTCAACTCCCTGGCGCACGAAAAGATAGAGTGCCTGCCGGCGGTCTCCACCATAGCCGACGGAATAGCCGTCAAGGAGCCGGGCGAGCACACCTTCGAGCTGTGCCGGAAGTATCTGGACGGCATCGTCACCGTCTCGGACGAGGAGATTGCCACGGCCATCCTCAGCCTCATCGAGAAACACAAGCTCATAGCCGAAGGAGCGGGCGCCGTCTCCGTGGCCGCGGCCATGTTCGGCAAGGTTCCCGTAGAGGGGAAGAAAGTCATCGCAGTGGTTTCGGGAGGAAACATCGACGTCAACATCCTCTCGCGCGTCATCACCCGCGGACTGCGCAAGAGCGGACGCAGCTGCGTGCTCACCATCGAGCTGGCCGACAAGCCGGGACAACTCCTCGGCGTGTCGCAAATCATAGCCGAGGCGGGCGGCAACATCATCTCCGTCTACCACGAACGCTCCGGCAACAGCATCGACCTCAACGGATGCTTCCTGCGCCTCGTGCTGGAGACGCGCAACGAGGAGCACATACAGGAAATCCGCCAGAAACTGACCCAAAGCGGTTTCCACATCACGGACGACTTCTACAACATGTAACCCCCTGCCCCGCCGGGCCGCCGCCCGGCACCGGACACAAGAGACACAGCGGGTGCAGCCGGATTTCCCCTCCGGCTGCACCCGCTGCATTATGGGCCGATAAACAAACTACCTTATTATATATAGGAACTATTTGTCCTTCTCCTTCCGCTTAATCGTATGCTTCAATTTCAATACAGCAAAGTTAAGTTCGATTTCCGTCTCCGTTTCGTTTGTCTGCATATCCTCACCAAACAAATCAGCCATAATTTCTCCGCTCTTTTGCATGAGCGACTTCTGTGTAAACTTATCCGGATTTGCTGAAAGTTCGCCAATAGTACGCGACAATTCCCTCAACTTGGCAAAAGCCTCAATGATGGAGATTGTGGTCTCGTTGCCTTACCACTTTTCAAAATGGTAGCCAACATATACAAACCCTTCTCGGTAAAAGCCTTTGGAATAACCCGGCTCTTGGGACTGCTTGCAATCAATCTTTTTGATCGCAAAACCTCAAATTCTTCTTTATCAAGCTCAAGCACATAACCCATAGGGAATTTCTTGGGATTATTCTTAACGGCTTGATTTATTTCTCGCGTTTCCACTCCATACAATTCTGCCACTGCAAAATCCAAGATGACATCCAGATCACGCAGACGGATTATCTTCTCTTTAACTTCTTGATAGGGTAGCAAGTTCATATACTTGCGACTTTAATTATTTCTGTATTCCATCTATTAAGCCGCTCAAGCATCTCCCCCCGACGGCAGCTCCGCCGGGTCGGCATCGGCCTCCTCTTCCGGACGGAAAGCCGGCGCAATCCGCTTCTTGGGGTTCAGCCCCAGGCGCCGGAGCTGCTCGACCTGGGAGACCACGCTGCCCCGCCCGTCCTTCAGCTGCCCGAAAGCACGCTCATACTGCTCCTGCGCCCGCGAAAGGGACGTGCCCACGGCGGAAAACGTCTCCGTGAAAGTCACCACTTTCTCGTAGAGGCGCGTCCCGCGGTCCACGATTTTCTGCACGTTCTGCGCCTGGTATTCCCGTTTCCAGAGGTCCAGGGCCAGCCGCAGGGCCGTAATGAGGTTCGTGGGGCTCATGAGTACCACTTTCTTGGCGTATGCCTCGTTCCACAGTTCCGGGGCTTCCTGCAGGACCAGCAGGTAGGCCGGCTCGGAGGGCATGAACATCATCACGAAGTCGGGCGCTTTCGCATCGTAGGCCGAGTAGTCCTTGGCGCTCAGCTCGTCGATATGCTTGCGCACCGAGAGGATATGCTCCTTCAGGGCTGCCGCACGCGCCGGGTCGTCCGCAGCGTTGGCATAAGCGGCATAGGCCGTAAGCGAAACCTTGGAATCGATGATCATGTCGCGCCCGCCGGGATAATGCACCACCACGTCGGGCTGCATGCGGCTGCCCGTCTCTTCGTTGCGCAGGGGCTGCCCCGTCTGCTCGTCGCGCAGCACTTCCTGCACCGAGTAATGTTCCCCCTCTTTCAGGCCCGAGGCCTCCAAGATGTGCGTGAGGATCATTTCGCCCCAATCGCCCTGCATCTTGGAGTCGCCCCGCAGGGCACGGGCCAGATTGTCGGCATCTTCACCCAGGCGGCCGCTGGCTTCCACCAGATTCTTTATCTGCTCTTTGAGCGAGAAGCACTGCCGCGCCTCCTCGCCATAGGCCTTCTCGACCTGTTCCTTGAAGCCTTTCAGGTCGGCCTGCAGGGGTTGCAGCAGGTCGCCCACCTGCTTGCGGCTCAACTCGGAGAACTCCCGGGAGTGCGACTGCAGGAGACGGGTGGAAATGTTCTCGAACTCCACGGCCATGCGGCGCTGCTGCCCGGCAGCGGCCTCGCGTTCGTCCTCCAGCCGGCGGGCGAAGGCAACTTCCTGCTCCTGCCTTTGGCGCAGGGAGGAAGCCCGCTCGTCCGAGAGGCGCTGCTCCCACTCGGCCCGGCACTCCTGCAGGCGCCGGTCGGCCTCGGCACGCACGCGCTCCAGTTCGGCAGCGGCCTGCGCCTGCTGCTGCCCGGCCGACTGGAGGAGCATACGGTTTTCCGCCTCAAGGGCAGACTGGGCCGCCGCCAGGCGGGCATTCCGGCGGGAAAGAAGCAGGTAACAAGCCGCCAACGCGGCAACTAATACGATAATCAACAGAAAAGAAAACAAATCCATGGGGATATTCCTATATAAATATGGTAAGACAGAAAGAAAACGCGCAGGCTTCTCACTCGCCCATCAGGGTGACGGAGACGGTGCGTGCGCCGCCGTGGTTGCGAAACTCGCAGAGATAGACGCCCTGCCACGTGCCCAGATTCAGCCGGCCCTCGCGGATGGGTATCGTGACCGAAGCGCCCAGCAGCGAAGCCTTCACGTGCGCCGGCATATCGTCGTCGCCCTCCAGCGTATGGATGAAGTAAGGAGCCCCGTCGGGCACGGCACGGCGGAAGAAACTTTCGAAGTCCTGGCGCACGTCGGGGTCGGCATTTTCGTTCAGAGTCAAGGCGGCCGACGTATGTTTCAGAAAGAGGACCATCAGCCCGTTGCGGGGCAGGCGGGAAACCCGGCGCATGATTTCGCCCGTAACCAGGTGGAAACCACGCGGACGGGGCGAGAGTTGGATGTCAAACGTTGTGCATTCCATAAGAAAATTCGATGAAAAAGCGAGCACAAATATAGGGATTTATTTCTTTTGGCCTATCTTTGTAGGCGAAAACACTCTCACAAACAAAAATCAAGAACCCCAAGATTATGAGCAAAGTCATACTGATCGGTGCCGGAGGCGTAGGCACTGTAGTGGCGCACAAGATGGCGCAAAACGCCGAAGTCTTCACCGACATACTGATTGCCAGCCGCACCAAGGCGAAATGCGATGCGCTGGCCGAGGCCATCGGCAAGTACGGCAAGGGAGCGCGCATCAGCACGGCGCAGGTAGACGCCGACAACGTGGCAGAACTCGTGGCCCTCTTCCGCAGCTACCAGCCGGAAATCGTGGTCAACGTGGCCCTTCCCTATCAAGACCTGACGATTATGGACGCTTGCCTGGAGGCCGGCGTGAATTACCTGGACACGGCCAACTACGAGCCCAAGGACGAAGCCCATTTCGAGTACAGCTGGCAGTGGGCCTACCGGGAGCGTTTCGAAAAAGCCGGCCTGACCGCCATACTCGGCTGCGGCTTCGACCCGGGAGTGAGCGGTATTTTCACGGCTTATGCCGCCAAACACCATTTTGACGAGATACACTATCTCGACATCGTAGACTGCAATGCCGGAAACCACCACAAGGCTTTTGCCACGAACTTCAACCCGGAGATAAACATCCGCGAGATTACGCAGAAAGGCCGGTACTACGAAGACGGGAAATGGGTGGAAACCGGCTCCCTGGAGATACACAAACCGCTCACTTACCCCAACATCGGACCGCGCGAGAGCTACCTTCTCTACCACGAGGAGCTGGAGTCGCTCGTCGTGAACTTCCCCACTATCAAGCGGGCGCGCTTCTGGATGACATTCGGGCAGGAATATCTGACCCACCTGCGCGTCATCCAGAACATCGGCATGGCACGTATCGACGAAATCGACTACAACGGCCAGAAGATAGTCCCCATACAGTTCCTCAAAGCCGTACTGCCCAACCCGCAAGACCTCGGCGAGAACTACGAAGGCGAGACCAGCATAGGCTGCCGGATACGCGGCACAAAAGACGGGAAGGAGCACACCTACTATATATACAACAACTGCAGCCACCAGGCCGCCTATCAGGAAACCGGCATGCAGGCCGTGAGCTACACGACCGGCGTGCCCGCCATGATCGGCGCCATGCTCTTCCTGCAGGGAATCTGGAAGCAACCCGGCGTGCACAACGTGGAGGAATTCGATCCCGACCCCTTCATGGAGCAACTCAACAGGCAGGGACTTCCCTGGCATGAGATAAAGGACGGCGACCTGGAACTGTAGCCCCTGAGAAACAAACCCACAGAACAATCCATCAAAAGCAACAATCCTACGAAATGGCAGATTCAGAAAAAATAAAAGCCTTGCAGGCTGCAATGGACAAAATCGAGAAGAGCTTCGGCAAAGGCTCCATCATGAAAATGGGCGATGAGAGCGTAGAACCCGTGGCCGTCATCTCCACCGGTTCCATCGGACTCAATGCGGCCTTGGGCGTCGGCGGCTACCCGCGCGGCAGAATCATCGAAATCTACGGCCCGGAATCCAGCGGTAAAACCACACTGGCCATCCACGCCATCGCAGAAGCCCAGAAGAACGGCGGAATTGCGGCCTTCATCGATGCAGAACATGCCTTCGACCGCTTCTATGCCGAGAAGCTGGGCGTAGACATCGACAACCTGCTCATATCCCAGCCCGACAACGGCGAACAAGCCCTTGAGATAGCCGAACAGCTCATCCGCTCTGCGGCAATCGACATCATCGTCATCGACTCCGTGGCCGCCCTTACGCCAAAAGCCGAGATCGAGGGCGACATGGGCGACAACAAAGTAGGCCTCCAGGCCCGCCTCATGTCGCAGGCGTTGCGGAAACTGACCGCGGCCGTGAGCAAATCCGGCACATGCTGCATCTTCATCAACCAGTTGCGAGAGAAAATCGGCGTCATGTTTGCCAACCCCGAGACCACCACGGGCGGAAACGCGCTGAAGTTCTACGCCAGCGTCCGCATCGACATCCGCGGCGGCCAACCCATCAAAGACGGCGACGAAGTGCTGGGCAAGACAACGAAGATCAAGGTCGTGAAAAACAAAGTGGCGCCCCCCTTCCGCCGCGCCCAGTTCGACATCATGTTCGGCGAAGGCATCTCCCGCTCCGGAGAGATAATCGATTTGGGAACTGACCTTGGGATTATCAAGAAAAGCGGCTCGTGGTTCAGCTACAACGACACGAAACTCGGCCAGGGACGCGACGCAGCCAAACAGCTCATCAAGGACAATCCCGAACTGGCGGAAGAACTGGAGGCGCTCATCATGGCCAAACTCCACGAACACCACAACAACTAAACTCCCAACGGCAGCCTGCGGGCTGCCGTTTTTGCTTCCCCCGAGTGATGATCCCCCTGCGCATCCGGTTGCTTTGCTGCCTGTCAGCCTTTCCCCTCCTGCTCATGGGAGCGGAAAAAGGCGGCATCGTGCCGGAATGGGTAGACCGGCTCATCGACCGCTTCACCAAAGGCTCCGCCGTAGACAGCAGCTACATTGCCCGCGACACCTTCCGCCTCATCGTAAAGCCCAAACTGACCGGCTCGTTCGGCCGCTACGAATTCCGCTGGAAAGACAGCGAAAACGACCTCGCCCTGCGCTCCGCGCCACAGATGAAGATAGGCGTCAACCTCACCTACCGGCACCTGACCCTCGGCCTATCCACCAGTGTAGACCCTCTGCTCGGGCGGAAAAGCAAAAAGGAGATGGACTACAGCCTGAGCAGCTACGGCAACCGCCTTGGAGGCGAACTCTTCTACACCACGTCCAACAACTATTCCCTCCACAACGGGCAACACAAAATCCTCCACACCTCGCTCCGCTGCTTCGAGAGCCAACGCCTCCAGGGAAGCGCCTACTACGTCTTCAACCACCGACGCTTCTCCTATCCCTGCACCATCACGCAAAGCTACTACCAGCGCCGCAGCAGCGGCAGTTTCCTCCTCGGCTGCGAACTCAGCGCCCAGCGGCTCACCCTGGACGAAGGACAGATTCCGCCCGATCTCGACCCCGGGACAGCCGACCTCACGCAGATTCCCCGCAAGACCTCCTACCTGCGCATCGGGCTGAGCTTCGGCTACGCCCACAACTGGGTACTCGGGCGGCGCTGGACGCTCCATGCCTCCCTCCTCGGCACCGTGCCCGTCTACGAAAAAGGCACCATCGACTATCCCGGCCACAGCGAAAAAATCCACTACAACATCCTCAACACCAACCCCGCCCTGCGCATCGGCCTCCTCTACAGCGCACGCCGACACTTCGGAGGCTTCTCCCTGTCCAACAACTTCCTGCTCATCCGCCACTCCTCCCTCGACATATCCGACCTCTACTTCCGCGCCCGCCTCTACTACGGCATGCGCTTCTGACCCCTCAGCCGCCACCCTCCGCGCCTCCCCCTGCCGCTCCTCCCCAAAAGCCCCGCATCTTTTCCCGAAAAGTCCTGCCGCCCTTTTCAGATACATGCAGCACTTTTTTCCCGCCCGGAGAGCAACTTTTCGGGGAAACAACCGTATCTTTACCCGAAAAAAACTATTTTTGCGAGAAACTATTACCGTGTTTCACAACCAAACCTGTTATGCCTATGAAAACAAGACTTACTACCCTCAGCCTCGCCCTGTGCGCCGCGCTCTCCAGCCCGGCAGCCCTCACGGCACAAGAGGCACAAGTCATCAGTACCGACCCGGAAGTCGTCGTCAGCACCTCCTTCTGTTCGGGCTGGGAAACGCTCGGCGCCGTCAACGACGGCAAAGTCGGTCCTAACTCCCAATGGAGCAATTACTACCACCCCAACAATGGCGACAGTAATAAAGAGAACGGTGGAACCTATGGGAATTGGGGGAGCAATAGCCAGACAAACTGGGTATTATACGAATTTCCTTCAGACGCCGTACTCACAGAAGCATCCGTCTATTGGTGCACCGACGGCGGTGGCCTACAATACCCCACAGAAGCTGCTATTGAGTACTACGATGAAAGTTCCAACACCTACGTAAAAGTCGACAATATCGGTACAGCAGGCGACAAATTCAACACACTTACCCTGCCGAACATCCTTACAAAACGCATCCGCGTAACCATGTATCACCCCGATATTACAACTCCAATCGGTACTGCCATCATCGAGTTCCAAGTAAAAGGCTACTACACCGTGCCCACTCCCTTTGCCTCCTACAGTTCCTCAGTAGGCAGCGGCGAATGGGAAGAAGGCATCGCCCACCGTACCGTGGCCGAGGGCGAATCGGTATCCTACGCCGTCAGCATCGACGAAGCCCACGCCACACCCGGGACCTGGGCCTGGACCGGCCCGAACGGCTTCGCCTCCACCGATTCCGTCATCACCCTCTCCGCCGTAACGAGCGACATGACGGGCACCTACACCGTGACTTTCACCAACTCCGCCTTCGGAAAGACCAGCCAGCCCTTCAGCCTCACCGTCTACGACGGCGCGGTCGGAGCCGAATACACGTGGAAAAAATACACCCCCTCGCTCAACTACGACTTCCGCAAGCTCTATCCCGACTTCCCCGCCCCGACGAAAGACCTGGAAGAGTTTCCGGTAGCCGGACGAATCAGCGACGGATGGTGGACCTACGCATGGGGCCCGGAGGCCAACCACGTGGCCACCGACCAGGTGGGCGAAGAGGGAATCCGTGCCATGCTTGAGCGCATGAACCACGACTTCGCCTACTTCCGCGACAGCATGGGCTGGCCGCCCGACCTCCGCGCGCGCAGCGGCTACCGCAGCACCATCTATCTCTACGGATCGGGCCTGCCCACCGACGATGCCGACAGCACCGCACTGGGCGGATGGCAGAGCGCCACGACGTACGACGGCGTGACTTACCCCATGGTCCTCATCTCCTATTATCCCGTCTACAGCTTCCACCCCAACTGCCCCTACCCTGCCAGCGACAAGAGCTACCAGACCGGTGCCGTAGTCCACGAGGGAATCCACGCCCTGCTGGCCGACCTGCCCGGATGTAAGGGCTCCGCCTGGATACAGGAAGGCGGCAACACCTGGCTTCAGCAGGAATACGAGTCGCGCACCAGCGGCATCTACAACGAAATGGGCTACCTCAACGCCGGAGCCCTCATCGCCCCTTTCATGCCCATCGAGTGCTATAGCGGATGGCTGCTGGACGGTTCCTTCGGAGGCCCTGCAGCCGAGGGCGTAAACGTCTACAACGACGCAGGACAGCAGCTCTGCAACTGGCGCAACCTGCTGGGCGGCACGCAATACGGCAACCTCTTCGTCGTATTCCTCGGCCAGACGCTGGGCGACGGCGTAGTGCCTTGGATCTGGGCCAACTGCCCCAACCGCGTATTGGAGGGCATGGCCGACTCCCTGGGCAGCGACCAGATGCGCCGGCTCATCACCGAATACCGCGCCAAGCAGGCCATGCTGGACTTCGGGAAGTGGACAAATGCCGCAAAGAAGCTGCTCAACAATAATTTCAACGGCGTTACGCAGCAGGAATGGGCGCCCTACGTGCAAAAAGTGGAGCCCTGGAACATGACGCCCTACGTGCAATGCACCTCGGACGGCCAGGGTCTCGTCACCCCCGAGGAGCGCACCCTGCCGGGATGGTCGGGAGCCAACCAGATTCCCCTCCACATTGAGAAGAAAGACACGGTGATCTCCGTAGAGTTCCTGCCCATCGGCCGGAACATGACCCTCCAGCTCTGCTACCGCACCAGGAAAGGCGACATCGTCTACAGCACCCCCGTGCCCGAGGGCGAGTGCGTGCTCAAGATTCCCTCCGCCGCCGACGAGCGGCCCGCGAACGAAGTGGTCATAGCCGTAGTGACCAATACGGACTACGAATATGAAGGCGACGAAACCCGCAAGGCAAAGTTCGACTACCGCCTGCGCCTGCGCCGCGGCGTCTACCACACGGCCGATCCCTACGTCAAGTGGTACGAATACACGCAGTACCTCTACGACCACAGCTTCACCGGAGTGGAAGAAACAGACGCGCCGGCCAACCTCAGCTTCAGCCTCGCCCCCAGCGTGGCCCGCGCCGGCGAAAGCATCCGGCTGAGCTTCTCTCAAGAACCCGGGGCCACCCCGTCCGTGAGCATCGTCTCGCTCGGCGGAACGGTAGTGCTGCAGGCCCAGCCCGGCGCTTCGGGAGAAATAGAATTGCCGGGCAACCTGGACAGCGGGCTCTACCTCGTCAGCCTGCGCTGCGGGGGAAAGACCCAGACGGCACGCCTCATCGTACAATAACCCCCCTGCCCCGCACGCATACACAGCCCCTGCGGGAAAGGCCAACCCCATGGAGAAGCGGAATATCCCCCTGCGGATGTTCCGCTTCCCCCTTTCTCCGCCACCCGCTTTCCCCGCACCGGAAGGAAAAAAGCGCAGCATCTTTTTCCGGGAAGTCCTGCCGCTTTTTCGGAAAACATGCAGGGCTTTTCCCGAAAACCGCCCCGCCCCTCTCCACCCTGTACAGCAATACGCCCCCATGAGAAGAAGGCCCGGGCGGCCGGAAGTACTGCCCAAAAAGCGAATAATGTACCACATTATTTGCAAAACAAGCCATAAACATCCTATCTTTGCAGCGCAAAAAATAATTTCGCACAGACAAATTTAACAGACCGCCTATGGAACTGAACAAAATCTTCAAAGATGGGCTTTGGAGCCAAGCCATCAACGTGACCGACTTCGTCAAGAAAAACATCACCCCCTACGAGGGCGACGCCTCTTTCCTCGCAGGCCCCACCGAACGGACCAAGCGCATCTGGGACATCTGCCTCAAGGCCATCGCCGAAGAACGCGCCAACCACGGCGTGCGCGCCATAGACAACCATACGGTCTCCACCATCACGTCGCACAAGGCGGGCTACATCGACCGGGAGAACGAGCTGATCGTGGGACTCCAGACCGACGAACTGCTGAAACGGGCCATCAAACCCTTCGGAGGCATCAAGGTAGTCACCAAAGCCTGCAAGGAAAACGGCCTCGAAGTAGACGAACGCGTGAGCGACATCTTCAACCACTACCGTAAGACGCACAACGACGGCGTCTTCGATGCCTACACCGAGGAAATCCGCTCCTTCCGTTCGCTCGGATTCCTCACCGGCCTGCCCGACAATTATGCCCGCGGCCGCATCATCGGCGACTACCGCCGCCTCGCCCTCTACGGCATCGACCGCCTCGTCGAGGCCAAGAAAGCCGACCTCCGCGCCCTGACAAGCCCCATGACCGACGAGCGCATCCGCCTGCGCGAGGAAGTGGCCGAGCAGATAAAGGCCCTGCAGGAAATCAAAATCATGGGCGAATACTACGGCCTCGACCTCTCCCGCCCGGCCTACACGGCGCAGGAAGCCGTGCAATGGGTCTACATGGCCTACCTCGCGGCCGTCAAGGAACAGGACGGAGCGGCCATGTCACTGGGCAACGTATCCTCATTCCTCGACATCTACATCCAGTACGAACTCGAAAAGGGGACCATCGACGAGACCTTCGCGCAGGAACTCATCGACCAGTTCGTCATCAAACTCCGCATGGTGCGCCACCTGCGCATGCAGTCCTACAACGACATTTTCGCCGGCGACCCCACGTGGGTGACGGAAGCCATCGGCGGACGCTTCAACGACGGCCGCAGCAAAGTGACCAAGACCTCCTTCCGCTTCCTGCAGACGCTCTACAATCTCGGCCCCTCCCCCGAGCCTAACCTCACAATCCTCTGGAGCCCCGAGCTGCCCGAGGGCTTCAAGGAGTTCTGCGCCAAGGTGTCCATCGACACTTCCTCCATACAATACGAGAACGACACCCTCATGCGCGAAGTCCGCAACTCGGCCGATTACGGCATTGCCTGCGGCGTATCCTATCAGGGCATAGGCCGCCAGATCCCGTTCTTCGGCGCCCGCTGCAACCTGGCCAAGGCGCTCCTGCTGGCCATCAACGGCGGCCGCTGCGAAAACACCGGCACCGTCATGGTGAAGGGCATCCCCGTCCTGACGAACGACGAGCTGCAGTTTGAAGAAGTCATGGCCAACTACAAGAAAGTGCTGAAGGAAATAGCCCGCGTGTATAACGATGCGATGAACATCATCCACTACATGCACGACAAGTACTACTACGAAAAGGCACAAATGGCCTTCGTCGACACCAATCCGCGCATCAATCTGGCCTACGGCGCTGCCGGGCTGTCCATCGTGCTCGACTCCCTTTCGGCCATCAAGTACGCCAAAGTCACCGCGCGGCGCAACGAAATCGGCCTGACCGAAGGATTCGACATCGAAGGCGAGTTCCCCTGCTTCGGAAACGACGACGACCGCGTCGACCACCTCGGCGTCGATCTCATCTACTACTTCATGGAAGAGCTGAAGAAGCTGCCCGTCTACAAGAACGCACGCCCCACGCTCTCGCTGCTGACCATCACCTCCAACGTGATGTACGGCAAGAAGACCGGCGCCACGCCCGACGGCCGCGCCAAAGGCGTGGCATTCGCCCCCGGCGCCAACCCCATGCACGGGCGGGACAAGAGCGGCGCGATCGCATCCCTCAGCTCGGTTGCCAAACTCCGCTACCGCGATTCGCAGGACGGCATCAGCAACACTTTCTCCATCATCCCCCACTCTCTGGGAGCCACGCCCGAAGACCGCGTGGAAAACCTCATCACGATGATCGACGGGTACTTCACCAAAGGCGCACACCACCTCAACGTCAACGTACTCAACCGCGAGACGCTGCAAGACGCCATGGAACATCCGGAGAAATACCCGCAGCTCACCATCCGCGTATCCGGCTATGCCGTCAACTTCGTCTCCCTCAGCCGCGAACACCAGCTGGAGGTAATCTCGCGCAGCTTCCACGAACGCATGTAGGCCGCTGCCGCATTCTGACCGATACGCCATGCAATCCGAACAGACCATACGCGTACATTCCTACGAAAGCATGGGCACATACGACGGGCCGGGCCTCCGGCTCGTCGTTTTCCTGCAGGGCTGCAATTTCCGCTGCCTCTACTGTGCCAACCCCGACACGCTCCCCTGCCGCGGCGGTACACCCACCCCGCCCCGGGAGATACTCGCCAAAGCCATGAGCGAGAAGCCCTTCTTCGGAAAGAAGGGAGGCATCACCTTCAGCGGCGGGGAACCCACGCTGCAGGCCGCCGCACTCGTCCCCCTCTTCCGGCAGCTGAAAGAAAACGGCATCCACATCTGTCTGGACACCAACGGCAGCATCCGCAGCAAAGATGCCGAGGAGCTCTTCGCCCTGACCGACCTGGTGCTCCTGGACATCAAGGAGTTTTGCGACGAGCGCCACCGCCTCCTGACAGGGCAGAGCAACTCCGCCACACTGGAGACCGCCGCCCGGCTGGAAGCGGCAGGGCGGCCGATGTGGCTGCGCTACGTGCTGGTGCCGGGCTACTCCGATTTCCGGGAAGACATCCTCGCCCTCTGCCGCCACTTCGGGGACTACCGCATGGTGGAGCGGGTGGAAATCCTGCCCTACCATACGTTCGGCGTCCACAAGTATGCCGCGCTCGGCCAGCCCTACGCCCTCGACGGCGTGAAGGAGAACACCCCGGAACAAATAGAAGCCGCCCGCAGCCTCTTTGCCGAGTACTTCCCCGAAGTCCGCGTCAACCGATAGCGGCCTCCCGGCCCCCGAAACTAGAGTTGCGCCCTGCAGGAACCCGTCCCGCAAGGCGCAACTCGCTTATTTTCCTAATAGACTCCCTATCCGGGAGACGCTGCCTGCGCGGCTCAGCGCTTGGCCAGTTCGGCATCCACGAGGAGCAGGCCGGCGTCGCCGCCCAGCTTCATCTTGTCCACGATGCCCTGCGCCGTGGCCTCTTCCTCTACCTGCTCGCGCACATAGCCCCACAAGAAGTCCTGCGTAGCCTTGTCGCGCTCGGCGGAAGCCACGTCCACCAGCCCGTCGATCAGCTTGGAGACACGGCACTCATGGGCATACACCTGCTCGAAAGCCTCCAGCGGGCTTCCCCAATCGCAGGGCACTACGTCTATCTTGTCCACCAGCGCCTTGCCGCCGCGCTTGATGAGATAGCCGGCCATGTCGTAGGCGTGGTCCAATTCCTCCTGCGACTGCTTCTTCATCCAGCTCGCAAAACCGTCGAGCCCGGCATGGGCATAGTAGAACGACATGGAGAGATACAAATTTGCCGACCACAGTTCGGCCGTGATCTGCTCATTGATGGCTTGCTGCAACTTCTCTGAAATCATAATTCACTTACCTATTTTTAAAAAACTACTTTACCGGACTCTGACGACCGCTGCCGCTTCTCGAAAAAAGTGCTGCCGCTTTCTGGGAAAAGTGCTGCCGCTTTTCGGGAAAAGCGCCTGCGGTTTTCTCCGGATTCGGAGAGCAAAATTAGGCAAATCCCCGGCGGGAACAAAGGGAAGCGCCCATTTTTTAAGTATCTTTGCACCCTATAAACCATCCCCGCGCCGGCCGCCCGGCCGGAAACCCCTATGGAAGAAAAGACACCGCTGCTGGGCATGACGCCCGAAGAACTGCAGGCCGTAGCCCGAAGCCTGCAGATGCCCTCGTTTGCCGCCAGGCAAATGGCCGAATGGATCTACAAGAAACACGTGCGGAGCATCGAGGAGATGACCAATCTCTCGCTGCGCCACCGCCAGAGCCTCGCCGGGGCCTACTGCATCGGGGCCAAAGAGCCCGTCGACGTGCAGCGCTCCCGAGACGGGACGGCCAAGTACCTCTACCGCGCCGGCAGCGGAAAAGCCGGGAAGAGCGGCGCGGGATTCGTGGAGAGCGTCTACATCCCCGAAGAAGACCGCGCCACGCTGTGCGTCTCCTCGCAGGTGGGCTGCAAGATGGGCTGCGCCTTCTGCATGACCGGCCGCCAGGGCTTCGGCGGGCAGCTCACCGCGGCCGAAATCCTCAACCAGATTTATTCCCTGCCCGAGGCCGGCAGGCTGACGAACCTCGTCTTTATGGGCATGGGCGAGCCGCTGGACAATACCGACGCCGTGCTCCGCGCCCTCGCCGCCCTCACTTCCCCCTGGGGATACGGCTGGAGCCCGCGGCGCATCACCCTCTCCACCGTAGGCGTGCGCCGCGGGCTGGCCCGCTTCCTGCAGGAGAGCGACTGCCACCTGGCCGTCAGCCTCCACAACGCCCTGCCCGAAGAGCGCCTCTCGCTCATGCCGGCCGAGAAAGCCTTCCCCGTCCAGGAAATAGTGGACCAGCTGCACGACTACGACTGGAGCGGACAGCGGCGCCTCTCCTTCGAGTACATCGTCTTCCGCGGGCTCAACGACACGCCCGCCCACATGAATGCGCTCCTGCGCCTGCTGCGGGGCCTGCACTGCCGCGTCAATCTCATCCGCTTCCACGCCATCCCCGACTCCCCCCTGCACGGCGCCGACGAGCGGGAGATGCTCCGCCTGCGCGACTTCCTCACCGGGCACGGCCTCTTCACCACCATCCGCGCCTCCCGCGGCGAGGACATCTTTGCCGCCTGCGGCATGCTCTCCACGCTGAAGAAACAAGGCGGAAGCAAACCGTAGAAAGAGGGACATCCAACCGGATCAATCACTTTTTATTAACCATCAAAATACATTTTGTTATGAAACAAACCGCAACTTACCTCTGCGCCGCACTGCTCGGCGCCTCGATGCTCTCCCCCGCAACCGCACAGGCAGACGAATGGAATCCGCTCGGCACGGATAAGAGCGTACTCGACACCCTCTGGCAAACAGCCCTACACCAGCAAGAAGCCGGAATGTACGAGGGATCGCTCCAATTCGAGGAAGCCATTACCTATGCATTGTCCACGCTTTCTTTCGGAAGCTCCACCCAACGCGACGTAGACTGCGCCGTGGCCAACCTGAAAGCCGCCATGTACCGTAAACAGGAAGTAGACGCTTCACCCGAGAACTTCTGCGAATTCTTCATCGTAAACCCCAATTTTGACGGCGGCATTACAGGGTATGGAGAAACCGGCCCCCTCACCGGATGGACAAACAGCGGCGCTTATCAGGCCAACATCAGCTTTCTCTCCGGCTTATGCTGCGAAAATCGCCGGAATGACGGGAGCTACTTACCAGACTCCGAGCTTTCCCAGAAAATAGATGCCCTCCTTCCCGACGGATACTACGTAATGACCGTCACCGCCCTCTCCAACGGTAGCGGAACCGGCTTCTTCGCCAACGGCCAGGCTGTGGCACATCCGGGTAAAGAGAGCCGGGTGGAAATGAAAGTGGCCGTGCAAGTGACCGACGGCACACTCACCCTCGGGGCACGGACGCAGAACTCCACGGCCAACCTGTTCCGCTTCGACGAATTCATCCTGCACTACATCGGCACCGCCCCCGATGCGCTCGACCGCTGGGTCGCACTCAACGTGCCCGGCAGGGAGAACTATGTGGAATACCCGCAAGACTATACACAGAGGCTGCTGCCCGCTGCCAACAAAGCGCTGAAAGAAACTTATTTTGCATACCTCGACGAAGTGCGCCGGACTTCCGGTTTCACCCCCTCCACGCTGAACGCCGCGCAGGAGAAGCTCTACGCCCTCTGGGCCGACGTGGAGGTTTCGGCACTGGAATACGACACCCTGGAAGCCGTGCTCGACACCGCGCGCAAATACCGGGCGCAACTTGCCGTGGACAGCGCCACCGTGCGGCTGACCTTGGACCAAGCCATCGAGGAGGCCGCCGCATGCCTCCTTGATGAAACCGCAGGCGACGACGGGAAAGAAGTCTCCGCCCTCATCGCCAAGCTGAAGGACGCACAGGACAACTACATAGCCATCGGCTACGAGCCCGCCGACGATCCCACCGTGCTGCCCTCCATCGGCTTGGCAGCCGGAGAACCGGAGTCCGGCCTGACCCTGAGCACCGATGACGGCGGCATCCGCATCCGCTCGGCAAGGGCCCAATCCCTATACCTATATAATATGGACGGGACGCTCGTGCAGCGCCTCCGCATGGACGCGGGAGAAGAAGCCTTCATAGCCCTCCCCGCAGGGAAATACATCGTAGGCGGCACGGTAGTCCTCACCCGCTGAGCAGGGAATCCTCCCGACCGGCTATAAAGACACGGCGGGGAACAAGCCTTTCTCTCGGCTGTTCCCCGCCGTTTGTCGTCTATCGGCAGCCCGCTCCGGGCGGGCTGCCGGCTCTTATGAATAATTCCGCGTCAGGCCCCGTGCTTCATCACCTCATTGGAAGCCTCGGAGGGCAGGTCGCGGCCTACTTCGCGGTCGAAGGCTATCTTGAAGGTATAGGCATAGTCGCACGGCTTCTGCGAGGGAAAGTCGATACGCAGGCCCTCGTCCGTCTGCTCCCAGCGTATCTTCTCCGTGGAGCCCAGCATCGTGATGCCCTTTATCCGGGCGTCGGCTATGACTTCCGGGGTCAGGGACTTGACAAGGACATGGTCTGCGTCCCAATTCAGGGCAATGACGTAGAAATCGTTCCCCTTGGTGGTGAAGCGCAAGTCGCGGGAAGTGTATTCCGCAGCCGCATTGTCTGAGAAAGAACCCTTCGTCACGACCGCATCGCCCTCGCCGAATTTCTTCCAGCAGCGTGTGCCGTAGATGGCCTCGCCGTTCACTTTCAGCCAGCGGCCTATGGAAAGCAGCACGTTCTTCTGCCCGTCCGTTATCGTGCCGTCGGCCTTCGGGCCGATGTTGAGCAAGAGGTTGCCGTTCTTGCTGACGATGTCCACCAGGTCATGCACGATTTGCTCCGGAGTCTTGTTCTCCTCGCCCTCCACATAGCTCCACGATTTCTTGCCTACCGACGTATCCGTCTGCCAGGGGAACTGCATCATCTTGTCCGACTTGCCGCGCTCCATGTCCCACACCTGCACGTTCGTGGGATACCCCTGCTTGGTATTGACCACCACGCCTTTCCCCCAATCCAAAGCATTGTTGTAGTAGAACGCCAGGAAGCGGTTGAAATAAGGCATCAGCACGGGGTTGTTCACCGTCCAGTCAAACCAAATCAGGCTGGGCCTGTACTTCACCACCAACTCATACGTATGTTCCAGCCATTCGCGGGCCACGTCTTCCGTATACTTCTCCTGCCCATAGCGTCTCCCGTATAGGGTAATCGTAGTATCCTGCACGTCGGAGGGGAAGTCCATGCCCCCGTTGAAGAACCAGGCATTCTCGGCCCGGTGCGAAGAGACGCCGAACGTCATGCCCTGCTTCTCCACAGCTTTCTTCAGCAGGCCGATGATATCCTTTTTCGGCCCCATCTTTACGGCGTTCCACTCATTCAGGTCGCTGTCGTACATGGCAAATCCGTCGTGATGCTCCGCCACGGGAATCACATAGCGCGCGCCGGCCTCCTTAAACAGGCTGGCCCACTCGTCGGCATCGAACTTCGCTGCCGTAAACATGGGGATGAAATCCTTATAACCGAAGTCCGTATGCTTGCCGTAGGTCGCGATATGGTGCTTGTATTCCGGCGAATCCTTGAGATACATATTGCGCGGATACCACTCGCTGCCGAAGGCCGGGACGGAATAAACGCCCCAATGGATGAAAATGCCGAACTTCCCGTCCCGGAACCACTCGGGAAACTGATAATGCCCGGCAATGTTCTCCCAACTGGGCTGAAAGACTTCCGTGCCTTTCTCCGAGGCCACGGACTCGATGTCGTAGTGGGGTTTCTGATTCGTTGAAGTGCAGGCCGCCAAAGAGAGGGCCAACAGGGCAGAAGCGAGGCTTCGGCCGGTCTTCTGTGCAATGCGGTGTTTCATACTTACATAGGTTTAGGGGTTATCAGTGGCTCAAAGATAAAATATTACCGGAGCCACAAAATAGGATTTCTGCAGCAAACAATAGGACAAACTGACTCTTTTTCATAGAAACACCACGCCGGATCCGCGCATGTCACCCCATTTTATTCGATTATTCCAGCGAGTTTCACTATCTTTGCTCACTCAGTTTATACAAAACACTAAGACAAAAGCCAACCCGCCATGGACAATAACCACAAAATCCGCATAGGAATCACCCAAGGGGACACCAACGGAGTAGGATACGAGGTCATCCTCAAAGCATTCGAAGACCCGGCAATGTTCGACCTCTGCACCCCCATCGTCTACGGCTCTGCCAAAGTGGCCTCCTACCACCGCAAGAGCCTCAACCTGAATACGAACTTCACCGCCATCGGCTCCGCCTCGGAGGCTGCCCCGGGGCGGCTGAACATCGTGAACGTGCTGGAGGGAGAGACCAAAGTGGAGCTCTCCAAACCCACTGCCGAGGCCGGAATGGCCGCCTACAAGGCATTGGAATGGGCCGTAAAGGATGCGAAAGAAGGACTCTTCGACGCATTGGTCACCGCCCCTATCAACAAGAATACGATCCAAAACGAAGGCTTCCACTTCTCCGGCCATACCGAATATCTGGAAGAACGCCTCGGCGAAGGGCAAAAGTCGCTCATGATCCTCATGAAAGGCGACCTGAGAGTGGCTTTAGTCACCAACCATCTGTCCATTGCCCAGATACCTGCCGCCATAACCAAAGAGCGAATCAAGGAAAAAGCCGAGATTCTCAACCGCTCGCTGAAGCAGGACTTCGGCAAGGGCCGCCCCCGCATCGCCGTCCTGGCCCTGAATCCGCACGCGGGCGACAACGGCCTGCTCGGAACGGAAGAACAGGAAATCATACGCCCGGCCATCGATGAGCTGAACGCCGGGGGAATCTACTGTTTCGGCCCCTATGCCGCCGACGGGTTCTTCGGCTCCGAGCGAATCGCCCAGTTCGACGCCATACTGGCCATGTACCACGACCAGGGACTGGCTCCCTTCAAGGCCCTCTGTATGGAAGAAGGCGTGAACTATACCGCCGGTCTGCCCGTCGTGCGCACCTCCCCCGCCCACGGGACGGCCTACGACATAGCCGGGAAAGGCATCGCTTCGCCCGAATCCTTCCGCCAGGCACTGTATTCCGCCATCGACATCTTCCGCACACGGCAGGCCGACGAATATGCACGCCGCAACCCGGTGCGCAAACAGCCCGCCCACTCGCGCGAAGACAACGAGAGGGCTCCCAAAAACACGGAAGAGAAAGAATAACCCGCCCCATGAGAGCTGCCCTACTCGCCCCGCAGGCCGAGAGCCTTCTCGGCTTCCGAATCAACGGAAGGCCCGAACTTCTCCGCGAAATCGAGCAGCTCCACCGCTGCGGTTGCAGGGAGATCCACCTCTTCCTCCCGCAAGAGCCGTCGCCAACGGCCATACCCGACAGCCCATTCCTCCGCAAGCACCGGTTGCTTGCGGAGGAATGGGCTGCGGCCATCTGCAGCCTCCTGCAAGAAAAGGAGACGGGAGGAATACTCCTGATGCAGGCCGGCTGCGTCGTACAGGAAGAGGAGCTCCTGCTTTTCCTGCAACAATGCGGCGGGCTGGCACCCGGGAATTACATCGGAATCGCCCCGATTCCCGAACTGCCACAGACCGAGGAGACACTCCCCTTGGTCCGCCTCGAAAAAAAACGGATGCGCCTCGGCGGCTTCTGTGCGCCCAAGGGCGGAAACAGACCGGACAACGGCGAAGAGACCGCCCTCTTCGCCGGACTCAGCTATTGGCTTCCGGAGACAGCCCTGCATCTTTCGGCAAAAAGTGCAGCGCTTTTTGCAAACGGCGCTGCAACTAATCGGGAAATCATGCAGGCCATCGAGATTCTCGCGCCGCAACTTCCGGAAGGTTTTGCCGCCTATCCGTTCAGCCGGGCCATACAATTGGGGAAAAAGGAACAGAGTGAGGAAGCCGGGCTACTGCTGCAGGCACCCTTCCCCCTACTCCTGGTTTTGCCGGGCAAAAGCACGGACGGAAAACAAGAAAGCGACACCGCACTGTTCCGCGACATCGCCAACGAACTACGCCGCCGCAACCAGCCCGTCATCTGCAGTACGGAAGCGCACTTCGCAGACCTTCCGTTCTTCTTCCCGCTCTGCTTCTACGCGGGAGACAACCCCGAAATCCGGGAAATACTCGACATCTTCCGCGAAGAAGGCTGCACGGTGCTCACTCCCGCCGACCTGCAACTCGAAGACTACCTGCCCATGGCCAAGACCCCGGCAGAAGCAATAGCCAAATCGCTCATCGACAGCTACTCCCGGCTCTTGGGAACCTGGCGGATATAGCCCTCATACCGCTCCATGAAGCGGCGGAAAGCCGGGATGCGCATCAGCCCGTACTCAAAAAGCCCCACACCCAGCAGCGCACAGCCCATGCCCAGCAACACGTCGACCAGGTAGTGATGGCCGGAGTAGACCGCCGTCCACCAGATCCCGACCATGATGACCGCGAATGCGGCCAGCAGCCAGCGGTTTTGCCGGCTCTTTACGGCATAAACCAGAGCCACCACCATATAAGCGGCGTGGAGCGAAGGAACTGCCGCAAAGACATTGGCGTTCCGCCCATAGATGGAGTGGAAAACGGGCAGCCCCAACAACTCGTCGAAGCGGCCCAGCCCCGCCACATTGCCGGGAGTGCCCAACACGGGCTCAAAGCCATATTGAATCACATACCAGGGCGGAGCCGCCGGATGCACATAGTAACCGGCAAAGCCTATGAGGTTGACCAGGAGGAACGTCAGCGCAAAATGCAGATACCAGCGCCGCTCTCCGCGAATGTACAGCCATACGCCGAAAGCGATGGGCACCGGGACCCAGCAAAGATAGAAGATTCCGGCCATCACGTCGGCCCAAGTCCGGTGGTGAGCCGCAAAAAACTCGCAAAGGGTGACAGTCTGCCCGCCCATCGCGACGCCAAACCAGGCGCGTTCGGCCTCATACAATCCGCGGACATCTATGTCGTTGACCATATAATTGGGCCAAATCCGCATCCAGTCGTAGGAAACCGCAAAAACGACAAAGGGAATCAAAGCCACGGCCAGCTTCCGGGTCGGAAGCCCGGCAAAGAACAACACAAAAAATATGCCTGCCAGCAGGAAATGGTCTCCCCGGAGTCCGACAAATACACCTGTCACACAGAAAAACAATGCCCACAAGGCACACAGCCGGAAGCACTCCCGGCGAGAGGGGAAACGGCTCTTTCCGAAAGAGCCCGCCCCTGTATCCTGATTCATAAAGATTCGTTTTACCTTAGATTATAACCCTATAGCCCGAAACAGGCCGCTTCCCTCACTTGCCCCGGAGCAGTTTCCGGCAATGGCGCAAGCGGACGAAAGCAGTCCAGTTGGCCAGCAATGCTATCAACCCCATGGGAACTGTCAGGAAAAGCCACCCGACCTCCCGCATCGCGCAAGAGGAAGCAAATATCCCGTAGAGAATGGCGCCCGCAGCCGTCAGCACCACCCGCTCCGGGCGCTGCATCAGCCCGACCTTGCACTCCAGCCCCAGCCCCTCGGCACGGGCACGGACATAACTCACCATCAGCGAACCGATCAGAGCCAGGGCAGTCAGTACGAAACCGAGCAAATAGGCATTCCAACTGAAATAGGCACACAAGCCGAAAAGAGTGAGCAATTCGCTGTAGCGGTCGAGCACAGAATCATAAAGTGCCCCGAAAGTCGTCGACATGTTGCCCACCCGGGCCACACGGCCGTCCATCATATCGAACAGGCCGGCAAACAAAATCACGCCTCCGGCCCATCCGACAAGCCTCTGCCCCGTATCGTCGGGCGAGAGTCCGGCACAGACCAGAAGCACCGCAGCCAGGGCGTTCAGGACAAGCCCCGTGGTAGTAATCACATTCGGGGTGATTCCCACCCGGATCATCCCGTGCACTAACGGATTGATGATGCGGTAAATCAGTTTCTGCAAAAAGTCTCTGTAATTCATTGGTTATCTATTCTGCTTTTTCTTCAGATGAAAATTCATACGGACCGGACGGTAGACAAAAGAGCGCTGCAGGAAATAGTTCCAACTGCAGCCCACCAGCACCGCCGTCAGCACCTTGGCTACAAGAAAGCAGTGCTCGCCCAGCAGGGCGAACAGAGCATTCAGACAGGAAGCATGCTGCATCCATTCGGTAAAGAAGTAGGTCCCCCATGTGTTCAGCAATACACTTCCTCCCCAGACCAGCAAATACTTGAAGATTATGCCACGCTTGTCCAGGCCGCTGGCCTTGAAGGTCCATTCGTAATTGACCACACAGTTCAGCACCGCCCCGCTGAGCGCGCCGGCAAAGGTGGCATAGACATAGCCGAGCGAACACAGGTAAAACAAGAAGAGAGTGACGGCAAAGTCCAGTACCGTGGCCAACTGGGCCGAACACTGGGCGCGCAGGAAAACGAAAAAGCCGCCTTCGCGTTCCGAGAAGGAACGTATGATCTTCTTTATCCCTACAGACATCGCACCGACAACAAGAGTATGAAACTATAGATTCCGGCCAGCACATCGTCGGCCATCACCCCTACACCGCCGGGGAAACGCTCCATGCGGCGTATGCCCAAGGGCTTGAATATATCGAAAAGGCGGAAAAGTACAAACGCCCCCGCCACATATCCCCAGGCTATCTCCCCTCCGCCGGGCACAGCCAGCAGGGCAATCCACGTGCCGACCATCTCATCCACGACCACCCGGGAGGGGTCTTCGCCCCAAAGGGGCCGCAGGACATTGGTGGAATGGACGCCCAATACCGTAAAGAGGCAGACCGCGCCGAGCGTTATCCACCGGAGAGACTCGAAATCCACGCACACAAAGGCCAGCAGCCACAGGCCCACGGCGAGCAAGGCCCCCATCGTACCCGGTGCAAAAGGGCAGTAGCCCGAGCCGAGCCCCGTGGCTATCAGTTTATGGATGAATAGATTATTCTGCTTCATGCTGTTCTCCGAAAGCGCGCAAAAGTACAAAAAAAACCTTACCCCTGCAAGGAAGGATAAAATCCGAAGAGCCAAAAGCACCGATAAAATGTCCTTTTTCACCTTTCTTCCATATAGATTTTGCAATTTCTGAAAACTTCTTCCCTCATTTTCTGCCCCATATAAAAATAAATAGCTTACTTTGCAGCCCAAATACAATCTAACAATTCCTTATTATATAATAAGGCATTACAAAAGACATAGAGAGAAACTGTACGTTATGACTACAAGTGCTAATGTAAAACCAGCCGACGGTAAGCTGGGTGTATTGTGTGTAGGATTGGGCGCCGTTGCCACTACTTTTATGACGGGCGTCATGATGGTACGTAAAGGACTGGCCAAACCGGTCGGTTCGATGACCCAGTACGACAAGATCCGCGTAGGACGGGGTGCCGACAAGAAATACCTCCGCTACGACGAGATTGTCCCGATGGCAAAACTTACGGACATCGAATTCGGAGCATGGGACGTATATCCCGCCAATGCCTACGAATCCGCCATCAACTGCGAAGTGCTGAAGGAGAAAGACATCAACCCCGTCAAGGACGAACTGGAGAAAATCGTTCCGATGAAGGCAGCTTTCGACCACAACTACGCCAAGCGTCTGGAAGGGAACAACGTGAAAGACTGCGCTACCCGCTGGGAAATGGTCGAACAGCTGCGCGAAGACATCCGTAACTTCAAGGCCGAGCACAACTGCGCCCGCATCGTAGTCCTCTGGGCCGCTTCGACCGAGATATATGTTCCCGTATGTCCGGAAATACACGGAAGCCTGGCAGCTCTGGAGCAAGCTATGAAAAACGACGACCGCGAGCACATCGCTCCCTCCATGTGCTACGCCTATGCCGCCCTGGCGGAAGGCGCACCGTTCATCATGGGCGCACCCAACACGACCGTCGACATCCCCGCCATGTGGGAAATGGCAGAAAAGACCCACATGCCCATTGCCGGAAAAGACTTCAAGACCGGGCAGACACTCGTGAAGTCCGGCTTCGCCCCCATCATCGGTACCCGCTGCCTGGGACTCTCCGGATGGTTCTCCACCAACATCCTCGGCAACCGCGACGGTCTCGTGCTCGACGAACCGGCCAACTTCCACACCAAGGAAGTCAGCAAGCTCTCGACACTGGAATCCATACTCCAGCCCGAAAAACAACCCGACCTCTACACCGATTACTATCATAAAGTCCGCATCAACTACTACCCGCCCCGCAACGACAACAAAGAAGGATGGGACAACATCGACATCTTCGGCTGGATGGGCTACCCGATGCAGATCAAAATCAACTTCCTCTGCCGCGACTCCATCCTGGCAGCCCCCTTGTGCCTCGACCTGGTACTGCTGAGCGACTTGGCCGCCCGCGCAGGACGCTACGGCATACAGCGCTTCCTCAGCTTCTTCCTGAAGAGCCCGATGCACGACTACACACAGGACGAGATTCCCGTCAACCATCTGTTCCAGCAATACGTGATGCTCAAAAACGCGCTGCGCGAAATGGGCGGTTACGAAGCCGATGAAGAGATAGACTAAAGACAAACCGTCATCCAATTCATGAAAGCCAAAGCTCCACGGCCGCGTGGAACTTTGGTTTTTTTTCGTACTTTTGTCCCGCATAATCCAGCCGGCCAGGCCCCATACCCATACGGAAATGAACCGAAACAACCTCCCTTTAAGCACACTTGCAACTTTTATCTTCTCGCTCTCCCTGTTATTATGCGGCACCTCCGCCTGCAGCGATGACCCCGTAAATGCAGAAGGCCCCACCGTTTGCCCCGAGCCTCCCACACCCGAGGAGCTCAAATCGTGGTGGAAAGAAGCCCGCTTCGGACTGTTTATCCACTACGGGGTCTATTCCGCCCTGGCCGGAGAATACAACGGGCCGAACACATACGGCGAAGACATCCGCTTCCAAAGCTACGGCAACCTCAACACTCCGGATGCCACACAGCGGGGAACGGGGCTGGGAGCCGAATGGATCATGAGCGAAGCCCTCATCCCACAAGAAAACTACCGCAGCTATGCCTCCGGCTTTACGGCCACAAAATTCAATCCCCGGGAAATCGTAGACCTGGCCAAGAAAGCCGGCATGAAATACATCATCCTCACGAGCAAGCACCACGAAGGATTCTGCCTGTGGGACAGCCCGGCTACCGACTGGAACATAGCAGCCTCCCCGGCGGGGGAGGTGTGGGAAAACGACTTGATAGCCCCTCTGGCCCGGGCTGCGAGGGAAGCCGGACTGAAATTCGGCCTCTACTTTTCCCAATTCCGCGACTGGATGCACCCGGGAGCACCCCTCCCCATCGCCGCACTCACCGAAGGAGGGAGCTACAGCACGGAAGAACAGGAGGAATACATGGAGCGATACACATACCCCATGATAAAAGATTTGCTGGAACGGTATGACCCGGACGTATTCTGGTGGGACGGAGCATACGGAAACGCGGACTTTGCCGAGATATGCGACTCGCTGATACGCACGTACAACCCCGCTATCCTGCAAAACGACCGCCTTGCTCCCGACTTGGGCTACACCGGCGACTTCGCCACCCCGGAACAATCGATGAACGAAGAGACCGTGGCCGAAAATTCCGAGCTGTGCATGACACTCAACAGCTCATGGGGCTATAACCGGTTCGATACGAATTGGAAACACCCCTCCTATCTCCTCTACGCCCTGCTGCGCGCCCAGAAACTGGGCTGCAATCTGCTCCTCAACATAGGGCCCAAAGCCGACGGGAGCATCCCCGAAGAAAACATACAGACGCTCGGAGCCATAGGCAACTGGATGGAGGCCAACGAGGAATCGGCACACAAGACGGAGAAAAGCCCTTTCAGCTACAACCTGCCCTACGGCCCCACCACATACCGCCCCAGCCTGAACGGGCGGCCGCACCTCTTCTACCACGTATTCTACTGGGACGGCAGCGGGGAACTCTGGATTCCCGGTATCCTGAACCCGGCCGACGAATTGAGAGTGAGCATTCCCTCCGCACCCGGCCTGCAACTGAAAGCCGAAAGCCTGCAGGACATAGGCCTGCGCATCGGCGGACTTCCCTTGGAGGCTCCGGACAGCCTCTGCACCACAATAGACATTGAGTTCCTGGCCGAACCGGTTTTGGACGAAGGCACCCGCTTTATCCAAGGGACAGCCTATCTGGACGCCCTCGGAGCGAAGATTGCCTCCGTAGACCTCGGCGACTGGAGCAGCCGTCCGGCAATACTCTGGTTCGGGGGTGCGCCTATCAAATATAAGCTGAAAGTCCCCGCCGAAGGAGACTATGAGGTCAGCGCCGAACTGGCTGCCTACTTCGACGGGAACATCACTTTCCAGTTCAACGACAGCACAAAACTCGTCGGCACCAACCGCGTCACTCCCAGCGGACACGCCACATTCCAGTGGCAACGCATGGGCACCGTCCACCTGGCACCCGGCATCCACGAACTGACCGTTACCTCCCAGCAACCCGACTCCTGGCTGCGCCTGCGCCAGTTCCGCCTCTTGGAAATCAGGTAATCCCTCCATCCGTAACACTTATCTCCGCATCTCTTTGCCACAAAAGAATCCTTTTTCACAAAATATTGCATCCAAAGCATCCGGCCTATTTCAGAAAACAGTATCTTTGCCACCCGAAACATGAAAAAGTCGCGGGGCTGACTGGATTTGACAGCGGGCAGAAGCGACAGGTAAGCATGCAGTGCGTCGTTAGTTCGCACTATAATCTGAGCTATCAAACAATTAACTGGCAACAACGAATATGCTCTCGCTGCCTAATCGAAGCACAGTAGATTAGCTTTATTCCTCTGCAAGGCGGAGGAACGAGACATCGCCCGGAAGCTCTGGTCCCGAAGCGTTCGACAAGGCGGTGCAGAAAGTCGGGAATAGTGTCGCCCTTGCTTCGCGGACGGCATGAAATTTTAGAGGCTAAGGTATGAGTGGGTGGCTTCGGTCTTGCTCATGCACGAAAACCAAAGGCGAAGATAAGCATGTAGAAAGCTTGCTGTTTCCTCGTTTGGACGAGGGTTCGAACCCCTCCAGCTCCACACAAAAGAAGAGAGAATTCACCGGGAAAAGTCCCAAATGAATCCTCTCTTTTTTGTTTTTACCTTCGGCTTTTTACGACAGCTTATTGCCCGGCAAGGGGAATATCACAGACGGTTTGAAACGCTTGGCCTCCTCAAAATCCATCATGGCATAAGACATGATGATGACCACATCGCCCACTTGCACCTTGCGTGCTGCCGCGCCGTTCAGACAGATCTTGCCGCTACCGCGTTCGCCGGGGATGATGTAGGTCTCCAGCCGTTCGCCGTTGTTGTTATCCACCACCGAGACTTTCTCGCCGGCTATCAGGTTTGCCGCATCCATCAGGTCTTCGTCGATCGTAATGCTTCCGACATAGTGAAGATTGGCCTCCGTCACCACGGCCTGATGAATCTTCGATTTCAAAACTTCAATCATCATATTCTTCTAAGCTATGTGCCGCTCTTATCCTCTAACCTTATATTTCAAGTTATCGATCAGGCGGACACTTCCGCAATGCACCGTGATGCAACCGACCGCATAGTCGCTGTCGGCCCACTCTTCCAGAGATTGCAGTGTATCGCCGTCCACTATTTCGAAATACTCCAGTTCCAACCCCGGAGCCGAGGCTATGGCTTTTTCCACAAAATCCTTTGTCTCTGCCAGCGAATGCCCGCTTTCCATATATTTCTTGCTCTCAAACAGAGTGCGGGATATGGCAACCGCCTGGCTACGCTGCTCCGACGTCAGCAGCTTGTTGCGGCTGCTCAAGGCCAAACCATCGCTCTCACGCTGAATCGGACAACCCACGATCTGCAGGTCCAACCCAAGTTGCTCGACCAAACGGCGCACTATGGCCAACTGCTGAAAATCCTTTTCGCCGAAATAGGCACGGGTAGGCTTCACATAAGCAAACAATTTGCTCACGATCTGAGCCACGCCGTTGAAATGCCCGGGACGGCGCGGTCCTTCCATCACTTCGTCCAGAGGAGGAAAACGGAATACACGGGTATCCGGCTCAGGATAGATTTCCTCCACAGAGGGAGCAAACACGTAAGTTACGCCCAGACTCTCCAGAAGCCGGCAGTCGTCGGCCAAAGTACGGGGGTATTTCTCCAAATCCGTAGGGTCGTTAAACTGAGTGGGATTCACAAACACACTGACAACTACAGCATCGTTCTCTGCCACCGCACGCCGCACCAGCGAGGCATGCCCTTCGTGCAAGGCACCCATCGTGGGGACCAAGCCGACAGACTTTCCGGCCGAATGGCAACTGCTTGCCAATTCCCGGGAAAGTTCTGCCACTGAATGAATTACTTTCATCACGTAGGAAACGTTTTTTGATGTCCTTTGAAAAATCGGCGCAAAATAAGCTATAATTTAGCAGATAATGAAGAAAGATTCTAAATTATTCATCCCCGAGAGGCCTTTTACGGCTTTTTTTTCGTACCTTTGTCACATTATTAGAGATACCATCCGCAAAAACACATGAAGGCAAAAAAGATTCTATTCATCTCCCAAGAAATAACCCCCTACCTCACCGAGGGAGAAAAAGCAACCATCGGGCGGCAACTGCCGCAATATGCTCAAGAAGCCGGGAGAGAAATCCGGACATTCATGCCCAAATGGGGAAACATCAACGAACGACGCAACCAACTCCACGAAGTTATACGGCTATCCGGTATGAATCTGATCATAGACGACACGGATCATCCGCTGGTCATCAAAGTAGCTTCCATACAATCCGCCCGGATGCAGGTCTACTTCATCGACAACGACGACTACTTCCAAGGCATCGGAAATACAGCCTATAACGACGAAGGCGTTCGCGAAGAAAACGACTGCCGCACGATATTTTATGCCCGAGGCGTATTGGAGACCGTAAAGAAACTGCGCTGGTGTCCGGAAATCATACATTGCCAAGGATGGATCTCCGCATTGGCCCCCCTCTATATCAAGACCGCTTACCGAGAAGAGCCGTCCTTTATGGAATCGAAGATAGTATTCTCCATTTTCGACGACAACCTGACACAAGATCTTCCGGCCGATTTCGCTGAAAAGCTCCTTATCAGAGGTACCGCCCCTGAAGATTTGGCAATTTTGGGCGAGCCCCCATACAGTTACGCAGATCTTCTGAAATTAGCGCTGGCCTATTCCGACGGAGTCATTCTCCACACAGAAAATATTCCAGAGCCTGTAAAACAATATATCCGGGAATCCGGCATTCCCTGCATCCATTACGACACGACAAACGAGGATTGCCAAGAAAAAACCTTGGAGCTTTACGACCAAATCTGGAGCAAAGACAAGCCGGAAGAAGAGAACTGAAAAATAAAAAACATCCTGCATCCATTTTTTCATACGAATGAATCTTCTCAAACAAATCCAGTTGTATCTCGTAGCGGTGCTGAGTTTAGGCATTGCATCATGCGATGATACGACCGACTTCATCGGCTCATCCGTAATCGAAGGAGCCGATTACATAGAAGCCCACCAGGCGACTTTCTTTTTATCCTCCTCCACCGTAAAAGCCGACACGATTTTCACCCGAAGCAGCACCGCTTATCTGGGGAAATACACCCATCCCGAGTTCGGGAGCTTCGAGTCGAGCTTTATGACGCAGTTCAACGTGACAGAACTGTACGAAATCCCCGGACTTTCCACGTTCATCCCGACCGGAGGCAAGCAGGAATTCCTGAATACCCCGAATGTGTACGACCGTTCCTTTACCCCCAAGCGGATTTACGTATCAGGACTTTACACCGACTACTTCGGCGATTCCTTAGCCGTAGGGCGAATCAACGTCTACCAACTGCATCGGGATCTTTATAATACCGATGATATTTATTATTCCGATATAGAAACCGGCGATTTCTACAACGAATCCGATCTTTTGGGCTCCTCCTTTTATTCTCCCATCAACCTTTCCATCCCGGAAGAAGACAGAAACAACAATTATCTCTACACTTCCGTCGATCTCCCCGTAGAAAAAGGCAAAGAGATCATGGATCTCTACACAGACTGCAAGCGGAACGGAAAATCCTTCCGCGAGGAGTTCCTGAAAACCTTCAAGGGCATCTACATGAAGCAAGTCCAAGGCGACGGGGCGGTGCTCTATTTGGATCAAGTGCGCCTGACTTTCACATTCGACCAGTACGTTTTGGAAGACGGGGAAATCATGCTCGACTCCGAGCGGCAAGATTCCACCGTAGAGACTTCGTTCAGCTTCAGTACCACAAAGGAAATCGTACAAGTAAACAAGTTCCGCAACAACACCCCCGACGACTTATTGGACAAGGACACATGTACCTATCTGAAGTCCCCGGCCGGTTTATACACACGCATCAGCATTCCGCTGAAAGCCATAGCCGATTCTATCACGGCCAAAGGCGACAGCCTGAATGCGGCCTCGTTTACGGTATTTACCGACTCCCTGCAAGAAAAAATCGACATCTCCGCACCGGACTATCTGCTGCTCATACGGGATACTGCCACAATCGGTGGTGTTTTCCACAACTACCAGAAAGAATTCTTTGCCGACAACCAGCTGCCGGACGGCATTACCTCTTTCATTACCCAAGCCGGAACAAAAGGCTACCACTTCAGCAATATCAATGAACTGCTGCTCATCGCCATGCGCGAATACCAGAATGCCGGACAGAGTATTCCCGAAACGCTCAATCTGTTGCTCATTCCGGTCTCCATCACGCTTGACGGTTCTACGGTCATCGGCGTCAACCACAATCTGCAGCCCTCCTACACCGTCCTGCAAGGCGGCCCCGACGAGCTCAGCAAGCGCCTGAAACTAAACGTCTACTATTGCCGATACCGATAAAAAGAGGGGCGCAGTTTCCGAATCACATTCCCCATCCGGAAACAGAATGGACAAGCAAAAATCCCGAGCTGCCAGCCTCAAGTCAAGCTGCGGCCCGGGATTTTTCTTCACCTCCCTCCATCGCCGCGGACAGCCTAAAGAACCATTAGAGAAATGAAACAGAACGCATACCGACGAATTGCAGTCAAAATAGGAAGCAACGTACTCACCCGCCCCGACGGTACGCTGGACCTGACCCGCATGTCCGCCTTAGTCGACCAGATAGCCGAACTTCACCGGGCGGGAACCGACATTGTCCTGATTTCCTCCGGGGCAGTGGCTGCGGGAAGAAGCGAATTCCACACCGAAAAGCGGCTCGACAGCATAGCCCAACGGCAACTCTTCTCCGCCATCGGACAGGCCAAACTCATCAACCGCTACTACGAACTCTTCCGTGAGTACCACATCCCCGTGGGACAAGTGCTCACGACCAAAGAAAGCCTGGGCACCCGCCGTCACTACCTCAACCAAAAAAACTGCATGGCCACCCTGTGGAACTGCCGGGCCATCCCCATTGTGAACGAAAACGACACCATTTCCATCACGGAGCTCATGTTTACCGACAACGACGAGCTGAGCGGCCTGATTGCGGGAATGATGAATGTCGAAGCCCTCATCATATTGAGCAACATCGACGGTGTTTTCAACGGTTCCCCTTCCGCTCCCGGCTCACAAGTCATCCGCCGCGTAGAACCGGGCAAAGACCTGAGCGACTACATACAGGCAGAACGCTCCGGATTCGGCCGCGGGGGGATGCTCACCAAGACAAGCATTGCCCGGAAAGTAGCCGACGAAGGCATCGATGTCTTCATCGCAAACGGAAAACGAGAGCGCATCCTGCTCCAGCTGCTCGCCGATCCGGAAAACACCCTCTGCACCCATTTCATCCCCGCCCCCTCCCCCGTCTCCAGCATCAAGAAATGGATAGCCCACAGCGACGGTTTTGCCAAAGGGACGCTCCATCTGAACGAAAAGGCCGCAGAAGTCATACAAGGGGAGAAGGCTTCCAGCCTCCTGCCCGTCGGGGTGGTCCGGATCGAAGGCGAATTCGAGAAAGACGACATCGTGCGCATAGCAGGCCCGGAAGGCAAATACATCGGGATCGGCAAGGTATCCTGCTCCAGCCACACCGCACGCGGCCTCATCGGGCAGCATAACCAGAAACCGCTCGTCCACTACGACTACCTTTATATAGAATAACCCCCCAAAAAACACGCCCATGACTTCCCCCATACCTTCCGACACAGCGCTCGAGGCCCTGCTGGCCTCGGCCCGGGAAGCGGCTGTAGAGACAGCCTCACTCGATGCCACTTCAATAAACGCCACCTTGAACGCCCTGGCCGACGAGACCGAACGGCGTATCCCCGAATTGCTTTCGGCCAACGCCGCCGACCTGGCACGGATGAGCCCGGACGACCCGAAATACGACCGCCTGCAACTCTCCGAAGAGCGCATCCGCTCCATAGCTTCCGACCTGCGCAAGGTGGCCACCCTGCCTTCCCCCGAAGGACGCATCCTGCAAGAGACCTTGCGGCCCAACGGGCTGAAGTTGAAGAAAGTGGCCGTCCCGTTCGGCGTAGTGGCCGTCATCTACGAAGCCCGCCCCAACGTCACGTTCGACGTCTTCTCCCTCTGCCTCAAGAGCGGCAACGCCTGCGTCCTCAAGGGCGGGAGTGATGCCGAAAACTCCAACCGCGCCATCGCACAACTCATCGGCGACGTGCTCCGGAAGCAAGGGCTCAATCCCCACATCATCACCCTCCTGCCCTCCGACCGCAAGGCCACGGAATATTTGCTCCAGGCCCGCGACTACATCGACCTGCTCATCCCCCGGGGCAGTGCGGCACTCATCCAATACGTCCGCCGGGAAGCCACCGTACCGGTCATCGAGACCGGAGCCGGCGTCTGCCACACCTATTTCGACGCCGCCGGCGACCTCGAAAAGGGGAAAGCCATTGTCTGCAACGCCAAGACCCGCCGCGTAAGTGTCTGCAACGCACTCGACTGCCTCCTCGTCCACCGCCACAGGCTGGCCGATCTTCCCGCCCTTTGCGCCGCACTGGGAGAAAAAAACGTGCGGCTCTACTCCGACCCCGAAGCATTCCGCTGCCTCCGGGGGCACTACCCCGACGCCCTGCTCAACCCCGCCACCGAAGAGAGCTACGGCACGGAATTCCTCTCCTATGCCCTCGCCATCCGCACCGTCGGCTCCCTCGACGAGGCCCTGCGCCACATACGCCGCTACGGCCTGAAACACAGCGAGTGCATCGTGACCGAAGACAGCGCCGCAGCCGGGCGCTTCCTGCGCGAGGTGGATGCGGCCTGCGTCTACGCTAACGCCTCCACGGCTTTCACCGACGGCGGCCAGTTCGGGCTGGGAGCCGAAATCGGGATCAGCACCCAGAAGCTCCACGCCCGCGGCCCCATGGGGCTGGAAGAACTCTGCACCTACAAATGGCTCATCCTGGGGAACGGACAAATCCGCCCCTAAGCGAAAAAAGCGGAAATCTGTGCCTAAAGTTGCACCGCGGCGCAGAAATCCCTACTTTTGACCCGGAGATCAGACAACCGACCTCCCATCCATACCAACAAAACCCTACAAGAAAATGAAAAAATTCACTTGCGTACAGGACATCGGAGACCTGCACACCGCACTTCAGGAAGCCTTCGAAATCAAGAAAGACCACTTCAAATACCAACACCTCGGGCACAACAAGACGCTGATGCTCGTGTTCTTCAACTCAAGCCTCCGCACCCGCCTGAGCACACAGAAGGCCGGGCTGAATCTGGGCATGAACGTCATCGTGCTCGACATAAACCAAGGCGCCTGGAAGCTGGAGACCGAACGGGGCGTCATCATGGACGGCGACAAGAGCGAGCATCTGCTCGAAGCCATCCCCGTCATGGGTTGCTACTGCGACCTCATCGGCGTCCGCTCCTTCGCCCGCTTCGAGAACCGCGACGACGACTACAACGAAGTCATCCTCCAGCAATTCATCCAGCACTCCGGCCGCCCCGTCTTCTCCATGGAAGCCGCCACGGGCCATCCGCTACAGAGCTTTGCCGACCTCATCACCATCGAGGAATACAAGCGCACGCCGCGCCCGAAAGTCGTAATGAGCTGGGCCCCCCATCCCAAAGCGCTCCCCCAGGCCGTGCCCAACTCCTTTGCCGAATGGATGAATGCCGCCGACGTAGACTTCGTCATCACCCACCCCGAAGGCTACGAGCTCGACCCGAAATTCGTGGGCAACGCCCGCGTGGAGTATGACCAGATGAAAGCCTTCGAAGGCGCCGACTTCGTATATGCCAAGAACTGGTCCGTAGCACAAGGCGAGAACTACGGAAAAGTCATCAACAAAGACCGTAACTGGACTGTAAGCAGCCGGCAGATGGCCGTCACCAACAACGCCTTTTTCATGCACTGCTTGCCGGTCCGCCGCAACATGATTGTCACCGACGAGGTCATCGAATCACCCAATTCGCTGGTGATTCCCGAGGCAGCCAACCGGGAAATCTCTGCAACCGTTGTCCTGAAACGCCTACTCGAAAGCCTATAACAAAGGTAATCCATGCCGCATCGCCAGACTGACGATGCGGCTTTTTTGTGCCCGCCCGGGCGAACCGGAAAATACGCGCGGCGGGAAAAGAACCAACCCACAAGATAACCCATGACAACTCCTACTCCCCACACTCCTCCTCCCCTGAGCATTCCGCTCGCCCTCCTGCCCATTATCTTCCTGGTGGCCCTGCTGGCTGCCGTCATCTCTCTCTACGGCTCCGATTCCCTGGCCGGCGGCAGCCAGATAGCCCTGCTCCTCACCTCGGGGCTATGCTACCTGATAGCCCGGCTGGCCCGCAAGACTCCGTGGGAAGCTTTCGAGCAGGCCATCACTCGCCAGGTAGCCGGCGTGACTCCCGCCCTGCTCCTGCTCATGCTCATCGGCGCTCTCTCCGGCTGCTGGATGGTGAGCGGCGTCGTCCCCACGCTCATCTGCTACGGGATGCAGATCCTCCATCCCTCCGTCTTCCTCCTTTCCTGTTGCGTCATCTGCGCCCTCGTCTCCACCATGACGGGCAGTTCGTGGACCACGGTGGCCACCATCGGCATAGCTCTCCTTGGCATAGGCCGGGCACAGGGTTTCGACGACGGATGGATTGCCGGGGCCATCATTTCCGGCGCCTACTTCGGCGACAAGATATCGCCCCTCTCCGACACCACCGTACTGGCCTCCTCCTCGGCCCGCGTACCGCTCTTTACCCACATCCGCTACATGTTCATCACCACCACTCCGGCCCTGCTCGTGGCTCTAGTAGTCTTCACCATAGCCGGGCTCAACCACCCCGCCGCCGGAGCCGACCAGGCGGCAGCCGTGAGCAACGCTTTGCAGCAACGCTTCTGCATTACGCCGTGGCTGCTCGTCGTACCGGTGCTCACGGGGATAATGATTGCCAAGCGCATCCCGCCCATCGTCACCCTCTTCCTCTCCACCTTGGCAGCCACGGCCTGCGCGCTCATCTTCCAGCGCGAAGCCCTCTACGAGATAGCCTCCCTGCCCCAAGACAGTGCCGCCGCGCTGCTCAAAGGAAGCCTCACCGCTATCTTCGGCTCCACCTCCCTCTCCACTCCCGATGCCGACGTGGCTTCGCTCATCTCCACCCGCGGCATGGCCGGCATGATGGACACCATATGGCTCATCCTCTGCGCCATGTGCTTCGGAGGCTCGATGACGGCGGCCGGAATTACCGAAAGCATAGCCCGACTCTTCCGCCACTTTACCCGCACCCGTACCGGTATGGTAAGCTCGACCGTAGGAGGAGGGCTGTTCTTCAACACCGTCTCGGCCGACCAGTACCTCTCCATCATCCTCACGACAAGCCTCTTCCGCGACATCTACGAGCGCAACGGCTACGAAAACCGGCTGCTCAGCCGCACGGCCGAAGACTCTGTCACCGTCACCTCTCCCCTCATCCCCTGGAACACCTGCGGTATGACGCAAGCCACGGTATTGGGCGTGCCCACGCTCACCTATCTTCCCTACTGCGTGTTCAACTATGTCTGCCCCATGGTAAGCATCCTCATCGCCGCCACGGGCTACAAAATCTACCGCCGTGCCGCCTCCCCGGCCGACGGCACTGCGCCCGCCACCGAAAAGCCCTAAGCCCCCTTCCACAAAGATGCGGCGCTTTTCCCGAAAAGCGGCAGCACTTTTTGCAGACGGCGCAGGCACTTTTTGCAAACAGCCTTTGACCTCTTTTCCCTTCCCCGCGCAGCGGCCATCCGGCCGCTGCGCGGGGAAGTCCGTCACACTTGGCCCGAAGCCGTACATATCCGGGCACTTTTGCGCTTTTCCCTTTGCCTTTCAGACACAAAAAAGCTATATTTGCACGCAAGAGACATGCCCCTATCCACTTCTTGACGTACCAAACCTTTACATAATCATGAAAACAAAATTGCTCATCCCCCTGTTCGCCCTGCTCCTGCCGCGGGCGGCGGAAGCAGAAATCCTGACCGGCTTCTGCGGAGCCGAAGGCGAAAACATCTCCTACACCCTCGACACCGAGTCCGGCGAGCTCACCCTCGCGGGCAGCGGGCGCATGGCCGACTACAACGAAGGTAGCAACAACAACCGTACCCCGTGGGGAAACGGAAACCTGCAACGGGTGGTCGTGGGCGAAGGCATCACCCATCTCGGTAACGACGCCTTCAGCTACGACTTGGGATCGAGGCTCGTTTCCGTCACGCTGCCCTCCACGCTCGTCTCCATCGGCGAAGGCAGTTTTGCCGACAGCGAGCAACTGGCCGGAATCTCCCTACCTGCCGGACTGAAACGAATAGAGCACGGGGCGTTCAGCGGCTGCACGGCACTTGCGGAAGTCAACCTGCCGGACGGACTGGACTACATAGGCAACTCGGCTTTCGAGGGCTGCTCGGCAATTACCTCTGTGCGCATCCCCGAAGGGATAGACAGCCTGCAGAACTACTCCTTCCGAAACTGCGGGGGACTGGCCGAGATAGTACTGCCCTCCGGCCTGACTTACATCGGCTACTCGGCACTGGCTTCCTGCTCGGCGCTCAAGCACATCGACCTACCCGCCACGCTGAAAGCAATCGAAGCCGGTGCCTTCGAAGGTTCCGGGCTGGAGGACATCGAGATTCCCGACGGCGTGGAGCGCATCGGGTCGGGCATCCTGCAAGGCACCCAGCTGAGCGAACCGGTCTATACGAGCACGCACTTCGTATTCCTCCCCTGGCGCGCCTATTGGAATCCCAATGAGCCGCAACCGTATTTCAGCTACACCGTGCCCGAAGGCATCACGCACATCTGCGGCGAAGCCATAGACCAAGTGGAAAACAAGCTCACGACCATCGTGCTCCCCTCCAGCCTGACCACGATCGAAAGTTCTGCATTCGCCAATGCCATCGCGCTGGAATACCTCACGCTTCCCCCGTCGGTCACCGAAATCGGGTACGGGGCGTTCGAGAACTGCACGGCACTCCGGGATTTGGACGTGCCCGCCGGCGTCACCGAAATCAAGGCCAACACCTTCTCCGGCTGCACATCGCTACAGAACATCTGGCTGCCGGAGCACATCACAAGCGTAGGGGGCTGGGCCTTCTACGGCTGCTCATCGCTCCGGAGCATCAGCCTGCCCCAAGCCACTTACATAGGCGATATGGCTTTCTACTACTGCACGTCGCTGACCGAACTGAGCCTCCCGAAAGCCGAATACCTGGGCAACGGAGCGTTCGTGGGCTGTGCCGCACTGACCACGCTGGAGATCCCCAACGTGACTGAAGCCGGTTCCGACGTATTCGAGGGCTGCACCAAGCTCACCGGGCCGCTCTATACGCAGAAGCTCTTCCTCTTCATGAATACCGCCTACCAAGGCCCCTACACCGTGCCCGAGGGCATCGAGGCCATCAACCACTCCGCGTTTAAAAACTGCACGGGCCTGACGGGCATCGCGCTGCCCTCCTCGCTCCGCGCCATAGGGCAGAACGCCTTCGCCGGCTGCACCGCACTGGCGGAAGTGAGCCTCCCGGAGGCTACGGACAGCATAGGCGAACAGATTTTCTTTGGCTGCACGGCACTGACCTCCGCCACCCTGTCCGAAAACCTGAGGCACATCCCCCTCAGCGCCTTCAATGGTTGCAGCGCGCTGCAGGCTATCCATATCCCCGGCTCGGTCGACAAGATCAATTCCGGGGCGTTCAGCGGTTGCACATCCTTGGCCGACGTCCGCATCGACAACGGGGTCGAGACGATCACGGGAGGGGCCTTCCGCAACTGCCAGGCACTGACGCGCATCAGCCTGCCCGCTTCCGTCCGGAAGTTCTACGAAAGCACCTTTGAAGACTGCGACGCACTGGAGGGAGTGGACGTAGACCCGGACAATTCCGCCTACGCTTCGCTCCGCGGCGTGGTGTTCAACAAACAGCTGACGCAGCTCGTCTTTGTCCCCCACGGCATCCCCGCCATCGAGATCCCCTCCACCTTCGAGGGCACGCTGCCCCGGCAGTTCCTGGCCGACTTCCCCCGCCTGCGCGAACTGAGCCTCCCCTTCGTCGGCGCCTCGCGCGACACGACGGAAGTGCCTGCCACGCTGTTCACCTGGCTCTTCCCTTACACCACGAGGAGCAGCGGGAGCTATCCCTCGACCAGCAGGACCGTGACGTACACCC
Source organism: uncultured Bacteroidaceae bacterium (assembly GCA_944320955.1). Classification (GTDB taxonomy): domain Bacteria; phylum Bacteroidota; class Bacteroidia; order Bacteroidales; family Bacteroidaceae; genus UBA1794. Next base: position 213,559 of record CALUJL010000021.1, read on the forward strand.
CCACGATTCCCGAAACGCTGAAGAAGCTGGTCTTCACCGGCGACACGCTCGACATGGCCCGCTTCTCGCTTCAGGAAAAGACTGAGGAGGGCGGTTACCTTACATACCATAACATATACGAAGCCCCCGACCTCTCCGGCATCGACACGCTGCTCATCACCGGCGCACAGTCCATAGCGGGCACGCTCTCCGAGTACTTCGCCCCGTCGGAAGTGCGCATCACTTTCCAAGAAGGCTGCCCCCAACGGCTCGAACCGGGCATGTTTGCCGACCTCCATGGCCTCAAGTCGCTCACCCTTCCCTTTGCGGGAGCCGGCACGGCCGCCACGGCGGGCAACTTCGGGGAGCTCTTCGGCACGGCCGCCAACAGCCAGATGCGCGCCGTGACCCAGCTCTTCCAGGACGGGAGCAGCAAGACCTACTACCTGCCGGCCTCCCTGGAAAGCCTGGAACTCACCGAGGGCTGCGAACAGCTCCCCTACGGAGCCCTCTCCAACTGCACCATGCTGCGCCGGCTGGTGCTGCCCTCGTCGCTCTACATGGTGGGCGACCGTGCGCTCTACGCCTGCGCCGGCCTGACCGACGTCTACTGCAAGGGAGCCGACCCGGCAGCGGCCTTCGACGCGAGCTTCGAGGGAATGCGCCTCAGCTCCTGCGTGCTCCACGTGCCCTACAACTCTTCCGACCGCTACAGCCGCAGCACAGGCTGGGAGAAGTTCTACAACATAGAGGAAGACGCGCCTGTCTCCATCAGCGTCACGAAGAACATCGAGAACGGCGGCGTAATCTACGGCCCCGGGCAGTGCAACGCGGGCGACGAGGTGAAGCTCGAAGCCGTGGCCCACTACGGCTACACCTTCTCCGGCTGGACGGAAAACGGGGAAATCGTAGAGACGGCCGGCACGTACACCTTCACCGCCACTTCCGACCGCGCGCTGCTGGCCGTCTTCACCCCCGTGGCCGGAGACAACACAGTGGAAGTCCGGCCCGAAGCCGGCCGCGTGGTCTTCACCTGGGAGGCTGAGGAAGGAGCCGCAGCCTACCTGCTCACCGTCTACACCGACGAGGCCATGACCCAAGAGGCCGGCCGCCTGCGCTTCGACGCCGAGGGCAACCCCCTCAAACGCGCTGCCGCCACGCGCCTCTCCGCCACCATCGAAGGGCTCGTCGCCACGGGCGGCACCTACTACTACCGCATGACCGCCCTCTCGGCCGAAGAAGCCGTCCTCTCGCAATACGTAGGCTTCTTCGCCGTCCCCACCGGGCTGGAGACTGTTTCCGGCGAGACGGCCACCATCTGGTGCCGCATCGAGGCGGGAGTCCTCTGCATCGGCGGGGCCGGGGGTGAAACCGTCTTCGTAACCGACGCGCAGGGCCGCACCATCCATGCGGCGCAGGCTACGGGCGACGAAGTGCGCATCCCCGTCCAACCCGGCACCTACCTCGTCCGGGCAGGCAGGAGCGTACTGAAAGTAGTGGCCGACTAAAGCCGAAGCCACCCACCCCATACACGAAAGCCCTTGGACTTCGCGAGAAAAGTCCAAGGGCTTTTTCTGAAAACCACTGCCGCTTTTTCCGAAGGGCGCAGGCGCTTTTTCCGAAAGGCTACGGCGCACTCAGAGCGAAACGATGGCATCCATCCGGCAGTCCAGCGCATCGTGGGGCACACTGTCCAGCAACTGGAAGGGGAAACACAGCCCCACGCGCCGCGCCCTGAGAGGCCTGAGGAAGCGGTCGTAGTAGGCCTTGCCATGGCCGAGGCGGTTTCCCTCCCGATCGAAGGCCACGCCCGGCACAATCACCAAGTCCACCTCTCTGGGTTCCTCCCACCATTCCTCCCCGTCCGGCTCCAGGATGCCGTAGCGCCCCTTCCGCATCCGCCCCGCGCCCTCGTAGCGCCTGAGGCGGATGCCCTCCGCCGTTGTCACGGGCAGCAGCACCGTCTTCTCCCCCGCCCAGCACTCCAGCAGCGGGCCTAAGTCCGGCTCCGGCGGCAGCGCGCAGTAGGCCGCCACGATCCGCGCCTCGCGCACCCACGGATGCGCCTCCAGCTTCTCCCTCAGCAGCGCCGACTGCCGCTCCAGCACAGCCCCGTCCGCCGCGGCAAAGCGCCGCTTCATCTCCTGCCGCAATACTCTTTTTTCTTCCATACGCTCGTTTTTTTCGCGCAAAGATAGCGCAAATGAGCGAAACGGGAGCAAGCTCCCATTTCCGAATGCCGCCTATCTTATAAAAATGTACCCAAAAATCTTTGATTCCTCCCCGGGTTTTGCCTACCTTTGCCCCATCTCAGCCAGCCCGCGAAAGCGGGTTGGGGGAGATTTATATTGAAAAGGCGTTTACTTGACGCAGTCTCCTCGAATCGAAACTTCGCAACTTTTGAATCCTTGCAGGAAGACGCGGCAACGAAACGGCCACAGAAGGGAATGTTATACCCCGCCGCGCCGGACACACTGTCCCGCGGCCGTATAATAATCTCGGCGTGGGCTGGCTGTGTTGCCTATCCTTTACAAGCAGGCAATGCGAAGGCCACGAACCGGGGGATGGGCAGAAGTACAGACTCCCATGCCTTTTCTTTTTACACAAAGTCCACACCGAATCCGGGGAGCCTACAGGTGGAAAAAGAAAAACCGACCTGCCCCATGCCCCGAAACGACAACACTTGGGACTGCCACACCACCTTCGACTGCAAACCGGCCAAGTACCCCAATACCGGACTGGCCACCTTCTGCCGCTGCCTGGCCGACGCCCTGGCCGACGAAGCGCTGCGCAACGGCGAGAAAATACAGCTCTACACGCCACGGGGCTTCGGGAAGATCCCACGGGGCGCCATCGCCCGCCCGCGACGGGCCATTGACAAGATCTTCTATTTCTGCACCAACCGGCCGAAAGTCTGGCATTGCAGCAACCAGCTCTGCAATTTCATTCCCCGCCTGCCGGGCCTGCGCGTCGTAACCACCGTGCACGACCTGAATTTCCTGCACGAGAATCTCCCGCCCGACAAGCGCAAACGCCTCGAACGCCGCGTGACCCGCGTCCTGAAACGCTCCGACTACCTCGTCACCATCTCCGACTTTACCCGCGAAGACCTGCGCCGCCACTTCGACACGGGCGACACCCCCATCCGCACCATCTACAACGGCTGCCGCCCCTACGAAGGCCCGCTGCAGGCACCAGCCTCCCCTCCGTCGCGCCCGTTCCTCTTCACCGTCGGGACCGTGCTCCCCAAAAAGAACTTCCACGTGCTCCCCTGCCTGCTCGAAGGCAACGACTGGGAACTGCTCGTGGCAGGCAACCGCTCCGACTATGGCAGGCGCATCCTGCGCGAAGCCCGCACTTGGGGCGTGGAAGACCGCGTGAAACTCCTGGGCCCCGTGCCCGAAGCCGAAAAACACTGGTACCTTTCCCACTGCAAGGCCTTCGTCTTCCCCTCCCTTGCCGAAGGGTTCGGGCTTCCCGTCGTAGAGGCCATGCAGTACGGCAAGCCCGTCTTCCTCTCCTGCCACACGAGCCTGCCGGAAATCGGCGGCCCGTATGCCTTCTACTTCAACCGCGACTTCGACCGCCGGCTCATGCAAAAAGAATTCCGCCAAGGCATGGCCGCCTGGGAAGCCGGGCACATCGACCCGGCCGCGATGCGGCAATACGCCCGTTCCTTCTCTTGGGAAAACGCGGCCCGGGAGTACTGGAAGGTGTACAAAGAAGTACAACAGACTCCGCGCCTGGCACGGAGAATCTGCCGCATCGAGCAGGAAAGCGAGCGGCAGGCGGCGCAAGAACCCGCCTGCAAGTTCCGCCTTTGGCAACTCCTGCTCTGCCCGCCCGCGGCATTCCTGAGAGACTTTTTCCTGCAGGGCGGCTTCCTCCTCGGCAAAGACGGCCTGATCCAGGCCGGACTGGCTGCCTACAAAGAATTCTGCCTGCACAAATCGCGCTACGAACGACAACACTCCTCCCCAAAGACCAACTCAAAAGACTGAATCCCCCTATGGATAAAAGACAAAGAGCCGTCGCCTTTCTCCACGAAGACTTCCCCTTCGGGGGTGGAGAGCGTGTGACCCTCAACCTCGCCCCTTACTTCGCAGCACAAGGGTATGGGATATACATATTTGCCCTCCGCCTTCATCCCGAACTATGGCCGGCAGGAACAGAGAAAATACTGCAGGCATACGCCCTGCCCGATACACGGCGGATCAATTCCCGGCAAAACGTGGTTTACCTTGCCCAAGCCCTGAAAGAGTCAGGCATAGGCATCTTCGTCTCCATCAGCAGCAGCTTCCGCTCGTTCGACATATTGCGCAAGGCATCCCCCGGATGCCGCTTCATCTTCGCCCTGCACTTCCAACCGTTTTGCGAAATACAATTCAAAGAAGAACGCCTCTTGAGAAACAGGAAAAAAGCGAGCGGTTTAGCCAAATGGATACTCATCGATTTCCTGAAATACCGGATCTTGCGGCGGCATCATACCCGATGGCACAAGATTTACCGGCAACTCTACAGGCAAACTGATGCCTATGTCGTGCTCTGCAAAGGATACAAAGAAGAGATCATACGTACACTCCACTTGAAAAGCCCTACCCGTCTCTACGCCATAGGGAACTCCACGGAACTGCCCCCACAACCCAATCTGAAAAAGGAAAAGCAAGTTCTCTTTGCCGGACGAATGAGTCATGCAGACAAACGCATCGACCGCCTGATCCGCATCTGGGCAAAAACAGAAAAAGCAGTGCCCGACTGGAGGCTCATATTAGCGGGCGACGGCCCCGAACGGCCCCGATTGGAGCAACAAGCCCGCGGCCTGGGACTGAAACGCGCCTCCTTTGCCGGATACCAACAAGACCTCGCACCGCTCTATGAGCAGTCGGCCGTCGTGTGCCTCACCTCCTCGTTCGAGGGGTGGCCGCTCTGCCTGACAGAAGGGCAAGCCCATGGAGTAATCCCCATGGCATTCGACTGCAGCGAAGGCATCAAGGCCATCTGTGGCGGAGGCGGGTGCGGACTGCTCGTCGAGCCTTTCGACGAAGATGCCTATGCCGAAGCGCTCATCGCCCTGCTCCGCGATGCCCCCCGCCGCAAGGCGTTGCAACTGAAAGCCCTGCAAAAAGCCCAAGACTACTCCATAGAGCGAATAGGGGCACAATGGATGGATCTGTTTAAGCACCTCAACCCGTAGAAACAAAACCTTATGAAAAAAAACAAGCCTTGCCTCATCCACTTGCCGAAGATCTCCGACCGGCGGGGAAACCTCTCCTTCGTCGAAGAATTCAACCATGTGCCTTTCAAAATCATGCGCGCGTATTGGATCTACGACGTGCCCGGAGGAGAAATACGCGGAGGCCATGCCTATCGGGACAACGAAGAAACCATCATAGCCCTCTCAGGCAGTTTCAACATCGCCTGGAACAACGGCGAAGAAAGCGGGGAGTTTCTACTCAACCGCTCTTATTACGGCCTCTATATACCCAACGGTATCTGGCGCGAAATCCGCGACTTCTCGACCAATTCGTTAGCACTCATCTTAGGCTCTACCCCTTATGATGAAAAAGACTACATACGTACCCCCCAACAATACGAAAGGTTTTACCATGAACTCTGCCAATAGTGTCTACGAATGCTCCATAATCGAACTGGACAAACACCACAGCGACCGCAAAGGGAACCTGAGTGTGGTCCAAAGCAACAGCGTCGTCCCATTCGACATCAAGCGAATTTACTACCTGTACGATGTGCCCGGCGGAGAAAGCCGCGGAGGGCATGCCCACAAAAAACTGTACCAACTCATCATTGCCGCCAGCGGAAGTTTCAGCGTGACCCTCGACGATGGGAAAATCAAACGCACCTTCTTTTTAAACCATCCCTACCAAGGCCTATACATCGTCCCCGGAATTTGGAGAACCCTCGACGATTTCTCATCCGGTGCCGTATGCTTGGTCCTGGCCTCCGGGAAATACGACGAAACAGACTACATCAGAGATTATGACAACTTCATCCAATACAAAAAAACGGCCCGAATATGATCCACCCCCTCTCCGATGTGAAAAGCCCCTACATAGGCGAGAATACAAACATTTGGCAGTTCTGCGTCATTTTCCCTGAAGCCCGCATAGGTTCCGAATGCAACATTTGCGCACAAGTACTCATCGAAAACGATGTCGTCATCGGGAATCGCTGTACGGTAAAGTCCGGAGTGCAATTATGGGACGGCATTCGCATAGAAGACGATGTCTTTATCGGCCCAAATGCCACATTTACCAATGATCATGTACCCCGTTCCCGCCACCACAAGCCCGTTGTCGAGAAAACAGTAATCCGGAAAGGAGCTTCCATTGGAGCCAACTGCACCATCGTTGCAGGAATCACAATCGGCGCCTATGCCCTTATCGGAGCAGGAAGCGTAGTGACAAAAAACATCCCGCCCTTTACCGTATGGTACGGAAATCCTGCCCGAATGAAAGGCTACATTACCCAAGAAGGCGTTCTGCTCAATAAAAACTATCAAGACAAAAAAGGGGAAACCCACTCTATTATATCTGAAACGAAATGATCAAGTTCTTAGATTTACAGAAAATCACAGCCAAATATGCAGATGAAATTCATGCAGCGGCCCGGCGGGTCATAGACTCAGGCTGGTACCTTTTAGGAGAAGAAAGCAAACAATTTGAGACTAACTACTCGCGCTACATCGGCACAAACCACTGCATCGGTTGTGGAAACGGCTTAGATGCACTTACACTCATCTTCCGAGGATACATCGAAATGGGCGTCATGAAAGCTGGAGACGAAGTGATTGTCCCGGCCAATACATATATCGCATCCATTCTGGCCATCACCGAGAATGGATTAAAGCCTGTCCTCGTGGAACCCAACCTTGATACTTACCAGATTGACGAGGAAAAAATCGAAGAAGTTATCAACGAAAAGTCGAAGGCCATACTAATCGTGCATCTGTATGGGCAATGCGCCTATACGGAAAAAATAGGGATGTTATGTAAAAAACATAACTTAAAACTAATAGAAGACAACGCACAAGCCCACGGATGCAAATACAACGGCAAAAAAACCGGCTCGTTAGGCGATGCGGCAGGGCACAGTTTCTATCCAGGCAAGAATTTGGGAGCTTTAGGGGACGCGGGTGCCATAACAACCGATGATGACGAACTTGCAAAAACAGTCCGCAGCCTGGGCAACTATGGCTCCCAACGCAAATACGTCTTCCGCTATTTAGGACGCAACAGCCGTATAGACGAACTTCAAGCAGCCATTTTGAATATCAAACTAAGACATTTGGACGAAGACCTTGAGCTACGAAAAAAAGCGGCTCACCGTTACATTAAAGAAATAACAAATCCGAATATAATAACCCCGATAGTGAAAGACCGGGAAGCACATGTTTTCCACATCTTCCCTATCCGTTGTTCCCTACGCAATGAATTACAAATATTTCTCCATGAGAACGGAATAGAAACCCTGATTCACTACCCCATTCCGCCCCACAAACAAGAATGCTACGATAATTGGAATAATCGTTCTTTCCCCATAACAGAGAAAATTCACCGTGAAGAATTAAGTCTGCCAATTAGTGCTGTATTGACCGGGCAAGAGATAACAGACGTTATTCACGCAGTTAACAAATTCAACGCTTAATTCCGTATGACACCGCCCTTGGTTTCCGTCATCGTTCTGGCATACAATTCTGAGCCTTTCGTCATTGAAACATTAGAAAGTATCAAAGAACAGGACTATCCCCACATCGAGCTTATTGTAACCGACGATTGCTCAAAAGACGACACCTACAATACTTGCCAGAAATGGATAAAGGCAAACTCAACGAAGTTCTGTAACACAATCCTGACCCATACGCCAATCAACTCAGGAGTATCAGCCAACTGCAATCATGGCCTCTCCTTTGCCAATGGAAAATACATCAAATTCATAGCAGGGGACGACCTGTTACTTCCTAAGTGCATTACGACAAATATCGGAATCTGCGAAGATTCCCAATTCAAGGGACTGCTATTCTCCGGCATGAAGTATATCGGAGACGCAAATCCTGACACTTTCCAACGATTCGGGCAAGCCTACGACACCACATTCCTATCAAAAATCTTTTCACTCCCCTATCCTCAATTTTACAGGAAACTCTTAATTCAGGATTTCCTGCCGGCCCCCACGGCTTTCATCTCAAAAGAAGTCTTTGACATCGTAGGGAAATTTGACGAAAGCATGCCTCTAATTGAAGATTACCCTTTCTATTTGCGCGCAGCAGAAAGGAGACTTCCTTTCCGCTACATCGGGGACAAAACAATAGCCTACCGATTACACGACCGTCAATTATCCCGTTCAAACACTTTCAACACTTCTCCTTCTTATACTCGGGTCGAGTCGCTGCGGGAAAATATGGCTTTTTCCGAATCCAAATTACTATGGCTTGACTGTAAACTACGCAAATATGGAGAAAAACACCACGCCATCAAATTCCTAATCAATGGTATCCGTGCTTTAAACCCATGCAAATACACATCATATTATAAATTAAAACCGCAAAATAACCCTCAAGCATAAAGTCTTAAATAAAGAGACAAATATGCTTGATACAGAACCTTCTAATGAGCAAGAATCCACCTTTTCCAAAAAAGTGCTGCCGCTTTTTCCCAAAAGCCCCGGCACTTTCCTCCCGGCGCCCCACGGCCCTGAAATCCGTGCTCTGCTACTTGCTGGCCGTACACCTCTCGGCCTTGGCCGTCTTCGGCCTGTTCCGGCTGATTCTGCTCGCCCTCTTCCGGGACTCGCTGCCCCTGCCCGAAGAAAGCGGCAACCTCTGGCGCGCCCTCCTCATGGGCCTGCGTTTCGACAACGTGGTGGCCTGCTACGCCGCTGCCCTGCCGCTGCTGCTTCTAACGGCAGCCTGCTTCTTCCCGCGCCTCCTCCTGCGGGGGACGGCCACAGCAGTCCACCTCTTCTTCTGCACGGCCTACTCCGTGCTGCTCTTCATCTCGGCGGCCGACATCCCCTACTTTGTCCAATTCTTCAAGCACTTGGACGCATCCGTGTGGAACTGGTTGGGCGAACCGGCCTTCGTCCTCCAGATGGTAGCGCAGGAGAAAAGTTTCATCGTCTACTTCCTTCTTTACCTCCTTGCCGCCATAGCCTTCTGCCGCCTGCTCCTCTTCTACAAGCGGCGCTTCCTCCACCCCGGGCAGGGGAGCAACGCCTTCCCGCGACCTGCCTCCTGGCGCAGCGCCCTCCTCTTCCTGCTGCTCATCGGGCTGTGCCTGCTGGGCATACGGGGGCGGACAAGCCGGAAATCCCCCATACGCGTGGGGACGGCCTTCTTCTGCAGCAACCCCTTCCTCAACCAGTTGGGGCTGAATGCCAACTATGTCTTCCTCCACGCCACGCTGAAAATGTCGTCGAGCGCCGCCCGACGCATCCGGATGATGGACGAGCAGGAAGCCTTCGCCCTCATGCGCGCCGACCTGGGCCTGCCCCCTCCGGCGCAAACGAGCCTCGACCGCACCTTCAGTGGGCGGGATACGGCAGGAAACCGCCTCAATGTGGTCGTAATCCTCATGGAGAGCCTCTCGATGCACTATATGGAGACACCCGAAGCCACTCCTTTCCTCAACCGCCTGGCCGCCGCATCCGTCTACTACCCCGAGTGCTTCTCGGCCGGAATCCACACGATGAACGGGCAGTCGGCCACGGCATTCTCCCTGCCGGCCCTGATGGACCAGCATCCCTTCAAGGACTACACGCCCCGCCCCCTGCCCTCCCTGCCCGCCGAGCTCAAACAACGGGGCTACTCGACCTACTACTTCACGACCCACGACGAGCAGTTCGACAACGCCGGAGGCTGGCTTACCGCCGGGGGCATAGAGACCATTGTCTCCGAGAAGGACTACCCCTCCGGAGAAATACGCAGCAACCTGGGCTGCACCGACGGCTATATGCTGCAAAACTCCCTGCGCGTCCTTGCCGGGCGCCCGGCGGGGAAACCATTCTTCGCCCTGTATCTGACGGCGAGCAACCACCAGCCTTACATCATCCCCGAGGACTTCCATCCCCGGCAGGCCGACCCCGCGCTGCAAGCCGTGGAGTATTCCGACCACGCGCTCGCCGGCTTCTTTGCGGCGGCACGCGAGGAACCCTGGTTCGGGCAGACGCTTTTCGTCCTGCTCGGCGACCACGGGCACTCCCTCCCCTCTGAGATCTACGACATCTCGCTCGACTACCACCGCATCCCCCTGCTCTTCTACGCTCCCGGCCTGCTCGCGCCGGAGAAAAGAGAGGAACTCGCCGCGCAGATCGACGTGTACCCCACGGTCATGGGCCTGCTCGGCTGTACCTGGACCAACCACACCCTTGGGCACGACCTGCGGCGCGAACGCCGGAAGTACGTCAGCTTCGCCTCCGACAATGCCTACTGCTGCGTCGACTCCCTCTACTACTTCGTAGCCCGCGAGAGCGGCATGAAAAGCCTCTACCGCAGAAAAGAGCGTAGCGGCAAGGATCTCATCGGTCGTTTCCCCGCAGAAGCCGGGGCGATGGACCGCTACTCACGAGCTTTCCTGCAAGTGGGGCAGGCGTTCTCCGACCGCTGAGAAACCCTTTGTTCCCGCCCCAATGCAGACCGGGGCGCACCCCTCGCAGGAGTGCGCCCCGGCATATTCCGCCCGGTGCGGCAGCGCCCTATTCCTCCCCCGCGGCGTCGAGGCCTTCGGTGGTGATGTGGACGCGGCGGATGGTGCCGTCGGCGTTGTACTCCATCGGCTCGGCGCAGACGGAGCGGCTGTAGCTCGTCCCGTCGGGAAGGCCGCCGTTGTGGGTAAAGAAGTACCACTTTCCCTTGAATTCTACTATGGAGGGATGCGTCGTGTTGCTGTTGCCCGCTATTTCGGAGAGGATGCCTTTGTACTCATAGGGGCCTCCGATGTGGTCGGCCATGGCGTAGGCTATCTTTTCCGGCCAGCCGGTGGCGTAGGTGAGGTAGTATTTCCCGTTGTACTTGTGCACCCAGGGGGCTTCGGTGAAGTCGAAGCCGGGGAAATCCACCCGGTGGATCTCGCCGTCGAGCTCCACCATGTTGTCCTTCAGCTTGGCATAGTAGCAATAGCGGTTGCCCCAGAAGATGTAGGCCTGGCCGTCATCGTCGATGAATACGGCGGGGTCGATGCAAACCCACGAGTGGGTGGCGCCGAAGCAGTCCGCAGTGGTCAGAAGCGGCTTGCCTATCGCATCCCGGAACGGCCCTTCCGGACGGTCGGCCACGGCCACTCCGATGCCGGAGCCGTTGGTGCTGATGTAGTAGTAGTACTTTCCGTTTTTCTTCACCACGTGTGCGGCATAAGCGGCTCCCGTGCGGTCCCAGGCGAAGTCGGAAACGCGCAGGGGCGTGGGGTGTTCTGTCCAATGCTTGAGGTCGGTGGTGGAGAAGACGCACCAGTCCTTCAGCCGGTAGCCGCCCTGATTGCCGGCAAAGTCATGGCCGGTGTAGAGCCAGAGCGTGTCGCCCTCGACGAAGGCGGCCGGGTCGCACGTGTGCTTGTGGCGGACGATGGGGTTTCCCTCGCTGGTAAACTCGCGCCCCAGCACATGGCCCCACCGCTCCTGCACGCGCTCCAGCTCGTCGGCCGTGAGGGAAACGACGCTGCCGTGCCGCGGGAAGAAGTCCTTGCGGAAGGATTGGGGTTCGCGGGTGAAGGTCTTCAGGTCGCGGGAGGTCTGGTATTCGTAGCGGCCGCTGGAGTAAAGGTCGTACATGAGCACGTATTCGTCGCTCCCGTTGAGCTTGAAGACGCTCGACCCTTCGACCACCGTACCCGTCCCGGCATAGGCGTCGAGATACTTGAAGTCTTCTTTCCATTTCCCGTGGAGCTTTCGCGAGGTGGCCTGCTGGATGCCGTTCTTCACCTCCTTGCCCTGGGCGTCTTTGGTGTTGCCCTTATAGAAAAGGTGGTAGCGGCCGTCGTGGTAGACGATGTCGTTGTCGATCGAGCCGTACTTGGCGCTGAAGAGGACCTGCGGCTCGCTCTCGAAGGCGGTGAAGTCCTCGTTGGCATAGGCGTAGTAGGTGATGAGGCTCTTGCGGTCGTCGCGCTGGAGGGTGAAGTAGATCATGTACTTCCCGGCCTCGCGGTCGTAGATGGTCTGCGGGGCCCATACCCAGTAGGCATCGCCGAAGTGTTCGGGGAACGCCTTGGAGAGGTTGATGCGGGCATGGCTCCAGTGGATGAGGTCAGTAGACTTGAGCAGGACGATGCCGGGGTTCGAGCCCCATCCGTTCTTGATGGTGAACATGTCCGTGGCCACGATGTAAAACGTCTTGCCGTCCTCTCCGCGCAGGATGTGGGGGTCGCGTATGCCGCCGCTCTCGCTGATGGTGTCGGAGGCCAGGATGGGGCGGTTGCCGTTGAGGGCATACCAGTCGCGCGCGTCGCGGCTGACGGCAAAGCGCAGCTGTTCCTGGAGTTTGCCTTCGCCCCGGCCTTCAAAGTAGGCAAAGAGGTAGCCCGCATAGGGAGGTTCTTCTGTATCTTTCGCCTTCGCCTCGCGGGCAAAAGCCTGGGTGCCGCAGCCCAAGGCGCAGGCGGCGGCAAGGAGGAGTGTACTCCATTTTCGATGTATCGTCATATCTTTTTCGGATTAAAAATCGGGCGTAAATATAGTACATTCTTGCTGTTCCGGAAAGCATCTCGCCCGCGAAGTGAGGAAAACGCCCGCCCGGGGCAAAAAAAGCGCTGCCGCTTCCGCAGAAAAGCGCAGGCACTTTTTCCGGAAACCGCCGCAACTTTCCGGGAAAAACCTTGCCACAACCGGGAATTTGGCCTATCTTTACCGGCTAAACGGCTGCCTCTCTGGAAGAAACACGGCCTGCCGGACAAAAAAGTACGATAACCCCCTGCCCCGCCCGCAGCCGCGGGAAACCGGGAACAGGGCAGGACAAGAAACAAACCGCTCCTGACTAACCCAACTAAAAGAAAAACGATATGAGAACAACAAGAGAACGATTCCGGACGCTGCTGGCGCTCTGCCTCGCAGCCTTCGCCGCCCCCCTCCTGCAGGCGCAGGACGAGGGGCTGACCCTGCGCTACGACTTCGAAGGGACAAGCGGCACATCGGTCCCCGACGCCTCCCCATCGGGCGTGACGGCCACCCTCCGGGGAGAAGCCCAAGTGGAGGAAATGGGCAAATACCACGTGCTCGACCTGGGCGACGGCAGCGGCTACCTCGACCTGACGGGCGCGGCCGGCGATGTCTTCAAGGCTTCGGACAACTACACGGTCTCCGTCTACTACCGGGTGGACGAGGACGCCTCCCTCTCCGGCAACGGCTATTTCCTCTGGTCCTTCTCCACCTCCACGGCCTGCACCGCCACCGAGGGAAAATACTCCGCCTACCGGCTCAACGCCCAGCGCTTCGCCAACTCCACCGGCGGGTTCAACAACGAATTCGGCCTCCAGACGGGTTCCGAATCGGAGAAGGGGCGGTGGATACACGTGGCCTACACCCAGAACGGGGCCACGGGCGTGCTCTACATCGACGGCCGCCGGAGGAGCAGCGTGGGCAACATGCCGCTCAATTCCGCCAACTTCACCGCATCGATCCCCTACGCATGGATCGGACGGGCACCCTTCACGGCCGACAACTACCTGCGCCATACGCTCGTCTACGACTTCCGCCTCTACAACAAAGCACTGACTGCCGAAGAGGTGGAGGCACTTGCCGCCCTGACCGCCGACCTCGACACCGAATACCGCTACGGAAACGCCGGAGACTTCACGGCCCTGCGCGAAAACATCGAGGAAGGACGCCGCTTCGTGGCCGGACACGGCACGGAATACCCGGCCCTCTCCCTCCTGCTCTACGAGGATGAGCTCAACATGGCCCAGGACCTGGCCGACGAGGGGCTGGTCAACCAGAACATCATCGACGAACAACTCCAGAGCTTGGCCGCCGCGCGGACGGCTCTCGAAGCCTCGAAAGGATTTGTGCTCGACGAATCGGGCACTTCCGCAGGCTACGACACAGACCGCGGCTTCCGCCATCCCGGCGCGCTCCACACCGACGAGGACTTCGCCCGCATCCGCCGGCAACTCCAGAGCCCCGAGGGCAGCAACGAGGATGTGAAGGCAGCATACGAAGTGCTCGTCAATGCCGAATATGCGCAGTCGGGATGTGCCACCTACCCCGTGGAGACCATCATACGCGGCGTGAGCGGCGAAAACTACATCAACGCCGCCCGCGGAGCCACCATAGCCTACCAGAATGCGCTCCGCTGGAAAATAGACGGTTCGGAAGCACACGCCCGCCACGCCGTAGACGTGCTGATGGCCTGGGCACGCACCACAAAAGCCCTCGGCGGCAACACCAACGTCTCGCTCGCTTCGGGACTCTACGGCTACCAGTTTGCCAACGCCGCGGAACTCATGCGCGACTACGAAGGATGGAGCCGCGAAGACTTCGCAGAATTCAAGCGCTGGATGCTCGACGTATGGTATCCCGTCTGCACCGACTTCCTCCGCCGCCGGCACGACACCTGGCAAAACTCCGCCAACATACCCAACGCCGGACACGGCAAAGACGGAGAACGCCCCGGCCACTACTGGTCGAACTGGGGACTGTGCAACGCACTGGCCGTGATGAGCATCGGCATTCTCTGCGACGACGTGTTCATCTACAACCAAGGCCTCTCCTTCTATAAATACGACCAAGTGGACTCCTTCACCGCAGAGCAAGGCTCGGAAGTGCGCAACAGCGGACTGACAGAATTCCTCGGCAACCTCGTCCCCGCAGTCCACCAGGACGACCGCGGCCCCTACGGCTATCTCGGCCAGCTCCAGGAAAGCGGACGCGACCAGGGCCATGCCTCCATGGCGCTCGGGCTGGCCGTGGACATCTGCCAGACAGCATGGAACCAGGGCGACGACCTCTTCTCCTACATGGACAACCGCCTGGCTGCCGGAATCGAGTTCCACGCCGCTTACAACAGTGCCGGCATCGCAGCCGCCGACCTGCCCTGGACCACCTATTGCTACGCCGACTGCCGCACGGCCTGGCACAACTCCTGGCGACAAACGGGCATCAGCGGCGACCCGCACGGCGCACGTCCCTACTGGGGGCGCATCGTCGGCCACTACGAAGGCATCAAGGGCGTACCCCTCCCCTATGCCGAACAAGCCAAGAAACAGATGGGCATCGACGGCGGCGGCACGGGAGGAACCAGCGGCGGCTACGACCATCTGGGCTACTCCGTGCTCACCGGCACACGCGACTCCATAGGCCCCGACCAGGCGCCCACCCTGCTCACCCCTCAAATGGAGACGGGCGGCACAGTCGTGGGGCACAACGAACTGGGCGGCCTGAGCAACACCTACGAACTCCTGCCCACCTCGGCCCTCACGCCGGGCACCGTCGTCACCCTCCGCCCGCAGCTCCCCGACGGGACCAGCGACACGGGGCTCTGGCAGTGGGACACCGGAGAGACGACGAAGGACCTCACCGTCACGGCCGACGAGAGCCGCGTCTACCGCGTCACCTACACCAACGAGCACGGAGTGGAGAGCCAGCAGGTCTTCACCCTTGCCGTGGCCGGCGACTGCGAGGAGAGCCGACTGACGCCGCACATCACGTACAACGGCACGACCTACAACACTTCCAGCCTCGAAGTGCTCTACGGCAGCGAAGTCACCCTCGCGCTCGACGGCGGGGGCGGATGGGGATTCTGGACCTGGGAGGACGGATCCACGGCTTCCTCGCTGACTCTTCCGCACGTCACCAGCAGCCGCCAGGTATCCGTGGTCTACACCAACCAGGGCGGACGCAGGCAGAAAGCCACCTTCACCCTGAGCGTGCAGACCGTGCGCCCGGACATCACCGTAGACAGCCGCACGATGACGGACACGACGGTAGCCATCGTGGAAGCCGGCAGCAGCGTCACCCTCACCGCCACGGCCACCAGCGCCCAACCGGCCACCTACCTCTGGAGCGACGGCTCCACCGGGGCCTCGCTCACGCTGGAAGACGTACAGACCTCAGGTACGTACACCGTGGAATACGCCACGCAGGACGAATCGACCGCGCTCACCTTCCATGTCTACGTGCCCGCAGTACGCTACAGCAGTCCTGCAGCAGGAGTCTACTACATACGCCACACGGGCAACGACACCTACCTGACCAATCCCGGCGGCGGCACACCGCCCGTCTTCGCCCCCAGGGACGAGTCCGACCCGGAGTCGCAACAGTGGCGCCTGGGCAAGGTGGGGACCATCTACAACATCTGCTCCCTCGCGGACAGCACTTACCTCAACCCCGACGGAGAACTGACGGGCATGTCCTCCACGAAGTTCCGCTTTTCCGGAGCCATAGGCACCGAGCAGGTGGCCATCTTGGGCAATATGTACTGGCGCGTGGCCACGGACGGGACCATCGACTTCGAAGCCACGGAAGAGCCGAACGACTATCCGTTTGAACTCATCCCCGCCGACAGCGGGGAAGACACGGGTATCGACACGCCCCAAGCCGGAACAGGCAGCGTGCGCAGCATCCGCTACTACACGCCCGAAGGCATCCGCCTCGACGGCCCCCGCCCCGGCCTCCTCATCCGGCAGACCACTTACTCCGACGGACGGACGGAGACGGAGAAACTCCTCGTCGAATAACCAAGAAGCGCAGCCGGGCCAATTGCCCGGCTGCGCTTCTTTATGCTGAAAAAAAGTGCCATGAAACTTACTTCTCATATTCTTTTAGACACTCGGCATACCACTCTTTGACGCGGGTTATCTGGTCTTGTACCTTTTGCGAGATGGGAAATCTCGGGGGCATCACCCTGATGCACTCGGGATGGGCGTGATTTAACCAAAAATGCTCAAAGTCTTGCTCCAAATAGAGCACACAATAACTATCATCAGTCTCATCCATCATTCTGTCACAATGCTCTTCGGGAACGGCTATCACAATACATAACCTACTCCGGTATTCCACCACATCGCCAATGTGGAAGCGCAGTTTTTCTTTGGGCCTTCCGCCGAAATGACACCCGAAGCGATAAGACGGATAGGGGCGCTCGTCTATCAAAGTGCCGTGCTGGTCATACAGCCATACGGCATAACTGTCAGGCCAATAAGGCGAAAGAAATACACCTTGTGGCACTTTGTGTATATAGAAGCAATAGATGTCGTCCCATTCGCTATGCTCATTCAAGAACCAGCTTATGCCGGCTTCGGCTTCTTTCAGGTTCTTATAAAAGGAAACATTCCAGACTTCTTTAATGAATGGTTGGTAATCATCTTTGTGCTGACGGCGTTTCTTCGTGAACGTGACGACTTGCAATACAAATAAACAGTCCTTTTTTCTATTCATCAGCTATTCATTTTTGTTCGATTCTAATCTTTTATGGATAATCCATGCCACGCATGAATACTCCTCCTTTTCCAACATCTGCGCCAAACGCCTTTTACCGATACGCCTGTCGCAAGCGAGCAGAAAGGGAAGCATTTTCCACCTGTCACTAAAGGCGCATGTCAGCAATTCATCTTTAGGGCAGTCTACATAGGCCCTTATCAATCGCGATAAGCCTTTTGCCTCATCGAAGAAATTCCAATCGCTGCCATCCCACATCGCATTCTTAGGAAAATCCCACACGATGTCCTTTCCGATGGTAATCCAATAACGGGGAATCCCGACCCAGTCACCAATGTCATAGGAGCAGCTGTGCATCTGAAAATCCACACCTCTTTCAATCACTTTATATAAAGCAGATTGTAATTTGCTCCAAGGGCGAGGCCCTTTATAATTCCTGCACATTCCGCGTTTTGCCATAGCTGTTTAGAGTTTATGGTCATCATACTTTTCTGTGAAGTCCGCAAAAGAAAGGACATCGCCGCTTGCATCGACAACAGTTTGTGTACCGCCCTCTACCACACAATAAGAACCTGTTTCCAACAATTCGCAGACATGTTGCATTATAGAATCCGTATCTTTGCTCTTCGGGAAAGCGATGTGCATTCCATGAAACCAGTTGCCAAAGGAACACGTAGCATAAAACCTCCATTGAGCGTTCTGCCCACGTAAGAATGTCATTATCCTATCGAATTTGCCTTGCCCAACGGGCATTTCCACGCAATACCCGTCACCGAAACGCCGATAGAAGTCATCTATTGGAAGTAATTCAAAAGTCATACCGCTCATGATAGCAAAGCCAATATACCGGCACAAACCAATGCAACTATCACCCAAAACAAAAGCGACAGACAGCCGGATACCGACTCGATGATTTTATCAATGATTTTCATCCCATATCGGTTAAAAGAATAAGGAGATGCAGTAACATCTCCTTTCTTTACCTCTGTTTCCTATTATTTCAGCCTTTCTACCGTAAAATACGATGTAGATACCGAAACTCCTTTTATCTCAATGCCTAACTGGGTCTTGAAAGCTTCCAGAATCGTTTTGAGTTGTGGTGAATTTGTGTTCTGTTCCACACATTGTACACTCATTCCTTTTGCAATTTTCCCAGCAAAGTTTTGTTTAGCTGTTACCTTGAATGCGTAAGCCATAACTTTAAGAATTTAGAAATTAAACACTAAGTTGATACGTATCCGAGACGCGCTCCCAGACACATTTATTCTCTTGAATTGATTTGTCACGGTCAAGGCGGAACACACCCACGAAGCGATAAAAACAAAAGCCCAAATCATCCTTATAGCGCAGGAATGTTATTCTTGTTTCCTCGGGAGCGGAAAGCCATTGTTTGAGATGTTCTGCAGGGGTAATGGACTTATTCTCTTGCTTCGGATATTCGTAGATAAACATACCGTCCTCCGATAGTTTGTTGTCCCAAAGGCGGTGTTCCGTATTCGGCCACCAAACTATTTCGTTTTTCTTGCCCGGAACGGCAGCACCCGAAGCACGAAGGAAACCACGATGTTTGGCCTTCGTGCCGAATACGGCTGCGACGTCCTCCGTAGTACGCAGGCATTCGTTGTCTTCCACCTTCAGATATCCCTTGTTTCGGTGATATTCTACGGAAAGGGTGTTTGCGTCATCCCACGGCTTGAAGTTCTCGCCGAGTTCCGAAATGCGTTGCTTAATGAGAGAAACCACTTCCGCTACCCGATGGTGGATTCCCTGAATGTCGCAATCACAGTCTATGACGATAGGCTCGGAGTGTGTGACATTCCGGATTTCCTCATTGCGGATTCTGTCTATTTCCCGCAGAACCCCGTTTTCATCCTTATGATAAGGCTCGTTTATCTCGATGAAAATGTTGAGTTGGGGCAGATACAAGTCTGCGAGCGCATACTTGTCTTGTGTTCTTTGATGTATTGTTGCACGACAAACTTCACACGGTCGTCGTCCAACTGATGCCATATTCGGCTGATGACATAAGATTCCGTCTTCTTCTTGCTTATCTTGGCAAACAGACGTTCCATGTATTCCAATTTATAATCCATATAATAAAGCTTTTAGGGTTTATACTGTTTTCTGTTAGGGCAAAAGAAAAAGGACACAGCCCAATCTTTTCACTTCTTTGCTTTAGTAGGTTCTGGTAAAACCCTTAGCCCAAACAAGGAAAAGCAGTCTGCGCCCTTTGCAGGGTACAAACCCACCTTTCGACACATTATTCGGGGCTATTTTCAATTTACCAGATTTACTAAAGCCAAATAACTTGCCTACAAGTAGCTTGCTATTATGTTTCTAAGTTCTTATGTCTGCTTCGTGATATCCTTTCTGCTTTGGTTCGCTTACAAAGTAACGGATATTTTTCGGAAAAGGCAAAGACTTACGGAACAATATCGCAGACTGCCAAACAAATTCTTCAGTCGTGAGAATTATACTCGCCACGCCGCGAGAATTGCATTTCAAGTGTTAAATTTCCCTTATAGTACACATTTTCTTGCCCCTGCCTGTCCAGAAGCATAACAGACAGCCTGCAAAAGACAAAAAAACGGCAGAGGAACTCGCCTGTTCCCCTGCCGTCTGAATCTCAAATATGCTGCTCCGCAAGCGGAGGCGTCACTCCCCCACGAACGTGTGGAACGAGTGGGGCGGAAGTTCGGCCTGCAGGTAGCGGCCGCCGAGTTCCACGCAGAGCGGGGCGGCCGTGTCGGCAAAGTTGCCGGCAATCACCACGTTTTCCCCCTCCGGCGTGCGGAAGACGATGACGGGCATCGAGCCGCCGTTCTCTTCCTTCGCCTTGTAGGCCACCATGCGGCTGCCCGGCGGGACGAGATGGGAGAAGTGCTTCACGGCGTAGTACTCGGCCGTATAGCGGTGGCGGCGCGTCTTGCTGTCCACCTGGATAAGGGCATTCTGCTTCCAGCCCCAAGGGCTCTCGCCGTTGTCGGGGAGAATGAAGTTCCAGATAAAGTACTCCTCGCAACCCTTGCCCACATAGTCGGCCAACAGGTGGAACGTATGTTCGCCCGCCGCCCAGTCCATCGAGCCGTTGCCGCACTCACTCTCGGAAGAGATGAGCTTCAGGTCGGGATAGTCGCGGCGTATGTCGACCAGATTCTCCCGTCCTTCCCACTGGAAAGCCAGTCCTTCTACCGTGTCCTTCAGGCCGTCTACGATTTTCTTCACGTAGTCCTGCCGGTTGGTGTTGAATGTTCCCAGATAGAGCTTCACCTCCGGCAGGCGGGCCTTGAGCGTCGGGGCCAGGTAGTCGCGGTTGAAGCGGATTGTGCCGTCGGCCGTCCAGGCGCAGCCCGGGTAGGGCGTGTAGCTGTATGCCTCGTTCTGGTACATCACCATGTCGATCGTCACGCCCTGCTCGCGGTAGAGCTCGATGAAGCGGCAGAACATGTCGGCATAGGCCTGCAGATAGCGCGGGTCCTGTATCATATAGTCATTGGCGGCCAGCTGGCGGGGGAATTTGCCCGGACGTTGCCCGGCTATCTTCACCTCGTCTTCGTCCACCGCACCCACCGCGTTGTAGAGCAGGTAGTCCTTCTTCGGGTCTTGCTTGTTGTAGCGGCTGCTGACCACGGGGTAGTCGGCATTTATCTTCATCCACGTGGGCGGGCTCCAGGGCGACATCCAGAAAGTCAGCCCGGGATTGTAGCGCTGCGCGGCGCGGATGAGGGGGATGATGCCCCGCTTGTCGCGCTCGATGTTGAAGTACTTCAGCTGGAAGTCGCCCGCCACTTCGTCGCAGCTGTACCAGTCGCGGGCATAGTCGTTGGCATTCATCGACAGGCGGCCGCGGGTGAAGCGCAAATCGCCGTCGGGGGCAAAGAGATTGCGCATCACCTCCTCCTGTTCCGCGCGGGAGAGCAGGTTGAGCGCATCCCAGTCCAGTTCGTTGAAACAGGTGCCCCAAGCCTTGAACTCGTTGCCTTCTTCCCGGCCCGTCACCTGCAGGACGGGGTGGGCAGAGGAGTTCTTCTGCAATTTTGTCTTGCCCTCTTTCCAGGCTTCGGACTCGGTGGTCGTGTACCAGCGGTACGTCTGGGCCTGCAGCCCTGCCGCCATCGTCAGCCCCATACCGAGCAACAAGGCGGCGGTCTTTAGTGTGTTTTTCATTCGCATATATACTTTTATTAAACCATGTTTTCGGAATCGGCCATACATGCCATGATAAAATCCATACGATAAGCCGCCCATCGGGCAACATCTTGAGAGAAACTCATACAAAGATAGGATTTCCCGACAATTTAACGGTATTCTGCGCACTTTTTTCTGTAGCCCGCCCTTCTCCCCCTGCTCATTTCGTTTTTCTCCACCCTCCGAGAAAGGGTAAAAGGACGGAATCTCCCGACAGAAATACCAATTCTCCCAAGAACAAACCCAAGCACCCTCAGAAAAAAGCAATAGCTACCTCGTTCTACTGCAAACTAAAATCATACGATAAGCATGCTACTCCACGCAGCTGGCCCCTACAGCGGGATGCGCTCCAGGTCGTCGGGCACGCAGACCGTGCCGCCGAATGCCGAAGCAGCCTCCGCCGCATAGCGCTCGCGCCGCGTGGCCAGCGAGGTGTCTTCCGTATGGTAGAGCAGCAAGTGGCGCACGCCCAGTTCTCCGGCCAGCCGTCCGGCGTCGAGCGAGGTGCTGTGGTGTTTCTCGTAGGGCTTGAAGCGGTCGCGGTCGGCATGGAGGCAGAAGGCCTCGCACAGCAGCCAGTCGGCGCCTTCCACCCAGGCGCGGTTGCGCTCGTTGTAGGGCTCGTCGCCCAGGCAGGCCAGCGTCTGCCCGCCGGGCAGGGTGAGGCGGAAACCGAACTGCTTGGCTTTCGTGGAACCGATGTCGAAACAGCGCCCTTCCATGCCTGCGGCACGAAAACAGTCGCCGTCGCGCAACTCGCAGAGGCGTATCCCCTGCCCTATCCGGGCAGCTGTCTTGGCCGGAAGCGTCTTGCGGCACACCCAGTCGAGCACCTCGAGGGCGAGGTCGTGGGCATACACCGTGAAGGAGCCCTCCGCCTTTCCCTTACCCAGCAGCTGCGCCCACATGCGCACGACCCACACGACGCCCAGGATGTGGTCCGTATGGGCGTGCGTGACGAAGACTTCCCGCACGGAGGCCAGCGGGATTCCCGCCTTCTCCAGCTGGACAAGAATACCGTTGCCGCCCCCGCCGTCGACGAGGAAATAGCTGTCAGCATTTCGCAGGGCAAAACAGGTATTGTAGCAGCGCGTGGCCGTGGCGTAGCCCGTGCCGAGGAGGATGAGTTCCGTAGGGGTGGATTGCGTCATAAGATTCCGTTTTCTTCTTTCTTCCCGGCAAAAATCGCACTTTTCCCCCGCATGGCCAAACTTTAGGAGGGAATAGCCCGCCGGAATTTGCCCGCACGGGCAGAAAACCCTACCTTTACCTCCGTCTTGCAGGCCGCAAGACAACCTTTCCCTACCGGCTTATGGAAGAAAAAAGATACTCCTACAAATACCCGCACCCGGCCGTAACGGCGGACTGCGTGGTCTTCGGCTTCGACGGCGCGGCCCTGCGGGTCCTCCTCATCGAGCGCGGCGGCGAGCCCTACAAGGGCTGCTGGGCCTTTCCCGGCGGCTTCATGAACATCGACGAGACGGCCGAGGCCTGCGCCCGCCGCGAGCTGGAAGAAGAGACGGGGCTGAAGGCCACAGACGTGGAACAGCTGCACACCTTCAGCGCCGTCCGTCGCGACCCGCGCGAGAGGGTCGTCTCCGTGGTCTACTACACACTGGTGCGGCTGTCCGAAGTGCAAGGCGGCGACGATGCGGCCCGGGCCCGCTGGTTCGGCCTCGGCGGGATTCCGCCCCTTGCCTTCGACCATGAAGAGATTCTCCGCATGGCCGTCCTCCGGCTGCGGCAGCAGGCCGAGGCCGACGACGAGGCATTCCGCCGCCTCAGCCGCGCGCTGGACACGGACGAGCGGCAGCAGATACGCCGCTTCCTCCGGGAAACCAAGCCCGGCGACAGCCGATTCTGATCCACCCAAGCAATACATACCTCACCATGGAGCAAAAGAGACGAAACGACGGCCTGCTGGGCGCCATCACGGGCGACATAGTGGGCTCGCGGTTTGAGTGGCACAACTGCCGCTCGACGGACTTCGAACTGTTTACCGACGAAAGCACCTTCACCGACGACACGGTCATGAGCATCGCCGTGGCCGAATGGCTGATGACGGAAGGCGCCGGCCTCCCCGCCCTCATGCGCCGCTGGGGAAATGCCTTCTCCGGCCGGGGCTACGGCGGAATGTTCTACCGCTGGCTCTTCAGCCGCGACCCGGCCCTGCAAGGGCCCTACAACAGCTTCGGCAACGGGGCGGGCATGCGCGTCAGCGCCTGCGGCTGCTATGCCCGCACGCTGGAGGAGACGCTCGATCTGGCCCGGCGCTCGGCCGAAGTGACGCACAACCATCCAGAAGGGATAAAAGGCGCGCAGGCCATAGCCTCGGCCCTCTTCCTGGCCCGCACGGGCGGGAGCAAACAAGACATCCGCGACTACATCGAAACGGCCTTCGGCTACGACCTCAGCCGCACCTGCGACGAGATACGCCCCACCTACCGCTTCGACGAGACCTGCCAGGGCTCCTGCCCCGAAGCCCTCACGGCTTTCCTCGAAAGCAGCGACTTCGAGTCGGCCGTGCGGCTGGCCGTCTCCCTCGGCGGCGACAGCGACACGATAGCCTGCATGGCGGGCGGGATTGCCGCTGCCGCCTACGGCATCCCGCCCGCCATCGCCTCCGCCGCCCGGCGCCGCCTGCCGCCGGAGATGCTCGACATCGTAGACCGCTTCGGGGAGAATTGTCCCTGAACCGCCCACGGCTATACGGACAAACCATCCATAACTATCATGGAGCGGCGGGAAGGCAAGCGCCAAAAAGCCCTGCCGCTTTTCGGGAAAAGCGCTGCCGCGGTTTGCAGATTCCCCTTGGGCTTTTTCCAGAAAACGGCAGGGCTTTTTTTCCCGCGGCACTCCGAAAGGGAAAACGGATACAATTGAGTACCTTTGCCCCGGAAATCCAAGGGGAAAGAATGCTATGTGGAAATTCTATGCACTGCTGTCGGCGCTTTTCGCCGCACTGACGGCCATTTTCGCCAAAGTGGGCGTGAAAGACGTAAACTCCAACCTGGCCACAGCCATCCGCACCACGGTCATACTTGCACTCACGTGGGGAATCGTGCTTTTCGGCACACACGTGGGAGAAATCAGGAGCATACCGCGCCATACGTGGCTGTTCCTCGTCCTCTCGGGACTGGCTACGGGGCTGTCGTGGCTATTCTACTTCAAAGCACTGCAGACGGGCGACGTGTCGCGCGTTGCTCCGGTAGACAAACTGAGCGTCGTGATGACCATCGTCCTCGCAACGCTGCTACTCAAAGAACCGCTCAGCCTGCGCGTCATAGCAGGCGCACTGCTCGTCACGGCAGGAAGCATCGTCTTACTGCTGGGCAAATAAAAAGGAGGAACGGGCTGAGGGAGAATGCGAAAAATGTTCCACGCAAATCCGCGCCGTTCCGTGGAAAAAGGTTATCTTTGCCCCGTTATTCACAAAAAGGCGACTTTTCAACAGAAACGAATCTTCTGCCCTTTTGTGCGAGTGAGGGAAGAGAAAATATCCGTTCCTTTGCATCGGAAAGACTAAAAACTCACAAGACCAATGGGAAAAACGATTGCTTTAGCCAACCAGAAAGGCGGTGTAGGCAAGACCACCACCACCATCAACCTGGCAGCCTCGCTGGCCACGCTGGAAAAGAAGGTGCTCGTCATCGACGCCGACCCGCAGGCCAATGCCTCCTCCGGTCTGGGGGTGGACATAAAAGAGGTGGAATGCAGCATCTACGAGTGCATCATGGGCGAAGTAGACCCGCACGAAGCCATCTACACCACCGACATCGAGGGGCTGGACATCATAGCCTCCCACATCGACCTGGTAGGCGCCGAAATCGAACTGCTCAAGCAGGACAACCGCGAGCGGCGCATGTATAACCTCATCAAACCCCTGAAAGACGAATACGACTACGTGCTCATCGACTGCTCCCCCTCGCTGGGCAACATCACGGTCAACGCCCTGACGGCCGCCGACTCGGTCATCATACCCGTGCAGTGCGAATATTTTGCCCTCGAAGGCATCAGCAAACTGCTCAACACCATCAAGATCATCAAGACGCGGCTCAACCCGCTGCTCGAAATAGAAGGCTTCCTGCTGACGATGTACGACTCGCGCCTGCGCCTGGCCAACCAGGTGTACGACGAGGTGAAACGCCATTTCCAGGAACTGGTGTTCGACACCGTCATCCAGCGCAACGTCAAAATCAGCGAGGCGCAGAGCCACGGACAGCCCTCCATCCTCTTCGATGCCGACTCCGCCGGCTCGCGCAACTACCTGGCCCTAGCCAAGGAAATCATACGCCGCAACACGCCCGCCGCCCAGGCCCCCCAAACCGCCGGGGCCGGAGCCGGGGCCTGAAACCATCCGTAGCGAACACCCGAACATGGCAGTACACAAGAAATTCCAACTCGGCCGGGGGCTGGACGCCCTCATCTCCACCGAAGAAATCAAGACACAGGGTTCATCCTCGATACACGAGGTGGAACTCTCCAAGATTGTCCCCAACCCCGACCAGCCCCGCCGCGAGTTCGACCCCGAGTCGCTGCAAGAACTGGCCGACAGCATACGCGAAATAGGCATCATACAGCCCATCACCCTGCGCCAGACCAGCCCCGACCAGTACCAGATCATAGCCGGCGAGCGCCGCTTCCGAGCCTCCCAGCTGGCCGGGCTCAAGACCATAGCCGCCTACATCCGCACCGCCGACGACGAAAACGTGATGGAAATGGCCCTCATCGAGAACATCCAGCGCGAAGACCTCAACTCCATGGAAATCGCGCTGGCCTACCAGCACCTCATCGAGCAGTACGGGCTGACCCAGGAGCGCCTCAGCGACCGCGTGGGGAAGAAGCGCGCCACGATAGCCAACTACCTGCGCCTCCTCAAGCTGCCCGCCGGGATACAGGTGGGGCTGCAGAACAAGGAGATCGACATGGGCCACGCCCGCGCCCTCATCGCGCTGGACGACCCGAAACTCCAGATGAAACTCTACAAAGACATCCTCCAGGAGAACTACTCCGTGCGCAAGGTGGAAGAAATGGTCAAGGCCCTCAACGCCGGCGAGCCCCTCGCCAGCCTGAAGAAGCAGGCCGCACGCCCCAAACCGGCCCCCGCCAGGGCCGAGGGCGACTTCGCCCTGCTCAAGGAGCACCTGGCCCAATACTTCCGGACCCCCGTGCAGCTCACCTGCAACGCCCGGGGGAAAGGGAAAATCACCCTCACCTTCGAAAACGAACAAGACCTGGAACGCATCATCGCCCTGTTCGACAAACTGAAAGAATGAAGACAGACGCCGGAAAAAGGATGAGGCACACACGTGCACACCGCTGCCTGCTGGCCGGCCTGCTGCTCCTCCTGCTGGCGGCAGGCATCCATCTGCCCGCACGGGGCGGAGCACCTCTCCACACGCCGGGCACGGCCGGTTTCACCCTCCCTGCCCTCCCGGAAGACACCCTGGAGGCCGCCGGGGCCGACACCATAGCCCCCCGGCGCCTCTCCCGCGCCGAACGCCGGCGCCGGGAAGCTGCCGGACTCTCCACGGCCGACTCCCTGCAACGCCACAACGAGCAGAACCTCAGCCAGCTCGACCGCCCCATAGAGGCCGACAGCCTGGCCGCCCTGCCCCCGCACACCATGGCCGCAGCGAAACTCGACTCCGTGGCCAATGCGCTCGACGTAAAGAAAATCTTCATCCCCGACTCGAAGAAAGCCACCTGGCTGGCCGCCATCTTCCCCGGGGCCGGGCAGATCTACAATCGGAAGTTCTGGAAACTACCCATCATCTACGGCGGATTCCTCGGATGCGCCTACGCCCTGTCGTGGAACACGAAGTACTACAACGACTACTCCCAGGCCTACCTCGACATCATGGACGACGATCCCAAGACCGACAGCTACCTCGACTTCCTCCCCCTCAACTACCGAATCGAAGGACGCGAGGAATGGCTCAAGACCGTCTTCAAGAACAAGAAAAACGCCTTCCGCCGCCAGCGCGACCTGAGCATCTTTGCCTTCATCGGCGTCTACATCATCTCCATCATCGATGCCTACGTCGACGCCGAGTTGAGCAGCTTCGACATCACGCCCGACATCACGTTCCACGTCAACCCCGCCGTCGGCCTCGACCCGAAAACCAACAACCGCTCCGTAGGCCTGCAATGCAGCGTCAACTTCTGAGGCCCGCACGAGACAAAAGAATATACAACGAAGAAAATATCCATCCCCCGACATGAAAAAGACCACAGCCCTGAGCCTCTCCGCCCTCCTGCTCGCGCTGGCTTCCGGCGGCAGCCTGCAGGCCGCCCGCCCGCTGTCGGCGGCCATGCCGCCCGCAGCCATCGGAGACAGCCTGACGGCCCCCGACGGGCCGGACGGCATCGTCTTCCCCGAAGCCATGCTGGCCGACATAGACAGCATCCTGCGCCAGTGGAGCGCACAGAAGTTCCTCCACTACCCCGACGAGTGCACTCCCTCCGAGGCCGACCCCACGTTTCCCGACTCCGTCTACGCCGCCCGCCTCGCCCAGCTGCCCACGCTCATCCCCATGCCCTACAACTCCGTAGTCCGCAGCTACATCGACGCCTACACCCGGCGCAACCGCCGACAGGTCTCCTACTTTCTGGCCGCGGCCAACTTCTATATCCCCATCTTCGAGGAGGCGCTCGACATGTTCGGCCTCCCCATCGAGCTCAAGTACCTCCCCATCGTCGAGTCCGCCCTCAACCCCACCGCCGTCTCCCGCGTCGGAGCCACCGGGCTGTGGCAATTCATGATCACCACGGGGCAGCAGTACGGCCTCGTCTGCAACAGCCTCCTCGACGAACGGCGCGACCCCATCAAGTCCTCCTATGCCGCCGCCCGCTACCTGCGCGACCTCTACCACATCTTCGGCGACTGGGCTCTGGCCCTGGCGGCCTACAACTGCGGCCCGCAAAACGTGAACAAAGCCATCCGCCGCGCCGGGGGAGCCCGCGACTACTGGGCCATCTATCCCTATCTTCCCCGGGAGACACGCGGCTACGTGCCCGCCTTCGTGGCGGCCAACTACGTCATGAACTACTACTGCGAGCACGGCATCAGCCCCATGGAGTCCGACCTCAGCTTCAAGAGCGACACCGTGACCGTACAGCGCCGCCTCCACCTGGAACAGGTGGCCGGGGCCTGCGGCCTCGACATACAGGCCCTGCGCGCCCTCAACCCCCAGTACAAGGCCGATGTCCTGCCCGCCACCGCCATCGCGCCCTGCGCCCTGCGCCTGCCCGAAGAAGCACTGTCTGCCTTCATCGCATTGGGCGACTCCGTCTATAGCTACCGGGCTGCCGAATACGCCTCCCCCACGGCCCTGGCCACCGAGGCCTCGCTCGCCACGCTGGCCCCCGACGCGGCGGCTTCCTCCTCCACCGCCAAGAAGAAAGCCACCACCTCCCGCCGCACCCGCTACCACCGCATCCGCCGCGGAGAGACACTCTCCACGATAGCCAAGCGCTACGGAGTGACCGTCTCCCAGCTGAAACGCTGGAACGGCATGCGCAGCAACCGTATCCGTGCCGGGCGGCGCCTCAAGATACTCAAATAATCCTCCCGCCTCAAGCGCCCTCCCCTCCGGAAAGCGCTTCCCCCAAAAAAGGGCCGGCTCCTCCGCTGCGAGCCGGCCTTTTCCCTTTTTTCCTCTCCTCCTGCACTCGGAACTCTCCCCTCCCGCATTGCATACGGAATACCCGCAAACCAGACAAGGCCCGGCCGGCCACAGCGTAACCAACCGGGCCTTGCCCGCTGGACAATACCCACAGAACCGGCCTCCACGCCACGAAGCCCGCCGGGAGAACGCCTGCAGAATAGATTCCCCACCGGCAGGCAGGAAGACAAAAAGAGCGGGGGACCTTCGCAGGCCCCCCGCTCCGCAAGCATAATACTATGAAAGTGGGACTATCCTATATGTAGATAGGTTCCTGTTTCTGTATTGGGTTCGATTCTTACTTCTTCAGCGTGATGGTCTCACTCTTCGTGAGGACAACTATACCGTTGATCTTCAGCTTTACGGTCAGTGTAGCAGGAGTATCTTCGGTAAGCTGTGCACCGGCATTCAGCTTGAGCTCGCTACCGTCCGAAGAGATGCTCAGGGCACTTTCGGGCAACTTGTCGCTCTTGATGCTGTACTCGATGGTCGTTGCGTTACCCGATACGTTGGGCTCGCTCAAGTGATAGCTGTTGGAACCGAGGTCGGTAAGCAGTTTTGTGAACGTGCCATCCTTGCTCTGATATTGGTAAACAGCACCGCCGTTAGTTGCATTCTCAACAATCGATACCAGCTGGCGTGCATCGTAGGTGGTGGCGCCACCGAGCTGTGCAACGTTAATGCTCGTCTGGTTGACGTTGATGACGAACGGAGTCGTGAACTGTACCGTGAACGAGGTGACGAGCTTCTCTTCATCTTCTTCATCGCTTATGCGCTTAGCATACAGCTCTACTACGTAGCTCTTGCTCGTGCCTTCCAGTTCCTTATTCAAGGAAATCACTTGGTCGTCAAAGTCATTACCAGTGATTTCGGGTTCCAGATCATTAGGATTATCCGGAGTGGTCTGCCCGTCTTTGAGCTTGAAGTACATCGTGTAGTTGTCCTCGGGCACATCGAATGTGAACAGATCCTTCAGGGCAACCTGGAGTTTCCAAGTTTCGCTTCCTTCATCTCCTACTTCCTGTCCCTTAACGACTGCCGTGCTGGTAGCCTTCGTCACGAGGTTACTGAAGTGAGTCTGCGGATTGAAGTTGGCAATTGGTTCGGGCTCCGTAATGTTGTACGTGAACTTCACTGCAACTTCAGGATATACATTCTTGAATTCATCCTTCGGAAGGAACTTCATAATAGCAGTCTGGGCTCCGATTTCAGCATCAGTCGAGATCTTGAGGCCGAGAGCGATGGTCGCCGTTCCGGTACTGGAACCTTGGTTTGTGTAGTCATTCACAAAAGCAGTAACACCGCTTATTGCTTTACCGGATTCATCGACAGCCGTTATACCAGTCGTATTGTAGATGCTGTTAAATGAGGATTCATCCAAACCTACGGCAGTGTAGATGCTATGGGCTTGTTCCCATGAGATGCTTTTGAGCGGAGCACCGTCGGGCTTTTCACCGTTTGCTGTGAGCTCTGTATAAGAAATGTCTCCAAATCCGAATACAAGTTCTTTCTGCTCGGTATCGCCTTCTTCGCTTGCAGCGGTAATCCGGATCCTGATATAGCGGGTGATGGGCATTGCGTTGTTGGCAAGGGTGGAGGTCACTTTGATGACCGGTTCTTTGCCGACTGCGCTGCTTCCGTTGGTGCCGCCATATTCAGGGTTGATAGAAACTACGCCGTCTACAAGATTGATGAATTGAGACTGGTCTGTAGTACCGTCGCTTCCTTCGGTCTTAACCCGCTCGTATGCGTACGCTACAGCAAAACCAGCTTCTTCGATATTGTGACCCTCCTCGCTTAACTGTGCATCCTTTTCAACACCCCACAGCTCAACGAGTTCTGCCAGGTTGAGGGTTTTGTTGCACGGAAGAGTGTATTCTGCGCTCTTTGCCTTCTTAGCCTCATCTAAGGTCACATATTTCAACGTATCGTATGCGGGGGTCTCCTGAGCCCGTTTCTGAGCATTGAGCAGGTAGAGGTTCTCCAGATCCATTTTCGAGACAGCAGCATAGTCGGAGGTGATTGTGCGCTTGCCGTCTTCGGTTATGGCCTGCAGGGCTACGAGGTTAGCACTTTTAGGATTGTTTGCCGCCAGTGCGGGCAGATCGCTCGGGGCTTGTACCGTGAATGTCAGGACACCGTTATTGTTGACCGGCTCACCGATGACGGTGAGGGTAGGAGCGGAGCTCTTAACCATAACGCTTTGGCCGATGAAGCTGAAAGCAGCACCCTTAATATCGGCATTGGCCGGGTTCATGCGATAAGATACGCTCTTGCTGTTGGCTACGATGTTCTTGCCGGCATATTGTATGGTGTAGAACTCGATGAGCGGCATGCCCAGTTTTGTGGAAAGTACTTCCGGAACGATGGCCAATGAGGTCAGCTTTTCGTAGAGCTTGATTTCGATGCTCTTGTCTTTGCCTTCGCCGCCTTCTACGTTCTTGAACGTCAGGATGCCTTCGGCCGTATCCCAAACAGCCGTTACTGTGCCTTCGGGCAGCCATTTTACGGTTGTTACTTCACGCTTGGGCTCGGTGCCTTCCTCAGCGTTCGGGTCTTCGGTAACTTTCACCCAGAAGCCGTTTTCATCACCTTTTGTACCGGGCACATAGTAGATGGTAGGAGCGTCCTTGCCGTTGGTTCCGTTCGTGCCGTTTTGGCCCTTGGCCGGAACTTCGAGGTCATTATTGCCGATCCACCAGTTGCCGTTTTCGCCGATGTACGGGGTCTCGCCATTCGAGCCGTTCGTACCATTGGTACCGTTTTGGCCCTTGGCCGGAACTTGGGTGTCGGTTTCGCCGATCCACCAGTTGCCGTTTTCACCGATATACGGGGTCAGGCCGTTCGTGCCGTTGGTGCCGTTCGTACCGTTTTGGCCGGCGGGACCTTGTGCCTGTACGTCGGTCTTCTCGCCGTTGATGTACCA
This sequence comes from uncultured Bacteroidaceae bacterium, assembly GCA_944320955.1. Lineage (GTDB taxonomy): Bacteria > Bacteroidota > Bacteroidia > Bacteroidales > Bacteroidaceae > UBA1794. The sequence continues at coordinate 245,698 of CALUJL010000021.1, forward strand.
GTAGCCATCGTCGCCGATTTCGATGGTCGGGGTCTGGCCGTCGATGCCAGGAGCGCCGTCCTGACCGTCTTGGCCGTCAGCACCGTCTTGACCATCCTGGCCGTCCTGTCCGTCTTGGCCGTCAGCTCCGGCAGGGCCTTGTGCTTGCACGCCGGTGCTGGTGCCGTTGATGTACCAGTAGCCATCGCTGCCGATTTCGATGACCGGCGTCACGCCGTCAGCGCCCTGTGCCCCTTGTGCGGGATAGCCGGTGGGTTCGCCGTCGATGTACCAGTAGCCATCGTCGCCAATAGTTACGACGGAGCCGGGCTTGCCGTCTACGCCGTTCACGCCGTCAGCACCGTTGGTCAACGTGAAATCCGTGCCATCGCTGAGCGTGACCTTCACTCCGTTTGCAACCGGTTCCACG
>CALUJL010000022.1 GCA_944320955.1 uncultured Bacteroidaceae bacterium
GCCACCGTTCCGTTGATTGTAACCCGCCCCATGATGGGAACAATTCCGTTTTTCTCCTTGCTGCCGTTCGCATAGAACAGCACGCGAAATGTACTTCTTGCCATACTCGTCTTTTTGGGTTGCAAAATTATAAATCAACGAGTTAAACCTTGACAAGCAAACCTACGCAGAGCGGCGCAAATAAAACGGCGACTGTTAAATCTGCACTTTCATCGGGTAACGAATAGGAAACCGTTCTCCTGCTTCAATCCGCTTTGAAACGGTTTTCAGCCTTATTCCCAACTTCCTTGATTTTCTCCTAACAACTTAATTTACAGATTATATTGCGTTAATCTGCCGAATTTCGGAGGTTTTTCCATAGATTTCTTGTTTTTTTGTTTCTCTTATGTGCCGTTTTCCCGTATTGGTCAGAGCAGGGTTTTGCTCTCGCCGGCTTTCAGGCGCAGGGATTTGGATGTGCCGTTGAAGCGGACGGTGGTTTTTCCGCCTTTCTTCGAACTTACGGTGAGCGACGTGATTTTCCCATCGGCCCAGGCCATGTCGACCTCGAATCCGCCCCGGGCGCAGAGCCCCCGGGCGCGGCCTTCGCTCCAGGCTTCGGGCAGGGCGGGCAAGAGGCAGATTTCGCTTTCGGACGACTGCAGCAGCATCTCGGCCACGCCGGCGCAGCCGCCGAAGTTACCATCGATCTGGAAGGGCGAGTGGGCATCGAGCAGGTTGGGGTATGTGCCGCCTCCGCGTCGGGCATCCTGTCCCCGGTAGCCGTCGGGGCTGACGTAGCGCAGCAGGCGGCGGTACATGCGGTAGGCTTTCTGCCCGTCGAGCAGGCGGGCGTAGAGGTTGATGCGCCATCCGGCGCTCCAACCGGTGGTCTCGTAACCTTTTATTTCGAGCGTGCGGGCGCAGGCTTTGGCCAGTTCGGGCGTGGCGGCGGGCGAAAGGTGGTGCCCCGGATGGAGGCCGAACAGGTGGGACTGGTGGCGGTGGCGCGGGTCTTGGTCGCGCCAGTCGTGATACCATTCCTGCAGGTTGCCTTCCTTTCCTATCTGATAGGGCTGCAGGCGCTTCAGCGTGCGCTCCACTTGTTTGCGGAAGTCCTTGTCCACGCCCAGCTCTTCGGCCGCCTTGCGGGCATCGATGAGGCATTCGCGTATGAAAGCCAGGTCGCTGGTATTGCCGTAGGAGGTGGCTCCTACGTATCCGTCAGGGGTGACGTAGAGGTTTTCGGGCGAGGTTCCGGGCGAGGTCATCAGTTTGCCGTCTTTCTCCACCAGCCAGTTCAGGCAGAAGTCGGCGGCGCCCTTCAGTGCGGGGTAGTGTTTGCGGAGGAAATCTTCGTCCTGGGTGAAGAGATAGTGCTCCCAGATGTGGGTGGAGAGCCAGGCGCCGCCCATGGTCCAGCAGGCCCACGAGGGGTCGCCGCTCTGCAGGCCCACAGGATTGGTCATGGCCCAGATGTCTGTGTTCTGCCCCAGACACCATCCCTCCCCTACTCCGTAGTAAGCCTCGGCCGTGGCGCGGCCCGTGTGGGTCAGGTTGTCGATGAAGCCGAACAGCGGTTCTTGCAGCTCGCTCAGGTTGGTGGGGCCGGCGGGCCAGTAGTTTTCCTGCAGGTTGATGTTGCTCGTGTAGTTGCTGCTCCAGGGGGGGAGGAGCTGTTCGTTCCAGAGTCCTTGCAGATTGGCCGGCACTCCGGGCGTGCGGGAGCAGGAGATGAGGAGGTAGCGGCCGTATTGGAAGTAGAGTTCTTCGAGGTCGGGGTTGTGCTGGAGGCTGTCGCTGTAGAGGAGGAGCTGCCGGTCGGTGGGCAGGGCGGAGATGTCGGGATCGGTCTGCCCCAGGTCCAGTTCCACGCGGGCGAAGAGGCGGCGGTAGTCGGCCGTATGCGCCTGGAGGAGTGCGTCGTAGCCCTTGGCGGCTGCCTGCTCCATGCGCCGGGCGGCGAGCGTGCGGTAGTCGCGGCCTTCGGTGGCGGGGTCTTTGTCGAAGCCGTTGAAGCTCGTGGCGTTGGCTATGAGGATGAGCACCTCGTGGCTGCCGTCTATCTTCAGTTCGCCCGTCGGGAAACTCTTGACCCGGCCGTCGGCGGGCAGCACGCGGATGAGGGTCTTGAAGCGCACGCCGCGTTCGGGGTCGTAGAGGTGCTTCTTTTCCACTCCGCCGTAGTAGTTGGGGTAGGAATGATAGGCGGCATATCCTTCGGCGGCTATCTCGCCATTTTGCGCCGTGCAGGCGTGGGGCAGCAGCGAGGTGAAGCGCAGGCGGGCCGTGATGCCCTCGTCGGTGGCGGAGGTGAGGCGGATGACGAGCACGGAGTCGGGCGCCGAGGCAAAATAGTCGGCGGAGAAGGGTTTCCCGTCCCTGAGGTATTGTGTGCGGGCCGTGGCGTTACTGATGTCGAGCCGGCGGCTGTAGTCGGTTATGCGGGGCGTGTTTTCCCCGTCGGCATACTCTATGGCCAGCGAGCCGAGGGGCTGGTAGTTTTCGCTGTAGTGCCCTTGTACTTGCCGCTGCAGGCGGTCGGCTTCGCGGTAGTCCTCGCGGTCGAGGGCTTCGCGTATGGCGGGTATGGCCTTGTGGGCATCGGGCGTCGTGACCTCCCGGTCGGGCTCGCCGGTCCAGAGGGTGATGTCGTTCAGGGAGATGCGCTCGGTGTCGGTCCCTCCGTAGAGGATGGCTCCCTGCGTGCCGTTTCCGATGGCGAGGGCTTCCTCGAAATAGGTGGCCGGGCGGTCGTAGTGGAGCGTCAGGGCGTGGTTTTCGTTTGTATTCTGTGCCTGGAGCGCCGGGAGGCTGCAGGCGATCCCTGCGCAGGCAAGGCTCAGGCTTCGTTTTAAGAGGGCAGACATGTACATAATTTCCTATTTTTGTTTCTACGGGCAAAAATAGGAAATTATGCGCAATGCGAAGCCTGGCGGAGACTAAAAAAATCTGCAGGCGGGGCTAAAGGATGGATTTTCCTGCTGCCCTTATTTTTTTCTCCGGGCTTTGCTTTGGTGCAGGTCGAGCAGGCGGCGGAATTCGCAGTCGGCTTTTATTTTGTCCAGAATGCGCTTCACGACCATGTGGATTTCCTTCCCTGTGCGGTAGTCGGCGGGGCAGACGAAGTTGACGCGCCCTTCCTCGATGAGCCGTAGCGCTGTGGCTTTTTTACTATTGTCGGCATAGACGGCTATGGAGTGGCCGCCGTGTTCCTTGACCATCTTCATGCAGGGGATGTCCGTGCTCCCGTCGCCGAAGTAGATCATCTGCGCAAAGGGTACGGGGCGCTCCGCTTCCGGGATGTAGCGGTTGATTTTTTCGTTGTCGCTCACCTCGCGTATGCCTTTGTTTATCTTGAGGTGGGTTCTATCAATTCCATTTTTTATTTCTTGCATAAGGCAGCAGAACCCTTTAACTGTCTTGAGCAAGATAATCTTGCGTAAAGTTAAGCAATTTAATCTACCCCCCCCCCAAAAAAAATGAG
>CALUJL010000023.1 GCA_944320955.1 uncultured Bacteroidaceae bacterium
ACGCCAACCGTTCGGCCATATTCCTCAACGGCACGTTCGTGGGCTCCACCTTCGGGCTCAACCTCGACTCGCTCACCCGCATCGGGGGCAAGAATCCCTACCGCGTCACCGTCACCCCGGAGCCGTATGAGGCCGGCGGCGTGCGCTACGCTTCGCGCACTAATATCGAGTGCAAACACTACCGCCCCAAGCTCGTCCCGCTCCGGAGCCTGGCCGATCGGTTCCCCGGGATACGCGGCCCGTCCAGTGCCTATGAGTGCCCGTTCATTGTGGATAACGCGTTGATCGCCAACCCGCAGAACGTGTTGATTGACCTGGATTACATTTCCGTCATCCGTGGCTTCCTCGGCAGCGAGATCGGCTGCTTCCCTCCCATGCGGCGCACCGAGCGTTCCTACGGGAGCCAGGGCACGGGTTTTATTCAGGTTTACGTGAAAAAGGCTGAATACCTCTACGACCTTGCCCATCCGCGGATTAGATAGAATCGTGTTGTCCGCAAGTTTAAGGTAAAGCTAATACTTATAATGGATGATTATGAGTGAAATTGATTTTATAGAATTGGCCACTTTTTGTGTAAACAGGTATCGGGATTCACTGACCGGTCCTCGTGTACGCTATATAGATACTTTGTTCGTAGCTATTGTTGAGGGCAATAGGGTTCTTTGTTCCAAGACACCGCATATACTACGGGATGCCGGGGAATGTATCCTGATTCACCAACGGAGTGAGAAAGCCGTAACCAATTGGTATTCGTGGTATAAAGTTGAATATATCGATGGGGAAGGTTGTGTCTTTGATGGGAATTTAGGCGAGAAATTCAGCCTTTATATAGTGTCGATTGATTCATTTTCGAATCAACGGATGCAGTTGTCCTATGATAATAGAGTCATCTATTCGTGTCGTAGGCCTTGGGAAGATCACATGGCTAAGGTGTGGCAACTGTATTCTCGGGTCAGGGGTATTGAATCTGCCAACGAGATAAAACTAATAGCCGAGCTTTTCAAAAAGGATGAAAAGATTCTTGAGTTGGAAAAGGAAATAGAAGATTTCAGGTTCTCAAACCGCCTTTTAGAACAAGAGCGGGAACAATACCGGGATTTACTTGATGAAATCAGACAGATAGTAGGCAAATAGACATGATGCTGTCTGCGGGTTAGAGAGAAAATGCAGCCGTTGCGGCTGCGAAGCGGGCGGCATCGTTTTCAGATTCGGGCTTCTTTGCGTACCTTTGCGGAGAGGTAGCTACGGTACACGGCACACCCTGCTTCCGATTGGTTTGGCTTTCGTTTTCTTATCTGGCACAGAATACAGAATATAATGAAGAAATATCTTTTTTTGCTTTTCGCAATGTTGCTTTCCTGTCAGGTGCGGCTCTTCGCCGTGCCGGCCAGGCCGTTGCCCGTGACCGTCACGCAGTCGGACGGCACAACCCTTGTAGTGTGCCTCTGCGGCGACGAGTTTTTCCACTGGTACGAGACATCCGACGGCATCCCCCTCGTGCAGGCCGGCAACGGCGATTATTGTTATGCTGTCCCCGCCCCGGCGGGTTTTGTATCGTCGGGGGTGGTGGCCCACGAAAAGGCCCGGCGTACTGCCGCAGAACTACGCCATGCCGCCACGGCCCGGCGCAACATGCCGAAGGCTGCCTCGCAACGCCACGCCGCAGCCGACCGGCGCAGGGCGGCCCGGCGCGCCGGGAGCCGCAATGCCTTTGTGGGCCGGCGGCGCGGCCTTGTCATAATGGCCGAATTCCCCGACCGCCGCTTCCTCTCCGACGACTCCCACGACAGGTGGAACGCCATACTCAACGAGAAAGGATATTCCGAGAACGGCGCCATGGGCTGCGTGGGCGATTACTTCCGCGACCAGAGCAACGGCCTTTTCGACATACAGTTCGACCTCTTGGGCCCGGTCATGGTGTCGCACGAGCGGAGTTACTATGGGGAGAACGACCCCTCAATGGCTGATTTTGACAAGCGCGTGGACGAACTCGTGGTGGAAGCCTGCCGGGCAGTGGCCGGAAGCGTGGACTTCACCGACTACGACTGGGATGGTGACGGCTATGTAGACATGGTGTACGTCCTCTACGCCGGCGGCGGCGAGCACGTGCAGGGTGCCGATGCCGGCCTCATCTGGCCCCACGAGTGGTTTGTGTCCGGCTATGGCCAGTGGCCCGACGGCTACGAGATAGACGGGGTGAGGGTGGACATATACGCCTGCAGCAGCGAGTTGGTGTGGGAGGACAGCGACTCGGAGGGCCGGCTGAGCGGGCTCGGCACGTTTTGCCATGAGTTTTCCCACTGCCTCGGGCTGCCCGACCTTTATACTTATAGCGGGAGGGACATGATGGGCAATTGGGACTTGATGGCCAACGGAACTTATAACAACGACAGTTGGTGTCCTGCAGGTTACTCGGCCTACGAGAAGATGGCCTGCGGCTGGGCCTCCCCCGTCGTGCTGGATGCCGACACGGCAGTGGCGGAACTGCTGCCCATGAGCATGGGCGGAAACGCCTTCGTGGTGCGTAACGATGCGGCTGACGCGGCGGCCGACGAATATTATTTGCTCGAAAACCGCCAACAGACCGGTTGGGACTCTTACGTGCCGGGCAGCGGGCTGACCATAACCCACGTCGACTACGACGAGGAAATCTGGTTGAACAATATCGTAAACGACGATCCTGAGCACCCGTGCATGGGCATGATTCCGGCCAGCGGCGTGTATACGCCCGATGCAGACGTGGCCTATCCTTACTTGGGCAACGATTCCCTTACCGACAATTCGACACCCGCTGCCAGCGTCTACAACATAAACGAGGCCGGCACTTACTACATGGGCAAACCCATAACAGGCATCCGCCACGACGAGGCCGGGGGAACCGTCTCGTTCCGCTTTGCTTGCCGCAACGGCGGACAATCCGCATCGGGCATAACCGCGCCCGAAACGGCATCCCCCATAGGGCAAGGCGCCTCTGCCGTCTACGACCTGCAAGGGCGCATGATAGGCCGAACCGATGCTGAAGGCCGCCTGAGCGGAAATGCCCCGGCCGGAGTCTACATAATCAAGGGACACGACGGGACAACAAGAAAAGTAACAAAACGGTAGGGCAGCATTGTTTTCAGATTCGGGCTTCTTTGCGTACCTTTGCGGGGAAATGGGACGAACGTGTCCCATAAAGTGAAGAACAGCGAATGCATCGAAGAAAGAAAAACAATATCTGGTTGCTCCTCCTGCTGCTGGCTGCGGTGGGTGCATGGCAATGGTTCGATAGCCGGAAGGCGGCGCCGGCCGCCGGTGTTCCCGCCCCGAGCGGCAGTATGGAAGCGTTGTGTATCCCCCGCATGAAGACGGGGGAGGGCGTGACGGTGGTGCGCCACGAGGGCTATACGGCGGCTTTCAACGCCACAAGGCAGACACCCGAGTGGGTGGCATACGTGCTGACGGCCGAAGAGGCTGACGGGCAAGTGCCGCGCAAGGACCGCTTCGTGCCCGACCCCGACGTACCTTCCTGCCGCGTGACGACGGGGGACTACAAGGGAAGCGGCTACGACCGGGGGCACATGGCTCCCGCGGGCGACATGAAGTGGAGCGCCCGCGCCATGGAGGAGAGCTTCTATCTTTCGAACATCTGTCCCCAGAACCGGAACCTCAACAAGGGCGACTGGAACGACCTGGAGGAAGAGGCCCGCGAGTGGGCGCGCCGCTACGGGGCTGTCTGCATCGTGTGCGGGCCGGTGGGCGCCGATGAGCCTGCGGGCTGGATAGGCGACGCGCCGGTGGCTGTGCCCGCCCGCTTCTTCAAGGTGTTTCTCCGCATGGAGGCCGGCGGCACCAAGGCCATCGGCTTTCTCTTTGCCAACCGGGCGGGTAGCCGTCCGCTGGCGGAGTATGCCGTATCGGTGGACCGCGTGGAGCGGGAGACGGGGCTGGACTTCTTCGCTTCTCTGCCCGACGAGGCGGAGCAGGCCGCAGAGTCTGCCTGCCGTCCCGGGGAGTGGGGGCTGTAAAGGATGGAAACGAACGGAATATTTCTTGAATAATAAAAAACTTAACCCTATAAAACTAACAGACTCATGAAAGCACAACCTTATCTTTTTGCCTTGCTTGCGGGGGCTGCATTGGCCATGCCTGCGGAAACGCAAGCCCAGTCTACCTATCGTCCCGAACAGGGCGGCAAGGAAATCTACATTCCCAAGGAGTTTGCCGGTATGAACATGGAGAGCGATACCTCGCAGTTCTGTTACGGCCGGATGCGTACGACGCCCGACCTGGTAATCTTCTGGGAGCGCCCCTTCGGCGCCGACCCCATGAAAGCCCCCGACTACAAGGGGCGGACGATGAAAGTGGACGTCGACCAGGTGCTCAAGCGCACGCAATATTTCTATGACTACTACGTGGACAGCCTCAAGTGGCTCCTCCCGGGCTCGAAAGCCGAACGCATGCGCATGATGATCACGCTGCGCTACAACGACGACGGCACGGCCTACGGCGGAAGTGCCGACGACCAGGTGGGCGCGCTTTGGGTGAGTCCTTCGCGCCTGCAGGACACGACGCTCAATGTGCTGGCCCACGAGCTGGGACACTCCTTCCAGGCACAGCTCGGCGCCGACAAGACGCTGGGACTGGGCCAAGGCCCGCTCTGGGAGATGACGTCCCAATGGATGCTCTGGCAGGTGAATCCCGAGTGGGTGCGTGACGAAAACTACCACTGGGTCGAGTTCATGAAGCGGACGAACTTGGCTTTCTGCCATTTCGAGAACATCTACCGCTCGCCCTACGTGCTGGAATATTTCAGCATGAAGCACGGCCGGGAATACATAGGCCGCCTCTGGCGCGAAGCGCAGCCCAAAGAGGACATAGCACAGGCCTATATGCGCCTCTCCGGCCTGACGCAGCAGGCTTTCAACGAAGAGATCTATGACGCGGCCGCCCGCTTCATGACGTACGACATTCCTCGTGTGCGGAAATACATGGCGCCCTATGCCAACCGCCACTATTGCCGCATGGAAGCCGACCCGGCCGACGGGAAAGTATTCCGCATTGCCCCGGAGCGCACCTTGGGCAGTTATGGATACGACGGTATCCGTCTCGACGTGCCCCAGGCGGGCAGCCGGGTGAGCATTGCTCTCGTGCCGGACTCCCTGACGGGCGGCGCCACGGGCGGCTTCTGCTACGGCCTGGTGGCTGTGGACAAGAGCGGGAAGCCTTCTTATACGCCGGTGAAATACGTGGCCGGTGATGACAAGGCGGCCCGCCCGTTGGAATATCAGGTACCGGCCGGCGGGCTGGACTATTTGTGGCTTGTCGTGACCTCCGCCCCCGCGCAGCACACGCTCTCGGCCGATGCGCAGTGGTACTGCCGTTTCCGCATGGAAGGCACGCGCCCGCACGCCGACATGCTGAACGCCGAGGAACTGCCGATGCCCAAGAAGCCGGCCCGGCGCAGACGTTGATAATGTAACCGGGTGCTGATAAAAAAACAACCGGCCGGCCTGCACGAAGAGCGGGGAATGTTTTTCCCTCCCGTGCAGGCCGGCCTTTTTTGTGTATCTGTGTGTCGGGATGGAGTTCCCCGGAAGGGGGCTTAGTCGCAGCACGTGCTGTGGCAGTGCGTCCGGCTGCTTTCCAGTTCCAGCGTGCTGTGGCCGATGCCCATGGCTTTGAGCTGCTCCTTGATTTGCTCCCTTGCCGTTTCCGCCAGCGACCAGTCGTCCACCACGATGTGCGCCGTGAGGGCCGTTTCCGTCGTGCTCAGCGCCCAGACGTGCAGGTGGTGCACATTGGCTACGTGGGGAGCATTTTCCAGTACTCGGGCTACCTGCCGGAGGTCTATGCCCTCCGGAGTCCCGTCGAGCGAGAGGCGCAGGCTTTCCGAGAGCAGCTTCCAGGTGGAGGCGAGTATGACCACGGCAATCGCCAGGCTGAGCAGCGGGTCGACAATCGTCCAGCCCGTGAGCGAAATCACGATGCCCGCCACGACGACCCCTACGGATACCACCGTGTCGGCCACCATGTGGAGGAATGCGCCGCGCACGTTGAGGTCGTTCTTCTGTCCCCGCATCAGCCACCAGGCCGTCAGCCCGTTGACGAGGATGCCCACGCCCGCCGTCCACGACACGGCCGCGCCGTCCACCGGGACGGGGTGGCTGAATTTGCGGATGCTCTCCACGATGATGGCCCCCACGGCCACGAGCAGGATGATGGCGTTGACCAGCGAGATGAGCACCGTGCCTTTCTTGTAACCGTAGGTATAAGCGGGGGTGGAGTGCCGCTTGGCCAGCTGGAAGGCGAAGAGCGCGAGGAGGAGGCTGAAGACGTCGCCCAGGTTGTGCCCCGCGTCGGAGAGCAGGCTTAGGGAGTTTTCGTAGAGGCCGACCCCGGCTTCCACGACTACGAACAGCAGGTTCAGCACGATGGAGGCTATGAAAATGCCGTTCAGCGAGCTGATCGCGTGTGTGTGATGATGGTGATGTTCATGAGAGTGTGCCATATCGAAGTGAGTATTAGTTCCCGTTTCCGCTGCAAAGGTCGGCCTTCTTTCGTGCAATTTGGTTGCAAAAGTCGAGTTTCAGGCAGTTCTTCCGGAGAAAAGTCCTGCCGCTTCCGGGGAAAAGCGCTGCCACTTTCCGGGAAAAGTGCTGCATGTTTCTTGCGGAAGCGCTTGGGGCGTGGAGCCGTAGGGGCGTATATCGGGTGTTTCTGAATATCATAGAATCCCTAAAAATAGGTATTGCCCGACCGCTCCAAGCCCCGTACTTTTGCAAGAGTAAAATCCGAAAAGGAGTAAAATCAGAAACGCAGTTATTTTTATCGATGCAAGTGCTGAAAGAAGACATACGGGGCCGTATATTGGCGGTTGCCAGGCAGCAATTCGGACAGAAAGGCTATACCAAGACTTCCATGCGCGAGATGGCGGAGCTGGCCGGAGTGGGCGTCGGGAATATCTACAACTACTTCACGAACAAAGATGAATTGTTCCGTGAAGTAGTTCGTCCTGTCTTGTGTGCTTTGGAAGCCATGCTGCAAGAACACCACGGCATACGGGGCGAGGACATCATGATGATGCGGTCGGACGAATACCTGAAATCCTGCATCGATGAATATGTTTCGCTGATTGACAAGCACCGCGCACTGATGGGAATCCTGCTGTTCCGTGCGCAAGGTTCTTCGTTGGAACGCTTCCGCGAGAATTATACCGACCGCTCCACGGAATTGGTCAAGGCGTGGTTTGCCTCCATGCAGCGGAAGCATCCCGAAATCAACACGGCGGTGTCCGACTTCATCATCCACCTGCATACGGTATGGATGTTTACCATGTTCGAGGAACTGCTGATGCACTCCGTGCCCCGGCAGGAAATGCTGGCTATCCTGCACGATTACATTCTGTTTGAGATTCAAGGTTGGAGGGCAATCATCAAGATATGAGATACTGGCAACGCACATACAAGCAATCAGCCGTATCAGGGCGGCTGGCAAGGAGGGAATCTTCACGGAGGTTTCCTCCTTTTTTTATGAACAAATCTGAATATCGTTCACTAATAATTCTGCAATGATGAGCAAAACGAAGAAGAAAGAAGGTTTGTCCCGACTGTTCGAGATAGCGGGGCAAAGGAAAGGTCTGCTTATATTGGCAGGCCTGTTGTCCGCCGGAAGTGCGGTATGTATGCTTGTGCCTTATTGGGCTGTTTATGAAATCCTGAAAGAGCTGCTGTCACATGGCGTAAACCCTGCCGCTTCAGACGGAGCGGGCATGATGCGCTGGGGATGGATAGCCTTCGGGGGGCTTGTTGGCGGATTGGTATTGCTCTATGCCGCTCTGATGTCCTCCCATGTGGCTGCGTTTCGTATCCTGTATGGGTTGCGTGTCCGTCTGTCCGAGCATATCGGGAAACTTCCTTTGGGATATTTGAACAACACTTCTACGGGAGCCATCAAGAAAACGATGGACCAGAACATCGAAAAGATAGAAGGCTTCATCGCCCATACCATCCCGGATTTGGTCAATGTAGCGGCTACGGTGGCGGTAATGCTGGTCATCTTTTTCTCTTTGGATGTGTGGCTGACTGTGGTCTGCCTGGCGGTCGTAGTGATTAGCCTTTTCCTGCAATTCTCCAACTTCATGGGGAAACGGGCAAGGGAGTTCATGGCCATCTATTACGACGCACAGGAAAAGATGAGCGCATCCGCCGTGCAATATGTGCGTGGAATGCCTGTCGTCAAGATTTTCGGGCAAAGCGTCCGCTCGTTCCGCCAGTTCAATGCCGAGGTTCAGGCATACAAGACTTTCGCCTTGAAATGTTGCGACACCTATCAGAACGGGATGATTGCATTTACCGTCCTGCTCAATTCGATGGTGACATTCATCCTTCCAATGGGTATCCTGTTGTTGCAAGCCAGTCCGCAATCGCTTTCATTGGCAGTGGTGTGGCTGTTCTTCATCATCATGGGGCCGGGCATGGCTTCACCCGTTTACAAACTGACCTTTTTAGGAGGAAATACGCGCGACATCAACGAAGGCGTAAGCCGTATTGACCGCATATTGGAAAGGGAACCTGTACCAGAGCCGGAACATCCGCAAGTGCCGACCGCTTACGATGTGGAGTTCCGTCATGTGTCATTTTCCTACGAAAACACGGAACAGGGAACACGGACGGAAGCCCTGCGTGATGTCTGTTTCATAGCTCCGCAGGGAAAGATAACCGCCCTTGTCGGCCCGTCGGGAAGCGGCAAATCAACGGTTGCCAACCTGATACCCCGGTTCTGGGATGTGGAGCAAGGGGAAATCTGCATAGGTGGTGTGGATATACGTCAGATAGCTAC
>CALUJL010000024.1 GCA_944320955.1 uncultured Bacteroidaceae bacterium
GGGCGCTCCACGCTGGAGCAAATCGTAAGCAAGATCCAGGCGCGGTGCACGGTGACGCGGCCGGACATCCTGGCCGTGATAGCGGCCCTGATAGACGACATCGAGGACCGCCTGCAGAGCGGCCAGATCGTGGAGCTGGGCGAGCTGGGCAACTTCCAGCTGACCGTGCACAACCGCGGCGGCTCGGAGACGGAGGAGGAGTGGACGGCGGACTTCATAAAGAAGGCCTCCATCGTGTTCCGTCCCTCGGTGCGCTTCCAGCGCATCCCGGCCAACACGAGCTTCACCCGCTGGCAGCAGAGCACGCCGGCCGGGGGCACGGAGACGCCGGGCGCCTAAAAAACGCGCCGCCCCACGGACGGACACGGGCGTCCGGGCCCGGAAACAAAAAACCGAGAGCGGGAGGAATCCGGCAGCAGGCTGCATGCGCGCCTCTGCCCTGCGGGATTCCCCCCGCTCTTTTTTTTTATGCCCCGGCGGAAAACAACCGAACAACCGAACAACCGCAGTCGTTTCCCCGAAAACAACCCCCGAAACGCTCGAACGCTCGAACGCTCGCGAGCGTTTCCCCGGAATTAAGGCACGGGGGCGGGGGGAAGGCTTGTAAAACAAGGCGGCCCGCCTCCTGACGTGTGGGTGCGTCGGGGGCGGGCCGCTTGCCGGTATTGTTGTCTTGGATTGTCCGGCGAGGGGTGGGGGATCAGTTGTTCTCCGGGCGGAGCTTGCGTACGACTGCGCCGGTCTGCCACATCTCGCTCTCGCGCAGGGCTTTCAGCTCGGCGTTGAGCTTCTCGCGGTAGTCGGGCTGGGAGTTGGAGTCGATGGAGCGCTGGGCTTCGTTGCCTACCTCAACTTCGTGGTAGAGTTTCTCGAACACGGGTTTCGTGGCATCGTGGAACGGGCCCATCCAGTCGAGTGCGCCGCGCTGGGCCGTCGTGGAGCAGTTGGCATACATCCAGTCCATGCCGTTCTTGGCAAAGAGGGGCATGAGCGACTGGGTGAGTTCTTCTACCGTCTCGTTGAAAGCCTCGGAGGGGGTGTGGCCGTGCTCACGCAGGGTCTCGTACTGGGCGAGCAGCAAGCCCTGGATGGCGCCCATCAGCGTGCCGCGTTCGCCGGTCAGGTCGGAGTAGACTTCGCGCTTGAAGGTGGTCTCGAAGAGGTAGCCGGAGCCTACGCCGATGCCCAATGCGATCACGCGGTCCCAAGCCTTGCCCGTGGCGTCCTGGAAGATGGCGTACGAGGAGTTCAGCCCGCGGCCTTCGAGGAACATGGTGCGCAACGAGGTGCCGGATCCTTTCGGGGCAATCATGATGACATCCACATCCTCGGGCGGCACGATTCCGGTGCGTTCCTTATAGGTGATGGCGAAGCCGTGGGAGAAGTAGAGGGCCTTGCCTTTGGTCAGGTGTTTCTTGATCATCGGCCAGCAGGCTATCTGGGCTGCATCGGAGAGGAGCACCTGGATGATGGTGGCCTTCTCGCAGGCTTCTTCGATGCCGAAGAGCGTTTCGCCCGGTACCCAGCCGTCGGCCACGGCTTTGTCGAAGGTCTTGCCGGGGCGCTGGCCTACGATTACGTTGAATCCGTTGTCGCGCAGGTTGAGCGACTGGCCGGGGCCTTGTACTCCGTAGCCGATGACGGCGATTACTTCGTCCTTGAGGACTTCACGTGCTTTCTCCAAAGGAAATTCTTCGCGGGTGACTACGTTTTCGATCACTCCGCCAAAATTCATTTGTGCCATTTTTTGTTTCGTTTTTGTTTTTGTGCAACCCCGCCGGGGGTTGCGCGTTTATGGAATAGTGTTTGTTTGTTTATGCTTTTCCGTCGAACTCCACCCGGCAGCGGCAGACGGCTTCGGAGGAATTTTTCCGGATTTCTACGTTGTAGGCCTCTTCGCCCGTCTTTTCCATCCGGAAGGCCAGTTCGTCCCCCGGGTAGCTCTCGGCCATGTAGGCCATCTCGAAGCGGCGGACGCGGGAGGTGCGGTAGCGGTCGGGGGGGAACAGGTCGAGCACGTGCTCGATGTACTTGATGCTGTTGAAGTGCCCGTTGATGTCGATGTCGCTGTAGGCGGGGCGCAGGGTGAGGACTTCGGCGGCGTCTTTTACGGCTATGCGTCCGGGTTTGCCGATGGGGCAGGGCTTCTCGGGGCAGAGGTAGCCGGAGAAATCCGCGCCATAGAGCGGGACGAGGTCGATGGCCTTGCGGGAGGCCAGGTCGATCATGGCCCATACCGACCGTGCATAGGCGAAGATGCGCCCGTCGCTTCCGCAGACGCAGAAGTTGCGGCTCGTAAAGGATCGGAAGATGCCTTCGATCCAGGTCTCCACCGTATAACTCTCGTACTGCCGCGGCATTTCGCGTATTTCCACGGCCAGGCGGGAGAGCACCCACGTGCGGTTTTCCCGTTGCAGGGTGGGGATGCCGAACCCGCGTTCCTTGCTGTGGAAATCGGCGGCGTTGAGCAGTTGGTTGCCGAGTATGGGCACGGGCAGCCGCCCGCAGAAGTCCACTTGGAACGGCTCGGCCATAAACGGGTAACGGCCTATTTTCTCTTTCTTCTCGTTTGCGTCGGATGGGGAATCCATGGGGCTTGCGTTTTTTTGAGGAACTTACAGTGCCTTTTTTGCCGCGCCGGCCTTTTCCTGGCGGTAGCGTGCCTCGCGGGCTTCGAGGAATCCGTTGACCCGCTCCACGCAGCTCTTGGTGATGGCGATGCGGCCCGAGCGCACGTACTGGAGCATGCAGCCCGTCTTTTGGAGTTCGTTGTAGAGGCTGATGATTTCTTCCGTCATACCGGCTTTTTCCACGATGCAGTAAGTCGTGTTGACTTCCACGAAGATGGCGCTGTGGCGGCGGACTATCTTGGAGACTTCGGGGTTTTCCTGCACTTCGGGGGTGGAGAGCTTGTAGAGGGCTATCTCGTGGAGGAAAATCTCGTCGTCCGTGAAATAGTGTGCCTGTATTACGTCTATTTTCCGCTCGATCTGCTTGACGACCTTCTCGATGGTCTCGCGGTCGCTCCATGTGGTTATCGTGTATTTGTGTATGCCGGGTATGGAGGAGGCCGAGACGTTCAGGCTCTCGATGTTCAGCTGGCGCCGGGTGAATACGGCGGTAATCTGGTTGAGCAGTCCGGCGAAGTTCTCGGAGTAGACCAGCAGGGTATAAAATATCTTGTCCATGGGTGTCTTTCTTTTTTATGTTTTCAACATTCCAGCAACATCTCGTCGACGGAACTGCCCGGGGTGGTCATCGGCATCACGTTGCCTTCTTCCACTACGCATGCCTCCAGGAAGAACGGCCCGTCGGACGTCAGCATCTCCCGCACGGCACCGGCCAGTTCCGCGCGCTCCATGACGCGGCGCGAGGGTATGCCGTAGGCGGCGGATATCTGCTGGTAGTCGGGGTTGAGCATGGGGGTGAAAGAGTAGCGGTGGCCGAAGAACATGGCCTGCCACTGCCGCACGTTGCCCAAGAAGTTGTTGTTGAGCAGGATGATTTTTACGGGTGCTTTCTGCTCCATGACGGTGCCCAGTTCCTGGAGGACCATCTGGATTCCGCCGTCGCCCACGAAGAGGCAGACGGGGCGTCCCGTGCGGGCAAACGTGGCCCCTATGGCGGCAGGCAGGCCGAAGCCCATGGTGCCCAGTCCGCCCGAGGTGACGATGCTCCGGGGTTTGCCGTATTGGAAGTAGCGGGCGGCCATCATCTGGTTCTGGCCCACGTCGGTCACGAGTATCGCCTCGTTCCGTGTGGCATCGCTCACGGCGCGCACTACTTCGCCCATGTTCAGCGGCCCGGCGGCGGGGTGGATTTCCGGCTCGATCACGCGCGTTTGCTCCGTAGTCTCGTATTCCCGGAAACTTCCAATCCACTCCGAGTGGTCGGCGGGGCTGATCTTTTCCGTCAGCAGGCGCAGCGTCTTCTTGCAGTCGCCCATGACGGGGATGTCGACGGGCACGTTTTTGTTGATTTCCGCAGGGTCGATGTCCAGATGGATTACCTTGGCCTGCTTGGCATACGCATCCAGCCGTCCCGTCACGCGGTCGTCGAAGCGCATCCCGATGGCAATCAGCACGTCGCACTCGTTGGTCTTGATGTTCGGGCCGAGATTGCCGTGCATGCCCAGCATCCCTTTGTTCAGCGGGTGCGCGGTGGGGATGGCCGACAGCCCGAGCAGGGTGCAACCGCAGGGGATGTTGGCTTTTTCGAGAAAGGCTTTCAGCTCTTCCTGCGCATTGCCCAGTTCTACGCCTTGCCCCACCAGTGCCAGGGGCTTGCGGGCGGAGTCTATGAGCCGGGCGGCTTCGTCCAGGAGGACCGGGTCGGTCTCCGGTTCGGGCACATAGCTGCGGATGAAGTCCACGTCTTTCGGTTCATAGTCTACGGTATCGGTCTGCGCGTTCTTGGTGAAGTCCAGGACCACCGGCCCCGGGCGTCCGCTCCGGGCTATGTAGAAAGCGCGGGATACGGCCCAGGCCACGTCTTCCGCACGGCGTATCTGGTAGTTCCACTTGGTGATGGGCTGGGTGACGCCTACGAGGTCGACCTCCTGGAAGGCATCGGTTCCCAAAAAGCCGGCCCCGACCTGTCCGGCGATGACTACGATGGGCGTACTGTCCATCATGGCGTCGGCTATTCCGGTGATGGTGTTGGTGGCTCCCGGGCCGCTTGTCACCAGGCAGACTCCGACTTTTCCGCTTACCCGCGCATATCCCTGCGCGGCGTGGGCGGCGCATTGTTCGTGGCGCACCAGGATGTGGTTCAGGGTGTCGCGGTGGTCGTAGAGAGCGTCGTAGACCGGCATGATCGACCCGCCCGGATAGCCGAAGAGCGTCTCCACGCCTTCGTGCTCCAGGGAACGCATCAGAGCTTCTGCGCCTGTTATCTTTTCTTTCATATTCTGAGTGTAATTCTGTTTCTACTTCAATTATTTTATGATCCGCACGGCGCCCTTGTCGGCGGAGCTTACCAGATTGGCGTATGCCTTGAGGCTCTTGGGGATGACCCGGTCGCGGGTCAGGGGATGGCCCGGTCGGGCTTCCAGCTCGGCGTCGGTGAGCTTCACGTTGATCGTGCGGTGGGGGATGTCGATTTCTATCACATCGCCGTCGCGCAGCTTGCCCACGTTGCCGCCCGAAGCGGCTTCGGGGGAGATGTGGCCTATGCTCAGTCCCGAGGTCCCGCCGCTGAAGCGTCCGTCGGTTATGAGGGCGCACTCCTTACCGAGGTGCATGCTCTTTATATAAGAAGTGGGGTAGAGCATCTCCTGCATGCCGGGTCCGCCTTTCGGTCCCTCGTAGATGATGACCACCACGTCGCCGCTCTTTACCTTTCCGCCGAGGATGCCTTCGCAGGCGGCTTCCTGGGAGTCGAACACGCGGGCCGTGCCCGTGAATTTCCAGATGCTCTCGTCCACGCCGGCGGTCTTCACCACGCAGCCGTCTTCGGCAATGTTTCCTTTCAGGACGGCCAGGCCTCCGTCTTTGGAGTAGGCGTGTGCGAGGTCGCGGATGCAGCCGGCGGTGCGGTCGGTGTCGTAGGTTTCGTAGTAGTTGGCCTGCGAGCCCATCACTTGGTTGAACTTCCGTCCCGGCGCGCTGGCATACCGCTTCTTGGCTTCCGGGCAGGCGCTTGGGCTGAGGATGTCGTACTTCTCGATGGCTTCCTTCAGGGTCAGTCCGTCCACGCGGCGGGTCGTGGTGTCGAGCAGGCCGCCTTTTTCCAGTTCGCCCAGGATGGCGATGATGCCGCCTGCGCGGTTGACGTCCTGGATGTGGTACTTCTGTGTCGTGGGGGCTACCTTGCAGAGGCAGGGGGTGCGGCGCGAGAGCATGTCGATGTCGTCCATCGTGAAGTCCGCCCCGGCTTCTTGCGCTACGGCAAGGAGGTGCAGCACGGTGTTGGTGGAGCCTCCCATGGCGATGTCCATCGTCATGGCATTCAGGAAGGCCGCACGGGTGGCGATGCTGCGGGGGAGTACGGAGTCGTCTCCCTCTTCGTAGTACCGGCGTGCGTTTTCCACGATGAGGCGGGCCGCTTCGCGGAAAAGGGCGATGCGGTTTTCGTGGGTGGCCACGATGGTCCCGTTGCCGGGCAGGGAGAGGCCGATGGCTTCGGTAAGGCAATTCATGGAGTTGGCCGTGAACATGCCCGAACAGCATCCGCAGCCCGGGCAGGCGCTGCGCTCGATCTGCTCCACGTCTTCATCGCTCACCGTGGGGTCTGCGGCTTGCACCATGGCGTCTATGAGGTCCAGGCGTTTCTCGCCCCACTCGCCGGCTTCCATGGGGCCGCCGCTGACAAAGACGGCGGGGATGTTGAGCCGCATGGCGGCCATCAGCATTCCGGGCGTTATCTTGTCGCAGTTGCTGATGCAGACCATCGCGTCGGCCTTGTGGGCGTTGCACATGTATTCTACGCTGTCGGCTATGATATCCCGGCTCGGAAGGGAGTAGAGCATGCCGTCGTGTCCCATGGCGATGCCGTCGTCGATGGCAATCGTGTTGAACTCTGCGGCAAAACAACCCAGTTTCTCGATTTCGGCCTTTACGATCTGGCCGATTTCGTGCAGGTGGACGTGGCCGGGTACGAATTGGGTGAATGAGTTGACCACGGCAATCACCGGTTTCCCCTGCATTTCTTTTTTCATACCGTTGGCCGCCCACAGCGCGCGTGCGCCGGCCATTCGTCTTCCTTCTGTGCAAATGCTGCTACGTAGCGGGTGTTTCATGTTTTTGTCCCTTCAGGTTTTAGTCTTGTTTATTGGCGTGCAAAGGTACGAATGTTTCCCCGGTTTGCCAAACGGTTTACATAGAAAAAGGCTGCCATGTTGGGATTTGTAAGACAACCGGCCGATAAAAAACGAATTTGTTTGGCACTGGGCCTGGAATCATGCGCAAAGGGAAGGGCCGCCGCTTTCCGCGTGCCCGGAGAAGTGCTGCCGCTTTTCCGGAATTCATGCAGCGCTTTTCGGGATTTCATGCAGCGCTTTTCGGGAAAAGTGCCTGCGCTTTTTTCCTTTTCATGCAGGGGAAAGGGGAGGGAGGCATGGGGCAAGAGGAGAATTGCGGAGGCCCTCTTATGTATTAAATTGGTAACTAACGGGCCTTGCGCTGCATAAAAAGCGTTAAACCTGAAAAATAAGAGCCCCCAATCCATTGCGGATTTGGAGAAAGCCCCTATATTTGCACCATGTTTTTCATGGTATTAGATTTTAAGGTTAATGAAGATTGGGTTGTCGGGAGACAACCTATTCTTTTTTATAACTAAGGAGATGCGGTTGCCGTGAGGCAACCCATTCTTTTTATATATAGGCCGGTTCTCGGGGCGTGGAAGCCCTTTTTCTTTTTCGTGCCGGCGGAATCCGGGCGCGGTGTGCCCGCGGTCTCTTGCCGGAGGCGGGTGTGGGCACGGGAAAGGCTTTGTTTAAAAGATGTTTTTTATGCCTGCATACCGGAAAAGAACCACTTTTTTTACCTAAGTTTGCACCACTTTTTCCCAGTCTGCCGATATGGAACACAGCGAAAACAGCAAAGAATTGTCCGTTTGGGGCATCGTGGAGAGCAACAAGCCCTCGAATGCCTATGCCCTCGTGTTGGGCGAAAAGGGCGGAACGCGCCACCTTCCGGTGATTGTCGGTAAGTCGGAGGCCCAGAACATACTGATTGCCCAGAAACACATCTTCATGCCGCGCCCGCTGACGCACGACCTTTTCCTGAAAGTGCTCGTGGCCGTGGGCTGGAGCCTGGAGTATGTGGAGATTTACAAGGAGAACGACGGCGTGTTTTATGCCTATCTGGCTCTCCGGCAGAGCCCCGGTTCCGACGATCTCTACTACATGGACGCACGGGTTTCCGATGCGCTCGCCATAGCCCTGAAGGCATACAAGCCCATTTTCGCCAAAGACGAAATCCTCGACCGCCTCGGCCTGACGGAGGAAGACATAGAGTGCGGCAACCTGCAGAGCGCATTCAGCCGCAGTGTCCCCTCCGACCGCACGCCGGAAGAACTGGAGGAAGAAATGAAAAAGGCCATAGCCGAGGAAGACTACGAGCGCGCCGCCCGCCTGCGCGACCGCATCTCGGAGCTGAAGCACCTGTCGGAAGAGTCCGGGACCACTGAATGAAAATACGTAAAGCCCTGTAACTTATGCCTCTTTTTTACGCCCCCGACATCGAGACCACCGGCCTCCTCCCGCAGGAAGAGGCGGCCCACTGCCTGCGCGTGCTGCGCCTGAGGGTGGGCGACCCCGTGGAAGTGACCGACGGGCGGGGCAGTTTCTTCCGCGGCCTCATAGCCGAGACCGGCCGGCAGGAAGTGCGCGTGGAGTGGAGCGAGCGCACGCCGTGGGAAAAGACGTGGGACATCGGCCTGCATCTGGCCGTCGCGCCGACGAAAAACATGGACCGCACGGAGTGGCTCTGCGAGAAAGCCTGCGAAATCGGCTTCGACCGGCTCACCTTTCTGGACTGCCGCTACTCCGAGCGCCGCGCCGTGAAGGAAGACCGCATACGCAAGATCCTCGTTGCCGCCATGAAGCAAAGCCTGAAGGGCGCCCTGCCCGTGCTGGAAGGGATGTGCCCCTTCCGCCGCTTCGTGCAGGCCGAGCGCCCGGGGCGCAAGCTGATAGCCCACTGCCGTGCGGGGGAAAAGCTCCCGCTCACGGCCCTTTCCCTCCCGAAGGGCACGCCCTGCACCGTGCTGATAGGCCCCGAGGGCGACTTCAGCGAGGAGGAAGTGGACATGGCCCTTGCCGCGGGTTACGAGCCGGTCAGCCTCGGGCCTTCCCGGCTGCGTACGGAGACGGCGGCCCTCACTGCCGTCACGCTGCTCAACCTCTTGCACTCGAAACAAGAACTTCTATATTCCGAGAAAAAATGAACCACCTCTCTTTTCAAAAGCCTTTCCGCTTTTTGGGAAAAGTGCAGCGCTTTTTCCGAAAAGCGCTGCCGCTTTTTCTGATTCTTGCAGCGCTTTCTTCGTGCGGGAAGAAGGATTATGCCAAAATGATTCCTGCCGATGCCGCCCTGGTCGTGCGCTCCAACCTGAAAGCCGTGGCGGAAGAGGCCGGCGGCATGGAACAGTTGCTGAAGAGTGCCGCCGCGAGCGGCAACCCGCTGCTCGCCGCCGTGGCCGGAGACCCGGAACTTTGCGGCATCGACCCGGGGGAAGACGTCTATCTCTATGCCTCGCTCAACCGCGACGAGCCTACCCTTCTCTTCGCCCTGGCCGACGAAAGCCGCTTCGAGGCTGCACTGGAGGAGCAGGAGGCCAAGGGCTTGTGCGATGCCGTGCAGCAGGGGGAGCCTTTCCGCTGGGCCTCGTTCCCGGGGCAGGGGCTGTGCGCTTTTGCCGACGGCTTCGCGGTCTGGACCTATGCCCCGCTCACTCCGCCGGAGAGCGTCCTGGCCCGCCTGCGCGAGTTGTACGGCCAGGACGAGAAAGCATCGTTCGTCTCTGGCAAGGAATACGGGCGACTCGCTTCCCAGAGCGGCAACACCCGCTTCTTCCTCTCGCTCGAAACGCTTCCGAACACAGCCGCCGTCTCCGCCGTGCTGGGCATGCCCTTCCAGCTCTCGGCCGAGGACATACGGATCTGCGGTTCTTTCTCCTATACTCCGGCGCAGGCCTCCCTCTCGGCCGAGCTCTATTCGGACAACGGGGAGGTGCAGGATTTTCTCGAAAGGCAGACGCTCGACATGCACGCCCTTTCGGGAAAATATTTTTCCTACCTGCCCGATGACCTGACGGCCTGCATCGCCCTGCGCCTGGACGGCGACGGGGCGGCGAAGGTGGACGCCATTCCCGAAGTCGGCCCTGCACTGGCTTCGCTGGCGGAGCTGGCCGGCATCGACTCGGAGCGCTTCCTCGACTCCTTTGGCGGCGACTTTGTGCTCGGGATCGGCGCCTCGGCCGAGGGGCTCCCCATGCCCTCCTTCGTCTGCTATGCAGAGTGCGCCGGCGAGAGCACCCGCGAAATCCTGCGCGAGGCCTTGGCCGGAAGCCGCGGATTCTTCGGCCCCGTGTTCCGGAGCCCTGCTCCCGACCAGTATGAGATGGAGGCCCTTCCCGGTTCCGCCCTGCGCTTGGGTACGAAGGGGAGCGACTTCTACCTGACCACGGCGGCGCAAGCGCCTTTCGAAGCTCCCGCCCGTCCGCTGGCGAAGGCCGGTTTTTCTGCCCTGAGGCAGGGCAAACTCATTGCCTACCTGCTCTTCTGTCCCGGAAACGCCGGGGGAGAGGTGGCTATGGTGGACGGCTACATGGGCGGAGTGCCGCCGCTTCCGTCGGCCGTACGCGCCGTGGAGCTGGCCGCCCGCCCGGGCCGCAAGGTGGAAGCCCATGTATATTTCAACCGTTGATGTGCCCCTTTTCGGGAAAAGCGCTGCCGCTTTTCCCGAAAAGTCCTGCATCTTTTTTCCAAAAGTGCTGCCGCTTTTCGGCACGGGCGGCGGCGCGCGCATGAGTAAGATATGGAACGAATCACAATAGAACAGGCACTTCCGCGTGTTTTCCAGGACGGACGCCCCATCGAGAGCGAGGTCTGGAACGCACAGGCGGAGTTCCAAAAAGGGAAAACCTACCTCGTAGAGGCCGCTTCCGGCACGGGTAAGTCTTCACTCTTGAGTTACATCTACGGATACCGCCGCGACTTCGGCGGAAAGATTTGCTTCGACGGGCGCGACTGCCGCACGCTTTCGGCCGACGAGTGGGCACGGTTGCGGCAGGGGTCGCTGTCGATTCTCTTCCAGGAGCTGCGGCTCTTCCCGGAGCTGACCGCATGGGAGAACGTGGCCATCAAGAACAATCTGACGCACTTCAAGGCCGACCGCGAGATCGATGCCTGCTTCGAGGCCCTCGGCATAGGCGAGAAGAAAGGGCAGCCCTGCGGCAAGCTCTCCTTCGGCCAGCAGCAGCGGGTGGCCCTGATACGCGCTCTTTGCCAGCCGTTCGACTTCATTTTCCTGGACGAGCCGGTCTCCCATCTGGACGAGCGGAACAGTTCGATCCTGGGGGAGCTCGTTTCCGGGGAGGCCGCCCGGCAAGGGGCGGGAATCATTGTCACCTCCATCGGGAAACACATGGAACTTCACTACGACAAAAGGCTTAAATTATGAGACTCATCTGGAAATTGCTCCAACAACACATAAGCCCCGGGCAGCTCTGCGGCTTCTTTTTTGCCAATCTCTTCGGCATGGCCATCGTCTTGCTCGGGCTGCAATTCTATAAGGACGTGGCCCCTGCCTTCAGCGGCGGCGACAGTTTCATCCGGAGCGACTTCGTGGTCCTGACGAAACGCATCGGCACGCTCGGCTCCCTCTCGGGCAGTGTGGGCGCATTCCGCCGCAGCGAGGTGGACGAAGTGGCGCAGCAGCCTTTTGCCGGGCGCGTGGGAGTCTTCACTCCCTCTACCTACAACGTGAATGCCGCCCTCGACCTGGGCGGAAGCGGCGCCGGGGGATTCCGCTTCTCCACCGACATGTTTTTCGAATCCGTGCCCGACGCCTTTGTCGACGTGCAGGCCGATTCGTGGCGATATGCTCCCGGCACGCCGGAAATCCCCATCATCCTGCCGCGCAGCTACCTCAACCTCTACAACTTCGGCTTTGCGCAGAGCCGCAGCCTGCCCAAGATTTCCGAAGGGCTGATGGGCCTCGTCCGGCTCGACATCCGCATCGACGGGCGCGGCAAGGCGCGGCGCTTCACGGGGCGCATCGTGGGTTTCTCCACGCGGCTCAACACCATTCTCGTCCCGCAGGCCTTCAACGACTGGGCCAATGCGGAGTTCGGCGAGAAGCGGCCCGCCCCGGCGCGCATGATCGTGGAGGTGAAAAATCCGGCGGACGAGCGGATGGCCCGTTTCGTGCAGGACAAAGGCTACGAGACCGAGGACGACAACCTCGAAGCCGGGCGCATCACGTATTTCCTGAAGCTCGTCACGGCCATCGTCCTGCTCGTGGGCGCCGTCATCAGCCTCCTGTCTTTCTACATGCTGATGCTCTCCGTCTACCTGCTCCTGCAGAAGAACACCACCAAACTGGAGAACCTCCTGCTCATCGGCTACCGGCCTGCGCTCGTGGCCCTGCCCTATCAGTTGCTGACCGCGGGGCTGAACCTCGTGGTCCTGCTGCTGGCCTGCGTGGCGCTGTGTGCCGTGCGGGGGCAGTATATGCAGGTCCTCTCCCGGCTCTTCCCGCAGATGGAGTCGCCCTCGCTGCTGGGGACCATAGGCGTGGGCGCAGCCATTTTCCTCGCGGTCTCCCTCATTAACTGCCTGGCCATACGCCGGAAGATCAATTCCATACGGCTCCATCGCGACTGACCCGCCGGAGCCGTTCCAAACCCCATCCGTTTGCTCATGAATCCACTGCCACTTTTCCCGAAAAGCGCGGCACTTTTCCCAAAAAGTCCTGCATCTTTTCTTCGCCGGCGCCTCGGCTTTTTCCTGCCCGGCCTGCTCCTCCTCTTGGCCGCCTGCAGCGAGGAGGACTTCTCCACCTCGCCTTCCGACCAGCCCTACTTCATGGCCGACACGCTTTCCTTCGATACACTCATCAGCACCGTGCCCGCTTCCACCCGCCAGATCGTGCTCTACAATCCGAACGACAAGGACTTGCGCATCGAGCGCATAGGGCTGCGCAGCGGGGGCGCTTCGGGATTCATGATCAACGTGGACGGCCAGCCCGGCAACGATGCGGAGGGAAACTACTGGGACATTACCGGAGTGGAGCTCTGGAAGCAGGACAGCCTGTTTATCCTGGTGGAGGCCTGCCTGCCGGAGCAGCATGCCGACGAGCCGCGCGAGGTGACGGACGAGATTGTGGTGCAGACCAACGGCGAGACGCGCCGCATCGTGCTCCACGCCTATGCGCAGGACGCGCTCATCCTGCGCGGCCGTACGCTGGAGGCGGACACGACGGTTTCGGCCGGGAAGCCGCTGGTCATTTACGACAGCCTTACCGTGGCCGGGGGCGCGACGCTCACCTGCTCGCCGGGAGCGCGGCTCATGTTTCACAACGGCGCGGGGCTCCGCGTGCGCGGCACGCTGCGCGTCGAGGGCACGAGGGAGCAGCCCGTCGTCTTCCGCGGCGACCGCATGGACCGGCTCTTCAGCTATTTGCCCTACGACAATACGCCTGGCCTCTGGGAAGGCATACGCTTCTTCCCGGAAAGTGCGGGCAACTCCATCGCGTGGGCCGACATCCACTCGGCCAACACCTCGGTGCGCTGCGACTCCGCGGCCGACCTCTCGCAACCGAAGCTCACCCTTTCCGCCACGCGCATCCACAACTCGGCCTACAGCGCGCTGCAGCTGGAGAAGTGCCGCGTAGAGGCTGCGAACTGCCTGCTCAGCAACTCGGGGCGGGAACTGGTGGCCGTAGTCGACGGCGAAGCCCGCTTGGTCCACTGTTCGCTGCTCAATTTCTACCCCTTCGCCCTGCGCGACGAGGCTCTGGTGCGGGCCTGGTCCTATCTGCCCGAGGCGGGAAGTGCCGGGGATGCAGCCCCCTCTTCGGGCGACACGGCGCGCGTCCGCCTCGACAACTGCCTCCTCTCCGGACGGGCCAACTCCCTCTCGCCCGACACGCTCTCGGCCGTGACGAAAGGCCTCTATGCGGCGGGAAACACGCAGGCGGTGCGCATCGAGCACGCCACGTCTTTTTCCGACTGCGAGCACTACCGCAACCTGAACGAGGGGGGCGATTACCGCTACGACTTTCATCCCACGGCCGAAAATTGCGGCCGGGATGTCCTCACCACGCCGCAGGCCTTGGAGACGGCCGGGCAGCTGCCGACCGATCTCGACGGCCTTTCGCGCCTCGGCGACGGCCGTCCGGACGCCGGGTGCTACGAGTTTCGGGACATGGGCGAGGCGGTTCCCTGAGAGAGTCTTGCAACGATATGAAAATAGCGCGGCACGCCGGAAACCGTTCCGGCGTGCCGCGCTGTCTGTTGGGGCTGCCTGCAGTTTATTCGGCCTTCTTCCCGACGGAGAAACGGTAGATGAGGTGTGCCATCACGTAGCTCTGGTTCCGGATGGAGAGGCTCTTCTGCGACGTGCGGCTGTAGGCCGACGAGCTGGCCCACTCGTCGATCCGCTGGCGGAGCAGGTCGCGGGCTTCGAGGGCGACGATGAGGTTTTTCTTTTTCAGGAAGCTCTGCGAGATATTGGCGTTCCAGAGCCACTGGTCGTTGTTGAGCATGGCGGCGGTGAAGCCCCGCATCCCGTAGTATCCGAAGTCGGTGCTTGCCGTCATGCCCCAGGGAAATTCGTACTGCGCCTCGATGCGCGAGTTGAGAACGCGGCTCGATTGGTCGGAAGCGGGGCTCGAAGAGTTGCGTTCGAAGCGGAGGCGCAGGCTGTTGTAGGTGGCCAGGAAGAGTTTGCCCTGCCGGTAGGTGAAGTTGAGGGCAGGGCTCAGCTGCAAGTCGGTATTGCGGTTTACCTGGTTCAGGCCGGGATTGTCGGAAGAGGCGAAGTAGCCGTGGCGTTCGCGGTAGAAGAAGTTGAGCGAGGGGCTGAGGTTGAAGCGGTTTTTGCTGTCGAGCGGGATGCTGGCGCTGGCGTATGCCGAGGTGTTCCAGCTTCCTTCCACGTTTTCAGGCCGTGTCTGGCGGATGCCCGTGGCCGGGTCGTACGATTCGGTCTGGCTGATGCTGGACGTTTCGACGCTGTATTCGGCACTGGCGTAGAGGGTGGCCTTCCGTTTGCCCACGGGTTTCTGGAAACTGGTTCGGAAGGTGTGGGTCCAGTAGCTCTCCAAGTCGGGATTGCCGTGGGTGATGAGGAGCGGATCGCTGTCGTCGGTGATGTCGAACGTCTGCACAAAGTCGGGATAGTTTATCCACCCGCTGTAAGTGAACTGGATGTATCCGTCGTTCCTGAAGTTGTACCGGGCGTAGGCGTGGGGGTTGGGATAGAGTTCGTTGCGGCGGGCCAAGGTGTCGAGCGCATCGCGCCGATAAGAGAGCCGCGTGTGGAAGTGGCTCAGGCCGACTCCTGCGTTGGCGTAGAAGCGCTGGTCCAGATTGAGGGTAAGCTGGAAGCGGGCCTGGTGCATGTTTTGGTGCTGGGTGCGGTAGTAGGAGTTGCGGCGGTCTATGGACATCTCCAGCGAGTCCGCCGGGGGAAGTGTGCCGAAGGGGTGCACGCCGGTGTCGTCCCATGTGGGGAGGGTGTTGAGGGCGTAGAGGCTGTAGTCGCCCCGGTTGTGGAGATGGACGTAGGCATACCGGGCTTCCGCGCGGAAGGCCTTGGTGAACTGGGCGGCGTAGTAGACTCCTGCGGCGGCGGTGTAGGAGCGTTGCGGGTTGCGGCTGTACTCGTTGTCGAGCTGGCGCGGGTTTTCGTCCTGCCGGAAGTAGCGGAGGTCGGTCAGGCCGAAGGCATCGGCCTCATTGCGCCTGGTGCTGTACTGGCCGATGAGGACGATTCGGTCGCCGCGCGGGTGGACGGTGCGGTTGAGGACGAGGTTGGAGTTGAAGGAGGTGGCGCTGTTGTCGCCGAGCGCGTGGTCTTCGCGGCGGTTGATGGCCGTGTGGAGCAGGCTGTCGTCGGGCGTGGCGGAAAAGAGGCTGGCGAGCGGGTCGCCGATGCCGGGCACGAGGTAGGGGTCGCTGTCGAACGTGGCTGAGCGGCTGGAGTTTTCGTCGTGGCTCTTGCTGTGGCTGAAGTCGACTGCTGCTTCGAGGCGCGTGAGGGTATCGGGCTGCCATGAGAGCTTGCCGTTGCCGGAGAAGGAGCGGCTGTGCTGGTCGGTGAGGTCGAGCGTATTGCCCCAGTTGTGCGCTGCGCCGGGGTAGAAAGTCTCGGAGTAGGTGCTCTGTTCGTCGCGGCGGTCGTTGTGGGAGGTGCGCAGGTTGCCCTCGAATTTGAGGTAGCCGGCTTCCCGCTCCTGCTTGCCGTTGTCCCAGGCGGCGTTGAGGCCTGCCTTGCGGGTGGTGTTGTATCCGGGCAGATACTGCCCGCCGCCCCAGTTTCCGCCCAGCGAGGCTTCGCTTTGGTCGTTGAGGTTGTTGACCTGCCCGAAGGCGGAGAGCGAGAGCCGGTCTGTAAAGCGGGTGAGGAAGAGCTTCATGCTGTAGTGGTCGTGGGTGCCGCCGGCGAGGTCGGCATTGGCTATCCAGGTGGACATGTACTCCTTCTTTATCCCCACGTCAAGCACCGTGATGCGCTCCCCCGTGTCGGTATCTTCGCGTTTGTCCTTGTCGGTCTTTGTTTCGTAGGCGGCGATGTCCTCGATGATCTCGCTGGGGAGGTTTTCGAGCGCTATGCTCATGTCGCCGAGGAAGAACTCCTTTCCGTTGATGAGCAGCTTGTTTACCTCTTTTCCCTGGAAAAGTATTTTCCCGTCCTCCATGGTTACGCCCGGCAGGCGGCTGAGGAGGTTGCCCAGCGTGGCGCCGGGCGGTGCCTGGAAGGCGTCGGCGTTGTAGACGAGCGTGTCGCCCCGCAGGGTGATCTGCTGCTGCGAGGCGGTGACTTGCAGGCCCTCCAGCAGGGTGGCGGCGGGGGAGAGGAAGAGGGTGTCGGCCTCCACCGGGCGGCGGTCTGCTGCGGTCAGGTCTACGGGGCGCAGGGAGGAAGCCTTCTCGGCCAGTTCGGCTCCGAGGAGGTAGAGGCCTCTCTTCTCCACCGAGAGGCGGAAACGCCCGAGGGTGTCGCTCATCGTGGAGAGGGCGAGGCTGCTGTCGGCGGCATTCAGCAGGGCCACGCGAGCATAAGCCACGGGGCGGCGGCTGTCGGCGTGGGCCACATGTCCGGTTACGACTGCCCCTCGCGCGGAATCGGCCGGGGTGGCCTCTTGGGCCGCGGCGTGGGAGAGGATGAAAAGGGCTGCAAGCAGCAGGAACGGGCGGCGCAGGGCCAGGGCGGAGGGATGCTTCATTGGCTTTCGGGACGTAAGGTTAATGGGGATTTGTTCTGTATGGTATAACGCAGGACGCCTGCTTTTGTAACAGTGGTACGCCACTTTTTTCAAAAAGATGCAGCACTTTTCGGAAAAAGCGGCAGCACTTTTCCCGAAAAGGTGCAGGGCTTTTCCGGCGCTGCGCAGGGGGAGGCGGTTGATTGTGTTAACGAAAAATAAAACGGGGGGGGGTAAAAAGAGGGTTCGGCATTGCGGTTTTCTTTTCCATCGTCAGGGGTTGGGTTTAAATTCGTGTTAACGATGTGCCAAAGTTAAGGATAATATCCAAAAAACGAGTCGGCCTGCCGGCATTTTTTGCGTCGGCAGGCCGGCTGTGCGTATGCCCGGAGGGGGCGCCGGCAGGGGGTGGAGGGAGGATTTCAGCTGCCCATGCGGAAGTCGCTCACGGAGGTTTGCTCCAGCGATACTTCCTCGAAGAGGCTCGTGCACAGGCCGGATTTGGGGCACTGGCTGGCGATGCCTACCCAGATGCGGGCGGGGTAGTAGTTTTTGTAGAGCCGTACCATGTGCCACTCCTTACGGTCGAAAGAATAGTAGCTGGCCAAGGTGTGGGTGTCGGAGGAGATTTTCAGGTAGACGGCGGGGAAGTCTACGGGTTCGTGGTTGTTATCGTCGGAAGTGCCCTGCGTGCGTACCGTGACAATGCGGTGCCGGCCGCGTTCGTCCTGCTCGAAGCAGAGCTTTTGCCAGAGGGTGTCGTTGGCGTAGACGAGGAGGTCAGCGGCATTGTAGAGGCCTTCTTCCGTGAAGCCCGGGGTCACTTTGGCTGTGAGGGTAAAGGGGCGGGTGTTGTCTACAGCGGCCAGCAGGGCGGGGAGCGTATTGTTGGAGAGTTTCCCCTCGTTGGGGTCGCAGAAGAAGTCGCGGTTTTCGGTACAGCGGAACTCCAGTGCGCCGCCGGGCAGCAAGGAGACGCACGTGTCGCCTCCGCCAAGGGCGTGAGTGAAGGTGAGGTTCCCGGTTTTTACGCTGCATTCCGTCAGGTGGGTGCCGGTTGCCGTGAGGCTGTCGGCAGTGGTTTCGGGCTGGAGGGCCGCTTCGGGCGTTTTCTGCCGGCAGCTCTGTGCTGTCAGGCAGGCTCCTGTCAGTGCCAGGAGAAGGAGTGTTTTTTTCATTTTCGTGTAGGGTTTGAGTGAATGTTCTATAGTGTTAAAAACTGATTCTATGGCTTGGTTCTGTTTCCCGGGGATGTATCTTTGTTAAAAATTTGGGCTGTTCTATCCGGATGATCCGGTATGCGACTGCAAAGGTAGCAGGAATGGCTTGGGCCGGCAATAGTCAAAATTAGCCAAAAAAGGAATGAAAACTCAAGAACAGGAACTGAAATCGTTGCTTATCGGCCAGGATTTTGACAGTCCGGGCTGCCTCTCTGCCGTGCCGGAGCAGTATAAGGACTTGGCCCGTGCTTATGTGCGGACGGAAAACGGCATAGCGGTCTTGTCCGACTTCCGGGAAAACCGGAGCTATATCTTCGCCGGCAAGTTTGGCGCAGCCGTGGGGTTGGAGGATGTGGCGATGGAAATCGACGCGGCTTTCGAGGAAGCGGTGTTCAGCTGCATCCCTCCGGAGGAATTGCTGGAGCGGCATGTGCTGGAACTGCGTTTCTTCCAGTTCCAGAAGTCCGTGGCTCCCGCCGAACGGCCCTGCTACAATATCGTATGTCCCCTCCACTTCCGTCTGCTCGGGCAGGGGGACATCCCGGTGCTCCACCGTACGTTTTATCTGGAGAGCCTGCCCAACGGCAGTATCTGGCTGGCGTTGTGCCTCTATACGCCTTTTGTCGGGAACTTCGGCGCAGCCGCGGGGCAGATAGTGGACAACCGTACGGGGATGGCCGTGCTGCCGGAGACGTATGAACTGACTGACTGCAAATTGCTCTCGCGGCGTGAGTCAGACGTGCTGGCTTTGCTGGCAAAGGGGAAGAGCAGCAAGCAGATTGCCGAAAAGTTATGCATCTCCATCTATACGGTCTATCGCCACAGGCAGAACATTCTGGCCGCATTGCAAGTCAGCAATACGGCCGCTGCGGTGGAGATAGGCATGAGGCTGCGTCTTATTCCCCCGGTCTGAGGGGTGGGGGGATGTGCGGAAAGGAAGGACAAGCGGGAGAAAACAAAAAATCAGGCAATGCTTCCCGTGGAAACCATTGCCTGAGTGGTTCGTGATCGCGACAGGATTCAAACCTGTAACCTTCTGATCCGTAGTCAGATGCTCTATTCAGTTGAGCTACGCGACCAACGCTTTTGTGGGTTTGTCGCAACGTTTTTGAGAGTGATCGCGGCAGGATTCAAACCTGCAACCGTCTGATCCGTAGTCAGATACTCTATTCAGTTGAGCTACGCGACCGTCTCTTTTTCGTTTTGACGGGTGCAAAGATAGGGGCTTTCTTCCGATTCGGCAAGAGATGGCCTGCATTTTTAACCTCTATTTGCGCTTAATCTGTTCCTTTGCCTTGGGCGGAGGTTTTACCGGGGCGGGGCATCTGCCGGAAAGCGCAAGGGGAATTCCGGAAAAGTGCCAGTGGTTTTTGCAAACGGCGCAGGCACTTTCCGCAAAAAGTGCCTGCGCCGTCTGTCGCTGGTGCCGGGGCGGGCTTACCAATCGACGGGCTCGATGCCGTGTTGGGCCAAGTAGGCGTTGGCCCGGCTGAAGTGGTGGTTGCCGAAGAAGCCCCGCGAAGCCGAGAGCGGGGAGGGGTGGGGGCTCTTGAGGACAAGGTGGCGCTTGCCGTCGATAAAGGCGCCTTTGCGTTGGGCATAGGCTCCCCAGAGAATGAAGACCAGATGTTCGCGTTCGAGGGCCAGATGGCGGACGGCGGCATCGGTGAATTCTTCCCAGCCGTGGTTCTGATGCGACCCGGCCTGGTGGGCGCGCACGGTGAGCGTGGC
This sequence comes from uncultured Bacteroidaceae bacterium, assembly GCA_944320955.1. Taxonomy (GTDB): domain Bacteria; phylum Bacteroidota; class Bacteroidia; order Bacteroidales; family Bacteroidaceae; genus UBA1794. The sequence continues at coordinate 19,829 of CALUJL010000024.1, forward strand.
GTTGAGCAGGAGGACTCCCTGCCGTGCCCAGCGGGAGAGGTCGCCGTTGGGCGGAAAGGGCTTGCCTAGGTCGTCGTGGATTTCCTTGAAAATGTTGACCAGCGAGGGGGGCGGCTGGACTCCTCCGGCCACGGAGAAGCAGAGCCCGTGGGCTTGTCCGGGCTCGTGGTAGGGGTCTTGGCCGAGGATGACGACTTTCACCCGGTCGAAGGGGCAACTGTCGAACGCGTTGAAGATGAGCGGGGCGGGAGGGTAGACGGTCCCGGCGCGATACTCCTTGCGCACGAAGTCGGTGAGCAGCGTGAAGTAGGGTTTGTCGAACTCCTCTTGCAGCCGTGTCTTCCAGGAAGGGTCGATTCGGACGTCCATCTTTATATAATGTGTATGCCGAGCCGGCGGCATTCTTCTTTCATTTCCTCCGGCCAGATGCTGGCCTGGATTTCCCCGATGTGGGCTTTCTTCAGGAAGAACATGCAGAGGCGCGACTGCCCGATGCCGCCGCCGATGCTGAGGGGCAGGCTGCCTTCCATGAGCCGCTTGTGGAAGTAGAGTTCGAGGCGCTCTTCCTTGTGGCTCTCGCTGAGCTGGCGCAGGAGGGCGGCCTTGTCTACGCGGATACCCATGGAGGAAAGCTCGATGGCGCGGCCGAGGACTTCGTCCCAGAGCAGGAGGTCGCCGTTGAGTCCGGGCAGTCCGTTGGGGCCGGGGGTGGTGTAGTCGTCGTAGTCGGGGGCGCGGAGGTCGTGTTCCTTGCCGTCGCCCAGCTTGCAGCCTATGCCGATGATGAAGACCGCCCCGTGTTCGCGCGTAATGCGGTCTTCCCGCTCCTTGGGGGTGAGGTCGGGATAGCGGCGGCGCAGCTCCTCGGAGTGGATGAAGTAGACCTCGCGCGGCAGGAAGGGCTGGATTTGGGGGAATTTCTCGAAGATGATGTATTCGGTGCGGCACATGGCGGCGTAGATGCGGCGCACGATGTCGCAGAGGAAGTCGGTGTTGCGGTCGGCTTCGGTGATGACGCGTTCCCAGTCCCACTGGTCTACGTAGAGGGAGTGCAGGTTGCCCAGCTCTTCGTCGCTGCGTATGGCGTTCATGTCGGTATAGATGCCGTAGCCGGGTTGTATGTGGTAGTCGGCCAGGGTGAGGCGTTTCCATTTGGCCAGTGAGTGCACGACTTCGGCTTTCCGGTCGCCCAGGTCTTTGATGGGGAATGTGACGGGCCGCTCCACGCCGTTGAGGTCGTCGTTGATGCCCATGCCTTTGAGCACGAAGAGGGGGGCTGTCACGCGCCGCAGGCGCAGTTCGGCGGAAAGGCTGGTCTGGAAGAAGTCTTTTACCAGGCGGATGGCCTCTTCGGTCTGCTGGGGATCGAGCAGGTTCCGGTAGTTCTGGGGTTTGATCAAGTAGCTCATTGTGTATTTTCGTATTGTTTGTGACTGATGAAAGTCGCTGTTCGGGTGTTTATTTGTCTTTCCTTCCGAAGAGGGAGAAGTGGACGTAGCGTTTCGGGTGCTCCCGCAAATCCTGCAGAAGCAGGGAGGCATTGGAGGCGGTCCGGTTGAGATTGGTGTAGAGGGAGTCGTCGTTGAGCATCAGGCCGATGGTGTTGTCCCGGCTTGTGAGGCGGGTGGTCATCTGTTCTACATTGGCCATGGTGGCGTTGACTTTGTCCATTGTCTCGGCGAACTCCAGCTCGGAGAGTTTCCCGGTGACGGTCTCTACGTTTGCTCCTATGCGGTCCATCCGCTGGCTCAGCCTGGGGAGGTCTTCCCCGGCAAAGGTCTTCAGGTGTGCGGTGGCTACGGAGAGGTTCTCGCTGGTCTTGCGCAGTTCTTCCATGGCGGTGGGGATGTTCTGGTTGGCCAGGAGTCGGTTGACTTGCGTCAGGATGGAGTCTATCTTGGGCAGGAGGTTGCTGACTTGGGGCAGCATGTTGTCGGACACGTCGTCCATCAGTCCGCTTTTGGCCCGGCCGGGGATTGTGTCGCCCTGGGCGTAGTATTCATTGACGCCGCGGGGGAGGATGATATTCATGTTCACTCCTCCCAGCATCTCGGTGCTGAGTTCGCCGTAGCTGCCCTTGGGGATGCGCATCTCGTCGTCGAGCTGGACTTCGACGATGACGTTGCCCGGGTGTTCGTAGTCGTAGTGGATGGAGCGTACAAGGCCTATCCGGAAACCGTCGGCAAAGACGGTGCTCGACTGGGTGAGGCCGAGGATATTGTCGAACTTGACATAAAAGAAATGGGTGGGCTTGAACATGTTGATGCCCTTCAGGAAGTTGATCCCGTAGATGACCAGGCACAAGGCGATTATCCCGGCGATGCCGATTTTGACTTCTCTTGTCAGTAGTTTCTTCATATTGGTGGCGGTTCTTTATTTGCGTGAGGCTTTGAATTGCCGGATCGCTTCGCGCACGTCCATCTTCTCCTCGCCGCGGAAGGCGATGATGAATGCCGAGGGGATGCGGTCTATTATTTTTTTCCGGAGGCGGTAGATTTCGTTGTAGTCGGGGCTGTCGCCGTAGGTGTACTTGTAGAGCCCTTGTTCGCGGTAGTGGCTTATGGGGGAGAGGCCGTGGAAGCGTTTGTCGCTGCTCTTGAGCAGGGAGCCGGAGGCCATGACTTGTATCTTGAAGCGGATTTCTCCGGAGGTGTCCCCGCGGGAGGGAGCGGCCGGGGCGGGGGCTGCCTCCGACGGGGCCGCTCCCGGTGAGCTCCTGCGCACGCCGGCGGAGGCATTTCCTGCGGTCTGGGAGGAGCGGGCGGATGCGGTCGTGTTGCGGTTGCGCTGGTCGTGTTCCTTTTTGTACTGCCTGAATGCGCGGAAGATGCCTTGTGCCAGGTTGGAAGTGCCTTTTTCGCTGTTGAGGTAGCGCTCTTCCTGGCGGTGGGAGATGAAGCCTACTTCGATGAGCACGCTGGGCATGGAGGTTTCGCGCAGGACGAGGAATCCGGCTTGTTTCACCCCTTTGTTGTTGCGCCCGCAGTAGTTGCTCATCTGTTCCTGCACGAGGGTGGCCATGTGGACGCTCTGTTCCATGAACTTGTCTTGCATGAACTCGAAGATGATGTAGGACTCGGAGGAGTTGGGGTTGAATCCGGCGTAGCGGGTCTTGTAGTCTTCTTCCATCAGGATGACGGAGTTCTCGCGTTTGGCCACTTCCAGATTGTCTTCCGAGCGGGCGAGCCCGAGGCTGTAGGTCTCCACTCCTTGGGGGCTGCGCGACTTCTTGGCCACGGAGTTGGTATGGATCGAGATGAAGAGGTCGGCATGGGCGTCGTTGGCTATCTGGGCCCGCCGGTTGAGGGGGATGAAGACGTCGCTCTTGCGGGTATAGATGACGCGTACGTCGTCGAGTTGTTTTTCGATCAGTCTGCCCAGTTTGAGCGCGATGTTGAGGTTGATGTTTTTTTCTTTCGCGATGGAGCCGACTGCTCCCGCATCGTGGCCCCCGTGTCCGGCATCGATGACTACGGTGAAGTCTTTTGCCCGCGCCGGGGCGGCTGCCAGAAGCAGGAGGCACAGTGCCCATAGGAAGGGAAACTTGTGTAGTGTCTTGTATCTCATCTGGGTGTGCGGTTATCGCGTAAAATCATGCAAAAATACGCTTTCTATTCGGCATTTTCCCCGATTCTGCCTCAAAATTTGTGCAAAAGGCTCCATTTGGGACATAATCTTTCCGCTATCGGAATCTTCGGGCTTGCGGAGCGCGGCGGAAAAGCCCTGCCGCAAATGGAGAAAAGCGGCAGGGCTTTTCCCGATTTGCGGCAGGGGAAAAACAGAAAACCTCCCGGGGGATTCCCGGAAGGTTTATGTGGGCGGATTTTCCGCTGGGCTCGGAGCGGGCTTACTGGACGTTGGTTTTCTCTTTCTCCATCTTCAGGAGTTTCCGCTTGATATGGCTTCCGCCTGCATATCCGGCAAGGGAGCCGTCTTGCGCGATGACGCGGTGGCAGGGTACGAGCAGGAGGATCGGATTGTGGCGGTTGGCATTCCCGATGGCCCGGCAGGAGCCTTTGTGCCCTACGCGTTCGGCCAGTTCGCTGTAGGAGCAGGTCTTGCCGTAGGGGATGTTCTGCAGTTCTTTCCACACTTGCAGCTGGAAGGGGGTCCCGCTCAGGGTGATGGGGATGTCGAACTCCTTGCGTTCGCCTTTCAGGTATTCTTCGATTTCCTTGTAGGTGCGGGCTATCAGCGAGGTTTCCTGCAGGGCTGAACCGGAGTCGGGCACTTCGCCGAGGGAGATACGGATGATTGCCGTTTCGTCGGCCATGATGGTAAGACGGCCGATGGCTGTGTCATACGAATATCGGTATTTCATAGTTGAAGGAAGATTCTGGGGTTATGAAGAAGCGTGGCCGGGCTATGCCCTGTTTTTCGGGTATTTTTATTCTTCCAGCCAGTTACCGATTAACGTAAGAATCTCCTGCTTGGTGCTTTCGGGCATGGAGAGGATTTTGGCCCGGTGGCTTCCGCCCGGTTCGATGAAGCACTTCATGTTTTGTTTTCCTTCGAAGTAGGCCTCGTCGGTCACGCCGCTTGCCGTCCAGGGGTCGTTGGACCCGTAGATGAAGATCATCTTGGGGTCTTCTTTCAGGAGGAACTCCCGTGTCTTTTCGTAGAGTGCTTTCTCGAATTTTATGTTCTCCTGTCCTTTGGGCACCATGAGGCGGCGCAAGTAGTCCTTGGAGGTCTTGATGGTCAGGTAGGGCTTGAAGGGGGCGGTGTCGTAGCCGTAGTAGCCTAATTCGCGGGCGGCCTGTACGTCGAATGCCGTATAGGGCGTGATGTAGGAGAAGTACATCGGGTCGGTTATCTGTATCAGATGGGCCAGGAGCGCCTCGTTGCCGGAGGTGAGGGCAGGGATGGAACTCACGGGCGTGCCGTATTGCCACAGGCCGAAGGGGTATTCCAGCACGCAGTAGTCGAAGACTTCCTCAAGGCTGCAGCGGTATTTGAATCCATTCTTCGTGCAGTGTTCCTTGAATGCGGGCATCAGCTCGTTTTTCCGCTTGAAAAGCTCGGTCTGGTAGGCAAGGATGGCGGCGCGCTCCTCGGGAGTGCCGACCTGGTCGCGGAGGAAAACCTCGTGGCGGCCGTCTTCTACGCTGCGGTTGAGGGGAGCTACGTAGGGGACGGAGATGTCTACGTCGTCGGGGTAGAACACGCGGTAGAAGAGCGTGGTCTGGCCGCCTTTACTGGTGCCGGTCGAAGCCCATTTGCCCGGGTAGATGGGGGCGAATGCGGTACGTATGCGGTGTAAGTCGTTGAGGGAATTCTCAACCGTCAGGTAATCCCAGTTGAGCGGGCTCGGGATGGACTCCAGGAAGTAGCGGAATTCTACAACCACCATGTTCATGTCGAAAAGGCGGGAGAGCTCTTCGCGGAATCGTTCGTTCTTTGCGTATTCTGCGCCGTAGCCTTCGGTCACGATGAGGGTGGGGCGGTCGAATCCTACGTGCGAAACGAAGACGCGCTGCTTGAATTTTCCGGTCTCCGGATGCTTCGGATCGATGAGCTGCTCGATGAAAAACTGGTATTTCTCTTTAAATTCTCCGGCAGGCAGGGCTTGGATGTCGCTGATGCCTTCTGTCTGGGAAAGTTTTTGTACTAACTCGCTCTGCTCCCCTTTGGCTTTTGTCGGTCCGCAGAGTAGTAAAAGGGAGAAAACTACCCAGAACAGGCGGTTCGCTGTGTGTCTCATAGTATATAAATGTGGATATGAAGTTGCATTAGAAAAGAGCCAATTATGGGGTTAACTGGCTCTTTTTGTTTTACAGGCAGGTCATTCTTTACCTTCCTTTTCTTTTATTGCGTCGTCTATCAACTTGATTTTCTCGACAACGAGGTTGAGATCGGCCTTTAGCTTCTCTACTTTCTGGTTTAGCTCGTTGACCAGGCTGCTGCCCTTCTTGGAGTTTGCAGAAAGGAAGCCCAGATTGTTCTCATAGGTCTGGATTTCGCTCTTCAATATGTCGTAGCTTCTGGAGAGTTCGCGCCGTTTCCGCGTAAGGTCGGACTCCTTGTCGCTGCCTTTGCTCAAGTCGTCTCTGTAAGAACTCAGCCTGCGATGGAACGTGTCGATTTGCAGCCGGTTGTATTCCTTATCCACTAATTCGCGGAAGCGGTTGTAGATTTTGTCTTTTTCTTTGAAAGGAACGTGCCCGACTGCATTGAATTCCTGCACGAGGGCTTTGATTCTGGCAACGGCCTCGTTCCCTTCTACGGAAAGGTCGAGTTGCTCCAGTCTCTGGATGATATCTTTTTTCTTCGCGAGATTCTCTTGTTCTTCATTCTTCACGGAAGTTGTGGCTTTGTTCTTCTGCTCGAAGAAATAGTCGCATGCGGCGATGAAGCGTTTCCATACCGCATCGGAGTGTTTCTTCTGCACGGGGCCGACTTCTTTCCACTCCTGTTGGAGTTTGGTCAGTACCTTGCTTGTGGCTTTCCAGTCGGTACTGTCTTTCAGGGCTTCCGCTTTTTCACACAAGGCTTTTTTCTTTTCCAGGTTGGCCTGCATGTTTCCTTTCAGTTCCTTGAAGTATTCGCTCTTCTTGTTGAAGAACCGGTCGCATGCGGAGCGGAAACGTTCAAACAGTTTCTGATTGGTCTTGTGCGAGATGAAGCCTATATTTTTCCATTCGGCCTGGAGATCGGTGATTTCTTTGGTCTTTTGGTTCCAATCGGCAAAGGTTTTCAGGCTGTCGAGGTCGATAGCTTCTATTTTCTCGCAGATTGCGGTCTTTTTGTTCTGGTTTTCTTGTTCTTCCTTCTTGAGGTTCTCGAAATGTTGCTGGTGCCGGCGGTTTATCTCGGTAGAGGCGTTTTTGAAGCGTGCCCACAATTCTTCGCGCAGTTCCTTGGCCACAGGGCCGGTGTCGCGGAATGACTGGTGAAGTTTCTGCAACTGATGGAAAGCGGAGACTACATCGGGCTCGTCTTTGAGCTTCTCTGCGGCAACACATAAGTTGGTTTTGATCTCAAGGTTCTTCTTGAAATCATAATCCCGGAACTCTTTGTTTATCTTGAGCAGGTCGTAGAACTGTTCGACGTAGAACTGGTAATTCTTCCAAAGCTCGTTTACTTTGGAAGCGGGAACGGATTTGATTTCGTTCCACTCCGTTTGCAGTTCCTTAAACTCGTTGTAGTTCTTGTTGACGTCGCCGGTTCCTTCCACCATCGCTTTGATTTTCTCGATGATGGCTTCCTTCTTTGCCAGATTCTCCTCCTTTTCTTTCTCGCTTTTTTCGAGGAAAGCGCTTCTTTTCTCTTTGAGAGTTTTCAGAAGTTCCTTGAATTGGATTTCTTCAGGCGAGGGGACAGGAAGAAATCCTTCATCGTTTCCGTGTTCCTCAACGTATGTTTCCCGACTTTTTTCAGCCTCATCATTCACAAACTTGTAGAAAGCTTGCTTCAGATGTTCTATGTCAGAACGTTCGGGGCAGGAGTCGTTTTGGAGAAGTTCCTGGATTCGGGTTATGATTTCTTCTTTCGAAGTATAATAAACGGTATTGTTTTTTTCAGTATCCGCAGTTTCTTCCGTAGATACTGTAGGCGTATTTACCTCTTCGCTTGATACAATCTCGGTATTTGATTGTTGCGGGTTTAAGCTTTCTTCGGCCATAATGAATAATAAGGTTTTTAATTGGGGAAGCAATATGGAGTGTCTCCTATCGCTCTAATATATGCAAATGTAAACCATATCTTCAGGAAATCGGAGGTTTATTAACATTGTTTACGATAAAAGCATCGTGATAGCAAGATAAATCAGAACTCCGATGATGTCGTTGGCGATGGCAATGAAGGGTCCGGTTGCTATTGCGGGGTCTATTTTGAGCCGTTCGAGAGTCATGGGTACGAGTGTCCCGAAAAGGGAAGCGAACAGGACTACGCAGAAGAGGCTGAGCGAGACGGAGTAGGAGACTGTGCTTGTCGGGCCGTATCGCAGGAAGTTGTATATATACATAAGGAGGGAAATCAGCGTGGCGTTGATCAAAGCGACGATGGATTCCTTGCTGATTTGTTTCAGAATGTTGTTTCCGTCCAAAGAGTTGTTGGCCAATCCTTGCACGATGATGGCGGACGACTGCGTTCCCACGTTTCCTCCCGTACCTCCGATAAGGGGGATGTAGATGACCATTTCGGGGAAGCGGCGAAGGAGGACGTCGAATTTTCCTAAAATGACGGAATTGGCTATTCCCCCGAACATTCCCAACAGGAGCCAAGGCAGTCGGGCCGTTGTCTGGCGGAAGATGTTGTCGTCGGTGTCGATGTCCTGCGAGAGACCGGAAGCCAGCTGGTAGTCTCTTTCGCTGTGTTCGCGTATTTCGTCCATCACGTCGTCGACGGTAATCTGGCCTACCAGCCGCCCGATGCTGTCGATTACGGGAAGCGCCACCAAGTCGTATTTCTCTATCGCTTGGGCTACGTCTTCAATGGGGGTGTCTACTTTTACGGAGATCGGGTCCCGTTTCATTACGTGTTTTATCTTGGACACATTGGGGCTGGTGATCATCGTCTTCAGTTGGAAGACTCCGACGAGGCGTTCTTCATCATCGACCACGTATACATAATGTATCTCATCGGCGTCTTCGGCCTGGATGCGCATCTGCTTCAGGCTTTCCGGCATACTCCAGTTCTGGTTGATTGTGACCATCTCGGTTTTCATCAGGGCGCCGGCCGTGCCTTCTTCGTATTTCAGCAGGTCTACGATGTCGCTGGCCTGCTCGATGTCCTCCATGTGTTGCAGGACTTCTTCTTTCCGTTCCTTGTCCAGCTCGCGCATGAGGTCGGCGGCATCGTCGGTCTCCATGTTGTCCACGAAACGCTTGGCAATGATTTCAGACGGGAGTTGGTCGAGGAGTTCCTTGCGGGTGTCCTCGTCCATTTCCATGAGAATGTCTGCCACCGTCTCGTTGTCGAGTTGCCGGAAAATGTAGCGGGTCTCTTCTATGTCCAGTTCATCGCAGAGTTCGGCAATGTCGGCCGGGTGCATATCGGCCAGCATCAGCTTGAGTTTTTCGGAGTTTTGTTCTTCTATGTCGAGCCTGATCTGTTCGATTTCTTTTTCGGTAATTTCCATAGTCCGTCGTCTGTCTATTCTATTTTATGTAGGGAGCAAGCCGGTTGGTCAGCCCGATGAAGTCGCCGATGGAAAGCTGCTCCGCCCTTTGTGTGAAGAAATCTTCGTGCAGGAAAGGGCACTCCGGCCGCACCAGGGCTTTCAGAGGATTCCGCAACTGTTTGCGCCGTTGTCCGAAGGTCTGTTTGACTATCTTTTTCAGCAGGGCCTCGTTGCAGCCCAAGTCTTTCACCTGGTTGCGCGTCAGCCTTATCACAGCACTCTTTACTTTGGGTGGCGGGGTAAATACGTGTTCGTCCACTGTGAAAAGATACTCTACGTCATACCAGCATTGGAGCAGCACGCTCAGGATGCCGTAGGCTTTAGAGCCGGGGCGTGCGGCAATCCGTTCGGCCACCTCTTTCTGGATCATGCCGGTGCAGAGGGGGATTTGTTCCTTGTAGTCCAGCATCTTGAAAAAGATCTGGCTGGAGATGTTGTATGGGTAGTTCCCGGTCAGGACGAAGGGCCTTCCTCCGAACAGGTTGTCCAGGCGCATGGCCAGAAAGTCCCCCTCTATGATGTTTTCTCTCAGCGCCGGGAAGTTTTTCTTCAGGTATTCGACCGACTCGGGGTCTATTTCCACCACTTTCGTCTCTCTGCTTTTCTCCAGCAGGAATTGCGTGAGTACTCCCATGCCCGGGCCTACTTCCAAAACCGGGCATTCTCCCGGGGCCGTATCGATGGTGTCGGCAATTCTTCGGGCGATTCCCAAATCGTTGAGGAAGTGTTGTCCGAGTGCTTTCTTGGGCCTTACGTCTTTCATATTAGCTGGTTTTTCCCGTTTTTTGCGGTTTATAGAGGGGATTGTCCTATATTTGCAGTACGCAAAGATAGGGATTTAAGATGAAAACGATACTAAAAAACATATTGAAAGTCGCTTTCCCGTTTATTTTTGGAGGCTGCATATTGTGGTGGGTTTACAAAGATTTTAATTTTTCCGAGGCCAAGCGCGCTTTGTGGGAAATGAATTGGTTTTGGATGTTCGTATCTCTGGTTTTTGAAGTCTTGAGCCATGTATTGCGTGGGCTGCGCTGGCGGCAGTCGCTGGAGCCTTTGGGTGTTCGTCCGCGCCGGGCAAACTGTGTCAATGCCATATTCCTTTCCTATGCTTCCAATTTCGTCCTGCCCCGTCTGGGCGAGGTGTCGCGCTGCGGGGTGCTGTCCAAGTACGATGGGGTCTCTTTCAGCAAATCACTCGGTACGGTGGTGACGGAGCGCCTGGTCGACGGGCTTATCCTGGGGGCGATGATTTGTTCCATCCTGCTGTTCCACTCCGAAATCTTCGGGCGCTTTTTTGCCCGCACGGGGACAAACCTGCATGATGTGGAGGAGTTCCTGGTGTCGCCTGCTTTCTGGATAGCGGCCGTGTGTGTCTTGGCAGCGGTGGGTTTGCTTGTCGTCTTGGTCCGTTCGCTGGTGGTATTCCAGAAAGTCCGTGCGCTTTTCCTCAATCTGTGGGAGGGGATTCTGTCGTTGCGCAAGGTGCGCAATCTGCCTCTTTTCGTCTTTTTCTCTTTGGCTATATGGGGGTGCTATTTCCTGCAGTTCTACCTTACGTTTTTCTGCTTCGCTTCTACTTCGCAGTTGTCGCTCTCGGCGGCATTGGCCATCTTCACGGCCGGCAGCGTGGCGGTGATAGTGCCTACGCCCAACGGTACCGGTTCGTGGCACTTTGCCGTAATCAGCATGATGCTGCTCTACGGCATTTCGGAAGCGGAGGCCGGCTCGTTTGCCTTGATTGTGCACGGGAGCCAGACGCTGATGACGATTTTGCTGGGAGTATGGGCATTGCTCGCATTGCCCCTCACCAATAAGCGGGAAGGCTCACAGCCCGCGGCGGCGGACAAGTAGGGAAAATGTGCTGTAGAGGCATCCCATGCCTGCATAGAGCGCGGCAAAGCAATAGAAAAATCCTTTGATCAGGCTGCAGGACAGCAGGAGCGGGGAGTAATATCCCGGCAGGGCAGCGGCTATCCCGCTATGGGCGGTGTAGCTGTTTGCGGCGTATTGGGCCAGGAAGGCGAGGAGTTGCGGCATACTCGTGAGGAATATGCAGAGGAGGGCCAGCAGGCAGATGACGAAGAATGCGCCGAAGAGCCGGGCCCAGTAGCGTGTGCCGATGCGGAAACTCTCTTTTAGCCCGCACGGGGGCAGCTCCTTCCCTTGCGTGTGGTTGCCTCTCTTCATGAAAGAGAATACGAGATAGAGGAACAGGGGGATGTAGGTGTAGAAAAAGACGGGGGCGGTCACTATGGCGAGCAATATGGAGAGCCCGTATGGGAGCAACGCTTTCCGGGAGCGGAGCAGTGCCTCGCCGATGAGGCTTTTCCCCTGCGGGGCTATTGAGCGGGCTTTGCAGGAAATTAACGCATAGGCAAGGGAGAAGAGGTAAAGCGAGAGAAACAGGGAGAGCAGGAGCCAGACGATGGAGACGGCTACGTCTCTGGCAATCGTTTCGCCGGCCTGCCCCAGCGAGAGGCGTATGGAGATGGTCTGCATGAGGAAATCGCCTATGGCGTAGAGGGCGATGCAGGGCAGGCAAGCCAGAAAAATCGGAGTGAAGCCGGAAGTGAGCACCCGGAAAGAGTCGGACAGGATTTGCTTCAGTGTTTTCTTTTCGGGAGGTACCGGTAAGAGTTCGATCAGTTCCATAAGAAAGTTCTTAGAAAAAAGGTGGAGCAAAATTAGGAGAAAAGCGATACATTTGCAAACGAATAGATATTAAAAAATAGCAATGAAGAGGTTAGAACAAGTCAACTGGGGCTTTGTCGGATGCGGTGAGGTGACAGCCAAGAAGAGCGGCCCGGCTTTTGGCAAGATTGCGGGCAGCCGGGTGGTGGCCGTGATGAGCCGCGACGGCGAGAAAGCCCGGCGTTATGCCGAACAGCGGGGCATTCCCCGCTGGTATGCCGATGCTACGGAGCTGATAAACGACCCGGAAGTGAACGCGGTCTACATAGCGACTCCCCCGTCTTCCCATGCCACGTACGCCATCATGGCCATGAAGGCCGGAAAGCCCTGTTACATAGAGAAACCCATGTGCAGCACCTACGAGGAGTGTACGCGGGTCAACCGGATTTCCCAGGAGACGGGCGTTCCCTGCTTCGTTGCCTATTACCGCCGTTTCCTGCCTTACTTCCAGCAGGTCAAGCACCTGGTCGACATGCGGGCCATAGGGCGCACGATCAATGTGCAGGTGCGTCTGGCCCAGCCTCCCCGCGATTTGGACTACAACAGCAAGAATCTCCCCTGGCGCCTGCAGCCGGACATTGCCGGGGGCGGCTACTTCTATGACCTGGCGTCCCACCAGATCGACCTCCTGCAGGACATGTTCGGCTGTATTCTGCAGGCCGAAGGCTTCAAGACCAACCTGGGAGGCATCTATAAGACCACGGAGGATACGGTGAGCGCCTGTTTCCAGTTTGAGAACGGCCTGGTGGGTTCGGGCTCCTGGTGCTTCGTGGCGCATGAGTCGGCCAAGGAGGACCGCATAGAAATCATAGGCGACCGCGGCATGATCAGTTTCTCCACGTTTTGTTTCGACCCCGTGGAATTGCATACCGAGAAAGGGCAGGAGCTGCTTCCGGTGGAGAATCCGCAGTTTGTGCAGGAACCGCTGATCGAACTGGTGGTGCAGCATCTGCAGGGACGGGCCGTTTGTCCGGTAGACGGCCTCTCGGCCACGACGACCAATTGGGTGATGGACAAGATTCTGGGCAAGCTCTGAAAAAAAAGCCCTGCCGCTTTTTTCGGAAAGTGCAGGCGATTTCTCCGGAAAGATGCAGCACTTTTCCGAAAAAATGCTGTACTTTTGCAGAAATAACGGAATATTGAATTTTTCAGCCCGTAAGGCTTGATCCAACGAAAACAAACTTTTAAAACCTAAAACTAATGAACAGACTATTGATTGCCGCCTTGTTCTCCTCTGTGGCGTGCGGGGTGGGGGCAGAAGAGAAAGCCGGTTTCCACGGCTACCCGATTGATCCGGTGCCTTTTACGGCCGTGAAAGTGACAGACAGCTTCTGGGGCCAGCGCCTGCAGGCCAGCCGCGAAGTGACGATTCCGCTCGCCTTCAGCAAATGCGAGGAGACGGGTCGCTACGAGAACTTCGTGAAAGCAGCCCATCCGAGTGAGGAATACAAGGTAGGCGGCTACTCTTTCGACGATACGGACGTCTACAAGACCATCGAAGGGGCAAGCTATCTCCTGCAGACCTATCCGGACAAGAAATTGGAGGCCTACATAGACAGCGTAGTGGACCTGATGGCCGCCGCGCAAGAGCCGGACGGTTATCTCTATACCGCCCGCACGATGAACCCCAAGCACCCCCACGACTGGGCCGGGAGCAAGCGCTGGGAGAAAGTGGAAGACCTCAGTCACGAGTTTTATAACCTGGGACACATGATAGAAGGCGCCATCGCCTACTACCAGGCCACGGGGAAACGGAATTTCCTGGACATCGCCATCCGCTATGCCGACTGCGTCTGCCGCGAAGTCGGCCCGAATCCGGGACAAGTGGTGCGCGTCCCGGGACATCAGATTGCGGAAATGGCATTGGCCAAGCTCTATCTCGTGACCGGCGAGAAGAAATATCTCGACCAGGCCAAGTTTTTCCTCGACATGCGCGGCAAGACATCGGTAAAGACCGAGTACAGCCAGTCGCACATGCCGGTGGTGGAGCAGGACGAGGCTGTCGGCCATGCCGTCCGGGCCGGATATATGTATTCCGGCATGGCGGATGTGGCAGCTCTGACGGGTGACTCCTCCTATATCAAGGCGATCGACCGGATTTGGGACAACATCGTCACGAAGAAGTACTACGTAACCGGCGGCGTAGGCGCCACGGCCAGCGGCGAGGCCTATGGGAAAAACTACCAGCTGCCCAACATGTCGGCCTATTGCGAGACGTGTGCGGCCATAAGCATCGTATATCTGAATCATCGCCTCTTCCTGCTTCACGGACAGTCCAAGTATTACGACGTATTGGAGCGGACTTTGTATAACGGGGTGCTCTCCGGAATTTCGCTCGACGGCGGCGCGTTCTTCTATCCCAACCCGCTTCAGTCGATGGGCCAGCACCAGCGCCAGCCTTGGTTCGGGTGTGCCTGCTGTCCGTCGAACGCCTGCCGTTTCATTCCCTCCGTCCCGGGATATGTATATGCAGTGAAAGACCAGAATCTCTACGTGAATCTGTTCATGAGCAATACGGCCACCTTGGAAGTCGGCGGCAAGAAAGTGACCGTCACGCAGGAGGCCAACTATCCCTGGAGCGGCGATATCGCCCTGACCGTAGCCCCGAAGCGCAACAACCAGCAGTTTGCCCTCAAGGTGCGCGTGCCCAGTTGGGTGAAAGGCGAGCCCGTCCCGGGAAGCACGCTCTATCGCTACAGCGACGGGAAGCATCTTTCGTATAAAATAGCCGTTAACGGCGAAGAAGCAGGCAGCCTGACGGCAGACGGCTACTTCACGATCGACCGCAAGTGGAAGAAGGGTGACAAAGTGAGCGTGCACTTCGACATGGAACCGCGCACGGTGAAAGCCAACGGCCGCGTAGAAGCTGACCGCGGGCGCATCTCCGTAGAACGTGGCCCTATCGTCTATTGCGCCGAGTGGCCGGACAATGATTTCGATGTCCTGACGGCCCTGATGAGCCGTGAGCCGAAGTTTACGGTAAGCGAAGGCAAGGTCATGGATTATCCGGTGGAGAACATTTCGACTGCCGCGCAAGTCCTGCGGTATGACGAGGAGGGCATGTTGGCTGTCGACCGGGTTACGCTCAAAATGATACCTTATTATTCTTGGGCGCACCGCGGGAGCGGCAACATGGCCGTATGGATTCCGGACGACGTGAGTGCAGTTACCCCCAAGGCGCAGCCCACAATAGCCTCGAAGAGCAAGGTGTCTTGCTCCAAACGGGTAGGCTCGCTCAGTTCTCTGTCGGACGGTCTGGTGCCGAAGGATGCCGACGACCGTACGATGCCCTACATGCACTGGTGGCCCAACAAGGGGACCCAGGAGTGGGTGCAGTACACTTTCCCCGAGACGATGACCGTTTCTTCTTGCGAAGTCTACTGGTTTGACGATGCGCCTTGGGGCGAAACCCGCGTGCCGGCAGAGTGGAAAGTGCTTTATCAGGACGCTTCCGGCAACTGGAAGGAGGTCGAGAATCCGTCTGCCTATGGAGTAGAGCGCGGTTCGGCCAATATTGTGAATTTTACCCCCGTGTCTACCAAGGCGCTCCGCCTGCAGATCCAGCTTGAGGAGAACTTCGCCGCCGGCATTTCCGAGTGGGCCATCAAGTAAAAGAAGAAGTGAGAATCCGGAATACAAGTAAGATTTAACCAACCGGGAGAAGTAAGTTTCGGGCATGTCCAGTGCCTGGAACTTACTTTTCTTTAGCGGAAAAAACAGATAAACAGTATGATGAAAATGAAAACGAGATTGCTGCTTTTGTCAGCAATGGCTATCGCTTGCCCGTTTACGCAGGTTGCAGCGCAGGGCACGGTAGAAGATTACAAGCGGGCGTTTGCCGCCCAGCGCACGTATGGCAACGACAAAATCCTGGGTGCGGTGAGCAATGTGCAGTGGAATGGTGACGAACACCGTTTCTGGTATTCAACTAATACGGCCGAAGGGCAGGTGTATGTCGTGGTCGATGCAGAGCAGAAAACGCGCTCCACGTATAAAACGATGGACGAAGTGCGTGCTGCGCTGAACATCCCCGCCCCGGAGGAGAACCGGCGCCGCGGCCCGTGGCGTCCGCAGAAGCACTGGATGGTGACGGACCCGGAGAATGAAGGCGGTCCTGTAAAGAGTCCGGACGGAAAGATGGAGGCCTATGTGAAGAACTACAATATCTATGTCCGCGATGTGGAGACCCGCAAGGAGCGGGCCGTAACGGTCGACGGCGGACTGGGCTTCTATTATTCGTGTTACATCAGCTGGTCTCCCGACGGGAAGAAGCTGACCGCAAACAAGCTGCGCCGCGCCGAGAAACACTATGTGAGCTTCGTGGAATCTTCGCCTGCCGACCAGCTCCAGCCCAAGCTCCACACGATGGAATACTGCAAGCCGGGCGACGAGGTGGACTACCACGAGCCCCGTATCGTGAATCTCGAAACCGGCGAAGTCATTGCCCCTTCCACCGAATTGTTCAGCCATCAGTATAATCTGACCACCCCCTATTGGGCAGGGGACAGCAAGGCTGTCTATTTCGAGTACAACGAGCGCGGGCATAAGGTGTACCGCCTGTTGGAACTCTCGGCCGAAACCGGCAAAGTACGCCCCGTCGTAGAAGAAACGAGCGACAAGTTTGTCAACTACAGCCGCCTCTATCGTCAATTCATCAACGACGGGAAAGAATTGCTCTGGACCAGCGAGCGCGACAACCACAACCATATTTATCTTTATGACGTGGCAACCGGCCAAGTCAAGCGCCAGATAACGAAAGGCGAATGGTATGTCCGCCAGATCCTGCGCGTCGATGAGGAAAACGGCGTGATCTATTTCACGGCCAACGGCATGCGCAAGAACGAAGACCCGTATCTCCTCTATTATTACCGCATCGGGCTCGACGGAAAGAACCTCGTCTGCCTGACTCCGGAGGAGGGCAACCACTCAGCCCGCTTCTCGAAAGACTGGAAATACCTGGTCGATACTTACTCGAAGGCCGACGTTCCTCCCGTTACGGAGCTGCGCGATGCCGAGACCGGCAAGCTGGTGATGGATCTGGAGAAGGCCGACATCTCCGCCCTGCTGGCTGCCGGATGGAAAGCGCCTGAGGTTTTCCACGCTCCCGGCCGCGACGGAAAGACGGAGATGTGGGGTATCATACAGCGCCCCTCCAATTTCGACCCGGACAAGAAGTACCCGATCATCGAGTACATATATTCCGGTCCGGGCGATGCCTATGTGCCCAAATCGTTCCAGGCCTACAACTGGACTACTACGGCGCTGGCCGAAGTAGGCTTTATCGTTGTGCAGCTCGACGCCATGGGTACGAGCTACCGCTCGAAAGAGTTTGAGGAAATGTGCTACAAGAATCTGAAAGATGCCGGCCTGCCCGACCGTATGGCCTGGATAAAGGCTGCAGCCAAGAAGTACCCCTATATGGATGTGGACCGTGTCGGCATCTACGGGTGCTCGGCCGGCGGCCAGGAGAGCACGGCTGCCGTGCTCCAGTATCCGGAGTTCTACAAGGCTGCCTACAGCGCTTGCGGCTGCCACGACAACCGTATGGACAAAATCTGGTGGAACGAGCAGTGGATGGGCTATCCTGTGGACAGTTCTTACATTGCATGCAGCAACGTAGAGATGGCCCACAAGCTGAGCGTACCCCTTATGCTCGTGGTGGGCGAGATGGACGACAATGTGGACCCGGCCAGCACGATGCAGGTGGTGAATGCGCTGATCAAGGCCAATAAGGACTTCGATCTTCTCGTTATCCCCGGCGCCCGCCACACGATGGGCGACGCCTACGGCGAGCACAAGCGCTATGATTTCTTCGT
Organism: uncultured Bacteroidaceae bacterium; assembly: GCA_944320955.1. Lineage (GTDB taxonomy): Bacteria > Bacteroidota > Bacteroidia > Bacteroidales > Bacteroidaceae > UBA1794. The sequence goes on from CALUJL010000024.1 coordinate 37,460, forward strand.
TGAGCACCTGATGAAGAAATTCCCGCCCCAGTGGAGCGAGTTTGAAGATAAGGATAAGCAAGCCAAGAAGTAGTCGGCCGATTCCGATATTTCTGTCCGCTTCTCTTGCATAGAGGCGGGGCAGACGTGCGAAGGGGGCTGTTTCCCAAGGAGGAAACAGCCCCCTTACTTCTTTCCGGCACTGCGTGGAATGTAATACGGATGTAATATATGTGTCATATTCCTATAATACGCGCCTCCTACTTTTGCGGCCGGAAAACGAAAGATGAAAGAACGAATGAGAAGAAGCGTCCGCCACTTTGTCGGAGCAGCCCTGATGGTTGCAGGCACGACGGCCCTGCCGGCCCAGGACAGCACCGGGGTGAGTGCCCCGAAAGTAGATTATGTACCGAAGATTCACGGCACGGTGCGTGCCAAATACGAGTATCAGCCGGAGATTTCCTCCGGGCGTTTCGAGGTGCGCAATGCCCGCTTCAGCCTGGAAGGCAAGGTGGCGCCTGCCGTGAGCTACAAGGCGGAGATCGACCTCTCCGACGAGGGGCAGATAAAAATGCTGGATGCCTATGCGCGTTTCACCCCCTGGGCGGGCCGTAAGACTGGGCGTGGTGAGAAACCGGCGGTAGAAGATGCCCGCTTCACCATCGGCCAGATGCGCGTCCCGTTTACCATCGATGCCCACCGCTCGCCGCACCAGCAGTATTTTGCCAACCGCTCGTTCATAGCCAAGCAGGTGGGAAACGTGCGCGACGTGGGCGCCACGCTGGGGGCGCGCTTCAACATCGGCTTCCCTCTCATCGTGGAAGCCGGCATTTTCAACGGCTCCGGCCTTACGAACCAGAAGGACTTCTGGACCGACCAGATAAACTATTCGGCAAAAGCCCAGCTCCTCTTTGCCCCGGGCTGGAACCTCACGCTGAGCACGCAGCACATCCGTCCCGACAGCATCGGCATCTATCTGTACGACGCCGGCATCTATTTCGAACGGGCCGGCTGGCACGTGGAGGCCGAGTACCTCCTGAAGCATTATTCGCAGGATGCTTATGGAGAAGTCCATGCGGTCGACGCCTTTGTGAGCTACACGCTGCCGCTGCGCAAGGTCTTTAAGAGCATGAGCTTCCTGGGGCGTTACGACTACATGAGCGACCACAGCAGCGGAGAGCGCGAGGAAGGTGTCTTGATAACCGACGACTTTCGCCGCCAGCGCCTCACCGGAGGCATCACGCTGAGCATCGGCAAGCCGTTTCTCTCCGACATCCGGCTCAATTATGAGAAGTATTTCTATCGCGACGGCGCAATACCCAAAGTCTCGGAGCAGGACAAATTCGTAATCGAGTTTATGACCCGTTTCTAAAGCGGCAGCGCTTTTCCCGGAAAGTGCTGCATGAAATCCGGAATTCACCTGCATGAATCCGGGCCGCGGTGCAGCACTTTTTGCGCCGCGGCCCGCCCGTTTTTTCACCTTTCGGGCGGGCTTCGCTTTGGGGGATGCGCATGTTTTCGTAGATTTGCAGGAAAAATAGGGGCGTGTGCCGCAGTGGCCGCGCCCGGAAAGGAGAGACAATGATGGAACTGTCTGCTATCGTGGCCCAGTTGGCCGCCCGTCTGGAGGCCAGGGGCTATACGCTGGCCACGGCCGAGAGCTGCACCGGGGGGCGCATTGCGGCGGCCTTGACGGCGCTGCCCGGCTGTTCGGCGTTTTACAGGGGCGGCGTGGTCGCTTATTCCAATGAGGTGAAGACCGGCGTGCTGCACGTTTCGCCCGAAACATTGCGGGCGCAAGGCGCCGTCAGTGCCCGGACCGTGCGCGAGATGGCCCGCGGGGCGATGGAACTGACGGGGGCGGATTGCGCCGTGGCCACTTCCGGCATAGCCGGCCCGGGCGGCGGGACGGCCGGGAAGCCCGTGGGGACCGTCTGGATGGCGGCGGCGGTGCGCGGCAGAGAGCCGGCGGTTTTCTGCCAGAGCGGCGACGAAGGGCGGGAAAAAAACGCCTGCCGGGCCGTGAAAACCGTGTTGCAACTCCTCTTGGAGCAGCTGGAAGCGTAAAAAATGCCTCATAATCTGTGGTTTTTTCGGGGATTTATTTGTGTAGTCCCGCCAAATGCGCTATCTTTGTGCCCTGTTTTGGAGAAATACCTAAAAAGGAATAATATAAAAAGAGAAAAATAAAATGTCGAAGATTTGTCAGATTACCGGTAAAAAGGCTATGGTGGGCAACAATGTATCCCACTCCAAGCGGCGCACGAAGCGCACGTTCGACGTAAACTTGTTTAAGAAAAAATTCTATTACGTAGAACAAGACTGCTGGATTAGCCTGAATTTGAGCGCAGCAGGCCTGCGTCTTATCAATAAGGTAGGATTGGATGCCGCTTTGCGCAGTGCAGTTGAGAATGGATACTGCGATTGGAAAGACATCAAGGTGATCGGTTAATTAAAAGTAGGAGAGTAAAGAAATGGCAAAGAAGGTAAAAGGCAACCGGGTGCAGGTTATCCTGGAGTGCACCGAGATGAAAGACAGCGGACTCCCCGGTACTTCTCGTTACATCACGACCAAGAACCGCAAAAACACCACCGAGCGTTTGGAACTGAAGAAGTATAATCCGATCCTCCGTCGTGTGACCGTTCATAAAGAAATCAAGTAAAACAGAAAGAGAACATAAGCCATGGCAAAGAAAACTGTCGCAAGTTTGCATGAAGGATCGAAAGACGGTCGTTCATACACGAAGGTAATTAAAATGGTAAAGTCTCCGAAAACCGGATCTTATATCTTCGATGAGCAGATGGTGCCCAACGAAGAAGTTCAGAATTTCTTCAAGAAATAAAATTTCAGCCGGTAAAGAAGACTTTTTGACGGTTAAGATATGAATTATCCGACTTCTCCTCCCTGCAAAAGGGGAGGAGAAGTTTTTTTGTCCCGCCGCCGGCGGGACAAAAAAACGGTAGACGATGGATGCTTTTCTGGAACTTGCCGAAGCGAACAGGCGTGAGGCGCAGGCTGTCATCGGGCAGCTCGATCTGGCAGGCCGCTGGCGGGCCGTGGGCGTTGAGCCGCGGCTTGTAGGCTCGTTGCGTATGGGACTTTTGGGCAAGCACCGGGACATTGATTTCCATGTCTACTCCGATCCTGTCTCGGCCGCGGCCGATTTCCGTATGATGGGCGAGCTTGCCGGGGAGCACCCGCAGGTGCGCAGCGTGGAGTACCGCAATCTCCTGGATACGGATGAGGCTTGCCTGGAGTGGCACCTTGGGTATGAGAATCCGCAGACAGGGCATCTTTGGCAGGTGGACATGATACATATCCTGAAAGGCTCCCGCTACGACGGCTTTTTTGAGGCGATGGCGGACCGGGTGAGTGCCGCATTGACCGAGGAGACGCGGGCCGCCGTCCTGCGGCTCAAGTGCGAAGAGCCCGAAGGGGACGAGAAAGTCTCCGGCGTGGAGTATTACGAAGCCGTGCTCTGCGGGGGAGTACGCGATTATGCCGGCTTCCGGGAGTGGCGGCGCAGGCGTCCGGGGACGCGGGTGGCCTATGACTGGTGGAAAAGTTTGTGAACAAAGATAAGAAAGCCTTTCTGATGTGATGAAGAAGTGCAGGATAACCGTGATGCGGATGGCGTGCTATCGCGACCTGATGGCCCGCTATGAGAACCCTTTGGAGCATGCCTGCGACATGAGGGTGGGGCAGGTATTCATTGCCAACGGCTGGGAAAAGCCGGAGGGGATGTGTGAGAGTGCGTGGCAGACGATGTCGCCTTTCGTGATGGCGCTGGCCCACGGGGGAAAGAATTTCTACAACGGCTGGATGAAAGACGAGCGTTCGGCCATGATTTCCTGCAACGACGGTTTCCGTCCGGTCAGCTTCCTCATCGAAGCTCTGGATGAGGAAGCTGACTGAACGGGATGCCCCTGCCGCAGTCCGTGGCGGAAGAGGCGGTCAGTACCGCAGGTGCTCGCGGCCGGTTTCTTTGCCGTTTCTGAAGAAAATGACCGTCAGTTCGGACAATTCCTCTTCGGAGGGGGAGAAGTGGGCCTGCATCTCTGTTTCTTGTGTGCCGTAGGGCATCAGTTTCTCCACCTCGCCTTCTGCCAGCTTCCGCCCGTTGGTTTCTACGACGATGCGGGTCGCCCCGGAGTCCGACAGGCCGTAGTTTTTCACCGTGAGCGTCAGCCGGTTGCTTTCCGCTTCATATTTTGGCGAAGCAGCCGAGAGTATGGCCGGGCGGTAGTCCACGTAGGGGAGCGAAGCGTAGCCGTAGATCAGCCGGCCCTGCATGTCGCGCCCGAGGAGTTTGGGGGCGAATTCGTCCGGAGTCATGCCGTTCCCTCTTCCGTCGAATACCACTATCAGGTCTTTCCCCTCCTTCCGTGAGTCGATGGCCCTGCATCCCCGGCCGAAGTTTACTTCCGAGAAATTCCCGAAGCGCAGCGAGTTTACGTCGATATCCTTGCAGGGGTCGAATCCTTCCTCTGCATGGATTCGGACTTCTATGCGCCCGGTTTCTGCCGTAATGCTGTCCTTGTTCAGCACTTCCAGCAGCAGGCCCCGGTTGAGGGGGATGCAGATGTTCTTCGAACTGTGGCGGTCGTTGGGCAAATCCTCCCATTTGATGGTGTCGATGACTGCAAAATTCATCTGCACGGCGCGCCCCAATTCGTCCTGGAATACCTTGGGACGCTCGTATTTGAACCAGTTTTCCACCCGTCCGTCCGCATGGCGCGAGACACCGGGCACGTAGGCTTCGCCCTCTTCCGTAACCCAGTGTACGCCGTCCTTAGAGCGTTGGTAGTAGGCGATGCGCCCCAGCCAGTCGTTGACTATCAGGTGATACTGCAGATGGTCGCGCCAAACCACCGGATCCTCAAACTTCCCTTCTACCGGCGGGTAGACACTCCGGTCGGAGAGTTGCTCGTAGGGCGCAAGTCCGTCGCGGCTGATCCATACGCCGCCGCCCCGGCAGACCATCAGGTAGGAGCCGTCTTCCCGCCGGGCGAACGTCAGATTCGACAAGCCCTCTATGATTCTCCTGTTGCGCGGGTCGAAAGTGAATTTCCCGTATTGCCAGGGGCCGTCGACCGACGGGGCAATGTAGTAACCGTCTATCACATAGACCACCACACGCCCGTCCTTCAGGCGGAAAGCCTCGGGGTTGTGTCCTTTTCCTATTGTGTCCGTCACGGAATACGGGCCTTCCAGCCGGTCGCTCTCGGCATGAAACACCGTAGAGTTGGGCCAGAACATGTGTCCCTTGGGCGAGTTTTCGGGCCATCCGCAGACGAAGAGGTGGAACTTCCCGTCCGTTGTCTGCAGGATGTTGCCGCCCCAGAACGAAGTGCCGGGCGATTCTATCCCATTATCCACATAGCGGGGGCGTACGCAGTCTGCTCCCCACACGTCGGCCGACAGCTCCCCTCCCGGCATTGGCAGGAGGCGGTCCATGAAGCGTGCGCCTGCCACCAGATTTTCCCACTCTTCCGGGCGTTCCCGTTCCGTCACTTGCCCGGATGCCGCCAAGGCCAATCCTCCTATAAGCAAGGTGCAAAGAAATTTTTTCATTATCGTTGTCTGTTGTTCGTTTAGTTGGAAATCCGGCCGAAGATAAGCAAAAAAGTACAATAATGCCTTGTTTCTTCTTTGTTTTGTGCAACGAAAAAGGAGAATGCGGACTGTTTCGGTCCCGCATTCTCTTTATGAATCACACTTTAGGGGAGCACATCACCCCGGCCGGGAGAGGCCGGATTCCGATTACTCCCACTCGGTTTTTATTATATATTGATTATCAATAATATACATATAATCTAACATTAACAGGGTACAATTATAGGGTACAGTATTGTTTTTCGGGTTGTGCCTATATATCACTGACTTACGTTGATTTTCAACAAAAAAATTCTATCTAATTTTTCCATCCTCTTTTACCCTAAATACCTCATATTACTCTAAGTGCCATTTTTGAACGTCTCAAAATGTGCATCCTATTGTATTTGTGCGCTTTTGCTTACGTATCCTGGCTCTTATCATACTTTCAAGAAATAAGTACGGTAGGAGGTTGTCGGTTTGCCACGCGTCTCCAAAAATTCTACAGGAAATTTGCAGATTAGACTTATTACTCTTGATATACTATCCAAAGTTGGCCATATTTATATATGTAATAATGACATAAACAAGTAACGATGAAAAGACAGTACAGAGAGTTGTCGGATGAGACAAAGGCCAAGATAAGCCAAAGTATGAGAGGGAGAAGCAAAACAATTTCCCATAAAGAAGCCATTAGCAATGGGCTTAAGGACTATTGGAAAACCATACCCAATAAACCGACAACAGATAATAAGGTAGGCTAAAACCTACCTTAAAATATCACCACTTCTCAAGGTGACAAAACTTGCATTTCTGCAAGACTGAATAATATGTATATACTTGTTTTGATGCTCAAATTTGACAAGATGAAATTAGTAACGAAAATTGATTACATCAGCGATATAGATTACAGCAAATTTATATTGAACAGCAAAGAGGATAGCATCCTCTATTATAAATATCAGCAAGAAAGACCTTTCTATCTTTTAGTAATGGTGAACTATCAACACAAAGAGTTGGTATTAGAATTTACGGGAAAAATCCTTTTAGACAATTATGCAAACCTTATCAACGTATACACGGCTAAGGACTGCTTGTCACAAATCAACAGGTTGGGTATTTGTCATTTGGATATAGATTCTATTATGGAAGATTGCAATGTCGTAAAATGCGATGTAACCAAAGATATTGAGTGTAGCCCAATACAAGACATTACTACCAATGTAAGGCAAAATCTATCCAACTACAAGAAATGGATAACAAGACCGTACCATAAAGAAGGAATTACAATAGAAAACGTGGTGAAAACTCCAAGATACAAGAAACGCCTAATCATCTACGATAAGGCGAAGGAACTGCAATCGGCTGATAACCGATACTTCCTTAATGCCGTATCAAATCCTGATGAGATACTTTCGTACTTCAACGACAAGACACGTTTTGAGTTGAACATAAACACCATGGATCAAATAAGAAACCTCTTGAACATTCCCAATAATAGCCTGTCGGCGGTATTGGCATCAGCGGCAAACCCTATCCTGTCCGTTATTGATGAAGCCATAAAATATAATGATTGCCAACATAGGCCTATGAATTTACGGGACTACGAACATTGTTTGTTGCTCAAGGAGTGTAACTACGATATGAATGCTATTGAGGCTAAGGTAAGAACTTTAAGTGCAAAAACCACTTCAATAACAAGAGTGATGAAAGTTTACAAAGACCTGTATAACCAAATACAAACAAAATCTGCACACAATATAGATATAAGAGCGTTGGTAGCCTAAGTTAGCAATAAGAGCTTTAATGTGTCTGCGGAAATGCGGAAGTGCGGAGTTGATTTTTTACTTTTCAAAGACTAAGAATTTTGATTCCGCACTTCGCACTCCGCACATTGATAACATACAAAAACAGCGAATTTCATTCAAAAATGAATGTTCACAAAGGACGCTCTTGTTAGAAACAACGGTATATTGCAGTATATCAATATATTATACAAGATATGGATATTCACTTCTGATTGTTTCTGAATATAATATTAAATAAAAAGCACCAACAATCGTAAGACTGTTGATACTTATAATGATGTTTTTCTGTACTTAATACTTAAACATCAATGTTGCAGTTCCTTTGAATGTGTAAGAACTGCTGCCATTGCTCATCCTTAGATTATCAAAATTGACAGTAATCTCGTTCTCACTTGGATTTGTGTTGGTTACTACTGCTGTTCCTGACACATACTTAAAAGAATCCTCTAAATCTATGATTGAGCCTTCTTCCTCTTCAATTAAAGGGGTAAGGGCTAAATCCATTTCGGCGAAATCATCGCCAACTTGAGGACACGTCGCATTGTGGTAGGAAAATGTGTAATAATCCACATTTATAACCCCGTTGCTCTCATTGTCAACTGCAACAGTGAAATTGCCTTTCCTTAGCGTTTCATTCCAATCACCCATAAGGCTGAAAGCTGACAGATTGTAGCTTACACCGTTAATTTCAATGGTATTCCTACCATTGTTGTTTGTTGGGTCGTCATCATCGTCACTACAAGCAACGAGAGTGAAAGATGTAATGGCGAATAAAGCCACCATGATTTTAAATAAGTACTTCTTCATAACTCTAAATTATTTTGTGTAATAAACATATCCGTCACTCATATCTACGATATTCCCCTCTTGAGGCTGCACGAGAAAATTCATCTCACCATTCGGGATTATAGACACTTTAATGATAGCCTTAGTTGAACTGAAACTAATGACTTGCGGTGCGCCCGAATATTGTCTGCGACCATTCAGATAAATGCCATCCCAATCTATTTTGATGCGAACATTATTTTTACTTCCGTGAAAAGTCTTTCCTACAACATAAGACATAACATCCGATGAAGTGCTGAAAGTTGTTTTTCGATTCGTACTCCGATTGGTTGAATACGAACCGCTGCTTGAACCTTCAAAACGCTGCATAGGTGTTTCCTCATCCACCATAAGGCGTTGGTTTCCTGCATCTATTATCACGTAAGAAGCATATCCGTCATGTCTGTCATAAACAATATGATCACCCTCTATGGTATATGTTCCAGTATAAACAGGGCGACCGTTGCTAAAAACCGTAATATAATCATCAGAAATGCCAAGCCGCACTTCTCCATAAGGGGTATTACATCTCCAATTACCTTGAATCCAAGATTTCACGCTCTCCATCTGACGCTGTTCTGCCTCTTCTTTTTCACGTCTTAGTTTTTCTTGATTATTTTTCATTTCAGCATTCATTGCTGCTGCTTTAATTTTGTCATGGTCTTGCCAAGTAAAGGTTTCATTTCCTTTCAAATCCACATATCCGTAAATGCCGATATAGTCATCCGAATACCATTCTTCCATTCCATGCCCTCTTTCGCCATATTCCAATGTTGCAACGGCGACACCACAAGAAAACTTGCCAAGTGAAGAATATTTGGCAGGGACAATAATATTGCCGATGGTATCTTTATAGCCGACCTTATCATCTTCCCAATATTTTACATAGAGTTCTTTGGGATATTCATCAACGGGTTGCTCAACTTCATTCCCTTTTTTGTTGATGTAAATAATATCCGCAATGATACCTTCAGAAGGCTCTTTTGCAGGGATATGCACCTTACAAACTCCATTCTTAAATTGAGGCAAATTTCTGTCCAAATTGTAATCCCATATAAACTTATTGGATAACTCCCCAATGTATTTGCCATCCTTACCGATGAAATTCAGTTTGCCGTCAGAAAAGACACTTGCAACACCTTCAGAGAAATTTCCAGCCTCTTCAAATTGCGGCTTTACTATCATTTCGCCTTTCTTATTGATATAACCATATTTCCCATCTTTATCAATAATTACAGCCATACCTTCAGAGAAAGGAAAGGCATAATTCCCGTATTCCGTTCCTTTGTATATACAAGGAATTACCTCATTGCCTTCTGTGTCAATATATCCCCATAAGCCATTGCGTTGAACAGCGGCAAGCCCTTCATGGAAACTGCTTAGTTTTTCATATTTCCGAATCTTGTTGGCCAATTGTTCTGTAATAACTACGGTTGGCTCTAAAGTGGGCATGAAAAAATAGTATGAACCAAGACCTATCAGAACAATTACCAAGACACAAATTATTGCAACAATGCCTTTGTTTCGTTTCTTTGCAGGCTTTGATTCGACATCCTGTTTGTTGGCAGACACATTGTCTTTTTGTATAACGACCTCGTCAAGTTTCACAATGGGATTCCCGCAATGAGGACATTGTGAGGCTTTATCTGAAACCATCTGCCCACATTTAGTACATTTAATAAGTGCCATAAGAATCTTGATTTTGTTCGATTACTATTGCTGATAGTTTGCAATCCTCAACATCGTCTAATTGCAGGTAAAATTCTGTATCCGTATTACCTGATTGTGAATCTATTTTCTCTCTGTTGATACTCTTGGCCGATGCTATCAGAATAATATTAGACGGTGTGTCAGCTATCTTAAATGATAGAATTTCAGCATCTGCACCTTCTGAATATTGTATCTCTGCACCAAATTTCTCTACAAGTTCTTTTGCAGACATTCCTGTATGGATACCGTTTGCCATCTTTAATTTAGGAGAGTATGCAATGATTCTATCAACATTTGTAGAGTAAATGCCATTATCCAACAAAGCACCACAGTCGAGAGCTGCCATCAACTCGTTATCCTTATATAATGTAATGTAAGGACGACCATCGCCAAGTACCATCTGTTTTATGCCCATTTTATTGTAGAAGTCAAATTTTTCTTCATCATTTGTTTCTATTTCTTCTTTCGTTGGAATCCAACTGCAATCTTTGGCAATCAGACACTCTGTTAAAGAAGTGCCGATTTCCAAATCTCCAATGCCGCTTTCTGATACATAGGGCATTTCCGATTTTTCATCAGTAGTTGCCACAGCATTTTCTTTTGATTGTGAGTTACAGCCACTTACCATTATAGAAATGGCAAAAGCCATCATTAAAAACTTGAATGCTTTCATAATCTTTTATTGTTATTGATTGATAATAATTTATTGCATAGCGAAACGAATAGGTAAAATGTATTTCATTCGTACTGCCTTCCCATCCTTTTGGGCAGGATACCATTTCCCGTTGGTTGCTTCCGCTATCCGACAGGCTTCTTTATCCAACGTTTCATCAATGCTCTTGTTAATCTTAACATCACTGACATTGCCGTTCTTTTCAATTATAAATTCAACTCTAACTGTTCCTTGAATATCTCTTGCCTGTTGGGGGTATTGAAGATTATCAGCTATAAATTTAAACAAACCTGACATTCCTCCATCTTTAAATTCTGCACCTTTGCTTACTTCTTTCCCTTCATAGACATTTTCATCTATTTGAGGAGCATATTTATCATAGGCATCAGGCTCATCACTTTCATAATATTTATATATCGGGCATTTGTCATAAGTTTCTGCATTAGAAAATCCCATTGTGAACTTATCATTCTCCCACATAGGTATGTAATACACATAAAACGGCTCAAACAATATTTTCCCGAATAACTCACCAACAGTCTTTTTAGGCTCAAAATATAGGCAGACTTTATCGCTTCCCATTACTTCCAATATCATAGGATAGGTATCGTCATAGGGTATTTCTACAAATAACCTTACCTTAGTACCCATCAGATTGTTTTTTTGCTGCTATTATAACTAATTCTCCCGACAGGTTTATTGCCGACGTATAATTTAAAATCTTTTATTTGAAACGCATTTACCAAATAATTTCGGTAATCTCCAACAAATACCCTTTCTTCTGATAGGTAATTCTTGACATCATTCCAAGAGTTGAAACGCAATGGGTTTGAATTGCCATTAGCATATACAGCGTTTATTATTCCAGTGAAGGCTATAACGGCAATTAGCAAAACTGTTTTATATGTTTTTGTATTCATTGTACTAGTGTTGTCATTCTAACTTATTTTAGGAAATACTTTACTCCAAGCTCTTTTGCCGAATCGGATTGCAACTCTCCAAATCTGAGGCCAATAACGGTGAAGGGCTTTACATAACGAGCATAATGCAACAATTAGATTAAAAACAGCTACTGCAATCCAAACTACACTTGCGA
>CALUJL010000025.1 GCA_944320955.1 uncultured Bacteroidaceae bacterium
TTTTACTGAATATTTTCCAAGAAAAAAACAGTGATTTAATGGCGTTTAAACGCCATTAAATCACTGTTTGAATATCACTTGAAAAATCCAATATTGTCACATTTTGTTTTAGAAGCCAATCTGTTAAAATGTCACATTTTGATTTAGAAAAGTCACACAAAGCGATTTGCGGTTTTAAAGATATTCTAAAACTTTAATGGCCTAATATGCAAACTAATACAAAAAACACCTGATTTCACATTCTTGGGTGTAAAATCGGGTGCTTATTCTGTAAAACATTGATTTTCAATGTTTATTGCGGTGCGTACGGGACTCGAACCCGTGACCCCATGCGTGACAGGCATGTATTCTAACCAACTGAACTAACGCACCTTGAAGTACCGGCCCCACGGGGCTTTCTGACTTCTGTTTCTCAATTGCGGGTGCAAAGGTAGGGCTTTATTCTGAAACATGCAAGGCTTTTCGGAAAAAGTGCTGCAACTTTTTCAAAAAAGTGCTTGGGGAATTTTCCCATCCCTCTGCAGGAGTTGCTTGTTCCTTTTTGATGTCCGGGCGTTTTCCTGCAAGAAAACTTATGGCAGGTTCCGCCGGAAGCTGCTTGTCGGCGTCCTGGATCTGGTGGGCTCTTCCGGTGTTTGTCGGGGGTGTTTGCGCAAGAAGGGGAAGGCCGCCTCCTGGATTACCCTTTTTGTAATTCTGCCGAAATTCGGTGGTTATTCCGCAGATTTTCCGTACTTTTGCCGGAAGTATAAAAAGAACGGGCAAAACGGGGAGCCTTTGTCTGCTTGTTTTGCCCGGAAGAATGGGCGCATAGCGCAAACAACACGAATCGAAAAAACAAGAAATGCAAGCGAAAAGGAATACTGCACAACTGTTGCTGCACTGCCCTGACAAGCCCGGAATTCTGGCGGAGGTCACCAATTTTATAACGATCAACAAGGGAAATATCATCTATCTGGATCAATACGTAGACCGGCTGGACAATATTTTTTTCATGCGTATAGAGTGGGAATTGGAGCACTTCGTCATTCCGAGAAACAAGATACAGGATTATTTCTATACCCTCTACGCGCAAAAATACGAGATGAGCTTCAAGCTCTATTTCGGCGACGAACTGCCGCGCATTGCCATATTCGTTTCCAAGATGTCGCACTGCCTTTACGACATGCTGGCACGCTATACGGCAGGCGAGTGGAGCGTGGAGATTCCTTTGATCATCAGTAACCACCCGGACCTGAAGCATGTGGCCGACCGTTTCGACATACCTTATTACGTATTCCCCATCACGAAAGAGAACAAGGCGGAGCAGGAAGAGAAAGAAATGGCCCTGCTGGCCGAAAACGGGATTACGACCATCGTCCTGGCGCGCTACATGCAGATCATCAGCGACCGCATGATCGAGTCGTATCCGAACCGGATAATCAATATCCACCATTCGTTTCTCCCGGCTTTCATCGGCGCGAAACCTTATCACCAGGCCTTCCAGCGCGGAGTGAAGATAATCGGCGCCACAAGCCACTACGTGACGAAGGAACTGGATGCAGGTCCGATCATAGAACAGGAGGTCGTACGGATTACGCACAAGGACAATCCGGAGGATTTGGTGATGAAGGGAAAGGATTTGGAGAAGATCGTCCTCTCGCGCGCCGTGCAGAAAGACATCGAACGCAAGATACTGGTATATAAGAACAAGACGGTCATCTTCAACTGACCGTTCCCGCATCTGAAAAAGAAACAGGCATGAAAGTCTCGATTATAAAGTACAACGCCGGAAATATCCGCTCCGTGGACTACGCCTTGCGGCGCTTGGGCATCGAAGCGGAGATTACGGCAGACGAAAAAGCGCTGCGGCAGTCCGACCGCATCATATTCCCCGGCGTGGGGGAGGCTTCCTCCACGATGGAATACATGCGGCGCGAAGGGCTCGACCGCCTGATCCCGACCTTCCGGCAGCCAGTGCTGGGCATTTGTCTGGGTATGCAGTTGCTGTGCCGCTCCTCGGAAGAGGGTGGGGCGAAGGGCATGAATATCTTCGACACGGTAGACATCAGGCGCTTTTGCCCGCAGGAAAAAGCGGAAAAAGTGCCCCACATGGGCTGGAATACCATCCAAAATCTGAAAGGCCCTTTATATAAAGGTATAGAGGAGGGGAGTTTTGTCTATTTCGTACACAGTTACTATGCTCCTCTCTCGCCCTATGCAGCCGCTACGGCAGACTATATACTCCCCTTCAGCGCCTCTTTGCAGAAAGGGAACTTCTTCGCCACCCAGTTCCACCCGGAGAAGAGCGGGAAAGTGGGGGAGCGGATATTGAAAAACTTCATAGAACTTTCTGAGACCGGCTTATGATAGAACTGATTCCTGCCATAGACATCATCGACGGGAAGTGCGTGCGTCTCTCCCAGGGCGACTACGAGAGTAAAAAGGTCTACAACGAGAATCCGCTGGAAGTGGCCAAACGGTTCGAAAGTTGGGGCATACGCCGCTTGCACATGGTCGACCTGGACGGGGCGGCCTCGCGGCACATCGTGAATTACAAAGTGCTGGAGCAAGTGGCCTCCCATACTTCGCTGGTCATCGACTTCGGCGGCGGGCTCAAATCGGACGAGGATTTGCGCATAGCCTTTGAGTGCGGCGCCTGGATGGTTACGGGGGGCAGCATAGCCGTGCGCGACCCGGAAGTTTTCGAGGGCTGGATCGGGCGATACGGCCCGGACCGGATCATATTGGGAGCAGACGTACGCGGAAAAGAAGTGGCGATAAGCGGCTGGAGAGACAAGTCCGGCGTAGAATGGACAGCACTGCTGGAAAAATATGTCGGCGGGAAAGGACTGACGAAGGTCATCTGCACCGACATCTCGCGCGACGGAATGCTGGAAGGATGCAACGTTTCCCTCTATCGGGAGATGCTCGCCGCCTATCCGGGGCTTTACCTTATAGCAAGCGGCGGCATCAGTTGCATGAAAGACATCCGCGAACTGGAAGAAGCCGGTGTGCCCGCAGTGATTTTCGGCAAGGCTTTTTACGAAGGACGCATCTCCCCGGAAGAAATCCAAACCTATATTTCTACGACTTCATGTTAGCAAAACGTATTATACCTTGCCTGGATATAAAAGACGGCATGACCGTCAAGGGCACGAACTTCGTGAATCTGCGCGAGGCGGGCGACCCTGTGGAACTGGGGCGTGCCTATAGCGAACAAGGAGCAGACGAACTGGTCTATCTGGACATCACCGCCAGCCACGAGGGGCGCAAGACTTTCACGGAACTGGTGAAGAAAGTGGCCGCCACGCTGAGCATTCCTTTCACCGTGGGAGGCGGAATCCATGAATTGGGCGACGTGGCCCGGCTTTTGGAGGCCGGGGCGGACAAAGTGTCCGTCAACTCGGCGGCCATCCGCCGGCCGGAACTGATCGACGAGATAGCGCTTCATTTCGGTTCCCAAGTATGCGTCTGCGCCATCGACGCCAAGAAGACACCGGAGGGGAGCTGGATTTGCTATCTTAACGGCGGCCGCATCCCGACCGGGCGTACACTTTTCGAGTGGGCGCACGAGGCAGCCGGGCGCGGCGCAGGCGAAATCCTGTTTACCAGCATGGACCACGACGGAGTGCACACGGGCTATGCCAACGAAGCCCTTGTGGAACTCAGCGAAAGCCTGCCCATCCCGGTCATCGCCAGCGGAGGGGCCGGAAAAATGGAGCACTTCAAAGAAGCTTTCACCTTGGGGAAAGCCGATGCCGCCTTGGCCGCCGGAGTGTTCCATTTCGGCGAAATCGGTATTGCCGACCTGAAAAAATATCTTCACGAAGAAGGTGTAAATGTTCGATTATAATAAAAGAAACGATAGATATGGAAAAGAATTTCGATTCCCTGCAGCTTGATTTCCAAAAGATGGGCGGGCTGGTTCCCGCCATCGTGCAGGACAGTTATACGGCTAAGGTACTTATGCTCGGATTCATGAATGAAGAAGCCTACCGGGCTACCGTCGAGACCGGGAAAGTGACCTTCTACAGCCGGAGCCGGCAGTGCTTGTGGACAAAAGGCGAGACCTCCGGGCATTATCTGCAGGTCGTCTCCATGGCTGCCGACTGCGATTGCGACACTTTGCTCATCAAGGCCATCCCCCACGGCCCGGTATGCCACACGGGAAGCGATACATGCTGGGGCGAGAAGAACGAGACAAACATCCTTTTCCTCAGCTATCTGCAGGACTTCATCGTGCGCCGCCACGAGGAAATGCCCGAGAAATCCTATACGACCTCCCTGTTCAAGGCCGGCGTGAACCGCATGGCCCAGAAAGTGGGGGAAGAGGCTGTGGAAACCGTGATAGAGGCAACCAACGGAACGGACGACCGTCTGATCTACGAGGCTTCCGATTTGATTTACCACCTCATCGTCCTGTTGACCTCCAAGGGGCACCGCATTGAGGAACTGGCCGAGGAACTGAAGAAGCGGCACAAGGAATAATTCTCAAACAAAGGACAGTATCCGATGGAAGAACCGCTCATCCGTTACGAAGGCGTAGAGATCAAGCAGCAGGAGCTGACCGTCTTGCGCAATGTCGACCTGGAGGTTCGCAAAGGCGAGTTCCTCTATGTGATGGGAAAGGTAGGCTCCGGGAAGAGCTCGTTCCTCAAGACAGTCTACGCCGAGCTGCCCGTCGTGGCCGGGAAGGCCACCGTCATGGGCTACGACCTGCGCAAGATCAGGCAGAAGCACGTGCCCGCCCTGCGCAAGAAGCTCGGCATCGTCTTTCAGGACTTCCGCCTTCTGACGGACCGCAGCGTCTACGACAACCTTTACTTTGTGCTCCGTGCCACCGGTTGGAAAGAAAAAGTACAGATCAACCGCCGCATCGAAGATGTCCTCAAGCTGGTAGGGATGGAGAACAAGGGCTATAAATTTCCCAACGAGCTCTCCGGCGGCGAACAGCAGCGCATCGTGATAGCGCGTGCGGTGCTCAATTCCCCGGCCCTTATCCTGGCCGACGAGCCGACCGGCAATCTGGACCCGGACACCGGGCGCCGCATCGTAGAGCTGCTGCACTCCATCAGCAAGCGGGGCACGGCCGTCATCATGACCACGCACAATCCCGCCTGGATACAGGAGTATCCCGGCATCATGCTGCGCTGCCAGGATCATTTGCTCAGCGTCTTTCCGGCAAAAGATGCAGCGGAAAAGTCCGAAAGTCCTGCATCTTTTTCAGAAAGCGCTGCCACTTCTGAGGAAGCGGCCGGGAGCAACGGGGTAGGGCAGGCAGAAACCGGCGCCTGATGCGGCAGGCCGGAAATAAGAAAGAAGAGTACAAAAAAACAGAAAAAGGAAGAATATGAAAGTATTAAAGTTCGGGGGCACTTCCGTAGGAACTGCCCAGCGCATGAAAGACGTAGCCCGGCTCATCAACGACGGGGAACGGAAAATAGTAGTCCTCTCCGCCATGTCCGGGACCACCAATACTTTGGTCGAGATCTCCGACTATCTCTACAAGAAAAATCCCGAGGGCGCCAACGAAATCATCAACCGCCTCGAAAAGAAGTATAAAGGACACTTGGCCGAACTCTTCTCCACCGAAGAATACCGCGCCAAGGCCACCGCTGCGGTCAAGGCCTGTTTCGACACACTGCGCTCGCTTACCAAAGGGTTGTTCACCCTGTTCAACGAAAAGATCGTGCTGGCCCAGGGAGAACTCATCTCCACCAACATGGTCAACTGCTACCTTCAGGAATGCGGCATCAAGTCTGTGCTCATCCCGGCGCTCGATTTCATGCGTACCGACAAGCACGCCGAGCCCGACGCCGCATATATCCAGGAAAAGCTGCTCGCCCTGATGGAAAAGGAGCCCGATGCCGAGATTTACATCACGCAGGGATTCATCTGCCGCAATGCCTATGGCGAAATCGACAATCTCCAACGCGGCGGAAGCGACTACACCGCCTCCCTCATCGGTGCGGCAATCCACGCTTCGGAGATACAGATCTGGACAGACATCGACGGCATGCACGACAATGACCCCCGCTTTGTCGACAAGACCTCTCCCCTCCGCCATCTTCACTTCGAGGAAGCGGCCGAACTGGCCTACTTCGGGGCGAAAATCCTGCATCCGACCTGCGTGCAGCCGGCCAAGTTCGCCAATATCCCTGTGCGTCTGCTCAATACGATGGACCCTTCTGCGCCGGGCACCATCATCAGCAACGAGACCGAGCGGCACAAAATCAAAGCCGTGGCGGCCAAAGACGGGATTACGGCCATCCGCATCAAGTCGAGCCGCATGCTTCTGGCCTATGGCTTCCTGTGTAAAGTGTTCAGCATCTTCGAGAATTACCAGACCTCCATCGACATGGTGTGCACCTCGGAAGTCGGAATCTCGGTAACGATTGACAATACGAAATATCTGCCGAGCATTCTGGACGACCTCAAGAAGTATGGCACCGTGACGGTAGACGAAGACATGTGCATCGTCTGCGTAGTCGGCGATTTGCAGTGGGACAACATAGGATTCGAGTCTCTGGCCCTGAGCGCGCTGAAGGACATTCCCGTGCGCATGGTGTCGTATGGGGGAAGCAACTACAACATTTCTTTCCTCGTCCGCGCATCGGACAAGAAAGCAGCCCTGCAGGCCCTGAGCGACACGCTCTTCAACAACAAGGACAAGGCATAGGAAAACATAAGAAGTCGCTGTATGCTGAAAGGAAACTTCCCGGTGGAGAAATTCGGCGCGCTGCCGACACCGTTTTATTACTACGACACCAGCCTGCTCCGGCAGACGCTCGACACGGTGAAAGCCGAGGCCGGACGCTACGGATACCAGGTGCACTATGCCGTCAAGGCCAATGCCAATCCCCGCATCCTGCAGCTGATAGCCCAGGCCGGGCTGGGGGCCGACTGCGTGAGCGGCGGCGAGGTCAGGGCAGCCCTGCAGGCCGGTTTCCCGCCTTCGCATATTGTCTATGCCGGAGTCGGCAAGGCCGACTGGGAAATCAATCTGGGGCTGGACGAAGACATCTTCTGCTTCAACGTGGAGTCCCTTGCCGAGCTGGAAGTCATCGACCAGCTTGCCGCCCGGAAGGGCAAGACGGCGCGGGTGGCCCTGCGCATCAATCCCGACGTGGACGCACATACGCATGCCAAGATTACCACCGGCCGCAAGGAAAACAAGTTCGGCATCAATCTCGGGATGCTGGACGGAGTGCTCGACGAGCTGCAGCAGATGGCACACGTGGAGCTGATCGGTATCCATTGCCACGTAGGTTCCCAGATTACCGACATGTCCGTCTTCCGCAATCTGGCCATCCGCGTCAATGAAATCCAGGACGAACTGGAGCAACGCGGCATACGGGTGCAGAATCTCAACTTCGGCGGCGGGCTGGGCATAGACTATTATCATCCCAACCACCTGCCCATTCCCGCGTTCGACAACTACTTTGCCGTATTCAAGCAGCTCCTTGAGCAGCGTCCCGGGCAGCAGATCCATTTTGAGCCCGGCCGTTCCATAGTAGCCCAATGCGGTTCGCTCATTTCGCGGGTCCTTTACGTAAAACAAGGCGAGATCAAGCAGTTTGCCATTCTCGATGCGGGATTTACCGAGCTGATTCGCCCGGCCATGTACGACGCTTATCACCGGATCGAGAACCTCACGAGCGAAGAGCCCGTGGAGTTGTACGACATAGTGGGCCCCATTTGCGAGAGCAGCGATGTCTTCGGCAAGGATGTGGAGCTGAACTGTGCCCGACGGGGCGACCTCGTGGCACTGCGGAGCGCCGGGGCCTACGGCGAGGTGATGGCCTCGCAATACAACTGCAGGCCGCTTCCGCCGAGTTACTTCTCCGACGACATGTAAGTATTGCCGGGGCCGTAATACGTAGATACAGAGCACAATGGGCGCAGGGCAGCAGCTTCATCCCCATTGTGCTCTCTTTTTGTCTGCCGGTGCCCGCATAAAATGGAGAAAAAGAGCCCTTTTGGCACAGAAGAAACGCGGTTAAATACACTTAATCCCCCTCGCGGTTAGGCAAAAACGTAGTACTTTTGCACCCGATTGTATTTGAGAAATTGAGAAACAGGGCACGATTTCGATACATTCATGCGAATGAACACAGAAGAAACCGAATATGCTGGAACAAAAAGGCCTTTATAAGTTAGGTATAGACATAGGTTCGACAACGGCCAAGCTCGTGCTGCTCGACGAGGAGAACCGCTTGATTTTTTCCCGGTATGAGCGCCATAATGCCAATGCGGCTGCCGTCGTGAAGAAAGCGCTGGACTTTTTGGAAAAAGACCTGCACTTATCCGAAAAAGACGCAGCACTTTTCCGGATAAGTCCTGCCATTACGGGCTCGGTCGGAATGGGTTTTGCCGAAAGCCTTGGCGTTCCGTTTATTCAGGAAGTGGTAGCGGCCACGACCTACGCCCGGCATCTGTATCCCCAGGCCCGTACGCTGATCGACATAGGCGGCGAAGACGCAAAGATCGTATATCTCCACGAAGACGGGAGCAGCGACCTGCGGATGAACGGCAACTGCGCCGGCGGAACGGGCGCTTTCATCGACCAGATGGCCATACTCCTGGGCGTTCCCGTAGAGGAATTGTCCGTGCTGGCAGAGGAATCCACGGCTATTCACCCGATAGCTTCCCGCTGCGGCGTATTCTCGAAAACCGACGTGCAGAACCTCATAGCCCGCAACGTGAGCCGCTCCGACATTGCGGCTTCCATTTTCCATGCCGTGGCCGTGCAGACCGTCACGACCCTCTCGCACGGCTGCGAAATAGAGGCTCCCGTGCTCCTGTGCGGAGGCCCTCTTTCGTTTATCCCCTCGTTGCGCAGGGCTTTCGCACGCTATCTGCAGCAAGATGAGGCAGGCTTCCTGCTGCCTCAGCGGGCAGAACTGGTGCCGGCCCACGGCACGGCCTTGCTGGCGGCGGACTCCGAAGACTGGACGCTGCGTAGCTTTTGCGAACATCTGGAGTCGCTCTCGGCGCGTCCGAAGCAGCGTCTTTCCAATGTCCTGCCCCGGCTTTTCGCAGACGGGCAGGAACTGGAGCAGTGGCGGGCGGAAAAACTGGCGGGCGGCATAGGATATGCCCGGGAAGAGACGCCGGAGAGCGTATTCCTGGGCATCGATTCGGGGTCGACCACGACGAAAATCGTGGCCATCGACCGCCTCGGGCGGATAGTCTACGAGTATTATCGCAACAACGAGGGAAACCCCATAGAAACCGTGCGGGCCGGTCTGGAGCGATGGGCCGCCCAGTGCCGGGAGGCCGGCATCGAAGTCCGGATAGACGGCAGTTGCGTGACGGGATACGGCGAGGACCTGATAAAAAACGCCTTCAAACTCGAACATGGCACGATAGAGACGATAGCCCACTACCTGGCCGCCCGCAGGATCCAGCCGGAAGTCTCTTTCGTCCTCGACATCGGCGGGCAGGACATGAAGGCCATTTTCGTGGAGAAAGGCCTCATTTCGCGCATGGAGCTGAATGAAGCCTGCTCTTCCGGCTGCGGCTCGTTTATCGAGACCTTTGCCCGTTCGCTGGGTTATACGGTGGAAGACTTTTCCCGCCTGGCTTGCCTGGCAGAACAGCCTTGTGATCTGGGCACCCGCTGCACGGTCTTCATGAATTCAAAGGTGAAGCAGGTGTTGCGCGAAGGGGCTTCGGTGGGCGACATCTCGGCCGGACTGGCCTACTCGGTGGTGAAAAACTGTTTGTTCAAGGTATTGAAGCTCCGGGATGCCGGAGTCTTGGGCTCGCACATAGTGGTGCAGGGCGGCACGATGCGGAACGATGCCGTGGTGCGTGCGCTGGAACTGCTCACCGGCAAGCAAGTCTCCCGGAGCCGCTGCCCGGAACTGATGGGGGCCTACGGCTGTGCGCTTTTTGCGCAAGCCCATGCGGGGGAGCACACTGCCCCGGTTTGGCTCTCCGACTTGGCCCGGCCGGTGTCGTACACCCGGAAAAACAGCCAGTGCCATGGCTGCGAGAACCGATGCTTCATCCAGCGCTACCGTTTCGACAACGGAAACAACTACGTCTCCGGCAACAAGTGCGAACGCATCTTCTCCAACCGGGGCGCGGACTGCGTGACGGGCGAGAACATCTATCCCCGGAAGTACGAACTGCTGTTCCATCGGGCGGTCCCCGCTGTGCCTTCTGCCCGCAAGATAGGCATTCCCCGCTGTCTGAACTTCTACGAAGAGTATCCTTTCTGGCACACCCTGTTTGTGGAGGCCGGTCTTGAGCCGGTGTTGTCCGCTCCTTCTACTTTCGTGCGCTACGAAAGCTGTGCCCACGATGTGATGTCCGACAATATCTGCTTCCCCGCCAAGCTGGTGCACAGCCATATCTACGACCTCATCGGCCGCGGTGTGGAGCGCATCTTCATGCCATACGTCGTATTCGAGAAGCTGGACGGGAAAGATGCGGACAACAGTTTCAACTGCCCCATCGTGAGCGGTTACTCCGATGTGGTGCGGAGCGTGACGCCCTCGGGGATTCCGATTGATTCCCCCAGCATTTCTTTCAAGAAAGAGGCCGACCTGCGGCGCGGCTGCACCGAGTATCTCCGCGGGCTCGGCATCGAGACGAAACGGATAGGGACGGCTGTCGACCGTGCGCTCGAAGAACAGCGCCGCTATGAGCAGCAACTCGTCAGGGAGAACCGGGCTATTCTCGAAAAGAGCCGCGCGGAGGGCCGTATCTGCATCCTCCTGGCCGGACGGCCCTACCACAGCGACCCGCTTATCCAGCATAAACTTTCGGAGATGATAGCCTCGCTGGGGGTAGACGTCATCAGCGACGACATTGTGCGGGGCGATGATTCGCTTTCCATAAGGGAAAATCATCTGGTCCGGCAGTGGGCCTACGTCAACCGCCTGCTCAAGGCCGCCACGTGGGCGGCGCGGTGTGGCGATGAAGTGCACTTTGTGGAGATGACCTCTTTCGGTTGCGGGCCGGACGCTTTCCTGGTCGACGAAATACGCGACATCCTCCACCGTGCGGGGAAGTCGCTGACGCTCCTGAAGATAGATGATGTGAACAATATCGGCTCGATTCGCCTGCGTGTGCGCTCCCTGGTGGAAAATCTCAAGCACAACCGGCAGGAAGCACACGTGGAGAAGCAGGCATTGCCCTTTGTGGATACGCCTCCTTATCAGGCCGCCGACCGGAAACGGACCATATTGGTGCCTTATTTCACCGATTTCATCTCCCCGCTTATTCCTCCGGTCTTCGAGCGGATCAGCTACAATATGGTCGCTTTGCCACCGAGCGATGGCGAATCGGCTGAGCTGGGACTGAAATATGCCAATAACGAAGTTTGCTATCCGGCCACGCTTATCGTGGGCGACGTGATAAAGGCTCTTTCCTCCGGCAAGTACAATCTGGACGAAACGGCAGTCATCATTACGCAGACAGGCGGTCAGTGCCGCGCAACGAACTATCTCGGACTGATAAAGAAGGCGATGATAGAGGCAGGATACGGGCAAGTGCCGGTGCTTTCGTTTGCCCCCGGTAGCAGTAAGTACAACGAGCAGCCCGGCTTCCGCATCCCCTGGATGAAAATCCTCCCGATGGCTCTGGCCGTCATTCTCTTCTCCGACTGTCTTGCGCAGTTCTATTATGCCACCCTTGCCCGCGAGGAACAGAAAGGTGATGCCGGGCGCCTGCGCAACTTCTACCTGGAACGGGCCAAAGCCCTCATCGCGACGGACAAGAGCGGGGCCCTCTACGACTTGATAGCCGAGGCGGCGCGCGATTTCGACCGTATACCGATGTGCGACCGCCATCTGCCGAAGGTGGGAATCGTGGGTGAGATTTTCTTGAAGTTCAACTCTTTTGCCCATAAGGACGTAGTAAACTATCTGGCCCGGCATGATGTGGAGGTATTGCCGCCGCTGCTGCTGAAGTTTTTCACACAGAGTTTCGTCAACCGCAAGCAGTATAAGCGTGCCCATGTGGAGAACGACGGGATTCCCGACTTCGTGGCCGACATATTGTATGCCCTGGTGTGCCGGAAGATCGACAAGGCAAACCGGAAAGCAGCCGCATTCCGCTATTTCAAACCCTTCACCGATATTTTCGAGGATGCGGAGATGGCCTGCGAGGCCGTGTCGCTTTCTGCCCAGTTTGGCGAGGGATGGCTCTTGCCCGGCGAGGTGATTGCCTATGCCCGGGAGGGGGTGAACAATGTGGTCAGCCTGCAGCCTTTCGGTTGTATAGCCAATCATGTAATATCCAAAGGCATCGAAAAGCGCATCAAGACGCTGTATCCCCAGATGAACCTGCTGTCGCTCGATTTCGACAGCGGCGTGAGCGACGTGAACGTGACGAACCGTTTGCTGCTTTTTGCCAACAATCTGAAATAGGCATTCCGTACCGTCATTAAGATGGGCGCGTTGGCCCGCTTTTTTCTTCAGGCGAAGGAAAAAGGGCGGGTAGGGGAGTCTGTTTCGGATTTTGTTTTTATCTTTGCCCACACACATATAAAGGTAACATACGGGATGGGAGAACACCATCGGTATGCAGACTTTACGGGTGTGTAAGAAGAACTTTTTGTAAAATCGTAAACAATCAAAAAAACGTAGAGACTGCCATGATATGGAATGAGACCATGGAGTGCATGGACCGTGAGACGCTCCGTAAGATACAGAGTGCACGGCTGAAAAAAATCGTTGACTATGCCTATCACAACACGCCTTTCTATCGCCGCAAGATGCAGCAGATGGGTCTGACTCCGGACGACATAGAGTCGATAGACGACATAGTGAAACTGCCTTTTACCACCAAGCTTGATTTACGCGACAATTATCCTTTCGGGCTTTGCGCCGTGCCGATGTCGCAGATTTGCCGTATCCATGCCTCGTCCGGTACGACGGGGCGTCCCACGGTGGTTGCCTATACGCGCAAGGACTTGCGGGTATGGTCGGAATGTGTGTCGCGCTGTTTCTATGCTTACGGCGCCAGCGAGGGCGACATCTTCCAGGTGTCTTACGGCTACGGCCTCTTCACGGGCGGACTGGGAGCGCATCAGGGTGCGGAAAACATAGGCGCTTCGGTTATCCCCATGTCGAGCGGAAACACGGCCAAGCAGATCCAGCTGATGCACGACTTCGGGGCGACGGCCATTTGCTGCACGCCTTCTTATGCCCTCTATCTGGCCGAAGCCATTCGTGAGTCGGGCATTCCGCTCGAAGAGTTTAAGCTGCGCATCGGAGCCTTCGGGGCAGAGCCTTGGACGGAGGGCATGCGTGCCGAATTGGAGGAGAAGTTGGGCATCAAGGCCTATGACATCTACGGCCTGAGTGAAGTGGCCGGTCCGGGCGTAGGCTTCGAATGCGAATGCCAGAAGGGGACTCACCTGAACGAGGACCACTATTTCCCGGAGATTGTGGACCCGCAGACTCTGGAACCCGTAGAGCCGGGCAAGACGGGCGAGCTGGTTTTCACTCACTTGACAAAGGAAGGAATGCCCCTGCTTCGCTATAGGACGAAGGATCTGACGGCGCTCCACTATGAGAAGTGCTCCTGTGGCAGGACTTTGGTGCGCATGGACCGCATCTTGGGACGGAGCGACGATATGCTCATTATTCGTGGTGTCAATGTCTTCCCCTCGCAAATCGAGTCGGTTATCCTGGAGATGCCGCAGTTTGAGGCTCACTATCTGCTGGTCGTAGACCGCGTGAACAATACGGACACGATGGAGTTGCAGGTAGAGGTGCGCCCGGAGTTCTATACGGATGAGATCAATCGTTTGCTGGAGATGAAGAAAATGCTCCACGGACGCTTGCAGAGTGTATTGGGGCTTTCGGTGGATGTCAAGCTGGTAGAGCCCAAGACCATAGAACGCAGTACGGGAAAAGCCCAGCGCGTCATAGACAAACGTAAACTCTGAGGCTGGAATCCGGAAAATCCTGTATCGGGAATAGAAAAAGGAATTTAACTATAAACAAGGGAGATATAACTATGGAAGCAAAACAGTTGTCCATTTTTTTGGAAAATAAGACAGGCCGTCTGACGGAAGTGACACAAGTCCTGGCCCGCGAGGGAATCAATCTTTCGGCGTTGTGCATCGCAGAGAATGCAGACTTCGGCATCCTGCGCGGAGTGGTCTCGGAGCCGGATCGTGCTTACCAAGTGCTAAAGGACAATCACTTTGCCGTCAGTGTGACGAATGTCGTGGGGTTTGCCTGTCCCAATACGCCGGGTAGTCTGGCTCAAGTGTTGGGGTATTTGTCGGAAGCTGGCATTTTTATCGAATACATGTATTCGTTTGCCAACGGAGACAGTGCCAACGTCATCATCCGGCCTACGAATCTGGAGGCTTGCATCGAGGTCTTGAAGCAGAAACGGGTGGAGCTCTTGGCTGCGAGCGACTTGTATAAGTTGTAAATCTGGTAGGGCGCTTCCCAAAAAGCCCTTGTGGTTTTCAGAAAAACCGCAAGGGGAAAAAGCGAAAGGGTGCCGGGGAATTTCCCCGGCACCCTTTCGCTTTTTTATAGGAATGTGCATTTTCTCCTGGCAGGTCTTATGCCTGCCAGGGAAAATGAGGATTAGTAGAACCAGCGTACATAGCAGAAGTCCATGCGGTGCGGCAGATCCTTATGTTTGGGGAACATGCGGTATGCCACTTTGAAGTGCCCGGACTTGGAGATGTTGTGCTTCAACTGGAAGGTATAGCGGTCGCCTTCGCGCTTTACCATCTTGAAGGGTTCTACTTCCAGGATGTGCTGTCTGCCGTTGGCATCGGTGTACGTCGTGACGAGTTCCATGCCGATAGCGTCGTCCAGCCCCTTCTCGTCGATTACGTAGGTGATGATGTAATCCCTGCCGCGGTCGATACAGCCCTTCTGTATATCCTCTTCTTTGGAAGAAGAAATGACTTCGATGGAATCCCACTTGGATATTACCTGCTCCTTCCATGCGGCGATTTCTTTTGCCTTCTTGAAGTCGTCGGCAATCAACTGGTGGCTGCGTTTGCCCATCTTGTTGTAAAATTTACTGTAGTAGTCGTCCAGTTGGCGTTTCATCGTATAGTGGGGAGCGATCTGGCTGATGGATTTCTTCACGGCTTTCACCCATTCTTCGCTGTAGCCCTTGTCGTTGCGGTTGTAGTACATCGGCAGGATCTGGTTCTCCAGAATGTTGTAGATTGTAGCCGCATCCAGTTGGTCCTGGTATTCCTGGTTTTGATATGTGCGCTTCTCGGTCAGAGCCCAACCGGCACCTTCGCGGTAGCCTTCCAGCCACCATCCGTCGAGGACGGAGAAGTTGAGCACGCCGTTCATCAAGGCCTTTTCACCCGACGTGCCGGATGCTTCCAAGGGGCGGGTAGGGGTGTTCATCCAGATGTCTACGCCCGTAACCAAGCGGCGCGCAAGTGCCATGTCGTAGTTTTCGAGGAAAATGATTTTTCCGATGAATTCCGGCCGGCGGCTGATTTCGTATATCTTTTTGATCAGGCCCTGTCCGGCTCCGTCATGCGGGTGTGCCTTGCCGGCGAAGAGGAATTGTACGGGACGCTCGGGGTTGTTTACGATTTTGGCCAGCCGGTCCAGATCGGTGAAGAGCAGATGTGCCCGCTTGTAGGTGGCAAAACGGCGGGCGAAGCCTATCAGCAGTGCATTGGGGTTGATCTTTTCCAGCAAGGCCACGATGCGTGCCGGGTCGCCCTGGTTCTTCAGCCAATTGTCGCGGAACTGTCTGGAGATATAGTCTACGAGTTTGTATTTCAGTGCCCGGCGCAGTTCCCAGATGGCCGCATCGGGTACTTTGTCGATGGCTGCCCAAATCTTTTCGTTGCTCTGGTCGGAGAGGAAATCGGGGTCGAATACTTTATTATACAGTTCTTTCCACTCGGTAGCGCTCCATGTCGGGTAGTGAACGCCGTTCGTTACATAGCCTACATGGTTCTCTTCCGGGAAATAGCCTTTCCAGATGGACGAGAACATCTCCTGGGATACTTTTCCGTGCAGCTTGCTGACGCCGTTTACTTCCTGCGAGCAGTTGCAGGCGAATACGGACATGCAGAAGCGCTCTCCGGCATCGCCCGGATTGTTGCGGCCCATGTCCATAAATTCATCCCAGCTGATACCCAGACGTGCGGGGTATCCGCCCAGATATTTGCCGAAGAGTCCTTCGTCGAAGTAGTCGTGTCCTGCGGGTACGGGGGTATGTACCGTGTAAAGGGAGGAAGCACGCACGATTTCCATGGCTTGATTGAAAGTGAGCCCTTCGTCTATGTAGTCGCAGAGGCGCTGCAGATTGATGAGCGCGGCGTGTCCCTCGTTGCAATGATACAGGTCTTTCTTTATGCCCAGGGCTTTCAGCATGAGAATGCCGCCTATGCCGAGCAGAATCTCCTGCTTCAGGCGGTTTTCCCAGTCTCCGCCGTAGAGCACATGGGTAATCGGGCGGTCGTATTCGCTGTTCTGGTCGTTGTCCGTATCCATCAGGTACAGGGTCACGCGGCCTACATTGACTTTCCAGATGTTGGCATATACGTAGTAATTCATGTAGGGCACGGGCACAACCAGCGGATTCCCGTCTTTGTCCATCACCCGCTCAATGGGGAGATTGTTGAAGTCGGATGCCTCGTAGTTGGCTATCTGCTGTCCGTCCATGGAGAGCGTCTGGTTGAAATAGCCGTATTTATATAGGAAACCGATACCGGTCAGGTCGACATTGCTGTCGGATGCTTCTTTCAGATAGTCGCCGGCCAATACGCCCAGACCACCGGAATAGATACGCAGTACGGAAGTCAAACCATACTCCATGGAGAAGTAGGCCACCGAGGGGCGGGACTTGTCCGGCTTGACCGACATATAGTGCTGGAAGTCTTCGTAGACGCGGTCCACGCGCTTCATCAAGGCATTGTCTTTGGTAATGGCTTCCAGTTCTTCGAAGCTCATTGCGTTGAGCAGTGCCACGGGATTATGCTTGCACTCTTTCCAGAGTTGGGGATGCAGGTCGGCAAACAGGTCAGTAGCCTCGTAATTCCAGACCCACCACAGGTTGTGCGCCAATTCGGACAGCTTCTCCAATTTCTTGGGAAGTGAAGATTTTACAGTGATTTCTCTCCATTGCGGAGCGTTTACATTGCAAGATTTGATCTTCATCGTTATGTAAGATTTTGATTTGTGTTTACTTGTTTAGTTCAGAGGGTTATATTCTGCCTGGGAGAGTTCAGCGTATTTATAATTCGTGCGTTTCGTCGGGAAGTTCTTCCTCCAAGGCTTTCATCCGTTCGGCAGCCCGTCGCAGGGCGATGTCGTAGGCCTCGTAGTATTGCAGGATGAAGTTCTTCCACAGTGCTTTCTCGGCAGTGTCTTTGGCTTTACGCCGGATTTCTTTCGTTTCCTTCTCGTCTTTTCGGGAGAAAGAGAGTACTATTTCCGTTATGTTTTCCGCCGCTTCGAAATAGTTGTAGTCCGAGCGCCGGACAATGGCCGTACCGTCGTCTATCGAGCTACCCATGCCCAAGCTGTTGATCCACAGCCCGAAGCCGGCCAGATTGGTGGAAACGGTAGGAATATGGAAAGCAATACTTTCCAGCGGGGTATATCCCCAAGGTTCGTAGTAGGAGGGATAGATAGTCAGGTCGAAGCCGATGAGTGTATCGTAGTAGCTCTTGTCTACAATCCCGTCTTTTCCGTCCAGATAGCAGGGGATGAATATCAGTTTTACGTTGTCCTCTTTCCTGTTGTGTAGCTGCAGGTTGTGTAACATTCCCGTCAGCCGGTCTTCATTCAGGTTGTGGAGATAGTGGGTGAGGTAGTTCATTTCCAGAGGAGCCTGGAAGTTTGTCTCACCCGAGAGCAGCCGTTCCTTCAGGTCCTGCCGCGGTCCTGCGCTGTATGCCGGTACTGCCACGACGGCAAGCACCTTCTTGGGCACGTCCTTGCGGCGGTTCAGATTGTTCATCGACTCCAAAAACAAGTCGATGCCCTTGTTTTTGAATTCATACCGCCCGCTCGTGCCGATGATGAGCGTATTCTCGTCCTCAAACGTTTCTCCCATTAGGGCGGAAGCTATGGTCAAGATGGATTTCCGGGCCTGTTTCCGCCGGCTTACGAAAGCAGTCCCTCGCGGAACGAAGCCTTTCTCGAATCCGTTCTTCAAGACTACGTCCACACTCTTCTCCAGCAAGACGCGGCACTCCTGGTCGGTCAGGTCGCTTACCGTAGTGAAGCAATCCACGTGGTGAGCCGTCTGTTTCTCAATGGAGTGCTTGGCTTCCATGTTCAGCTCGCGTGCCATCTGGTCCCCGTTGTAGGAGAAGAGATAGTCGTAGAGCGGTTTGTTGTTGCCGGCTATGGAGCGTCCTATGGAAGTGGCGTGTGTGGTGAATATCGTGGCAATCTCCGGCACTCGCTTCTGCAGGTAGAGTGCGCCGAGGCCCGTCATCCATTCGTGGGCCTGGTAGATGACTTTTTTCCCACCTTTTATATTATATCGGTAAAAGCTCTCCATGGCGCGTCCGGCGGCATAGGAAAACATCGAAGCCTCGTCGTAGTCGCCATAGGCATGCAGGGAGTCTACGCCGAAGTCTTGCCAGGCGTGGTAGTAGATGTCGTTCTTTTCAGCATAATAGGAGGAGAAATCCACTAAGAATACCACGGGTTTCCCCGGGATGTTCCATCTTCCGGCACGTATCTTCAGGTTTTCTTCGGCCGCAGCGTGCGCGGTCCAATCCGCATATATCGTCTTGTCTTCCGTGAAGTATGGATTTTCTTTTCCTTCCCACACGTCCGGTCCGATAAAAATCAGATTGTCCCCGAGTTTCGCCTGCAATGTGTTAGCCCGTGTAGAGAGCACGGTATAGATTCCACCGACTTTATTACAGACTTCCCAACTCACTTCCACTACGTAGTCAGGCATCGGGAAAGCGTCTTTGTTCATATTAGTAATAAAAAGAAGTTCGCATTCAGGCCGCAAAGATAATTCTTTTTTTAGGATACGGAAAAGAAATTTTCGATTTCCGTGTCGAAAAATTCTCACTTACAGTCCAGAAACAATATCTTTGCCTCGCAAAAACAACAGATGGACCGATGCGAAAAAAGCTATTCTCACGGGGTAAAAAGGCGTTTTCGGCCTTGCTCCTATCCTCCATTCTGCCGCTCGGAGCGGGGGCGGAAGAGGCGTTCGAAATGAAATACGAGGTCTCGCTCGATACGGTCGGGCACTATATCGATGTCGATTTGCGCTACATCCGTCCTGCGGCGGCCGGGGCAGAGGGCGATACCGTGCGGCTGTGCATGCCGGTGTGGGCACCGGGCTACTATCTGATACTCGACTATCCGAAAAACATGGTGGACTTCCGGGCCGAGGACCCGCAAGGCCGTCCGCTTGTATGGGAGAAAGAGGGGAAAAGCACCTGGCGGATTTTGCCTGCAGGGGCTGATACGCTGTGCATCCGCTACCGTGTTTTTGCCTTGGAGCGCAGCGTGGCCGAGAGCCGCGTGGCGTGTGGGAGCGCTTTCTTGGCGCCGGGCGGTGTCTTTCTCTACCCGGAAGGGAAGAAAGATCACCCCGTGGAGGTGACGTTCGTTCTGCCCGGAAACTGGCAATCCGTCTCCACCGGGCTGGCTCCTGCCGGGGCTGGTTCCGCTCCGGCTCAGGGGAACCGCCGGACTTTCACGGCTCCCGATTTCGATGTCCTCTACGACAGTCCCGTCCTGATGGGCAACCAGGAGATAGTCCGTTTCCGCCACGAGGGGAAAGACTACGAGCTGGCCATGGAGTCCCCCGACGGATGGGAGGAAACCTCCCTCGTCGACGACCTGAAGCGCATGATGTCTGCGGCAACCGACCTGATGGGCCATGTGCCCTACGACCGCTATTGCTATCTCCTGCTGTGCGCCGGCGGCGGAGGGCTGGAGCACCTGAATTCCCAGGCCAGCTATACGCAGGGCAATTTCCGATTCCCCGACCGTGCCGAATACCTGCGCTTCCTTTCGTTCGTCACGCACGAATATTTCCATTTATATAATGTGAAGGCCATCCGCCCCATCGAGTTAGGTCCTTTCGACTATGCGCGCGAAGTCTTTACCCCGATGCTGTGGGTGTCGGAAGGCTTCACCGTCTACTACGAGAGCCAGCTCCTCCGGCGTGCCGGGCTGGTGAGTGGCGACTATGTGCTCTCCGAGCTCTCCTCCTTCATCCGCACCGTCGAGTCCCGCGAGGGGCACCGGCACATGAGCCTGCGCCAGAGCAGTTACGACATCTGGCTCAACTTCTTCAACCGCAACCCCAACGGAGCCGAGACGCGCATTTCCTATTACGACAAGGGCCCCATACTCGGGCTGTTGATGGACATAGCCATCCGCCACGCAAGCGGCGGGGCCAAGAGCCTCGACGACGTGATGCGCCTGCTCTACCGCCGCTACTATCAGGAAGCCGGGCGCGGCTTTACGGAAGAAGAGTTCTGGAGCGTCTGCCGCGAAGTGGCCGGCCGGCCGCTTTCCCTCATGCGCCGCTATGTGGAGACGACCGACGAGATAGACTACGACCGCTGCCTTGTCCCCGCCGGGCTATGGCTGGACCGGAGCACTTGGACGCTCCGCCGCTTGCCGGAGGCCGATGGTGAGGCGCTGAAGATGCGCCGCCAGTTGCTGGGAGACTGACCACGGGCGGAAAAAGCGCCTGCGTTTCCGCCAAAAAGGTGCAGCACTTTCTGAAAAAAGTGTTGCACCTTTTTTCAGAAAGTGGCAGCCCGCCCCGCTTTTCCCCTTTCCTTGGTATAAGACAGGCCGCACTCGAAAACGAAATCAAGCCTCCGTTTCGCCCATTTGTACTATCTTTGTCCCCCAAAAACCTATTAAACTTCGATTTATGACTACACGGATTTTTCGATTTTTCCTCTTCCTCGTGCTCTCTCTGGCGGCAGGAGGAGGACTCCGGGCACAGATGGCCGACCCGGTATTCTTCCGCGTCGCACAGAAGAGTGCCGGGGCGGATGAGTTGGAGCTACGCTTCGATGCGTCCATCGACCCCGGCTGGCATCTTTATTCCACCGACCTGCCTTCGGGCGGCCCCACTTCGGCCACCATCCACTTCGACCAGCTCGAAGGGGCGGAGCCCGTGGGGAAGCTGAAGCCGGTGGGGCAGGAAGTGGAGCGTTTCGACGAGATCTTCCAGATGGACCTGCGCTTCTTCGAATACGAGGGTGCTTTCGTCCAGAAACTGCGGCTTACGGCCCCGGCTTACGTGGTGAAGGGGTATCTGGAATACGGTGCCTGCGACGACCAAAACTGTCTGCCGCCGACCACCGTGGAGTTCAACTTTACGGGCAAAGG
The DNA here is from genome assembly GCA_944320955.1 of uncultured Bacteroidaceae bacterium. Taxonomy (GTDB): domain Bacteria; phylum Bacteroidota; class Bacteroidia; order Bacteroidales; family Bacteroidaceae; genus UBA1794. Next base: position 21,294 of record CALUJL010000025.1, read on the forward strand.
CCCTGCCGCCGCGGCGAAAAAGGAGCCTGCCCCGGCGGAGAAACCGGCTTCCGAGGCCGCCGCGCCTGCGCAGCCGGTGCAGCCTGTGGTGCAGCCCGACACGGCCGCAACGCCCGTGCCGACAGCCGCGGCAGCTGACTCTGCGGGGCTTGCGGCTGCCGTTGCTTCCGGCTTGTGGAAGCCCGTGACGGAGGAGTTGCAGGCCTTCTCCGAAGGCGATGCGCTGAGCCGTATGGCGCAGGGGTCGCTGTTCTACGTCTTCATTGCCGGTTTCCTGGGCGGTCTGCTGGCGCTGCTCACTCCCTGCGTGTGGCCGATTATCCCCATGACGGTGAGCTTCTTCCTGAAACGCTCGGGGGACAAGAAGAAAGGCGTGCGCGATGCAGTCATCTACGGGCTGAGCATCGTGGTGATTTACGTGGCGCTCGGGCTGATTGTCACCTTGGCCCTCGGCGGCAGCGCGCTCAACGATTTGAGCACGAATGCCGTGTTCAACGTCTTCTTCTGCCTGCTTCTGGTGGTGTTTGCCGCCTCCTTCTTCGGCGCTTTTGAGCTGACTCTGCCGGCTTCGTGGAGCACGCGGGTCAGCAGCAAGGCCGACAGTACCGGCGGGTTGCTGAGCATTTTCCTCATGGCCTTTACGCTCTCGCTGGTTTCCTTCTCCTGCACGGGGCCGATCATCGGCTTCCTGCTGGTAGAAGTGTCTACGTCGGGCAGCATAGTGGCTCCGGCCATCGGCATGTTCGGCTTCGCCCTGGCCCTGGCCCTGCCGTTCACCCTGTTCGCCCTCTTCCCCGGCTGGCTGAAACAGATGCCCCGCTCCGGCGGATGGATGAATGTGGTGAAGGTTTCCCTTGGCTTTATCGAGCTGGCCTTTGCCCTGAAGTTCCTCTCCGTGGCAGACCTGGCCTACGGCTGGGGCATACTCGACCGCGAAGTCTTCCTCGCCATCTGGATTGTGCTCTTCGCCCTGCTGGGATTCTATCTGCTGGGGAAAATCAAGTTCCCGCACGACGACGACGAGACCCACATCGGCGTGACGCGCTTCTTCCTGGCCCTGGCCTCGCTCTCCTTTGCGGTCTACATGGTGCCCGGCCTGTGGGGCGCGCCGCTGAAGGCCATCAGCGCCTTCTCTCCCCCTATGAATACGCAGGATTTCAACCTGCAAAAAGAGGAAATCGTGGAGGCCGGGTTCCGCGACTATGAGGCCGGAATGCAGCGGGCACGCGAGACGGGCAAGCCCGTGATGGTGGACTTCACGGGATTCGGCTGTGTGAATTGCCGGAAGATGGAACTGGCTGTCTGGACCGACCCCGAGGTGAAGCGGCTGCTGACGCAGGACTATGTCTTGATCTCCCTCTACGTGGACGACAAGACGCCGCTGCCCGCGCCGATGGAAGTGGAAGAGAACGGGCGGAAGCGCACCCTGCGCACCGTGGGCGACAAGTGGAGCTATCTGCAGCGCACCAAGTTCGGCCACAGCACACAGCCCTTCTACGTCTTGCTCGACGGGGAGGGAAATCCGCTCAGCTACCCGTATTCCTACGATGAGGACGTGGACAAGTACGTAGACTTCCTCAAGAGCGGGCTGGAGAACTTCCGCAAATAATGCCTCGCCCCGCCGTGCGGAAACCGGCGGGGCAGGGGAGCAGGCCGGAAGCCCTGCACCCGGACAGAAAAAACCTCTGCATGTTTTTACGATTTCATGCAGAGGTTTTTCTTGTTTTTCAAGAACTTTTCCGGCTTATCCCAAATCGGTCATTAGAGAGCCCCCAATCCGATTTAGGCTTATTCCTGTGTGCCGTTCAGTTTTCGCTTGACGGTGGCCGGGTTTCCCGCCGCCAGTGAGTCGGAGGGGATGTCGCGGCAGACGACGCTCCCGGCGCCAATGATGCAGCGGTCGCCTATGGTGACGCCGGGGCAGACTATCACTCCGCCGCCCAGCCAGCAGTCTTCGCCTATGGTGACGGGCAGGCCGTATTCCTGCGGCTTGCGGCGATCCACGGGATCCAGCGGATGCTGCGGCGTATAGATCTGGCAGTTGGGGCCGATGAGCGTATGGCGGCCGATGCGGATCTGTCCGGCATTGAGAAAAGTACAATTACTATTGACGAAAACCCCTTCGCCCAGCTCGATGCCGTGGCCGTGGTCGCAGTGGAAAGGCGGGCACACCGTGGCCGAGGCGGGCAGGCCGGGGATGAGTTCTTCGATGGTTTTACGGTAGTCCTCGTCGTAGATGGTCATGGTTTGCAGCCGGGCGCAGATTTTTTTTGCATGGATCAGGCTCGCTTCTATGTCAGGATCTGAAAAGTCATACAGCTCGCGGCTGCGCATCTTCTCGAACTCGGTCTTCATGGACGGGGCGTTTCGGGATGGGGGATCAATAGAACTTGTTCAGTTCGCGGTTGTATTCGAAGCCTGCGCTGCCCAGTTTCTTTACGATTTCCTGTTCGCTCAAGTCGAGGTCTTCGCAGAGTTGCTCCAGCGAGGAGTAGGAGTCGCGCAGTTTCGTGTTGATGAAGCTGTAGAGCATCATGGGGTCTTCCGGGATATTCATTGTCGTTTTTTGTTTTTTGTAGGTTGCTTTGTCCGTTTTCGGCTGCAAAGGTAGGCAATCCGCTGGAGATACGAAAAAAGGCGGGAAGGAACTGTGGTCCCTTCCCGCGCAGGTGGTAATTGTCCGGACGGGTTGTCGCTATTCTTCCGGCCGGGTGATTTTGAGCACGGTCAGCGAGTAGGCCGGGAGTTGCTGCTGGAGCTCGCTGCCCAGGGTGAAGGTCTCCTCGGAGAGGCGGGCGGAGTTTTCTTCCGCCTTGCCCTGCAGGGTGAGCTTCTCCACCTTCATGCCGGAGGCCACTTCCTCGGGCAGGGGAATCTCCACCTCTGCCGCGGCGGGTAGGATGTTGACCAGCTTGATGATCCAGTCGCCCCCGTCGGTCCGCACGACGGAAGAGGCCATGCGCAGGCGGACGGCCGCATCGCCGTGGTCCACGCGGAGCGAATTTCCTATATAGGTGGTCCCGGCATAGTTTCCGAAGGCTTTCTGCACCTGATAGTTGGGCGTGGGTTTCACCTCGGTGTTGTTGAAATAGATGAGGTCGGGGTTCCAGTTGGTCTGTCCCTCCTTGGCCAGGAGCGGGGCGTAGGAGGCCATGCGTACGATGTCGGCGTTCCGTTCGATGCCGCACAGGTAGGCGGCTTCGGCCAAGGCATTGTAGAGGCTGTTGCCCTTCGAGGCGTATTCGCCCAAGTAGACTTGCGCTTTCGTGCGGTCATACTGGTCGTAGAAGTCCTGGTTGTGCAGGAACCATCCGGGAGTCTGGTAGTAGTGTTCGTCGACTATGGGCACTCCCAGCCGCGTGGCGAAGTCCCAGCCTTCGGTATAGTCGCTTCCTTCGTTGAAGGGGCCTACCGTCCCGATCACCGTGATCTCGGGGTGGCGCTCCTTCAGTGCGTTGAAGATGAGTTCGAAGCGCTCTTCGAAGACATCGGATATGAGGTCTTCGTTGCCGACTCCTATGTATTTCAGGTTGAAAGGCTCGGGGTGTCCGGCCTCGGCGCGCAGCTTGCCCCACTCGGAGGTCTTGGCGTCGCCGTTGGCATACTCTACGAGGTCGCAGATTTCCTCGATGTATTCGTCCATCTCTTCCAAGGGAATGCCACCCTGCTGCCCGGCTCCTCCGTCCGAAGAGTTCTGGCAGGGCACGGCTGCCGGCACCACGGGCACCGGCTCGGCGCCGATGTCTTCGCAGAAGAGGAAGTACTCGTAGTAGCCCAACCCGGCAGTCTGGTGGTAGCCCCACAGGTTGCGCTGCGGCTTGCGTGCTTCGAGCGGGCCGATGGTCTGCTTCCAGCGGTACATGTTGCCCAGCCCGTCGCCGTGGGCCACGCATCCGCCGGGGAAGCGCACGAACTTGGGCTTCAGGTCGGCTATGGCCTGTGCCAGGTCGGGGCGGAGCCCGTTTTTACGGCCCTTGAAGGTCTTCTGCGGGAAGAGGGAGATCATGTCCAGGGCTATGGTGCCCTCGCCGAGCGGGCGCACTTCGATCCGCGCGTCGGAGGCGGAGGCAGAGGCTTTCAGCGTGGCCCGGTATTGTTTCCATTCCTTGCCGGGGGCGGAAACCTTGGCGGAGGCATAGACTTCCCCGTCTTTCCCGACGAGGGAGACTTGCAGCTTGCCGCCCTTTCCGGCTGTCCGGCGGGCAAAGAGCGAGAAGTCGTATTTCTCGCCCTGCTTGAGGGGGATGCCTTCGAAGCCTGTGTTTTGCAGGGCCACGGCGCCGCCCTTCCGGCTTTCGAGCAGGGCGTAGTGGGGATTGTTGGGGTGGATGGGGGAGTCGGTGGCGATGGTGAAACTGCCTTCTTCTCCAACCAGCGACCAGGAGTGGGTGGAGTTCCAGTTTTTGTCGCTTCCCTTACGGTCGGAGAGGGCATATTCGAAGTCGCGGTTCTGCACGAGTTCGGCATAGAGTCCCCCGTCGGCCGCACGGCTGATGTCCTCGAAGAAGACGCCCATCAGCATCGGGCTGATTTCCTTTGCCTCCCCGGGACGGATGTCGAGCGTGGCTTTCACCGGTTCCAGGCCGGCAAAGCGGCGGGCGTCGCTGCGGGCATTCTCCCCGTAGAGCTGCCCTTGCCAGGCGCGGGCCTGCATTTCGCGTTTGAGGTCCTGCACTTCTTCGGAGGAGACTTTGGTGATTGTCCCATAAGCGGAGGGGTTGACGGCGGGGAGCTGCTGCGCCCGGTTGGGTTTCATGTTGCCCGGGACGGCGCGTGCGGCCGAGTATTTCATGAAGTCCTGTGTGAAGCAGGAGTAGGTGGTGAAGCCGTTTTCCTCGTCGCCCGACTCCCATGTGACCATATACTGCCCGCTGCGATCGTCGTAGCGTGCCTCGATGCGCTGGCAGTTGGCGCCGCGCGGCATCACGTAGGCATAGTTTTGCGGTTTCCAGTCGATCAGGTTGCGCGAGCTGGCGTGGGCGATGACTCCGTCGCGCTCGTTTACGCTCCACAGGGCGTGCCACACGCCCGTTTTGTCCTTCAGCAGGAAAGGCCAGAGCATCCGCTTCTCGGCGCCCCAAGCCCCATAGTCGCAGCGGACAAAGGAGTAGTCTGGCCCGATGGGGCTCCATGTTTTCCCGTCTCCGCTCCAGGCGCAGTGGAGTCCGTTGCGCCCGCCGTTGACCGATGTGCCGTATGTGTAGAGATACAGCGAGTCGGGTTGGTTGGCTTGCGCTTCCTGATGGGGCAGGAGGGCAAGCGCCATTGCCGCTACTGCGGCATAGGTCCATTTTTTCTTCATTGTGTTTTTCTTTTTTTTGATGAGTTTGTTCGGAAAAAAGGTTTGATTCGGGGGACAAACTTACTAAAAAACAGCGGGACAGCCTCTGAAAAAAACGGGATTAACGCCGTGTGGCCTGGAATTTGGAGCATGGAGTAGCATGGGGGGGAGCGAATGCAGTTTTCTGGAAACCCGGCAGGGGCCGAATGAGCGATAATCGCCGGCTTCGGATATTCTTTAGGAAAAGAAGCACGGGGTGTTTGGAAAATAATCCGTATTTTTGCCGGAAACAAAAGTGAGTGCAACGAATAAATTTTCAATAGAACCATTAAGAAATATATTGTAGCTATGCCGAAAAAGATTGTAACCTTGGGCGAGATCATGCTTCGTCTCTCCACTCCGGGAAATAAACGCTTCGTTCAGAGCGATGTGTTGGATGTTGTCTATGGCGGCGGCGAAGCCAATGTGGCCGTGAGCTGTGCCAACTATGGGCTGGATGCCTATTTCGTTACCAAACTGCCGACGCACGAGATAGGGCAGTCGGCTGTCAACGCGCTGCGCCGCTACGGGGTCAAGACGGACTACATCGTGCGCGGTGGCGACCGGGTGGGTATCTACTATCTGGAGACGGGTGCTTCCATGCGTCCCAGCAAGGTGATTTACGACCGTGCGCATTCGGCCATTGCCGAGGCCGATGCCGAGGAGTTTGATTTTGACGCTATCATGGAAGGGGCTGCCTGGTTCCACTGGTCGGGTATTACGCCAGCCATCAGCGACAAGGCTGCCGAGATAACACGCCGCGCCTGCGAAGCTGCCAAGCGCCACGGGGTGACGGTGTCCGTGGACCTGAACTTCCGCAAGAAACTCTGGACCAAGGAGAAGGCCCAGTCGGTGATGAAACCGCTGATGCAGTATGTGGATGTCTGCATCGGCAATGAGGAAGATGCTGAGCTTTGCCTCGGATTCAAGCCGGATGCGGACGTAAATGCCGGACAGACGGATGCCGAGGGATACAAGGGCATATTCAAAGGCATGATGGAAACGTTCGGTTTCAAATATGTGATTTCTACGCTGCGCGAATCTTTCTCCGCCACGCACAACGGCTGGAAGGCCATGATATACGACGGCAAGGAGTTTTATACTTCGAAGCGCTACGACATCAACCCGATTATCGACCGGGTGGGCGGCGGCGACTCATTCTCCGGCGGTATCATCTATGGTCTGCTCACGAAGGCCACGCAGGGCGAGGCTCTGGAGTTTGCCGTGGCGGCATCGGCTCTGAAGCATACGATCAACGGCGACTTCAACATGGTGTCGGCTGCCGAGGTGGAAGCGCTTTCGGGCGGCGATGCTTCCGGCCGTGTACAGCGGTAATTTCCTGAGTAAGGACCCGTCTGTTTCTTAAATACGAAAACATACGATAAAAAAGAAGATACGAGAGAATATGGCAAGATTCAACAAAATCCAGGTTTTGCAGACAATCTGTACGACGGGCATGGTGCCTGTCTTTTATAATAAGGACGCCGAAATCACCAAGCAGGTAGTAAAGGCTTGTTATGAGGGCGGTGTGCGTGCCTTTGAGTTTACGAACCGGGGCGATTTCGCACAGGAAGTTTTTTCGGAAGTGTGCAAATGGGCTGCCCGGGAGTGCCCGGAGATGATACTCGGCGTAGGCTCGATAGTGGATCCGGCTACGGCTGCGCTCTACATACAGCTGGGGGCAAACTTTGTGGTAGGCCCGCTGTTCAATCCGGATGTGGCCAAGGTGTGCAACCGCCGCTGCATTCCCTATACGCCGGGCTGCGGTTCGGTCAGCGAGATAGGCTTCGCGCAGGAAGTGGGCTGCGACTTGTGTAAAGTGTTCCCGGCCGGAAACGTGGGCGGCCCCTCGTTTGTGAAGAACATGAAGGCTCCTATGCCGTGGTCGCTGATTATGGTGACGGGAGGCGTAGAGCCCGAGCGCGAGAACTTGCAGGCGTGGGTGAAAGCCGGAGTGGCCTGCGTGGGCATGGGCAGCAAACTGTTCCCCAAAGAGGTAATAGCTGCCGGCGACTGGGCTGCCATTACGAAGAAAAGCCGGGAGGCCCTTGCGTATATAGCCGAGGCCCGCGGATAAATCTTATCCGGATCTTAAAAAAATAGAGTTTGGCCGGGACGGATGCGGTGGAAGGCTGTATCTGCCCCGGCTTTTCATTTCGATATGACAGAATAAGATGAATGCAAAGACTTTGTGTGCAGGATTCGGCCTGTGTCTGCTGGCCGCATGTACTACCCCGGAAAGGGACTTCGATGTAGACGAGGCATTGAGTTATTGCGACGGGCAAGTGCGCCGCACGCTGGCCGAACTGAAGGGAACGGATGACTCCATAGATTATACGATGATGCCCCGCAACATAGCGGACAGTCTGGACAGTTGGCACTGCCGGAAAGCCGCAAAGGAAGAGTGGTGCAGCGGTTTCTGGCCCGGTATCCTGTGGTATGATTATGAAGCTACGGGGGACGAGGCTGTCCGGGAAGAGGCTGAGCAGTTTACGGCTTCGCTGAAATTCCTCTCCGAGACGCCGGCTTTCGACCACGATCTGGGATTCCTGGTCTTCTGCAGCTACGGCAACGGGTATCGTCTGACCCACAATCCGGAGTACAAGCAGGTCCTTTTGAATACGGCCGACACATTGGCCACGCTGTTCAACCCCCGTGTGGGGACGATTCTTTCCTGGCCGCGCAATGTGGCGCTGTATGGCGGGCACAATACGATTATGGATAACATGATCAATCTGGAGCTTCTTTTCTGGGCGGCCAAGAACGGAGGCGACCCGCATCTGGCCGAGATTGCCGTTTCGCATGCCGATACGACGATGAAGTATCACTTCCGGCCGGACTACAGCTCCTATCATGTGGCGGTTTACGATACACTCTCGGGGCGTTTCCTGCGGGGCGTTACGCATCAGGGCCATGCGGACAGTTCGATGTGGGCCCGTGGCCAGGCATGGGCCATCTACGGCTATACGGTAGTCTATCGGGAGACTCGGGATGAACGCTATCTGGATTTTGTGCAGAAGGTGGCCGATGTCTATCTGAAGCGTCTGCCCGAGGATTACATTCCTTATTGGGATTTCGACGATCCGGCCATTCCGGACGCTCCGCGCGATGCTTCGGCTGCTTGTGTGGTGGCCTCCGCTTTGCTGGAGCTCTCCACTTATTTGCCCGGGGATAAAGGGGAAGAGTACCGTGCGGCGGCCATAAATATGCTGGCTTCGCTGAGTTCCGACCCTTACCGCTGCGGCGATGCCAAACCGGCCTTCCTGCTTCATTCCACGGGGCATAAGCCGGCCGGTTCGGAGATAGACGCTTCTATCATTTATGCCGACTATTATTACATAGAAGCCTTGCTTCGCCTGAAGAAAATGACAGAGCAATAAGCTTTGAGGCTATGAAGAAGCCCCGGGAAGGACATCGTTTTTCGGTATCTTTCCCGGGGCTTTTTTGAATTGAAACAAGCGTAAGACGCTATTTGTCTTGCTGGCGGATTTCCACACGGCGTATCTTTCCGCTGATGGTCTTGGGCAGTTCGTCGACGAATTCTATGACGCGCGGATATTTATACGGTGCCGTGACGCGCTTCACGTGGTCTTGAATCTCCTTGACGAGGGCCTCGCCGGCTTTGTCCTTGTATTCTTTCGAAAGAACGATAGTCGCTTTTACGACCTGCCCGCGTATCTCGTCCGGCACTCCCGTAATGGCGCATTCCACTACGGCCGGGTGTGTCATCAGCGCGCTCTCCACCTCGAAGGGGCCAATGCGGTAGCCGGAACTCTTAATGACATCGTCATCGCGGCCCACGAACCAGTAGTATCCGTCTTCATCGCGCCAGGCCACGTCGCCCGTATAGTAGACATCGTCGTGCCAGGCCTCCTGCGTGAGTTGGGGATCGCGGTAGTATTCCTTGAAAAGTCCCAGCGGTTTACGCTTGCGGGTGCGCACGACGATTTGTCCCTGTTCGCCGTCTTCGGCCGAACGCCCGTCGGGGGTGAGCAGGTCGATGTCGTATTGCGGATTGGGAACGCCCATACTTCCGGGCTTCGGCTCCATCCAGGGGAACGTGGCGATGGTAAGGGCCGTCTCCGTCTGCCCGAAGCCTTCCATGAGTTTGATGCCCGTGAGCCGGAAGAAAGTGTCGTATACTGCCGGATTGAGGGCTTCGCCCGCGATGGTGCAGTATTGGAGGGAAGAGAGGTCGAACTTGGTCAGATCTTCCCGGATGAGGAAGCGGAAGATGGTGGGGGGAGCACAGAGCGAAGTGATGTGGTAGTCGTGGATTTTCTGGAGTATGTCGGCGGGAGTGAATTTCTCGTGGTCGTAGACGAAGACCGTAGCACCGGCAATCCATTGGCCGTAGAGCTTTCCCCAGACAGCCTTGCCCCATCCCGTGTCGGCTATGGTGAGGTGGATGCTGTCGGGCTTCAGGTTGTGCCAGAAAGCCCCGGTCACGATGTGCCCCAGCGGATAGGTAAAGTCGTGGGCCACCATCTTGGGTTCGCCCGTGGTGCCGCTGGTGAAGTACATCAGCGAGATATCGTCGTTCGTATTCACTTGTGCCGGGCGGACAAAAGGTGCGGCATTCTCTATTCCGGCCTGGAAGTCTTCCATTGTTTCCGGCACTTCGGGGCCGATGCTGACGACGTGCTCCATCGTCGGCGACTCGGGCAATGCGGCGGTGATGTGGTCCAAGATGACCTTTTCGCCTGCCGCCACGATGACTTTTATGCCGGCCGCGTTGCAGCGGTATACGATATCTTTTTTTGTGAGCAGGTGGGTTGCCGGTATGGCGATGGCGCCCAGTTTGTGGAGTGCGATGATGGAGTACCAGAATTCGTAGCGCCGCTTCAGGATGAGCATCACTTTGTCTCCCCGCCCGATGCCCAGGCTTTGAAAATAGGAGGCCGTGCGATCGGTGGCTTCCTTCAGTTCGGCAAAGTTGAACTCGCGGTGGACGCCGTGGTCGTTGGTCCATATCAGTGCCCGTTTCTCCGGGGCTTCCTGCGCCCAGGCATCGACGACGTCGTAGCCGAAGTTGAAGTTTTCGGGCACAATTATTTCCAGATTCTCCCGAAAGTCCTGCATCGAGGTGAAGCAGGTTTTCTTTAAAAAGCGTTCTATCATAGTCGTGTTTAGAAAATCATTGCAAGGAATTTGACCGTTTTCCCGTCGAGAGCTTTCATGCCGTGGGGCAGGGCGGAGTTGAAGTAAAGGCTGTCGCCGGTGTTGAGTGTCAGCTCTTTTCCGTTTATCACCAGCAGCATCCGGCCTTCTACCACGAGGTTGAACTCTTGTCCCTCGTGCGAATTGAGCTGGATAGGCTCGCTCTCCGGTTTGGGCTCTACGGTCACGATGAAGGCATCTGTCCGCCGGCCGCGGAATCCGGACGCCAGCGACTGATACTTGTATGCTGCCCGCCGCTCCACGGATACCCCCGTTCCGGCACGGGTCAGGAAGTAGGAACTCATGCGCGGCTCCTGGCCGAACATCAGCACGTCCAGTTCTATCCCGTATTTGTGGGCTATGCCCTGCAGGACGCTCACGGTGAAGTCCTCTTCGCCGTTTTCCATCCGTTCGTATTGTTCCAAAGGTATATGGCAGGTATCTGCTATTTCTTGCGGGCTTATCTCGAGCACTTCGCGCAATCCGCGCACTCGTTGCGCGATTTGCTTTATGGAATCATCTGTGGCACTCATGGCTTTCTTGCTGTTTCAGTTCGGTTAATTCGAAAATCGTTGATATTATTGTTTGCGAATATAGTCAGAAAGTTCTTAAGCCGGGAGTATTTTCTTCTATTTAACGTTCTCTTTTTAATTTGGCGAAGCTTGTTCCCTTATATCCCGATCGGTCATTAGCCCCGCTATGGGGCTCCATCAGGGGACTGAAGCGGATGGGCTCTCTGATGGGAGGTTTGGGTTAAAAAGAGAAAGAGCAAAAGACCGGTCAGCCTTTCGCTCTTTCCTTCATTCTGCTTTGCGGAATATGCCTGTTTACTTCAGGGAGATGTAGAGTTCGCCCTCTACTTCCGAGGTCAGGATCTTCCCTTCGCGCAGCAACCAGCCCAGTCCGAGGAACAAGTCCTTGTCCACGCATTTGATGGCTTTCTTCAGCTGCTTTTGGGTCATACCCGCATTTCCGTTTAGTGCACGCCAGATTTCACCGGCGATGATGCCTGCTTTTTCTTCTAACATTTGTCCTTTTCGTTTTATTTGTGAAACAATTGAGAGTGTTCTATCTGTATGATTTCTTCATAAATGCAGGGCAAATGTACTTACATTTTATGTTATAAAGCATGAATCATCACCATTTTCTCTTTATTGATTATGAAGTTTTAATTTTATCCCGCTCCTCTTCTTTCAGATTTAACAGATATTCGCCAACGATGCGGGCCGCTTCTCTCACCACCTTGGGGCAGGGACGGTTGGCATAGTAGGCGGCATCCCGCTGTTGCGGTATGGGCGACTGGGGTTTCCCCGTGCGTATTCCCAGCAGGTCGGCGCAGCGCAGGGCGCCATTGCAGTCGCGGAATTCTGCTGCCAGCTCCTGTACTACCTTATAGTTGTAACCCTTGGTCGTGCGGTCGGCAGGGTCGTCGGTTCCTGTCTCCAGTCCGGCCAGGATAAACATGCCGCAGGCGGCGCCGCATACTTCCCTCATCCGTCCGATGCCGCCACCGAAAGAGGCGGCTATGCGCAGCAGCTGCCGCCGGTCTATGTCGTAGAGGTCGGCATAAGCCCCGACCACCGACTGGGCGCAGCTGTATCCCTGGCGGAAGAGTGCTTCTGCGCGTGCGGCGCGCTCTTCCGGGTCTATGTTTTTATATCGTTCCATTTTTGTCTCTTATTTGTCTGTTTCTGTTTGTTTATTCTGCCGAGCGCAAGCGGAATTCTCCCGGCGTGATGCCCGTCAGCCGTTTGAAGTATTTTCCGAAGAAAGTCTGCGAAGAGAAGTTCAGTGCGTATGCGATTTCCTGTACGCTCATCGTGGAGAAGCGGAGCATGGCTTTGGCCTCGCGGATGACGCTGTCGTTGATCCAGTCTACGGGGCTCCGGCCGGAAACCTTTTTGATGACCGTGGAGAAATACTTGGGCGTGACGAACAGTTCGTTGGCATAAAACGTGATGCTGCGCTGTTCCTTGTGGTATTGGGCCAGCAGTTCCATGAATTTGTGGAGCAGTTCGTTCTGCCGGTTGTGCATCGCCACGGAGTGGGTGGCCGACTCCGGGATACGGCTGAGGATGATGTTTTGCAGCTTGTATGCAAAAATGCCGAACAAGAGTCTCCGCATGATGCCGGCATTCTGCTCATTATCGTGAATCAGGCTGTTTATCTGGCTCAGTATATTGAAGTTCTCTTTTTCTTCCTCAGTTAATGAGAGAATGGGCGTATCCCTCAGGTAGAGGTAGACCGGCATGTTGGGAGTCGTGAGGTTTGTGTTTTTCATGAATTCGAGCGAGGCAATCAGTGTGTCGCAGCGCATGTCGGGCGATGACTCCACGGTTCTCAATATGTTTTTCGGGATATAGATAAACAAGTCGTCCGTTTTGATTTCGAATTGTTGCGCATTCAGATAGAAACGGATGCTTCCCTGTTTGCAGAAGATGAATGAGGCCGCTTCCAGCCGCAGGGGTATGTCGTAGTGGGTCAGCATGGAGGCATCTACGTCTTTTACGTAAAAAATCTCATTTCTGAAGTTGTTATCCGAGTCCTCTTTGGTCAATTCTTCGAAGGTCAAGTTCTTTATTTGCATTCTTTTTGTCTGTTTTCTCTTTTCAAACCGGCACAAAGATATGAGGATTTTGCCAATACTTCGGCCGAAAGGGCGGAATAACCGACATATTGACTATTTTTATGGATTAACCGCAGGAAATTCCATACCTTTGCCTTTGCTATTTAACACAAGATACACAGTCTATGATTCGAGAATGCACGGTTGTCGTCTCGCCGGAGCAGGCGGCGGACGAAGGTAAACTGCGCCGGTATGTGCAGGATGAGTTAGGTATTGCTCCCGGGGAGCTCACGGCACTGCGCGTCTTGAAGCGGAGCATCGATGCCCGCCAGCGGCGGATAAAGGTGAATCTGCAGTTGCGGATCTATCTGAATGAAGAGCCGGAGGCTCATTTGTTTGTCCCGACGGTCTATCGGCCGTTGCCCTCGGATGCCCCGGCGGCAGTGGTGGTAGGGGCCGGGCCTGCCGGCCTGTTTGCCGCCCTGCGCCTGGTCGAGCACGGCATCCGGCCCGTTCTCGTGGAGCGGGGCAAGGATGTCCACGCGCGTCGGCTGGACATAGCGCGCATTTCGCGCGAGCATTGCGTCGATCCGGACTCCAACTACGGTTTCGGTGAGGGTGGGGCGGGGGCCTACTCCGACGGGAAGCTCTTTACGCGCAGCAAGAAGCGGGGCGACTCGCTGCACATCCTGCACGTCTTCTGCCAGCACGGCGCCAGCGAGGCCATCTTGAGCGACGCGCACCCCCATCTGGGGAGCGACAAACTGCCGGGCATCATCGAGCGGATGCGGCAGACCATACTCCGCTGCGGCGGGGAGGTGCGTTTCGGTTGCCGCATGGAGCAAATCCTGGTGGACGGGGGGAAAACACCCCGTGCCGTCGGCATCCGCACGAGCGGCGGAGAGGAACTGAGGGGGCCCGTCATCCTGGCCACCGGGCACTCCGCACGCGATGTCTACCGGCATCTTGCGGGCCATCGCCGGGCTTCGTTCTTCATAGAGCCCAAGGGGATTGCCGTCGGGGTACGCCTCGAACATCCCCAGCAGCTCATCGACAGCATCCAGTACCACAGTCCGCAAGGGCGCGGGCCGTGGCTTCCGGCGGCCGAATACAGTTTCGTAGCCCAGAGCCGGGGGCGGGGCGTCTACAGTTTCTGCATGTGTCCGGGCGGGGTGGTCGTGCCTGCGGCCACAGGGCCGGAGCAAGTCGTGGTTAACGGCATGTCGGCCTCGGCCCGCTCGGGTCGTTGGGCCAATTCGGGCATGGTGGTGGAAATCCGTCCCGAAGATGCGGAGCCGGTAATGCGGGATTTGCCGCCCGCGGGCGGGAACGCCTCTTCTGAAGAGGGCGGGGCGCTGCGGGTGATGCACCTGCAGGAGCGTCTCGAACGTCTCTGCTGGCAGCAGGGAGGATGCCGGCAGACGGCTCCGGCGCAGCGCATGACGGACTTCGTGGCTGCCCGCCTGAGTGGCGACCTGCCACGCTCTTCTTACAGCCCGGGGCTGGTAGCCTCCGGACTCCACTGCTGGTTGCCGGAATTTGTGCGGGGGCGTTTGCAAGAAGGCCTTGCGCTTTTCGGAAAAAGATGCAGGGGTTTTCTGACGCGCGAGGCGCTGCTCATCGGGGTGGAGACGCGGACGTCGGCGCCGGTGCGCATCCCACGGCGTGCCGACAGCCTGCAGCACGTGGCCGTCGAGGGGCTTTTCCCTTGCGGCGAAGGGGCAGGCTATGCCGGGGGCATCGTCTCGGCCGGGGTCGACGGGGAGCGTTGTGCGGACGCCCTGGCTGCTTGGTTGAAGAAGTGAGCAAGAAAAGGGAAGAAAAAATGATGGAAATAGCACTCATTACTGCCAATACGGCCGAAGCCCTGGGGCTGGAGGCGCTTATCTGGAAGGTTGCCGGGGGGGAGACTGTCGTCCGCCGGTTCCGGGACTTTGCGGCATTCATCGACGATACTCCGGATATGTACCGGCTCTGCTTCATCTCTTCGCTCACGTTCCTCAACTACAATGCCTTCTTTGCCTCCCGCAGCGAGCGCACCGTGGTGCTTGTCCACGAAGGTCCCGGGCGCTTCAAGCTTGCCCCGCAGGGCATACGTCTGCTTTATCTCGAAGAGGAGGAACAGAAGTTGGGCAAGAAGCTGGCCTGCATTCTTCGCGGGGAAGACGCCCGTTCCCCTGTCCGCCAGGATAGCGGGGAAGACTTTGCCCCGCTTTCCGCCCGTGAGGTGGAAGTGCTGGTATTGCTTTGCAAAGGATTTATCAACAAGGAGATAGCCGACCGCTTGTGCATCAGCCTGACGACTGTCATCACGCACCGCAAGAACATCACCGCAAAACTCGGCATCAAGTCGCTCGGCGGGCTTACGCTCTATGCCGTCATGAACGGGTATATCGAGGCCGACCGCCTCTGAGCTCCGCCTTATTTCCCTGCCCCGGCTTCTCGAGCTTTCCGGCGGGCCTCCATCTGTGCGCGGCTCTTGCTGTGCGTCACCATATATACTCCAGTGAAGACCAATACGATGGCCACTATTTTCAGCCATCCCAGTCCGGCGATGCCCAAGGCTACGGCCACGAGGCTGGCCACGATGGGCTGCACGTAGTTATACATGCAGGCCACGGTGGGGCGCAGGGCGTGCTGCCCGATGGGGATCAGCAGGTAGCTCAGGAACGTGGCTCCCAGCACGACGAACGCGCTGCCGCCTATCTCCACCCCGCCCATTGCCTCCCATCGGGTCGTGGCCAGCTCGGAATAGGAGAACGGGATGATCGCGATGCTGGCATAGGTAAACATCCATTTCATCAGCGTAATGGCCGAGTAGCGGCTGATGAGGTCTTTGTAGAGGACGAAGTAGGCCGAATAACTGCATTGGGCAAAGAAGCAGAGCAGATTGCCCCACGGATTGCTCCCGCCCGCAGAAGCCGGGTCTGCCGCGCCGCCGAGGATGAGCATCAGCGCCCCGAGCGCGCCGAAGAAAATGCCCAGTACCTTCAGGCCCGTGACAGGCTCTTTCAGGAACAGTGCCGCCAGGATCATGACGATGATCGGAGTGGTAGTCGTGATGATGGACGCATCGACGGGCGAGGTCATGCCCAGCCCCATCACGAAACTCCCCTGGTTGAGCACGATGCCCAGCATGGCGGCAAAGAAGAGGCGCATCATGTCGGCGTGGGGCACATGCTCGCGCCGGGTAAAGAAGGAAGCTGTCCAGAACGCCGCCGCCGCACCGACGATGCGGAAGTCCGTCAGCAGCAGCGACGATACGGCGCCCGATGCCATCACCGCCTTCGACACGGGCGACATCAGCCCCCACATCACATTGGCGCCGGCCATGGCCAGATGTCCTTGGAGTTGTTTGTTTTTCATTTTTTCCGTACAGGCAAAGAGAGAAAGAAGCCTGCCCGCACCGGTGTGGCGGACAGGCTCTCTTTCTGCAGTTGGGGAATTTGTTTCTTTTTACTAAATGGAAAGTTCTCTCAAGACGCGTACCAGGTTCATGTCGATGGGCTTGTCGTTCTTGATGGCGCGGGTGAAGGGGACGTAGACCACCTCGTTGTTCTGGATGCCTATCATCACGTTCCGTTGGCCTTCGAGCAGGGCGTCGATGGCTGCCACTCCCATACGCGAGGCCAGGATGCGGTCGTGTGCCGTGGGACGGCCGCCGCGCTGCACGTGGCCCAATATGGAAACGCGCACGTCGTACTGCGGGAATTCTTTCTTCACGCGCTCGGCGTAGTGCATGGCCCCGCCTGTTATCTCACTCTCGGCCACCAGGACGATGGAGCTGCTCTTGCTCTTTCGGAAACCGTTGCTGATGAGTTCCTGCAATTGGTCGACCTCCGTGGAGAGTTCCGGTATGATGGCTGCCTCTGCTCCTGCGGCAATGGCCCCGTTGAGTGCCAGGAAGCCCGCGTCGCGCCCCATCACTTCGATGAAGAAGAGGCGCTCGTGGGACGTGGCCGTGTCGCGTATCTTGTCCACCGCGTCGAGTATCGTGTTCAGCGCCGTGTCGTAGCCGATGGTCGTGTCCGTGCCGTAGAGGTCGTTGTCGATGGTTCCCGGCAGGCCGATGCAGGGCACGTCGAACTCCTGTGCGAAGATGCGTGCTCCCGTCAGGCTTCCGTCGCCGCCTATGATGACCAACGCATCGATTCCCTGCGCCTGCATGTTGTCGTAGGCCAGCTTGCGGCCCTCGGGCGTGGTGAATTCCTTGCAGCGCGCCGTCTTCAGGATCGTTCCGCCCTGCTGGATGATGTTACTCACGTTCTGCGTCTGGAATTCGCTGATTTCGTTTGTGATGAGACCCTTGTAGCCTCTGTAGATGCCTTTTACAGCGAGTCCGTTACAGATGGCCGCGCGCGTTACGGCGCGGATGGCCGCATTCATTCCCGGGGCGTCGCCGCCGGAGGTCAGGATGCCGATACATTTAACTTTGCTCATAGCGCGTAGTTTTTTCTTATGTTATATTCTGTCTTTTCTTGGAGGGACGGTGTGTGTGGCTGGGAGGCAAGCCTCCTCCTTCTCCGGCACAAATGTACGCCGAAAAATCCGTTCCCCGAAATTTTTTGGCCGGATAAAGAAAAAGCGCTTAGAGCGAAGTTGCCCGTCCGTGCCGGGCAGGGCCTTTTGCGGATATGCCGACAGAACGTGTTTTTCCTCTATCTGGGATTTCCCGGCTGTCCGGCCAATTTATGTTTGAGGCACAATCAGTAAAACCGTTACAATCCTCCGTGGAAATGTTACGCCCTTTTGCGTCATATACCGCTACTTTTGCACCAAAAGAAGCAGTCATATACAATGGACAGACGGGATTTCATCAAGAGCGGGCTTCTTGCCGCACTCGTAGGAGCCGTGGGCGGCCTTACAAGCTCATCGAGAAGATGGAGCGGCTGAAGGTGCAGGGCAAAATCCGCTTTATGGGTTTCTCTTTCCACGACAGTCTGCAACTTTTTAAGAAAGTGGTGGAATACACCCCTACATGGGACTTCTGCCTGATACAGCACAACTACTTGGATTATGAATACGAGGCTGGCGTGCTCGGTCCGAAACATGCTGCCGCCAACGGCATGGGACTGGCGGTGATGAAGCCCGTCCGCACGGGATTCCTCGCCAACCTGCCGCAGCCGATGCGCGACGCGCTTGCCTCCACGGGCTGCTACCAGTGCATCCCCTGCCCGCACAACGTCGCCATCGGCTACGTCTTCGCCTATGTGTACAACAACTACATCCTGCACAAAAACAAAGAAAGGGCGATGGCGGACTACACCGTCTCGATGTCGCCCGTGCAGCGCGGCGACCCGGCATCCCCGTGCGTCGCTTTATTTAACCGATACGCATTTTGAGGCGGATTTTGTTTTTTGTATTTTTGCCGTGAAAGTATCGGTAAACAAAAAGCAGAATGAAACAGTATCTTATCCTTTTGTTGGCAATTATTTGCGAAGTGATTGCCACAAGTGCTTTGAAACAGACAGAGCAGTTCACCCGTCTTGTGCCGTCATTGATAACTCTTGTGGGGTATGCGGGTGCGTTCTATTTCCTCAGCATGGTTTTGCAGAGCATCCCCTTGGGCATTGCTTACGCCATTTGGTCGGGAGCAGGCATCGTGCTGGTAGCACTTGTCGGCTGGCTGGTGTTCAGACAGCATCTTGACATTCCTGCCATTATTGGCATCTGTATGATTCTCGGCGGAGTCGTGGTGATAAACTTATTTTCGGAATCGGCAGGGCATTGACTTGTGCTGATAAGGATTCATTCAGAGCAAGGATTACTCTTTTTCCGCTTTTCCTTATTTCTTCGGACAATAAATCAATAAAAATCCAATGGTAATGAAAACCGAACTGGAAAAATGTATGTCGGGTGAGCCTTTCAACGGAGGGAGAGACCCGAAGATCGTGAATATGATTTTGCGGACAAGACGTTTGTTGTCCCAACTCAACGCTATAGATTATGCCGACAACGAACGCAAACAGGCATTGCTGCGTGAAATGTTCGGAAGCATTGGCAAGGGGGTTCACGTAGATATTGATTTCCATTGCGAATACGGAAAGAACATCTTTGTGGGGAATAAAGTCATCATCAACATGAATTGCACTTTTGTGGACAATCACCGCATCGAGATTGGTGACAATGTCCTGATAGCGCCTAACGTGCAGATATACACCGCCACTCATTCTACTGATGTGCTCGAGCGGATGGTTTGGGATTGGAAGGAAGGCGATGACATCTGCAACACCATAGCCCGTCCCGTCAAAATCGAAGACGGCGTATGGATAGGCGGTGGAGCGATATTGCTGCCGGGAGTCACTGTCGGAAAGAATACGGTCATAGGTGCAGGAAGCGTAGTGACACATTCTATTCCTGCCAATTGCGTGGCAGTCGGCAATCCCTGCCGGATGATTAAAAAACTGCCCGAAAAAAAGATTGGAGTGAATATTTGAAAATGGCTAATCACTGAACACTTATGTACGAACTAAAACAAGTAGGCAGGCAGAGCTACTACATAAACAGCCCTGCGAAGATAGGCGTATACAGGCAATCGGAAAACGGGATTTATCTCATCGACAGCGGAAACGACAAGGAGGCCGCGAAGAAGGTGTTGTATGGCGGCTACCCGTTCAAGGAGTTGAGGAGCAAGTTCCTGCTGGCAAAGGAGAGTGAGGTCACAGATTGCTCGTCGCCCGATTTCCCGTCAGAACTGGAGCTTATTCCCTTGCCTGGCCTCTTCTT
Source organism: uncultured Bacteroidaceae bacterium (assembly GCA_944320955.1). Taxonomy (GTDB): domain Bacteria; phylum Bacteroidota; class Bacteroidia; order Bacteroidales; family Bacteroidaceae; genus UBA1794. Next base: position 41,066 of record CALUJL010000025.1, read on the forward strand.
CGACATGGTCGGAGTTCGCACCCCCGACAACACAGTCTTTCTTGCGGATTGCGTCAGCAGCCCGACGGTATTGGAAAAGTATGGCATAATCTTCGTTTACGATGTAGCCCAATACCTTGCCACGCTCGACAGCATAGAAACCATCCGGTTGTTGCGGCCGGGGCTGTCGTGACTAAGGATGTGCCGGCCAATGTGGTAGTCGGTGGAGTCCCGGCAGGAATCATCAAGAAAATAGCAGCAGAGGATGAGTATGTAAAAATCCCGGGCTGAAAGGCATCGCGGACCGGAAGCGGATGCTCGATCCGCATAAGCCGGGCGAGGTACATCGGCTCTTCAATTATCGGCAATGGTGAAGCAGGGCTATATGCAGCCGGCAGATTGGGAAGCAACCTGTCACGCCTCTGCGAAGGCTGTGGCAGACACCGGCTTCGGACGAGGAACTTACCTGATATGCCGGCTTGTTTTTATGGGGGATTAGTTGGCCGTCCGATACTCATTCGGTGTACACCCCACCTGCCTCTTGAACCACCTGCTGAAATGTTGCGGATATTGGAACCCCAGTTCGTAGGCGATCTCACTGACGGACTTCCGAGTGTTGAACACACGCTCTTTTGCCATATCCAAGGTCTTTTGCTGGATGTGCTTCAAGGCGGATTCACCCGTTTCTTTTTTCAGCAAGTCACTTAGATAGTTGGGTGAGAGGCAGAGCTTGTCGGCACAATATTGCACGGTGGGCAGTCCTTCCGTGGCGGGTTTACCAGAGTGGAAATACTCGTCCAGCAGGGTCTCGAAGCGGGCAAGAATGTCGCTGTTCAGGTTCTCACGTGTGATGAACTGGCGGTCGTAGAAGCGTTCGCAATAGTCAAGCAGCAGCTTGATGTTGTCAGCAATGAGGGATTTGCTGTGCTTGTCCACCGGATACTGTAGTTCCTCCTTGATTTTGACCAGACAATCAACGACCGTACGCCGCTCCTGTTCCGAGAGGTGGAGGGCTTCGTTGGCGTTGTACGAGAAATAAGAATACTCTTTCATCAGTCCTGCAAGCGGGGTCTTGCGCAGGAACTCCGGATGAAAACACAACGCCCAACCTTCCGGCTGATGAAGTTTGCCGTCATCCTCCGAACCCATTACCTGACCGGGAGCGATGAAAAGCATTGTGCCTCGCGTCCGTCCACCACACTGACCAACGGATGGCGCGTCTCCACGCCGAAGTAGTCGTTATAGGTCTGCACCGAATCTATTTTCATTATCTCATTCATACCCAATCTGTTTTGTATTTACAAATGTACTGTTTTCCCTGCAAAGTTATGTGCTGTGGCGTGTTGAAGGAGTATCTGTACTCTTGTTTTTACTACCAATTTCGTAGATATGCCCGGCACCTGCGAAATTGGTTGTTCTATCAGTGGTTCAGGTACGGTCGCCAAAGGGAATGCCTGGTAATTTTGCGACAGAGAATCAAAGATAGGCAATATGAGGACATTCAAATCATTGACAAGCATCTTTCTAATCCTGTTTTGTATGGCAACGGAAATGAGAGCACAAAAGCATGGAAGCCTGTTGGATGAAGTGGCGCAGCAGCGTTGGAGGGAAGAATTTCGTCGCCACGGGCGATGTAGCCAAAGGCATTGTCTCCGCCCTTTCACATGGCAAGGACGGGGAAAGCTACCTCCTTTCAGGCGAGAATCTGACATACAGGGAATTCTATCGTCTGCTCTCTGACAGGTGCGGTTACAGGCAGCATATTACCGCTATCCCGAAATGGATATTGCGAATTGCCGGCGCGGTCGGTGATATGGCTGCCCGGATAGGAATCAGGAGTGAAGTCTCCGGAGTAAACATGCGTATGCTGTGCATCGGGAACTATTATTCCAATGAAAAATCGATACGGGAACTCGGCATAAGCTACCGCCCTGTATCGGAAGCCATTGACGAGGCGGTAAGCTGGTTTTACAAGTGCGGAATGCTGTCGGTTTCTGAATATCGCGCAAGGCATATCCGGCCTTGATACGGTCGGTCTTTGGTCTGGCAGTAACCGTCCTGATACTATGACAATAGACCTGTTGATTGTCAAATGTTTGTGGATTTCC
>CALUJL010000026.1 GCA_944320955.1 uncultured Bacteroidaceae bacterium
AGGGGTGAAGGGGATTATTCCCCTTCCGGCAGTTTCTCGCAATACCACTTGGGGATGTGCACCAGCACGCCCACGGTGGCGAGGCTCACTACCACATAGTACCGCCCTTTGTAGCGCGTCAGCTTTCCTTCCAGGCCCGTGAAGGGGCCGCGCACGACCCGCACCCGGCTGCCCGGGCGGGCATCGGCTTCGCCGCTGTCCAGGTAGAGCGTGCCCGTGTAGCCCGGGTCGCACACGGCGCGGAACTCCGCCATCATCGGCCCGGGGATATCCTGCGGCGCGCTCCCGTCGGCTTTCTTCAGCACCGCGAACGGCACGGGGCTGTCCGCCATCAAGGTGCGCAGGCGGCGCGAGGGGAAGCTCTTCTGCAGGAAGAGCAGGTTGTGGACCGCCGGGACCAAAGTACGGCGCGGCTTGCCGCCCTCCTTCGGCACGACCTCGGCGTAGCGCATCGGGATGAAGCACGCGAGGCCGAGGCCCTTCAGCCACGCCTCCAGCTTCTCTTCCCGGCAGTGGAACGTCCTCAAGGCGTACCACGGGGAGGAGGGCTCCTTCCTTTCCTTCTGCGGGAGGGGCAAGGCGTCTGTCTCTTTTGGGGAAGCGTCGGGCATGGCGGGGACGGTTTGTTTTCAGTTTGTCGCCGGGCGCGGGGCCCGGACTTCCGGGGCGGTCCTTCTTCTCCCCGCAGGCCACTTCCGTAAGCGCCGGCGGGGGAAAGGGGAAATCCGGGAAGGGTCCGGCCTTGACTGTTGCAACTCTATATAATAATGAGTAAAAATATTCCTGCCTAAACCGATAGGTATCAGCGGATTGCGCGCTGCGGGGAGAAAAAGAGTGTAATGAGTAAAATGGGAAGCCCCGGCAGGGGAAAGAAAAACGGCGTACAAGGATTTTGCCGCGTAATTGCTTGGATGTCACTATTATTTACACTACCTTTGCGCCCGATTCGGTACTGCTCTTCGCCGCTCTGTGAGTACTCACTCTTATATAGCATGAGTAATTCTGCGCATTTCCGTTGCCACTTTTACCGATAATCAAACCTTTTTTGAACGATAAGCAAACCTCCGATATTAGAAAAGCGCTGTCCTGCGATGAATGCAGGACAGCGCTTTTCTAATATCAACAGTCAAAAAAAAGACTAATGCACCTCTACTATATGCGTAGGGGGCTGCTCGATATTGCGGCGGTCGACCTGCCGCACAAGGCTGTTGGCCAACAATAAGAACTGTTTCCCCATCGGAGTGTTGGCATCCAAGGCCACGGGCGTACCTTCGTCGCCACTCTCACGGATTCCCTGCACAATGGGTATCTGCCCCAGAAGGGGCACATTCATCTCTTCGGCCAACTTCTTCGCACCGTCGCGGCCGAAGATATAATACCGATTGTCGGGCAATTCCTCCGGAGTGAACCAAGCCATGTTCTCCACCAGCCCCAGGATGGGCACATTCACCTTCTCGTTCGTGAACATGTTGATGCCCTTGCGCGCATCGGCCAAAGCCACGGGCTGAGGCGTGCTGACGACGACCACCCCGGTCAGCGCCAGAGTCTGGACAATGGTCAGGTGGATGTCGCTCGTGCCGGGAGGCAAATCGATGAGGAAGTAGTCGAGTTCGCCCCAATTGGCCTCGCCGATAAGCTGACGGAGCGCATTGGATGCCATCCCGCCCCGCCAAAGCGTGGCCTGGTCAGGGTCAACAAAGAAACCGATGGAGAGGATTTTCACCCCGTACTTCTCGATCGGAATAATCTGGTCGCGCCCGTCGATACGTTCGGCATAGGGGCGCGCGTCTTCCACTTGGAACATCTTCGGGATCGAAGGCCCGAAGATGTCGGCATCCAGCAGTCCCACGCGAAAGCCCAGCTTCGTGAGCGCCACGGCCAGGTTGGCCGTCACGGTGCTCTTGCCCACTCCGCCTTTTCCGGAAGAGATTCCCACGATGTTCCTGACCTGCGACAGCAGTTTGCCCGGTTTGGGAGCCGCTTCCTGCAGAGTGCGCACACTGATGTTCCCCTTGATGTCCACCTCGGGGGAGACGTACGTCAAAACAGCCGTCTCGGCAGCCCGCACCACGGACTTAATGAACGGGTCGGTAGGCTTCTCGAAGATGAGCGAAAAGCTGACCTTCATGCCGTCGATGCGCATGTTGTCGTCCACCATCCCGGCCTCCACCAGATTCTTTCCCGTACCCGGATAGCGCACCGTGGCCAAGGCATCCAGAATGAGTTTTGGATAAAGTGTCATTTCAGTCTCCTTATAACATAAAAAACATCCGCAACCGCCCCTCACCCCGACGGGGGAGAGAAGCCATTGCGGACTGGAAATTTCAACAAAGTCAAACGTTGGTTTTCATTACCTCGAAATAGGCTTGCGGATGCTTGCAGGCCGGGCAAAGCTCGGGTGCTTCCTTACCCTCGAAGATAAAGCCGCAGTTCCGGCACTGCCATACGACTACCTCGTCCTTCTGGAAGACCTTTCCCGCTTCGATGTTCTTCACAAACGCATTGTAGCGCTCCTCGTGTCCCTTTTCGGCCACGGCAATGTTGCGGTACATGAGTGCTATTTCGGGGAAGCCTTCCTCGTCGGCCACGTCGGCAAAGTGGGGATAATCCTTGGTCCACTCCTCGTTTTCGCCCGCAGCTGCCGCTTTCAGGTTCTCCAGCGTGGAGCCGATGACCCCGGCGGGGAAGCAGGCCTTCACTTCCACCTGCCCGCCTTCCAGATACTTGAACATCCGCTTGGCATGTTCCTTCTCCTGGTCGGCAGTCTCGGCGAATATGGCCGCAATCTGCTCATAGCCTTCCTTCTTTGCCGCACTTGCAAAATAAGTGTAGCGCATACGTGCCTGAGACTCTCCGGCAAAGGATTGCATCAGGTTCTTTTCTGTCTGAGTACCTTTTACGCTCATTTTCTTTTTCCTCCTGCTTGTTTTGGGTGAATACTAAGTCTATTCTTATCCTGCAAATTTAATACTTTCCACGAGAAACTCAAGCATTTTTCGCCGGCTTTTGTACTTTTGCCCCCGAAAAACGCTTCCTTATCATGCAAAACTACTGGTTTCTATTTCACAACGGCAAACTGCTTCTCCAAAAAGAAGAAGAGAAATATACCCTGCCCTGCGGTGAGAATCCGCCCCTCGTCACGGCCAATCCGAGCTTCGAGGCCGGAGAATGGGGAGGAATCCCCTGCCGGACTGCGGAAATCGACTGCGAAACGCCCTCTCTCCCGGACTCCTCCCCGGGCGAGGGAGAGCAGTTTCAGTGGATTGGGCTGCGGGACAGCTACGACCTCATCCCCCACGCGGCATACCGGATAGCGGGAAAGGCCGAAGAGCTGCTCTTCTGGGACCGCAACACCCGCTTCTGCCCCGCCTGCGGCACGCCGACCACCCCGGACACCGCCATATCCAAGCGATGCCCGAAGTGCGGGAACATCCTGTTCCCCCACGTGGCACCCGCCATACTGGTGCTCATCCACCGCGGCAAAGAAGTGCTCCTCGTACATGCCCGCACGTTCCACAAACCATTCCACGGCCTGGTAGCCGGATTCGTGGAGACGGGCGAGACGCTGGAAGAATGCGTCCGCCGGGAAGTGCGGGAGGAAACAACCCTGGAGATAGAGAACATACGCTACTTCGGCAGCCAGGAGTGGCCCTACCCCAGCCAGCTCATGATAGGCTTCGAAGCCGACTATGCCGGCGGCACCCTGCGCTTTGCCGACCACGAGCTGACGGAAGGCGGATTTTTCGACCGCAACCGCCTGCCCACCCTTCCGCAAAAGCTGAGCCTCGCCCGCAGAATGATCGATGCCTGGCTCGAATCGCAAGAGTGACCCGGGGAGAAATTACACTCCACCCCTCACGCTTCCGCCCGCGGACGGACGGAAAACAGAAACGCTTCCCTGCTCCTTGCGGAGGGGAAGCGTTCTTGTTATCACTTGATGTCGGAGCGCGAAGCTTAACCCTGGTGAATTGCTTCGGAGGGACAAGCAGCAGCGCACGTGCCGCACTCGGTGCAAGCCTCGGGATCGATGTGGTAGATATCGCCTTCGGAGATAGCGCCAACGGGGCATTCGTCAATACACGTACCGCAAGCAATGCAGTCGTCACTAATTACATAAGCCATTTTTAATTCTGTTTTAATTAGAGTTAGTATGAAATTTGTACGGGCAAAAGTAGAGTTTTTTGCAGAACTTGGGCCACCCTTCTGCTTTAAAATTCGTTAATGCACGGCAGCTTTCCCCTCTCCTTCCGCCTCGTCGGGAGTTGTCTCCTCGGCCGTCAGGGTTTTGATCTTCAGGTCGGGGCTCAATACGGCTCTTATTATCAAGCTCGTGCGGTCCTCCTTGCCGGAATCGGCATGCACATAGGAGACTTCCGCAGAGAAAGCCGTATGGAAGTCGCCGCTCTCATCTCGCGAAGCGACGAGGTCGTCGCCCACCGCCACCGTCAGGTTCAGGATGTTCCCGTTGTACAAGGCACGCTGCTTGCCGAGCACATCGTCTTTCGTCGCATTGCGGATCTCAAAATACTGGCCTATGACTTCGGGGAAGAAGGAGAGCAGCGCATTCTCGTCGTTGTTTTGCACCGCCCGGCAGTAGGCTTCCATCGTCAGCTCCACCTGTGCCTCCTCCTCGGCCGATAGTTTCAGAGCCTCCAAGGCTTGCCCCATGGCTTGCGCATCGGCCGCATAGGAACCGTCGGGATGGGCTTGCAGATAAGCGGCATAAGCCTCCTCCGTATTTTCCAGCACGGCCCGCTCCCAGTCCAGCGAATCTATCTTTTGTTCTGCCGCATGGGCATGAAGCCCCTCGGGATGCTGCACGAGATAGCTGCGTAAGTCCTCCGCATCAGCGGAGAGAGCCACCCGCGCCCATGCCCCGTCGTCGGCCGCCCGCAAGGCCCGGAGCAGGGAATCGGCCTGTTCGAAATAGTTCCCGTCGGGATAATCGCACAAGAAAGCCGCCAACGCCGGTATTGAGGCCGAGTCGCGCACCGACAGCCAAGCCTCTTCCTCGCTCGCCCGGGTAGAAAAATGCAGGCAGGCATACCCCCCGGCAGCAGCCAAGAGCAGAGCCAGGATCACCCACCCGAGCACCCGCCTGCGCCGGGGCTTCCCGTCTTCGCCCCCCGATGGAGGCAAGGCAGGCTCCGAAGGCGGGAAAATAGACGTCAGGGGGGAAGTATCCGCCACAGGGCCGGCATCCGCCGCCGCTTCCTCCGCCCGGACCGGCGCACCACACCGGGGACATTCTGCCAAACCTTTCTTCAAAGGAGAACCGCAACGGGCGCATTGCAACAGACGTCCGCAATGAGGGCACATCCAGACATCAGCCGGGAGAGCATTGCCACAGAAAGGACACAAAAGTGCAGACATAAATGGTATAAAAAATTACAGTAATACTCAACCCGGCGCACCGGCCGGGTCAGAAGAGCCATGCTTTCCTGCTGCAAAAGTGACGATTATTTCCGGCATGGGCAAGCCTCCCGCCCGGAAAAGGCACCCTGCGCCCGAAAAAAGCGCAGCACTTTCTGCAAACGGCGGCAGCACTTTTAGGAAAAACATGCAGGGCATTTCCCGAAAAGATGAGGCACTTTTCCGGAAAAACCTTGCCCCGACCGGCAAAAAGCGGGCCGCGCTTCTGCCCGAAGCACGGCCCGCCTTGCGTTATCCGGCCCCCGGACTTAGCCGGGAACCGGGATGTTCCACACTGATTTCACTCTTATTCGGCCGGAGCGTTCTCCTCAAATTTCAGTTGGGCCTCGTCGCCCTCGTCGGCCTTCGCCTTGCCCCGTCCTGCAGAAGCCCTGCGCTTCGGCTCGCCGGATGCCGACGCGCAGGGTTCCGCCTTGCCGGCGGCAGTACGCTTCGAGGCGGATGCCTTCTTTTTCGCTTCTTCGAGTTTCTCGTTCTTGAGCGTCAGAGCCTCTATCTTGTTCGTCAGTTGCTCGATTTCGATGCTCTGGTTGCGGATCGTGGTAAGCAGCGGGTTCAATTCCTCCGTCTCCACGTCGGCCGGATACAAGGCGTCTACCCGGCGGATGAAGTCGGCCAGGACATTCATGTAGTTCGTAAACGCATCGTAGGGCGAGTCGTAGATACCGCGGTCTATGCCCACTCCGGAGTTCTTCGTCGTCATGAAGCGGAAGTGGTTGCTGGCCTGCAGATAGTCCCAGTCCTGCTTGATGCGGTGGTCGCTGCAGAGGCGCACGCGCTCGGCCACGCTATACAGCTTGTTGAAGGCTTCTTTCTGCATCACGTTGCCCAACCACGAGCTGACGTCGCGTTCCTCGTCGGACCAGGAAGTGGGATACGGCACGTCTATCTGCCCCACGGATTTCATCCGGCCGATAATTTCCGTAGGCGTGGAGAACGTGATGCCCCGCTGCTTGGCGCAGGCCGGAATGGCCTTGAGGAATTCCAGGATGTTGGAAGACAAAGGCTGGGCCATGCCGATGGAAGCCATGTTCATGAAGATGTTAATGACCTGTTCCTCCTCGGGGAATGCGGCAATCCAGTCCATATACGTGTCGGCGAAGAGGGGATATTCGTTCCACTCGGAGTTGGAGAAGCGCAAGCTGATGTCGTCTGACAATTTGAAGTCGCGCAAAAGGAGTTTCAACTCGGGGTTTTGGTTGCAATGGTAGAGGTAGTGGGGACTCTTCCAGCCCAAAACGTATTTTGCGCCTTCGGTGAGCATCCCTTTGAAGCCCATGCTGGCCACAAGCCCGCCGATATCGTCGGAATAGAGCATATTGGTGTTGCGCAACACCTTGGGCGTGTAGCCGAACACCTGCTTCATCTTGCGGCACTGGCGCTTCACTTCCTCCTGGAAGGCCTCCTCGTCGACCAAAGAGGAAAGCCCGTGGGAATAAGGCTCCGCGATCAGCTCGCAACAGCCCGTGTTTACAAGATTCTGTATCTTCTCGATTACGTCCGGGGCATGCAACTCCATGTGTTCCATGGCCACTCCGGAGATGGAGAGAGCCACTTTAAACTCCTTCCCGTAGGTGTTTACCATCCAGAGCAGCGCGTCCAGCGTGGGCCGGTAGGACTTCTCGGCCAGATCGTTCATGCTTGCTTCGTTGGCATAATCGTCGTAATAATAATGATCACGCCCTATCTCGAAAAAGCGATAACGCTTCAGATGAAAGAAATTATGCAGCTCGAAGAAAAAGCAAATCGTTTTCATATTTGAGTTTAGTTTTTAAGATTAAGATTCTGGTTATCGGTAATTTTGCAAGACGCTGTCATATATCTTGCGCACTTTCCATCCGGCATTTTCCCACGTGATTCCGTCGACTTCCTTCTTGCCCTCTTCGTGCAAGTAGTTGTAGAGAGCCGGATAGGTGCAGATACTGTACATGGCGTCCGCCATGGCGTGAATGTCCCAATAGTCGATCTTGATACATTTGGAGAGGATTTCCGCACAACCGGACTGCTTCGATATGATCGTGGGTACGTTGCACTGCATGGCTTCCAGGGGTGAAATACCAAAAGGCTCGGATACCGAAGGCATCACGTACACATCGCTTGCCTTGAGGACTTCGTAAACCTGCCGTCCCTTCATGAAGCCGGGGAAATGGAAGCGGTCGGCTATCCCGCGCACGGCAACGAGATTGATCATTTGTTCCATCATGTCGCCGTTTCCCGCCATGACAAACCGGATGTTGCGCGTACGGTCGAGCACCATCTTGGCCGCTTCTACGAAATACTCCGGGCCTTTCTGCATGGTGAGGCGGCCCAAAAACGTAACGATTTTCTCTTTCGGGTCTTTCTGCGGCTGAATGTCCAGAATGTCCTGCGAAAGCGGTGTCACGGCATTGTGCACGGTGGAAACCTTGCGGGGGTCTTGGTGATAATGGTTGATGACCGTCTGGCGAGTCAGCTCGCTCACGCACATGATGTGGTCGGCATAATCCATGCCGTTCTTCTCGATTCCGTAGACGATGGGGTTGACATTGCCGCGGCTGCGGTCGAAATCGGTGGCATGCACGTGGATTACCAAGGGTTTCCCGCTGACCTGTTTGGCATGGATGCCTGCGGGATAGGTCAGCCAGTCGTGGGAATGGATGATATCGAACTGCTGCTGCCGGGCAACGACTCCGGCCACGATCGAATAGTTGTTGATCTCTTCCTGAAGGTTGTCGGGGTAACGACCGGAAAACTCAAAGCAACCGAAATCGTCGGTATGGCGGTAGTTGAAATCGGCATAGATATGGTCGCGCATGTCGTAGTACAACTGCGGGTCCATGTAGGCGCTGTAGCGGGCTTTCACTTCCTCCCAGCTCTTGTCGCGCCATACGACGGGCACGCTGTTCATGCCGATAATGCGCAGGAAGCTCTGGTCTTCGTCGCCCCAAGGCTTGGGGATGCAGAAAGTGATCTCCAGATCTTGCTGGGCGGACATGCCCTTTGTCAATCCGTAGCTGGCCGTTCCCAAGCCGCCCAAGATGTGAGGAGGAAACTCCCAACCAAACATTAGAACTTTCATATTCTCTTCCTCCTTATTATTATAGGTTCGTTACATTGTTATACTTCATCAATAGTTTCTTCGAGCGCAGGATTTCGGCCACATTCATGGCGAAAGACATGGCGCCGCGCCCGAGGAAAGGAGGATTCCCGTCATAAAGTTCCGAAAGGGTGCCGATGCAGTGGTAAGTCATCTCGGACTCGAAGTTATCCAACTGCCGCTCTACGAACGAGAGGCCGCTCATCTTGTAGATCCGCAGGTAGGCTTCCAGATAGAAGCCCATCAGCCACGGCCAGGCCGTGCCCTGATGATAGGCATAGTCGCGCTGTTCCTGCCGCCCGACGTAGTTCGGATTGTATCCGCCGCTCTTCGGGCTGAGGGAGCGCAGGCCCTTCGGTGTGAGAAGTTCTTTGGTCACGGTGTCAAGCACACCTTTTTTCTGCCGGCGGTCCAGAGGGGAATAGTCGAAGGCCACGGAGAATATCATATTGGGGCGCACGCTCCAGTCCATCATCTGCCCGTCTACGTAATCGAGGAGGTAGCCGTATTCATTCAGGAAGGTGTCGATGAAAGAGCGCCCGGACTTTTCGGCCAAAGCTTCGAGCTCTGTGCTGTAAGCGCTGTCCTGGTCGCGGAAAAGGTCGGCCACGAAGCAGAGGGCGTTGTACCAAAGTGAATTGAACTCCACGATGTATCCCGTACGGGGGATGACCGGACGGCCGTAAGCCGTGGAGTTCATCCATGTGACGGCTTTGTTCCGGCCGTCGGCATAGAGGAGCCCGTTGTCGTGGAGCTGCAGGTTGGGGTGCTTGCCGCTGCGGATGTAGCCTACCACGTCGCGCAGGAGTGCGCCGTAGCGCTCGCGGCAGAGGTCGCGCGACTCGTGTTTGGCATATTGCTGCAGGGTCCATACGAGCCAGAGCAGTACATCGGGGTGCTCCATTTCGTAGATTTTGCTCGTTGTCTTGCCGGTTTCCATGAATTCCCTCACGGCGGCTTCGGCGGTGGCCATGGCGCTGTCGAATTCATCCATCTCGTCCAGTGCCATGGTCAGGCCGGGGAGGGAGATGAAGAGGTCGCGCGCGCGGCACTTGAACCAGGGGTAGCCGGCCAGGATGTAGTGTTTGTCGCCCTGTTTGTTGTGGAACTGGTGGGCGGCGTTGCGCAGGCAGTTTTCGAAACTGTTGCGGGGGACGCGGTTGTCGTACTCGGCCTGGTAGAGTTTCTTCAGCTTCTTGGCGTCTATTTCGGAGATTCCGGCGGAGAAGACGATGCTCTCTCCCTTGCGGATGCTCATCTCGAAATAGCCGGGCACGTAGAGGTCTTCGTTGAAGTGGTAGCCGCGCTCCTGCTCTTTGGTATACTCGATGCCGCGATACCAATAGGGTTCGAAATGGAACTCGTTCTGCTTGCTGAACTGCATGAAGAGTTCCGGATAGCTGGGGTACATGCAGGTCTTGATACCGCAGTCGATGCGCGTGAAGTCGCGGTTGGCCGTCGGATTCTCGTGCGTATATTCGCGCACGCTGCGGAAGGCCAGGAACGGGCGGAAGCGCAGCGTCGTGGCGGAATGGGCGTCGACCAGCGTATAGCGGATGAGGATGCGGTTTTCGTGGTGCACGAAGACTTTTTCTTTCGTCAGCAGCACGCCGCCCACCCGGTACGTGGTTTTCGGCACGACCTCGCAGTCATAGCTCCGGATATACTTGTGTCCCCGCGGGCTGTAGTTGTTCCCTTGGTATTTGTGGAGCCCCAGGTTGAACTCGGCCCCGTGCTGGATGACGGTTTCGTCCAGCGAGGAGAGCAGGACGTGGTTCTCGTCGTCCAACTCGGGGATGGGAATAACAAGCAAACCGTGGTACTTTCTCGTGTTGCAGTCCACAATGGTGGAACAAGAATAAGCCCCCGACCGGTTTGTCCGCAGGATTTCCCGGGAGAGTGACTCATCCAGATTGATCATCGTGGTTCGGTCAAAACTCAGATAGCTCATGGTTGTCTTTTAATATTAAGGTTTTTATGTTCGTTTCTTAACGGGCGAAAAGAGCCTCATGCCGCCTGCCGGGAGAGTCCCGCCGGGAGTGGGGTTCGTTTTTCGGTCTCAAATATAGAGAATACCTTCAATATTTCAAAAAAAAAGTCATCAAACTTGCTCTTTCGCCACTCAATGCCGCGCAAATATGCAGAAGCGGGGCTTATTGTGCCGCTTCTGCGGGCAGGAAGAGGGCCTGCGGATAGCCCACGCCGGCCAGAAACAGGCCGCAGGCCGGTGCGCTGCTCCCGGCGGCACAGCGGTCCCGGGCCTCCAGGATGCGGCACACGCCCTCGGGCGGCATCTTGCCGCGGCCCACGTCGAGCAGCGTACCCACCACGGCGCGCACCATGTTGCGCAGGAAACGGTCGGCCTCGATGGTGAAGACGAGCCTCGCCCCTTCGTCTTCTTCCTGCCAGAAGGCGCGGGAGAGGCGGCAGAAGTTGGTCTTCACGTCCGTATGGAGCTTGCTGAAGCTCGTGAAGTCGTGCCGACCGAGCAGGAGGGAAGCCGCGCGGTTCATGGCCGCCACGTCCAACGCCCCCTGGTAGTAATAGCTGAAGCGGCAGCCGAAAGGCGACTTGCGCCGGGCTATGTAGTATTTATAGGTGCGCGACACGGCCGAGAAGCGGGCGTGCGCCTCGGGGACCACCGGGCAGATGCGCTCCACGGCTATGTCGCGGGGCAGGAAGCGGTTGAGCCGTTCGGCCAGTTCCGCCCCTGCAGGAAGAAGAGCGCCCCCCTCCCCTGCCGCCGGCGCGTCGAAATGGGCCACCATGCGCGCGGCGTGCACGCCGGCATCCGTGCGGCCCGCGCCGACCACTTCCGTAGGACGGCGCAAAATGGTGCTCAGCGCTCCCCCGAGCACCTCCTGCACCGAGACGGCACCGGGCTGTATCTGCCAGCCGTGGTAGGCCGTCCCGTCGTAACTGAAGTACATGAAATACCTTTGCATGGAGGCAAAGATACGAAAAGCCCCGCATTCCCCCGGAAAAAGCCCCGCATCTTTTCGGGAAAAGCGGCAGGGCTTTTCCCGAAAAGCCCTGCACCGCTCCTGCACGGGGCGGGGACACAATATCCGGCGCCGTTCCGCGTTACTCTATAAAGCCTTGGCAGACTCCCTATGCTCAGATACCTCTTGCGCCTGCTTCCCGCACTCCTCTGTTTGTCGCTCCTCCCGCCCGCGGCCCACGCCCAGAAGCGCAAAATCCAGAACCGCCCCTACATCGACCAGCGGCGGTTCCACTACGGGTTTTCCGTCGGCCTCAACCTGCAGGACTATGAGCTGGAGAATACCAACTTCGTGACCGAAGACGGCGAACTCTGGTATGCCGACGTGGCCAGCTACACGCCGGGATTCAGCGTGGGCGTGCTGGGCGAGCTCTACCTCAACAAGTATCTGGCCCTGCGCCTGCTGCCCACGCTCCACTTCGGCAGCAAGGACATCGTGTTCCGCAACTACAACGCCCCCGACGAGGCAGAACAAACCGAGCGGCAGCAAGTGAAGTCGACCTACATCTCCCTGCCCCTCGACCTGAAATTCAGCGCGCCCCGCTTCAACAACTACCGCCCCTACATGATGGTGGGCGTGAATCCCATGTACGACCTGAGCACCAAGAAAGGCGAGCGCCTCCGTTTCAAACCGATGAACCTCTTTTTGGAATTCGGCTTTGGCTGCGACTACTATTTCCCCTTCTTCAAGTTTATCCCCGAGCTGAAATTCTGTTTCGGCCTGAGCAACATCATAAACCGGGACAAGAACGACCTCTCCGACCAGTCGCTCACCAAGTTCCGCGACGCCGTGGGCGAAGGCAGCAGCAAGATGGTCGTGCTGACCTTCTACTTCGAATAACTCCCCGCCCCGCCGCCTTCCGGCAGGAGAATCAGGCATTTCGGCCGGAAATCCTTGCGGGAATCAGAAAAAAGCCGTTACTTTGCACCGCTTTCGCGCAACCGCTGTCAAAGAAGTGTAATTTGGCATGTTGCGTTGGACTATGGTATAATATAATAAGGTATAAGAGAAACACAATGGACTTAATCAAGATTGCAGAAGAAGCCTTCGCTACGGGCAAGCAACACCCCTCGTTCAAGAGCGGTGACACCGTGACGGTAGCCTATCGCATCAAGGAAGGCAACAAAGAGCGCACGCAGCTCTATCGCGGCGTGGTCATCAAAATCGCAGGACACGGCGACAACCGCCGCTTCACCGTGCGCAAGATGTCCGGCACCGTAGGCGTAGAACGTATCTTCCCCCTCAACTCCCCGTTCATCGACAGCATCGAGGTCAACAAGATCGGTAAGGTTCGCCGCGCCAAACTCTACTACTTGCGCAAACTCACGGGTAAGAAAGCCCGCATCAAAGAGAAGAGAGTCAACGCATAAGTGCTCCCCTTCAGGGGCATACGGCTCCATACCCTGCAAGTCCGCCTCTCCTCCCTGCGAGGAAAGGCGGACTTGCTTTCTGATAAAAAAGCCGTCATTTTAGTATAAATAAGCCTAAAAAAGCAACCAGCCGCAAAACGGCCGCATCAGACTTACGGCATTCGGCCTATCTTTGTGCGCCTTTATGTAAACAATCATACGGAAAATCAAAACCCTTCATTCCCAACCCAAACCCTAAAGTTATGATGAAAAAGAAACTCTTTGCAGCGCTCTTCTCCCTCCTCGTCCTCGCCGCGGGAGCAAGCGCACGCCCCTACTACGGGGAGACGCTCACACTGAAACAACCGGACGGCACCTCCGTGCCGGTAGTGGTGTATGGCAACGAATTCTACCAAGACGTAGAAAGCACCGACGGCTACACCCTCGTCCGCGACGCCGAGAGCGGCATCATCTGCTACGCCCTCCTTTCCGACGACGGCCGCGAGTATGTCTCCAGCGGCATACGCTACAATGGCGGGGAAACGCCCGTCGCCGTGAAAAACATCATCCAGCCCGGCCTGCGCATCAGCGCCGAAAGCATCAAAGCCAAGATAGAGGCCTGCCGCAAGAGCCTGCAAGGCGACTCCAAAAGCCGCGAGCCCGAAATCCTGACGCGCGGCTTCCAGGGGCGCAACCTGCCCGACACCGTCTACGGAGTGACGATACTCATCGACTTCCCCGACGTGAAATCCTCCATAACCCGCGAGCAAGTCGAAAGGTTCTGCAACGGCGACGGCTACAACGAGTTCGGCAACACCCGCTCCATCAAAGAATACTACCAGTGGATCTCCAGCGGAAAACTCACCTACATCAACAAGGTTATCGGATTCTACACCGCCCCGCAAAACAAAGCCTACTACGACTGCCCCGGACCCAACGCCGTTCCCGGCAACGGATACCACGACGAGGACATCATGCGCGACATCATTGTCCCCTCGCTCAACAAGGAAGAAGGATTCAAGCTTAGCGAACTGACCACCAACAACGGCGGAATCCTCGCCATCAACATCATGTATGCCGGAACAGCCGATGCCGGATGGGCCAACGGCCTGTGGGGACACCAGGGATGGTGGAGCTCTTCCTTCGGCGCCCTCAACGGTTTCTCCGCCAACGCCGGCCACACCTACCAGATGTGCGACCTCGGCTCACAGCTCTCCGTAGGCACTTTCATCCACGAGAACGGCCACATGGTCTGCGGATGGCCTGATTTCTACTCTTACGACGGACATTCGGACAACAACGCCAGCGGTTTCGGCATCGGCGGCCCCGCCGACTTCGGGAGCGACAACAAGAATCCCGGATACCCCAACCCCTATGTCCTCGACCACATGGGCTGGCTCGTAGACAAGCAGGACATTACCAACGTAGTGGACGGCCGCACCATCACCCTCTCCGCCGAACCCGGTAGCGCGGCCGTGTACAACGGCACACGGGGCAACAAGTCGCCCAACGAACGCTACTACCTCCAAGTACGCTACAGCACCCCCGACAAGCCCGAGCGCTACAACGGCATCTTCATCTGGCACGCCAATCTGAGCGGGAACAACACGTATGACAACAATCCCGAAGAGCTCGACTGCCGCCCCGCCACGGCAAGCGACCCCTGCTTCAAGGCCGGACTGGCAGACGAATTCAACGACAACACCGAACCCTCGGCCAAATGGTACAACGGCCAATACTCCCTCATCAAAATCTGGCGCATCAGCGAAGCAGGGTACAACATGACTTTCCGCTCGGGCACGACGATTGCCATACCGGAGCTCTTCTCCCGCGACCATGCCATGAGCCTCGGCGTCTACGGGCGCGACAGTCTGGAACTCCTGGGCGGCATAGCCCCCTATTCGTTCCGCGCCACGGGCGACCTGCCCGCAGGCCTGCAGCTGGATACCACCGGCGTACTGGTCGGAATGCCTGAGGCGGCCGGCGACTACCGCATCCCCATCGAAATCAAGTCCCGCCTCACCACCGGAAACGACACCATCTATCTCCACGTGGCCGAGTCCACTCCCTACAGCAACAGCCCGACAGCACTGCCCGGCAACCTGCTCTTCACGAAATACGACAAGGGAGGCGAAGGAATCGCCTACCACGATGCCGACGAGGACTACCTCGGCGACGCAACCTACCGCAACACCGAAGGCGTAGACTTCATCAAACTCAACTCGCGGGGCACCCTCTACGGAATTTCCTATACGGAAGACGGAGAATGGTTCCAGTTCTCCACCAATGTGGAAGAGGCCGGGACGTACACCGCCACGCTCAAGTACGCAACCCCCGACACGACGTGCCGCATCAGCGTGCTCCCCAACGGACTCCCCGGCGCAAGCGGCATCAAGCTCCCCAGCACCGGGACGGACGGCAACATCTATGCCGACTTCAAGGAGTACAGCTTCGAGATGACCCTGGCCGAGGGCGAACAGAAGATACGCATCCACCTCGACAAGGCCTCCAACCTGAACCTCTACAGCCTGCGCTTCGACAAGAAAGAGGACGACGGCACCGGCATTAGCGACCTGCAGAGCGACGACCAGAACCGCGTCGACCTCTTCAACAGTGCCGACGGGACATTCTACCTCCAGGCGCCGGAATCCATCCGCACGTTGCGCGTCTTGAACGCCGGCGGACAGCTCGTACGCGAGTACCGCCCGGCTTCCGGCTCCTTCAGCTTCGGCAGCGACCTGCCCCACGGCTTCTATCTCCTGCAAGTGGAGACGCAAAGCGGACAGAAAGTGCTGAAAGCTACCAAATAGCCTGACGCAATCCTACTAAACGCGCGAGGCGCGCCCCGGCCGGGGCGCGCCTCGCTTTTTTCTCATGCAGAGGTATTCAGAAAAAGTCCAAAGGGAATCCGGGAAAAGCGCCTGCGCCGTCGGCAAAAAGCGCTGCATGTTTTCCGGAAAAGTGCCGCACTGCGTCCGAAGAAGCCCAGCCGCTTTTCCGGGAAACGGCAGCCGGCCTGCCGGCTAACGCCCGTAGCCCCACTGCTCCAGGGCAAAGCCCCAGTGCTTCTCGACCGTGGCCACCGTCTCCGGCGCATAGGCGTAGCGGTTCTTCTTGTAGCCCTTCTTCTTCCCCACGTAGGCCTCGATGGAGGCGCGGGCCTCATCGAATCCGGGAAGCGAAAGGCGGCGGTAGATGTCCTGCGTGGCGCCGAAGGGGTCTTGCTCGAAGTCTTCGAAACGCACCTCCACCAGGTTGCCCCCGGGGATGAGCTTTTTGTCCTGCTCGTACTTGCGGTAGAGTTTGGCGTAGACGGAGAGTATGTTCTGCTGCAGTTCCTCCGGGCTGATGTCTTGGAGTTTGAGCGGAAGGATGGTGTTCGTGAAGAAATTGCGCGTCGATTCGAACACGGTGTAGGGGTTGCGCACGAGATAGACGAACTTGGCATTCGGAAACCACTGCACCAATTGGCGCACGCGCCCCGTGTGCGGCGGGTTCTTGCTGAGGAAACGGGTGCCGCCCGTGTTCCAGAGCGCTATCTTCATGAGCTTTTCGAACGCGCGGCGGAACTCTTCCAACTCCTCTGCCCCGAGGCCCTCGAAGAGGAGGTAGCGGTCGGCATACTCCTGCATGTGGCAGGGAAGGAACCAGAAGTTGTAGTAGGCGTAAGGCATCATGTTGGCCAGCGTAAACTCTTCCTCCTGGGGCAGGTCGACGGCCAGTTCCATCCCGTCGGTAGGCCGCTTGGCGGGCATCATGCGGGACATCGCGCCCTTGAAAAAAGGCTGCCCCCACATCATGAGGTGGGGAAAGACGGTTTGGTACGTAGTGTTGTAGCCGAACTGCTTGTCGCAGGAAAATACGTTGTGGACAAACGTCGTCCCGCTGCGCCAGTGGCCGAGGATGAAGAGGGGGTCCTGCTCCTGGGGCTTGCCGGAGAGCTGCTTTCCGTAGCGGCGGTCTTGCAGCGGCTTCAGCAGGGACAGCAGGCGGCAGACGGCCTTCGTCAGAAAGTACTTGCGGCGGTAGGGCGGGTCGACCGTGCGTCCCTCCATGATGCGGCGGAACGTCTGCCAGTCGGCGCCGACCAATGTATTGAAAGGCAAATCGCTGAATTCAAATGCTCCCATATCGTTTCGGTCTGAAGGGTTAACGGTCCGTATCGCCCGGGGCGGCGGGACGCAACTTGACGGGCAGGCCCTGCTGCGAAAGTTCGTCCACCACGCGCCGGACGGCCTCGCGGTGCTCCTCGCCGATGCCGAGCTTCGGCAGGTCTACGACGATCATTCCCTCCTCCACGGCTGCGGCGTCGCGCTCTTCGGCAGGGCCGATGATCATGCCCACGGCGCTGGTGTTGTTCGTCACCGGGTCTATCAGGATAAACGCCCCGGTGGCCTTGTTCTTCACGTAGGGATCGAAGAAAAGTTCGTCGGACGTCACCATGCAGACGCGCGCCACCTGGTTGAGCGTCATCGGCACGTCTTCCCCGCGGAGCCGCCCGTTTTCCACGGAGAGGTGCTCCATGGTGTTGACGTCCACCTTGTATTCCACCTTCTGCACGCGGCTGCGGCACGTGTGCGTCGTGTGTTTCAGGAAAAAATGCTTCTCCGTGTCCATCCTCTCCTCGTCCATCCAGACCAGCATGGCCTCGAAGTGGCGGCCGATGCAGGGCAGGTTGTCGGGACGGACGAGCATTTCGCCGCGCGACACGTCGATTTCGTCTTCCAGCGTAAGAGCCACGGACATCGGCGGGAAGGCATAGGCCCGGTCGCTGTCGTCGTAGGTGACGATGCTCTTGATGTGCGACCGCTTCCCGGAGGGCAGGGCCACCACTTCGTCGCCCTTCCTCACCACGCCCGAGGCCACTTTTCCGCCCATGCCGCGGAAGTCCATGTTGGGACGCAAGACGTATTGCACCGGGAAGCGCAGGTCGGCCAGATTGTGGTCGTTGCCTATCTGCACGTTCTCCAGGAAGTCCAGCAGGGCGGGGCCGTCGTACCACGGCGTGCGCGGCGACTTCTCCACCACATTGTCGCCCTCCAGCGCCGAGAGTGGTATGCACTGCAGGTCGGCGATGCCCAGGGGGCGGATGAAAGCCTTGTAGTCCGCCACGATTTCATCGAAGACTTTTTGGGAAAAGTCCAGCAGGTCCATCTTGTTTACGGCCAGCACGACGTGCTTGATGCCCAGCAGGGAGACGAGATACGTATGGCGGCGCGTCTGAGTCACCACGCCCGCGCGGGCATCCACCAGTATGACGGCCAGGTTGGCCGTAGAGCCGCCGGTTATCATGTTGCGCGTATATTGCTCGTGCCCCGGCGTGTCGGCGATGATGAACTTGCGCTTGTTGGTGGAGAAGTAGCGGTAGGCCACGTCAATCGTGATGCCTTGCTCGCGCTCGGCCTTCAGCCCGTCGAGCAGGAGGGCGTAGTCTATGTGTTGCGGCCCTGCGTTTCCCATCCGTTTGCTGTCGCGTTCGAGGGCTTCGAGCTGGTCTTCGTAGATTTTCTTGCTGTCGAAGAGCAGGCGGCCTATGAGGGTCGACTTGCCGTCGTCCACGCTTCCGGCCGTCAGGAAGCGCAGGAGATCCTTTTGCTCGTCGCGCTCCAGGAATTCCTCTATCGACATTTTCCTCCCGTCCGTGCCCCCGGCGGGGAGGGCGGAAGCGGTCTTATCTGATTGTTCCATGTGTTTTCCTCCGTTTAAAAGTAACCTTCGCGTTTCTTCTGCTCCATGCTGGCCTCCTGGTCGAAGTCGATGACGCGCGTCGTGCGCTCGCTTTTCGTCGTGACCATCATCTCCTCCACGATTTTCTCTATCGTGTCGGCCCGGCTCTCCACGGCTCCCGTCAGCGGCCAGCAGCCCAACGTGCGGAAACGCACCATCTTCATCTCGATCTGGTCGCGGTATTTCGCCGGGAGGCGGTCGTCATCGGGCATGATGAGCTGCCCGTTTATGTTGACCACGGGCCTCATCTTGGCAAAATAGAGGGGCACGATGGGGATTTTCTCCAGACGAATGTACTGCCAGACGTCGAGTTCCGTCCAGTTGCTCAAGGGGAAAACGCGGATGCTCTCGCCCTTTCGGATGCGGGCGTTGTAGATATCCCAAAGTTCGGGGCGCTGGTTCTTCGGATCCCACTGGTGAAATTCATTCCGGAACGAGAAAATCCGCTCCTTCGCCCTCGATTTCTCCTCATCCCTTCGTGCTCCGCCAAAAGCAGCGTCGAATTTGTACTTGTCCAGCGCATGAAGCAGCGCCTGGGTCTTCATCAAATCGGTATGCACCTTGCTCCCGTGGGTAAACGGGCCGACTCCGGCGCGAAAGGCCTCCATGTTGCTCTCGACGATGAGGTTCCAGCCGTACTTTTTGGCATAGCTGTCGCGGAATTCTATCATCTCTTTGAACTTCCACTTCGAGTCGATGTGCATCAAGGGGAAGGGCACTTTTCCGGGGAAGAAGGCCTTCTCTGCCAGGCGCACCATGACGGAGGAGTCTTTCCCTATACTGTAGAGCATGACCGGGTTTTCAAACTCGGCCGCCACCTCGCGGATTATGTGGATGGACTCGGCCTCGAGTTCCTTCAGGTGGCTCAGTTTATATTCTTCTTGCATAAGCATTGGTTTGTTTCGTTAGAGGGTTACGCGCGGGAGCACCGCCCGGAGGAGCATCCCCACGGCGCTCTCCACGGAGAGCGCTGCCGTATCGAGCGAGAGGGCCGGGGCTTCCGGCTCCTCGAAGGGGGCTGAGATGCCGGTGAAGTCGGCGATTTCCCCGCGGCGCGCCTTGGCATAGAGTCCTTTCACGTCGCGCCGTTCGCACTCGGCCAGCGGCGTGCTGACGTAGACCTCCAGGAAATCGGCTGGACCCACGATGGCGCGCGCCATTTCGCGCAGCTCGCGCGTCGGGCTGATGAAGGCGGAGAGCGTAATGACGCCCGTATCGACGAACAAGCGGCCCACTTCGGCTATGCGGCGTATGTTCTCCACACGGTCGGCGGGGGAGAATCCCAGATTCTTGTTGATGCCCGTGCGGATATTGTCGCCGTCGAGGATGCGGCAGAGCAAGCCCCGCTCCTGCAAGGCCCGCTCCAGTGCCACGGCGAGCGTGCTCTTTCCCGAGCCGCTCAGGCCGGTGAACCAGATCATCAGCCCCCGCTGCCCGAGCAGCTGCTCCTTGTCGGAGCGGGTGGCCATGCGGTCGAATATCGGATAGATGTGTTTTTCCATAATCATATAGTTCTTTTCGGTTGCAGCGCTGCCCCGCCTGCCTACATCTCGAAGGGCCAGATCTGCGGAATCAGCAGGATGGAGACGAGGGCCACCAGCAGATTCAGCGGAAGGCCCACGCGCACGAAGTCGGTGAAGCGGTAGTTGCCGATGCCCTGCACGATGAGATTGGTCTGATAGCCTATGGGCGAGGAGAAACAGGCGGAGGAAGCGACGCAAACGAGGATGAAAAACGGCATCGGGTCTACGCCCAGCTGATTGGCGATGGAGAGCGCCAGCGGAAAGGCGAGGGCCGCGGCCGCGTTGTTGGTGATGAGTTCGGTGATGACGTTGGTGATGATGTACAAGACGGCCAGCAGGACGTAGGGCCCGTGGCTGTGGCAGAGGCCGATGATGAAGTCGGCTATCCAGTCGGCCATGCCCGAATTGGTCATCGCCTTGCTGATGGCAAAGGCGCAGGCTATGGTGATGAGGATGTCCCAGGAGATGAATTTCGTGTACTTGCGCGGCGGGAAGCAGCGGGTCCAGGCCATGACGACCACCGTCACCGCGGCAAAGAAGAACATGTCCAGCCTGACTGCGGGAAAAGCCTCCCGGGTCCAGGGCAGTTCGCCTATCGTCGCGCCGGCTATCATCAGCACGAGCAGGACCAGGACGAAAATCCTTTTCTTCCGGTCCTGCTTGGGAAGCGGATCGCGCCCGTTGGCAATCATCAGGAAGACGGAAGACTCGCCCCAGGTTTTCACAAACGAATCGTCGGCCATCACTACCACCGTGTCGCCCTCGAAGAGGCGGACATCGGAGAGATCGCCGGAGATGACCTGCCCTCCCCGCTTCACTTCGCGCACGTCGGCGCCGTAGTGGCGGCGGAAGTCGAAATCGCGCAGCCGCTTGTTGATGCCCGGGAAGCGCGCGCCTATGACTACTTCCACCCGGTGCAGGCTCTCGTCCTGCTCGGCCTCTTCGTCGGCCGGCTCCAGGTCCTGCCGCTCGTCGGGAAGGAGGCGCTTGGAGACCAGGAACAGGTAGAGGATGCCGACCACGGTGAGGGGCAGGCCGACCCAAGTGAGCTCGAACATGCCCAATCCCTCGTAGCCGGCTTCGATCATCATGCCGTGCACCACGAGGTTGGTGGAAGTGCCGATGAGCGTACACATGCCGCCCAGGATCGTGACATACGAGAGGGGAATCAGGAACTTCGTGGCCGGAAGGCCCGCCGACTTGGCCCAACGCTTGATGATGGGGGCGAAAATGACGACGACCGGCGTATTGTTCAGAAAAGAGGAGATGAAGGCTATGACCGGCAGCATGCGCGACTGCGCCCGGAGCACGGTAGACTTGCCGGCAGGCAGTATCCGGCGGATAATGGGCGCCAGGCAGCCCGACTGGCGCACGCCCTCGCTTACGAGGAAGAGCAGGGCCACGGTGATCATGCCCTTGTTGCTGAATCCTTCGAGCAGCTCCCGCGGCGAGATGATGCCGCAGCAGAGGAAGAAGACCGCCACGGAGAAGAGTATCATCCCCGGCCGCATCCGGTCGCGCACCAGAGCGTAAAGCATCCACGCGAGGGCAAGAAGTACGATTATTATCTGGGTCATCTCTTTTCGCTAACGGGCTATGAAGTAGGGATTCAGCAAATCTTCCTTATTATAACGCAGGGGTAGCTCCCGGCCGGCCTGCCACACCTCGCGCCCGGCGGCACGCACCACGGCGTGCCCCGCAGCCGTGTCCCACTCCATCGTGGGGCCGAAGCGGGGATAGGCATCGGCCGTCCCTTCGGCCACGAGGCAGAGCTTCAGCGAACTGCCCACGGAGACCGTCCGTACCGCCCCGTGCCCGCGCCGGAGGGACTCGATGCAGGCCTCCGTCTCCGCTGACATGTGGGAGCGGGAAGCCACGACCACGAACTCCGCCCCCGGCTCTTTCCGTACGCAGGGCAACGCATCGGCCCGGGCCGCATAGGCGGCAAACGGGGCATCCTCCGGCGGCAGCGCGAACGAGGCCGAGCGCCAGGCCCCCAGCCCGCAGGCGCCGAAGTAGAGCAGCCCCCGCGCCGGGGCATAGACGACGCCCGCCTCGGGGAGGCCGTCGCGCACGTAGGCTATGTTGACGGTAAACTCCCCGTTGCGCTTGACGAACTCTTTTGTCCCGTCGAGCGGGTCCACGAGCCAAAACTCCCGCCAGTCCCGCCGCTCGGCGTAGGGGATATCCCTCCCCTCCTCGCTCAGGAGCGGAAGCGCGGTGCCCAGGGACTCCGCGATGGCCGCATGGGCGGCGCGGTCGGCACGCGTCAGCGGCGAACCGTCGGCCTTGATCTGCGTCTCGAAACCGGCGTCCGGCCCGTCGTAGACCTGCATGATTTCCGCCCCGGCCTGCCACGCCGCGCGGATGGCACGGCACACTATATCTTCGTACATAGGCTGCATTTTCAGGCAAAAATGCGATTTTCCCGGAAAACTCGAATAGCCTTATTCCGCCTTTTTATGGCCTATTGCCGAAATCCGGGTACTTTTTTAACAAAAAAGTGCGCCCCTTGCGGGCAAAACCGCCGGCAAAGGCGGACACCCGCGGCGGGGAGAGCAAAAAAAAGTGCTGCCGCCGTTTGCAAACCGCGGCAGCACTTTTTACGGAAAGCGGCTGGAATTTTTCCAGAAAGCGGCAGCACTTTTCCCGAAAAGCGCAAGGGGAGAAGGGCACGCCCGGGAGGGGATTATTCGAAATAGTCGGCCTCGGCAAACGCCTTCCCGTTGGTGTCCTTCGGCGAGAGGAGCAGCTGCTGGGGCGCCAGGGGCCAGTCTATGCCGAGCGTGGCATCGTTATAGACGATGGAGGCTTCGGCCTGCGGGGCATAGACGTTGTCCACTTTGTAAGTGAAGATGGCCTCCTCGCTCAGGACCACGAAGCCGTGGGCAAATCCGCGGGGGATGAAAAACTGGCGCTTGTTGTCTTCGCTCAGCTCCACGCTGACGTAGCGGCCAAAGGTGGGCGAGGACTTGCGCAAGTCGACCGCCACGTCGAGGACTTTCCCCTTGATGACGCGCACGAGCTTGGCCTGGCTGTACTCGCCTTTCTGGTAGTGGAGCCCGCGCAAGACGCCGAACGAGGACTTCGACTCGTTGTCCTGCACGAAGTCGACCTTGCCGATGTTTTCCTCAAACTCGGCCTTCTTGAACGACTCCATGAAGTAGCCGCGCGGATCGGTGAAGACCTTCGGCTCGATGATCCACACGCCGTCGATCTCTGTCTGAATGTAATTCATGATGGTTCTCCTTATGTTTTTTGTTAAGACTGCTCTAAAAGTTCTTGCGCACCTTCAGCTGCCAGCCGAAGCTGTCGCCGTAGATGTCGCCCGAGTCGAAGGAAAGGGAGGAAACGATGCGCAGCCCCTCCCAGAAAGCGGGCTCGTATTGCGCCTCGAGGAAGCCCGACACATTGTCGAGCGGCTCCAGGATGGGCGCCAGCGGCGTGCCCCACGTGCGGCTCACCGTGCACTTCAGCCGGTAGCCCCAGCGCGGGGCGATCGACCCGTGGAGGCCCAGGTGGAAAGCGCGGACGCGGTTGTAGGGGAAGCCCATGTATCCCTTGCCCCAGGGGCTCTGCACGATGCGGTCGAGGAAGTAGGCTGGCGAAGCGATGAGGGGGTTTCCCATGGCCTGCCCCCAGTGGGTCCAGCCTTGGTAGAGGTAATTGTTGTAATAGTCGTCGGCCCCGCCCGTTTTCTCGCCCGTGTCGGCGTCCGAGCCGTGCAACGGGCCGCTCTGGTGCGTAGTCTGATAGTACTCAAGCACTGCGCCCCGGAGCCAGCTGCGCGGGTTGGAAGAGGCATACTCCAGGCCCCAGAGGCCGTCGAAGCCGTTGAGTTTTCCCATTCCCGAGAAGTCGTCGAAGTAATTCTCCAGATAGAGGGACAGGCGGTAGCCCTTGGTTTTGTACATCAGGCGCAGGAATTCGGAGCCCATGAAGTTCCCCTCGCGGGCTATGCGCTCGCCCTCGAGCCCGCCGCCGCCCTCGCCCTTGCCGGGGATGAAGGCTTTCCAATAATTTTTCAAGCCGTTGCCCAGGTCGATGCCGTCGGGAAACCACTCCTGGTTGGGGTGGTTCTGGATATAACCGCCGAACTGGTTGTCCAGACGGTAGGCGGCATCGAACTGCCATGCCCCGCCGGGGCGGCCGAAGCGGAAGTCGACCTCCTTGTGGTGGTACTTGATTTTCTCCGTGTACCAGCGGATTCCTTCCGATGCGTCGCGCAAGTAGCGCGAATCGGTCCACCATCCGTAGGCCACCTCGCCGCGGATGAAAAACCAGGAAGAGCGGAAGACGGGGATATAGTCGAATATCCCGGCCCGCACCTGCGGTATCGGCCGCGCGTTGCCGCTCCAGACAAGCCCGCCGGTGCTCAATTCGGAGTTGAGGAAGGGGCTCGCCTGCTCCTTGCTGCCCACGGAGAGGTCGAAACAGCGCCACGCCAGGTCGGCATAGGCCTGCTGTACGACGAAAGCGGCGTCCATCCCCACGCCCGCGGCCAGGTCGATGCCGGCGCCCCAGCTCCAGTGGGCTCCGAGCGTGTCGCGGTAAGTGACCCCGCCCCGCACATATCCGTAGTTGTCCAGCGACGAGAGGCCGTGTTGCAGGGCGTTTTGCCACAGCGGGGTGTGGTCGCCCGAGTGGAGCGCCGTGCCGATTTCGGCAAATTCGTGCAGCCCCTTCGGCTGCGCGCCCAAGGCCGCCGGCAGGAAGGCCAAGAGGAAAAGTCGGAAGATTCTGCCCATAAGAGTCCGGTCAAATAGCGTTTTTGTCACCGAAGATGGCCCCGATGAACGTTTTATATATGATTTTCAGGTCGAGGAAGAAGGACCAATGCTCAATGTACCACACGTCGGCCTCAACCCGCCTGCGCATAAAGTCGACATCCTGTATCTCTCCCCGCAGTCCGTGTATCTGCGCCCAGCCCGTGATGCCGGGCTTCACGAGATGGCGCAGCATGTATTTGTCGACAAGCTCGGAGTAAATGCGCGTATGCTCCAGCATGTGCGGCCGCGGGCCTACGACCGACATGTCGCCCCGCAGGACATTGTAGAACTGGGGCAGCTCGTCGATGCTCGTCTTGCGGATGATATTGCCGATCCACGTCTTGCGCGGGTCGTCCCGCACGGTCTGTTTCTTGTCGCTGTAGGGGTTCATCACCATACTGCGGAACTTGTAGCAGGTAAAGACGCGCCCCATCTCGCCATTCCTGCGCTGCCCGAAGAAGATGGGGCCGGGAGAAGTGAGCTTGATGAGCGGGGCCACGATGACGAAGAACACCGGGAATATGAAAATCAGCACGAACAAGGAAAAAAAGATGTCGAAAGTCCGCTTGATAATGCGGTTGTGCAGCAGCTGGAGCGGCTCCTTGTGGAGGGAAAGCACCGGCACTTTTCCCAAAGCGCCCAGCTCGTATTGTTTCGGGACTATGTCCCGCATGGCCGGGACCATGAAGAACCGGATACAGTTCTTCTCGCAATAGGTGATGATGGCGCGTATTTTCTGCTTTTTCATGTCGGAATAAGCACAATACACTTCATCTACCTGCGAAACGGCCAGGTAATCCAGCGCCTCGTCCATCTTCCCGAGATAATGGAAGCCGCGCTTTTCCGCCTCTGCGGGCAGGCGGCGGTCCGAAAAGTAGCCCAGGACGCGGAACCCGTAGCCACGGTCGCCCACCATCTCTTCGTATAACGCCTCTGCGCCCGCCCCCATGCCGAGGATCACGACGTTCTTGTAGTTGAAGCCCTTGCGCCGATAGCGCCGCAGGGCAAAGCGGTAGGCCAGACGCCAGAAGGAAAGCACCACAAAGAGGGCGCCGAAAAGCAAAAGGACAAAGAGACGCGAGAGATCTTCTACCTGAAAGATGGAAAGCGCCGCGAAAAACAGCACCATGTGGAGCACTTCGAGATAAAACGTGCGCCGGATGATCTCGTCGGCGAAAAGGATGTTCTGGTGGACGGCTACCTTGATGAACAGCCGGGCCGGGACAAAAGACAGATTCAGCAGGAGAAAGAGAAGCCCCCACTGCCGGACGATGTCCCGCTCCAGATAGGGACAAAACAGGCCAAGCAGCACCGCAGCCGTGACATTCAGGAACAAAAAATCCCCCATTGCCAGCAAAGGGCTGAGAAACTTGGAATATCGGGTTATCTGCTTCATGCTTTTTCTCCTTTTATCATGCAGGGAAACTGACGCGCTCGGCCGGTTTCAGGGATTCCCGGCCAAGGAATCATAAATCCCGGCCACACGGGAGACTATCCTCCGCCAGTCGAAAGACTCCAGAGCGTAAGTCCTTTTCCGCGGCCCGCGCATCCGCAAATCCATTTTCGCTGCCAGTTCTTCGTCGTTTCCCTTCGCAAAATAGTCGTCCCCATTCAGCGAGACCAAATGGGCGGCAGGGATATCGCTCACCAGTACGTCCAAACGATAGGTCATCGCCTCAAGCAAGACCATGGGGAAGCCTTCATTATAGGAAGAGAGGACGTACAAACCGGCAAAAGTGAAGAGTTGGTTCAGCTTTTCTCCATAGACATAGCCCGTAAAGACCACGTTTTCCTTTTCTTTCACGAGCGCCTTCAGTCCGTCGCCATAAGAAGATTCGGCCTCCACCCCGCCGGCAATGACCAGTTTATAGCCGGGACGGGGAATCCGGGCGTAGGCCTTCAGCAGGCAGTCGAAGCCCTTTTCCGGCGTGATGCGCCCCACGCTCAAAATATATTTCCCCGGCTCCAGGCCCAGTTGGGAGATATAGCTGCTCTCGGAAGCCGGCTTTACGGAAGGGATGCCGTTCGGGATATAGCACGCCTTGCCGCCCAGTTGCTTCAGGCTCTTCTCCATCTGGAAGCGGTTGACGAATATCACCTTGTCTGCCGTCCGGAAAGCGATACGCTCGCTCAACTTGAGCAAATGACGGGCAAAAAAGCCCCATTTCTTGTGCTCATAGTTGGGACTGTGGTAGGTCAACACCGTTTTCAGCCCGAACAAACGGAGCAAAGGGGAGAACAAAGCCGGCCCGATGTTGTGGATATGCACCACGTCCGGCCGCAGAAACAGGCAACAGACCGTGGCCAGGAAGGAATGGAAGAAGGCTTCGAAACCTTTGATGCGGGTGGAGGGAAGGTCGATGAAGGCGATGTCCGGATAAGTCTGCGACGAACGGACATAGGGCTTCCGCCGGAATACGCAAAAGCGGTAGCGCGAGTCGAACAGGGGGTAGAGCGACTCACAATGTTTCTCTACGCCGCCCTGCACCAGGGGGAAACCTCTCGTTCCAAAGACACAGACCTTCATCGCCACACGCCATTACCAACAGATGTCTTTCCCGCGGGCTATGCGGATTTTGTTCTTCACGATCCACCAGACAGGCTTCCAGGGACGGCGCACCATATCGTGGCGTTCGGTCACGATGAAGGCGCAGTTGCGGTCGCAGGCGGCCACCTTTTTGGCCACTTCCCTGGCGCGATCCGAATTCATGATTTCCTCAAACGACTGTTCCTTGATGTTGCCGATGATCCATTCCTCCGAGGAACCGTTGCAGGGCGACACATTTCCCCACGGGTCGATGAAGAAGAAATCCTTCAACGCGCCGCAGGGGGGGCGGTATCCCGGCTCGTCGCCGCGCAAGCGGCGGTGGATGCTCTTGTTGAAGTAGGCCCGGCCGTAGTCTTTGAGCTTCCCTTTCAGCCCGCGGCGCTTGGAGGTGAGCAGGGCTTTTACGAACTTTTCGTGCTCCTGCAGGGCGTCGGAACTGGTAAGCTCATTGTCTTCCTTATGGAAATACCAGGAGTTGTGGACCACCGAGTTGCCCAACTCCACGTCCAATGCCACACAAAGGTCGTAGAGGTACAGCAAATCTTTGTAGTTATCCGGGGAAATCACCACCGAGAAGCCGATGTTCTTGCATTTGGTCTTCTTCAGTTCCAGGATGGTCCGCAGCGCATGGTCGAAACCGTTGGTCAGC
The DNA here is from genome assembly GCA_944320955.1 of uncultured Bacteroidaceae bacterium. Lineage (GTDB taxonomy): Bacteria > Bacteroidota > Bacteroidia > Bacteroidales > Bacteroidaceae > UBA1794. The sequence goes on from CALUJL010000026.1 coordinate 28,077, forward strand.
CCGCGCTTCGAATCGTTGATTTTCGGCAGACCTTCGAGGCTCACGCGAATCAGGATGTTGGGATATTTGTTGGCTATCTCCACGATTTTCTCCGTGTTGTAGCCGTTTGTGCTCAACTCCAGCAGGGAAGCTTTCGGATAGAGCACGCGGAATATATCGTCGATGTCCTTGCGAATCGTCGACTCGCCCCCGGTAATGTTGATCCGAAGCCCGGCCGGCAACTTTTCATAATAATGATAGTCCAATTCTTCCTCGGGAGTAGTGGGATACTTCCATATATTGCACATATTACACTTCGCATTGCAGCGAAACGTGGTAATCAAACTGGCTTGCACGACTGTCTTCATATCATTCTTATCTGCATCTGTACGGCAAAAGCCCCATGCCTTTTCCGGAAAACATGCAGGACTTTTTCCGAAAAGTCCCTCCACTTTTTTTGCTCCCCGGCACAGGATTTCCCGTACGACCTACTTTCGTTTTTTCTATGCTTGCTGCTCTCTTCTGCAAAACCCGAAGCCGGCCTTCGGTCATCCCCGCAGCGCGGCATCGTAGAGGGTCATCATTTTCCGATAATAAGCCTCCTGCGAAAAGCGCTCCAAGGCACTCTCACGGATTCGGTTGCTATTTTCTAAACGATGAGCAAACAAATATATTATCTTTTCTTTTAACTCTTTTTGATTTCCGGCCTCGAAAGTCATCCCCGTCACCCCTTCTTCTATCAGTTCCGGTATGCCGCCGATGCGCGCGCCCAGCAGCGGAGTGCCGGAGCAGAAGGACTCGATGGCGCTCAGCGGGTTGTTGTCGTAACATTCGGAAGGCAATACGGAAAAACGCACCCGGCCCAGCAGCAAACGGACCTCTCCGGCGGAAATACGGCCCAGCCACACAATCTGCGGGGCGGAGGCGTATTCCTCACGAAGCCGGGAGAGAAGCGGCCCGTCGCCCGCCACATACAGTTTATAGGGTAGGCCGGAAGCCACCTTCAGCAGCGTCTCCACTCCCTTTTCCGCCGAGAGGCGGCCCACATAGCAGTAGGCCTCCTCGCGTCCGCCGCTGCCGCATCCGGCCGCATCCGGCAAGGATTCGGCGTATTCAGCAGGGATAAAGTTACACAAGACCTTCAGCTTTTCTTCCGGGAAGCCCCCTTGCCGCATCTTCGAGGCCATGAAAGCGCTGGGGCATACGAAGGCCGTCACCCACCGCTCCAGCTTTTTGCGGCTCCAATACTCCGCTTCCAGCCAAGCCAGCAGGCTCGCGGCCAGGCTGCCCTTCATGCAGCGGGAAGTGAGGACGGGCATTTTCCCGTGGAAGCAGCGCTCGCAGACCTTTCCGCCGCACAGGCAGGAATATGCCGGGCAGAGCAGTTTGTAGTCATGCAGCGTCCAGAACACGGGAATGCCCCGCTCTGCAGCCATACGGGCCAGGACGGGAGAAAGATAGGAATGGATATTCTGCAAATGCACGACGTCCGGACGGAAATCATCGAGCAAGGAGGCGAATTTCGCCCGCACCCCTGACCCGCCGAAGATGCGCTCCAGCGCCTTCAGCTTGCCGCCTCCGCCCGAGAAGCGCACCTCCCCAGCAAAATACCGCTGCCACTCGGAAGGCAGATTGTCGGGGTAGTCCATGGAGAACACAGCCACTTCATGCCCCTTGCCTTGCAGCAGGCGCATGAAGTTGAGCGTGTGTACGCAGTCTCCCCCGCGGGGATAAAAGAATTTATTGGCCAGTAAGATTCGTTTCATGCCGACTCCGGAGCGTTTCCTGCAGAACGGTCAATCTTCATAGCGAACGATCGTCTGCGCACGATCCGGTCCTACGGAAACAATCTTGATGGGCACTTCCAACTGCTCTTCGAGGAAAGAGAGATAAGCGTTGAATTCTTCGGGAAACTCGTCTTCGCTTGTCATCTTCGTCATATCCTCGTTCCATCCGGGCAGCTCCACATATACCGGCTCGATGCCCTCGTTTATGTCGTAGGGGAAGTAGTCTATCTCCTGACCGCCTTGCTTGTAGGCCACGCACGCCTTCACCGTCTCGAAACCGTCCAGCACGTCGCTCTTCATCATGATGAGCTTCGTCACGCCGTTCAGCATGATTGAGTATTTCAGGGCTACCAAGTCGATCCAACCGCAGCGCCGTTCGCGTCCCGTTACAGCGCCGTATTCGTGACCGATGTCGCGGATCTTCTTTCCCGTCTCATCAAACAGTTCCGTGGGGAAAGGCCCTGCGCCGACGCGCGTGCAGTATGCCTTGAAGATGCCGTAGACTTCGCCGATGCGGTTGGGCGCCACGCCAAGACCGGTGCATGCTCCGGCACAAATCGTATTGCTCGACGTGACAAACGGGTACGATCCGAAGTCCACGTCCAGCATCGTTCCCTGCGCGCCTTCGCACAATACGCTTTTCCCCTGGCGCAAATAGCCATTCACCTCGTGTTCGCTGTCGACCAGGCTGAATTCTTTCAGATAGCGGATGCCCTCCAGCCATTTCCGCTCGGCCTCTGTGATGTCGTAGGCAAAGCCGAGGCTCTTGAGTATGGCCTCATGGCGGGCTTTCGCAGCCTGGTATTTCTCTTCGAAGCCGTGAAGCAAGTCGCCCACGCGCAACCCTACGCGGCTCACCTTGTCGGTATACGTAGGACCGATGCCCTTTCCGGTCGTCCCGACCTTCGATTTTCCCTTTTGGGCCTCGTAAGCCGCGTCCAGCACCCGGTGGGTCGGCAAAATCAGGTGTGCCTTTTTCGAGATGTGCAGGCGGTCTTTCAGGTTATGCCCGGAGGCTTCCAGCGCTTCCGCTTCTTCTTTGAAGAGAGCAGGGTCGAGAACCACCCCGTTCCCTATGAGATTGATCTTGTCGCCCTGGAAGATTCCGGAAGGGATGGAGCGGAGCACATACTTCTGCCCTCCGAATTCCAGCGTATGCCCGGCATTCGGACCGCCTTGGAAGCGGGCCACCACATCATACTTGGGGGTAAGTACGTCTACCACCTTACCTTTTCCTTCATCGCCCCATTGCAGGCCTAACAAAACATCTACTTTCATAGCTCTCGTCGCTTATTTTTTTGTTTTCTTATTCGCTTTGTTTTTCTGTGCCATCTGCCGCTTGCAGCGGCTGCATACTCCGTAAATATATAAAGAGTAAGAGGCCGCATGAAAACGGTTGAGGCACATTTCCCGGATCTGGCTGCGCAGCCGGCTGTCGTCCCGCTCGATTACGGCACCGCAGTTGGTGCAAATCTGGTGGAAATGGCCGCAAGCCCGATCCATCCGCTCGTAGACGGATGAAAAGTTGCTGAACTGATGACGCACCACCAAGCCCGCTTCCACGAGGAGCTGCAGGTTGGAGTAGACCGTGGCACGGCTCACCCGGAACCGGGCTTCGCGCTGGAGCAGTTCATACAGGTCTTCGGCGCTGAAGTGCTCTTCCGTGGCCAAAACGGCCTCGCACAAAGCCAAACGCTCAGGAGTTTTCCGCAAACCCCGCTGCTGCAGGAAGCGAATCCAAGCATCTTCGCCCGCGGCGAGTGCAGTCTTTGCCTTTTCCGTCTCCATAATTTGTCATCGAACAGCCGGGCAAAGATAGTATTTTCCTTTCAACGAACAGCAGAAAGCCTCTCTTTTTTCGGGAAATCCGGCAAAGCACCGGAGAAAACGATGCTGCCCGACAGCGAAACAACCTCGCCCCGCTTGACAATACCTACACCCCCAACTGCGCGATGGCGGAGCGGATTTTCCCGGCGGAGCGATGGAAAAGGGCCTGCTCCTCGGGCTGGAGGTGGAACTCGCCTATGTCGGCCACTCCTTTGCGGTTGATGACGGCCGGAACGCCGCAGAAGACGTCGCGCTCGCCGTATTCCCCCTCGAGAAGCGTGGAGACGGGGATGATCTGATTGTCATCGTGGAGGATGGTCTTCACGATGCGCGTCACGGCGCTGGCTATGGCATACTGCGTGTTTCCCTTGGCGCGCATCACGGTGTTCCCGGCCTCGCGGGTCTCTTCCACGAGCTGCTCCAGGCTGATTCCACCCGGCAGCGCGGCATGTTCCTTCATGATATCCAGGAAATTCTTGCCGCCCGCGCGGACATGGCTCCAAGGCACCATCATCGAATCGCCGTGCTCGCCCATCACGTAGCAGTCTATGCTGCGCGGGTCGATGTGCATATATTGCCCGATGGCGCACTTCAGGCGGGCCGTCTCCAGCACCGTCCCTGTCCCGATGACGCGCTGCTTGGGCAGCCCGGAGAGGCGGTAGGCGAGATAAGCCATGACGTCCACCGGGTTGCTCACCACGACAATCACCCCGTCGAAGCCGCTCGACATGACACGCGGCACGACGTCGCGCATGATTTCCGCCGCACGCGCCATCATGTGCATGCGGTCGTACGTGCCGTCGAATGCCGGCCCGGCCGTGATGACCACCACGTCGGCATCGCGACAGGCGGCATAGTCGTCGCTGAAGACGCGCACGTTGCGGTCCTGAAACTCCATGCTGTGCTGCAGGTCGAGCGCCTCGCCCCAGGCTTTCTTGCGGTTGTGGCCGGGAATGAGGGCTATCTCTGCCGCCACTCCCTGCATGACCAGACTGTAAGCCACGGTCGTCCCGACGATTCCGCAGCCCACGATGGAGACTCTCGTTACAGTGTTTTTCATATTCTTTTTCTCCTTTCTGTATCCTCGTTTTCCGCTCCTTCCCGCTCAGAGCCGCTTGATGCGCGCAAAGCGCAGGAGGAGCTGTTTCTGCCCGCAGGTGTCGAAGCGTATGGCGGCCTTGGCGTTCTCGCCCTCGCCCTCCACGCTCACTACTTCGCCCGCGCCGAAGCGCTCGTGCTCCACCCTCATGCCCGGCTCCACCCAGCTGTTCGGGCCGGAGCGGGCAGCGCCTTCCGGCACCGGACGGGAGGGAGCCACCCGCTTCCAGCTGCGGCCGGCGGCCGGGGCTTCGGGGGCATTTCTCTTTTCCTGCAGGACTTCGCCACGGGGACGGAAGCTCCGCACTGAATAGGCTGCATTCCCTCCGCCGCCGGGGGCATGGACTTCGAGGTACTGCGGGTCTATGTCGGACAGGAAGCGGCTGGGATTGCAGAACTCCATCTTGCCATACCGGTAGCGGGAGCGTGCATAGGAGAGGCAACAGTGCTCCATGGCGCGGGTCAGCGCCACGTAGAAAAGCCTCCGTTCCTCCTCCACGGCCCGGGGCGAATAGCAGGCCATGGCGCTGGGGAAGAGCTCCTCTTCGAGCCCGGCCACGAAGACATTGCGGAATTCCAGCCCCTTGGCCGCGTGGATGGTCATGAGCGTCACGCGGGGCGTGCTGCCGTCGTCGTCGGCCGTGTCCTGGTCGGTCTGCAGGGCGGCCTCGCTCAGGAAGTCTTCCATGCGGGCGGCATAGCCGGTCTCCTCCTGTGCCGTGTCGCAGTAGGCGCGCAGGCTGTTCATCAGTTCCTGTATGTTTTCCTGCCGGCTGAGGCCCTCGGGCGAGGAGTCGTTGAAGATTTCGGCCTGGATGCCCGTCTCGCGCACGATGCGTTCGGCCACGGTGTAGGCATCGGCCTGCGCGTTCAGCTCGACGAAGCTGCCCACCAGCCGGGCAAAGGCCTGCACCTTCAGGAGCGCACTGCGCCCGAGTCCGGCCGGTTCGGCCTCCAGATTGAGGATGGCGCCCCAGAGGCTTGTCTGCTGCTGCGCCGCGGCTGCGGCAATGCGCCCCAGGGTCGTGGCGCCTATGCCGCGTGCCGGGTAGTTTATCACCCGCTTCAACGCTTCCTCGTCGCTGGGGTTTACCACCAGGCGGAAGTAGGAGACGAGGTCTTTCACCTCCTTGCGCTGGTAGAAAGCCAGCCCCCCGTAGATGCGGTAGGGTATGCCGCGCTGGCGAAACGCCTCCTCGAATACGCGGCTCTGCGCATTGGTGCGGTAGAGGACGGCGAAGTCGGAGTAGGAAGCCCCGCCCGTGCGGCGCAGTTCCTGCAGCCTGCGGGCCACGAAGGCTGCCTCTTCCGTGTCGGAGTAGGCCTGGAAGAGCTCGATGGGGTCGCCCTTTTCCTTCTCCGAAAAGACGCGCTTGGGTATCTGCCCCTGGTTTTTCGCTATCAGGCTGCCCGCGGCGGAGACGATGGTCTGCGTCGAGCGGTAGTTTTGTTCGAGCTTGAAGATGCGCGCCTGCGGGAAGAGGCAGTCGAAGGTGAGCATGTTGTCGATACGCGCCCCGCGGAAGGAATAGATGCTCTGCGCGTCGTCGCCCACGGCGCACACGGGGATCCGCCCGTCGCCGGCCAGCTGGAGGACGATTTTGTGCTGCGCGTAGTTCGTATCCTGGTACTCGTCGACCAGGATGTAGCGGAAGCGGGCACGATAACGGTCGCAGATGTCCGGATAGCGGTCGAAGAGGAGATAGGTATTCATCAGCAGGTCGTCGAAGTCCATGGCCGCGGAGTGGCGGAGGCGGGCGGCATAAGCGGAATAAATGTCGCGGAAGAGGGGCATGTTGCTCCTCATGTCGTCCTCGTAGGCGGCGGCGTCCTGCCCGTAGTCCTGCGGGGTAACGAGGCGGTTCTTGAGCATGGAGATACGGTTTTGCACGTCGGCGGGGCGGTATTCCTTATCGTCGAGGTGCATCTCCTTGATGATGGTTTTCAGCAGATTGCGGGAGTCGGAGGCATCGTATATGGTGTAGTTCGGGGGAAAACCGGCCGCCTCGGCCTCGGCGCGCAGCATCCGGGAAAAGATGGAGTGGAAGGTCCCCATCCAGAGCCGCCGGGCGTCGGGACCCACAAGGGCCTCGATGCGCTCTTTCATCTCGCGCGCGGCCTTGTTGGTGAAGGTCAGGGCCAGGATGCACCAGGGGGGAATGCCCTGCCGCAGCAGATAGGCTATCTTGTAGGTCAGCACCCGCGTCTTGCCGGAGCCAGCACCGGCCACGACGAGCGCCGGCCCGTCGCAATATTCCACCGCCTCGCGCTGGCTGGGATTCAACTCGTTCAGGAAAGTATAAGGCATCGGTTTTTCGAAAAGTTTAAGATGAAACGCCGCCTACTCCTTCACCCGGCGTTCGGCCAGCAGCGCGCCCCCGGCCCGGCGCATTGCCAGGAAGAGGAGCGAGAAGCCGAGCGGCGCCTCGCCCAGGGCGCGGAGGCAGCGGCGCATGAGCGAGAGAAAAATGCCGAGGCGCACGAGCAGCAAGACCGCCGCCACAATGGTCAGGAGATAAACCCGCTCCTGAAACCCATAGACCGCAAGGCCCGCGGCGCCCAACTGGAAGAGTATGCACAAGAAGTCCTCCAGCGCCCAGCTGAGCGACTGCCCTCCGCGCAGCAGTTCTGCCGACTCGCGGCGGGCGCGCAGCTCCCCGCGCCAGCGGGAAGGCCAGGGGCAGGCCACAATGTCCACCGCACTCTCCGGCGAGAGCACCACGGCGGTGTTCTCCCCCGTCGCCGTGCGGTTTACGAAGAGCGTGTCCTCCCCGCCTTCGAGGCCGAAGAGCCCGGCAAATCCCTTGTGGCGGAAAAAGAGCGACTTGCGGTAGCCCAGGTTCTGGCCGTAGGCCATGTAGGGCTTCCCCTCCAGGGCGGAGGCAAGGTAGCGCAGCTGGGTCAGGAAGTGCACCTGCCGCACCCGGCGCTCGTGGCGGCTCCGGCCCAGACGATAGCGGCTGTAGCCGAAGACCATCTCCCGCCCGCCGGAAAATCCGGCAGCCATCTGCCGCAACCAGCGGGGCCCCGACGGGCGGCAGTCGCAACCCGTAAGGACAAGGCAGTCGTGGCGGGCCGCCTTGATGCCTATGGTCAGCGCCAGCTTCCTGCGGGAGACGCGGCAGCCCTCGGCGGGGACAAACGTATGGTAGAGGCGCGGATAGCGGTCGTGCAGGGCGCCCAAGACTTCTTCCACCTCGTCGGAGCCGGTGTCGTTCACCACGATTACCTCAAAATCCGGGTAGTCCTGCTCCAGGATGAGCGGCAGGTTTTCGCGCAGCAGCTCCACTTCGTCGTGCGCCACCAGCACCACCGACAGCGGTTCGCCCCCGCTCCCGGCCTCCTCCCCCGCCCCTTCTTCCGAAGCGCGGGCACAGGCGCAGACCCTTCGGTAGCGCCACACGCAGGCCAGATGCAGCACCAGCAGGAGTACGACCAGCCCGAGCGCCGCCCATTCGGTGGCGGACAAGGCAAAAAACGAAGCGATATCCAATTCTTTCACAGCGTCCTTTCTTCTCTGCGGCAAGCCGGAAGCCGGGCCCCGGCGCCGTTCTCCGCGCAAAGATAACGAGAAAAAACGAAAGGGCGGCCGGGCGGGCCGAAAGGATATGCCGGGGAAACGAAAAAAAGCCCTTGCGCTTTTTCCGAAAAGCGGCAGCGGTCGGCGCAAAAAGTGCCGGCACTTTTCCGCCCCGGCGGCAGGAGAAGGCGCGGCGGGTTGCAAAGGACGAGCGAAATGCCTACCTTTGCCCGGAAAGAAACCCCTAACACTCCCGGAAATGAAAGACTACACTCTCGTGGGATACCCCCCGTGCAGCACCTGCCGCAAGGCGCAGGCCTATCTGGAAAGCCGCGGCATACGTCTCCCCATGCGCGACATCAAAGCCCATCCTCCCACGGCGGAAGAGCTCGAACGATAGATCGCCCTGAGCGGGAAGCCCATAGAAAAATGGTTCAACACCAGCGGCATGCGCTACCGCGAGCTCAACCTGAAGGAAAAAGTGAAGACCGCCCCGCGCGAAGAGCTGCTCCGCCTGCTCGCTTCCGACGGGATGCTCGTCAAGAGGCCCATACTCGTCGGCGGCGACCGCGCCGTCTGCGGCTTCAAAGAAGCAGAGTGGGAAGCCCTCCTCTGAGGGCCTCCCACCCATGAGTCATTCGCCGGCCTGCTCTCCGGCCAGCTTCTCCAGCGCCGTGGCGGCCGCTTTCCGCAGGAAATAGGAAGCGTCCGGCCCTACGGCCTCTGCCTGGTCGCGCAGTTCGTCGGCAGCGCGGGGGCTGATCTCCACCCCCCGGCTCAGCAGGCGGGCAGCGAGGAGGAAACCGCAGACCTGCACAAACTCCCGCTCGTCCGCAATCCAGCGGAACACGAGCTGCGGCGCACAGGGCAGGCGGCTGAAGAGATTCATCACCGTGAGCTGCGCAATCTCCATATTGTCCACATCTTCCACCCATACCTCGGCCAGATCCTGCCCGAACTCCTCCGCGGGCTGCAAGAGGGCGGCCAGAATGCGGCACTCGCGCACGGGCTCTTTCCACAAGGCCTGCGCCAAGCGGCTGTCGGGCCGGTACTTCGCGGCAATTTCCTTGATGCGCGGCAGTTCCACGCCGAAGTTCAACCCGTAAGCCAGGCCGCCCTTGCGCATGGCCGCCGAGGCGGCGCCGTTCATCACGAGGCGCAGTTGGCGCTTGATGTCGCGTATCGTGTCGACTGTTTCCATCGCTTTTTCTCCTCTGTACTATATAAGAAACGAATAATCCCTGCTGTAACGCAGCATCTGCTCGGCATACCCCTCGGAATAGTCTATCCGCACATCCTCGATCGTCTGCCCGTCCGGGCCGAAGACCGGCGTGTAGCGCGGATTGATGAAGCCCTTGTAGGGAGAGAGGCGGAGGTTTTCGTAACGGCGCTTCACCTCGTGGTGCAAACCGGGGTCGACCTGCACGCCGTACTGCTCCACGATGGCGCGCGCCGCAGCGTAGTCGCCCGTCGAGCGTATGCGCTGTATCTCGGCCAGCAGCGCCCCGAAGAGGCCGCGCAGCGCCCCGTAGTCGTTCACCCGCAGGAATGTCTTCCCGCCGCGGGTGATCCACTCCAGCACGTTACCGCCCTTCTTCCCCTTCTCCATCACCCAGCGGGCAATGAGCTGCCGGTTCCGCATGTGCGCCTCCTCGATTGTCGCGCCGGGCTCTATGCGCACCAGCTGGGTCATAAGGCCGTTCATCAGATACGCATAGTATTGTGCCTTGTAGGCTTCCCCGTCCGGCAAAAGCCCCAGCTCCACCATCACGGGGTCGGCCATGTAATACAAGCCGAAGAGGTCCGCGCGGGCCTCTTCTATGGCGGCGCCGTAGGATTTAAGCCCGTCGGGGTCGACGCCCGGCAGCAGTTGGCCCGAGCCGTGGCCGAGGCATTCGTGCAGGTCGGTATGCAAATCGTCCGTCAGGCGGGAATATTTCTCCAGCCGCGGCAGCTCTTCTTCCAAAACGAACTCCTGCCAGAAGCCGTTGCCCTTCGCTGCTTCCGAATAGGCCTTCGTCAAATTCCCGATCGTCACCGACTTTGAGCCAAAGCGAGCCCGAATCCAGTTGGAGTTGGGCAGATTTATCCCAATGGCCGAGGCCGGATACAAATCGCCGGCCAGAATGGCCGCAATCACGACCTTGGCCGAGACTCCGCGCACCTGCTTTTTCTTGAACCGGGGCTCGATTGGCGAATTGTCCTCGAACCATTGTGCACGGGAGCTGATGATTTCGGTACGGCGCGTGGCCTCTTGGTCTTTCAGGTTGACGATCGACTCCCAGGAGGCCTTCATTCCGAGCGGATCGCCATAGGTTTCGATGAAACCGTTTACGAAGTCGACGCACGGGTCCGTATCTTGCAGCCAGGCGATGCTGTAGCGGTCGAAAAGGGCGAGGTCGCCCGTGCGGTAATAGGCTGCCAGGAGGTCTATTACTTGCTGCTGGGCCGGGGTTTCGGCTTCTTCCCTCGCCCGCTCCAGCCAGTAGACGATGCGCTCGATGGCGGGGGAATAGAGGCCGCCCACATGCCACTTTTCCTCCACGAGCCGCCCTTCGGCGTCTTTGACGAGGCGGCTGTTGAGGCCGTATGGGACGGGCGTGTCGGCGGGGCCGGCGGCTTTCTGCCGGGCATAGAAGGCTTCGGCCTCGGCCTGGCTGACGTTTTGGTAATAATTGCAGGAGGAGGTGAGCAGGAGGTCTGCCCCGTCGGCCTGGTTGACGCGCTTGGGGCAGACGGCGGGGTCGAAGATTACGGGAAACACGGCAGCGCACCACTCTCCGAGCGAAGCGCCCGCGGCCAGGGGCTGCCAGGCTTCGGGGCATTCGTGCAGGGCGCGGCGCAGGAAGTCTTCGCCAAACCCGGGAAGGAACTTGTCGGTGGAGTAATGGTGGTGGATGCCTGAGGAAAACCAGAGGCGCTTGAGGTAGACTTCGAGGGCGGGAAACTCGGCGGGCCGGGGGGAGCGGGAGAGGAAGTGCAGGTAGAGCGTCTCCATCATGCGGCGGATGCGGAGGTTCCAGACGCCGTTTTGGTCGAAAAGTATGTCGCGCCCGCAGAGGGCGGCTTCCTGCAAATAGTAGACCAGGCGCTTCTGGCGGGGGGAAAGGGAGGGGAACCCGTCGACCCCGTAGCGCAGAATCTGCAGGTCGGCAAAGCTCTCCACGATATAATTCATCGGTTCTTGGTTCATCTTCTTCGGTTTTCCGGCGGGACAGGCTTCGCAAAAAAAGGAAATATCCCGCGGTTCTCATTCTTACCAACGGGATATTTCTTCCGATATTGCAAGGGGCGGCACAAAAGCTGCGCCGCCCGGGGGTTATTTCTTTTCCGTCTTGGGCAGATGCTTCTTGCGGTATCCGTTGGGAGTGTCGCCCATGTTTTTATAGAATGCAGCGTAAAACGACTGGCGGTTGGCGAATCCCACCATCGCGCTTATCTCTTCCATGGTTTTGTCCAGATAGCGGCGGTCGGTCATCAGGTGCACGGCTTCTTTGATGCGGTACTCGTTGAGCAGGCTGGAGTAGTTTTGCCCGAAACGCGAGTTCACCACGGCCGAAAGGTAGCGCGTATTGGTCTTCAAGTCCTTGGCCAATTGCTTGGCCGAGTAGTTGACATCCTTATACTTCTTCTGCATTACGATAATGTCGAGTATCTTATCGTACAATTCGTCGGCCAGTTCCGGACGAATCAGCGAGCGATAAGCTGCCTGCTTCTCCTTTTTTTCCTTCAGGTTGTAAGGCATCTTTTTTATCTCCGTGTCACTCATTGTTTTTTCCGCTATATTTTTTTATTAGTTTACGCCCGACTCATTTCGGACATCTGCAAATATAAGAAGATATTCCGGCTCTGCCAAAAAAAGGAGGAAGAAAAGATTTTGAAAATCCACTTTTATATTTTTTTTTAATTCCTCCCCTGTTTTCCAAAAATCCCCCCCCCCTAACATCTGCTTAACTATCAGCCTGTTACAAATCCATCTGGTTAAATCCCGAAAAATATGCTGCCATTTGAGACTATTATGCACTTCGGTTTACGAAAGGCATAGTATATAAAATGAATACCAGCACGCCCCCGGACGGAAGGGGCGCGGCGAAACGGTAAGGGGCTCGCGCAAAAACGGGAAAACACCCGGCACTTTCTGGAAAAAGCACTGCCGCTTTTCCGGAAAAGTGCTGCATGTTTTAGGGAAAAGCGCTGCATGTTTGCGCAAAAAAGTGCAAGTACTCCTCCCGGCTCCGCCCGGGGAGGCCGGGAGGAGCGCCCGGCCGGGGAGCGGGCCATGCGGGCGAAAAGGTCAGTCGACGCGGATGAAGTCTTCCATGACGGCATCGGAGACGAACATTCCCTCCTCCGTCAGCCGGAGCCGCCCCCCGGCCGTGCGCACCAGGCGCCCGGCCTGCAGCCACGGCCCGGCGGCGTGCAGGGCGAAGGCCGCGGCATCGGCGCCGAAGAGGGCTTCCACTTCGGCCAGGGAGAGGCCCCGGCTGGTGCGCAGGCGGGTGACGATGTAGTCATTATAGGCCGTGAAACGCCCCCTTTCCTCGCAGGTCTGGGGCGGAAGGAGGCCGCGCCCGAGGGCTTCCATGTAGGCTGTGAGCGAAGAGTCGTTCCACCGCCGGCCAGCGCCGTCGAAGGAATGGGCCGAAGGGCCGCAGCCAAGGTAGGGGACGCCCTGCCAGTAACTGCTGTTGTGCCGCGCGATGCGCCCGGGGAGGGCGAAGTTGGAGATTTCGTAGTGCTCGTATCCAGCAGAGCGCAGCGCCGCGGCCAGGAGGCGGTAGCACGCCAGCGCGAAGTCCTCGCCCGCTTCCTGCACGCGCCCGCGGCGGCGGAGCGTTTCGAGCGGCGTGCCCTCCTCGTAGGAGAGCAGATAGGCCGAAATGTGCTCGGGCTCCAGGGCGAGGGCCGCATCGAGGTTGGCCCTCCACTGCTCCAGGCTCTCGCCGGGGAGGCCGTAAATGAGGTCGATGCTCAAGTTGTCGAATCCCGCGCGGCGGGCGTTTTCCACCGCCTCGCAGGCCTGCCGCGCCGTATGCCTGCGGCGCAGGAAGGAGAGCGTGGCGTCGGAAAAGCTCTGCACGCCTATGCTCAGCCGGTTGATGCCCGCCCCGCGCAAGTCGCGGAGCAGGGGGAGGGTGAGATCGTCGGGGTTTCCCTCCAGCGTCACCTCGGCGTCCGGGCGGATGCCGAAGCACGCCTGCGCGGCGTCCAGCAACTTCCCCACCAGCGCGGGCGGCAGGAGCGAGGGCGTGCCCCCACCTATATATAATGTATGCAGCGGCCCCTGCACTTCGCCGCGCCGCAGGCCCATCTCCCGCACGAGGCAGCCGGCATAGCGCGGCATGAGATCGGTGCGCGTGGTGGAGTAGAAATCGCAGTAGACGCAGCGCCGGCTGCAGAAAGGGATGTGAAGATAGAGTCCGGACATAAGCATTCGTTTCCAAGAAATACGCAAATATAGCCCTTTTCCGGCAGGAAAACAGCAGAATGCTCCACAACATAATTTAGAAACAACCCCTCAAAATTTGCACCGCTGCCGAAGAATCCCTATTTTGCCGACCGTTTTACCAAAAAACACACTGAACCTCATGAAAACATACCAAACGAACGAAATCAAAAACATTGCCCTCTTGGGCAGTTCAGGCTCCGGAAAAACCACTCTCGTAGAGGCCATGCTCTACGAAAGTGGGGTTATAAAACGCCGGGGCAGCGTAGAACAGAAAAACACCGTGAGCGACTACTTCCCCGTGGAGCAGGAATACGGCTATTCCGTCTTCTCCACCGTGCTGCACACGGAGTGGAACAACAAAAAGCTGAACATCATAGACTGCCCGGGCAGTGACGACTTCATCGGAAGCGCCATCACGGCGCTCAACGTGACCGACACCTCGATCATTTTGCTCAACGGCCAGTACGGCATGGAGGTAGGCACGCAAAACCACTTCCGCTACACCGAGAAGCTGAACAAGCCCGTCATCTTCCTCGTCAACCAGCTCGACAACGAAAAGTGCGACTACGACGAAATCCTCCAGCAGCTGCGCGACGCCTACGGCGCCTCGAAAATCGTCCCCATCCAGTACCCCATCACGACCGGACCGGGCTTCAATGCCGTAATCGACGTGCTGCTCATGAAGAAATACTCCTGGAAACCCGAAGGCGGGGCCCCCATCATCGAGGACATCCCGGCCGAGGAAATGGAAAAAGCCCGGGAGTGGAACCGCGTCCTCGTAGAGGCCGCCGCCGAAAACGACGAAGGACTCATGGAACTCTTCTTCGAGAAAGACGGCCTGACGGAAGACGAAATGCGCGAAGGCATCCGCAAGGGGCTGGCCGCGCGCAGCATGTTTCCCGTCTTTTGCGTATGTGCCGGGCGCGACATGGGCGTGCGGCGCCTGATGGAGTTCTTGGGCAACGTGGTGCCCTTTGTAGCCGACATGCCCAAGGTATGCAACACCGACGGCCAGGAGATAGCCCCCGACCCCGAAGCCCCCACGTCGCTCTACTTCTTCAAGACGGGCATCGAGCCGCACATCGGCGCCGTTTCCTACTTCAAGGTCATGAGCGGGACGGTGCGCGAGGGAGATGACCTGACCAACGCCGACCGCGGTTCGAAGGAACGGATGGCGCAGATCTACGTGGCCGCGGGCGCCAACCGCATAAAAGTCGAAGAGCTCCGCGCCGGAGACATAGGCGTCACGCTCAAACTCAAGGACGTAAAGACCGGAAACACCCTCAACGCCAAGGATTGCACGAACCGCTTCAACTTCATCGAGTTCCCCAATTCCAAATACACGCGCTCCATCCGGCCGGAGAACGAGGCCGACATGGAAAAACTCATGGCGCTCCTGACGCGGATGCACGAGGAAGACCCCACTTGGGTCATCGAGCAGTCCAAAGAGCTGCGCCAGACGCTCGTACACGGGCAGGGCGAATTCCACCTGCGCACGCTCAAGTGGCGGCTGGCCAATAATGAAAAGATGAACATCGTCTTCGGAGAGCCGCGCATCCCCTACCGCGAAACCATCACCAAGGCCGCCCGTGCCGACTACCGCCACAAGAAACAGTCGGGCGGCGCAGGGCAGTTCGGCGAAGTGCACCTCATCGTCGAGCCCTACCGCGAGGGGCAGCCCGTGCCGGAGAGCTACAAATTCGGCGGGCAGGAGATAAAAATCAACGTCAAGGGGCAGGAAGAGTACGATCTGCCGTGGGGCGGGAAATTAGTCTTCGTCAACAGCATCGTCGGCGGCTCCATCGATGCCCGCTTCATGCCCGCCATCCTGAAAGGCATCATGGCAAAAATGGAACAGGGCCCGCTCACCGGCTCCTATGCGCGGGACGTGCGCGTGATAGTCTATGATGGAAAGATGCACCCCGTAGACTCCAACGAGCTCTCCTTCATGCTCGCCGGGCGAAACGCCTTCAGCATGGCCTTCAAAGAAGCCGGGCCGAAGATCCTGGAGCCCATCTACGACGTGGAAGTCTTCGTGCCGAGCGACAAGATGGGCGACGTGATGAGCGACCTGCAGGGGCGCCGCGCCCTCATCATGGGCATGAGCAGCGAAAAGGGCTACGAGAAGCTCGCCGCCTGCGTGCCGCTCAAGGAGATGTCCTCCTACTCCACCGCCCTGAGCTCCCTGACCGGCGGGCGCGCGTCCTTCATCATGAAGTTCAAGGACTATGAGCTCGTGCCCTCCGACGTACAGGAAAAACTCATCAAGGAGTTCGAGGCCACGCAGAAAGAAGAAGAATAATCGGCCACAACTTGCGGCCTACGCGCTATTTTTTCAGGAGAGTCCTGCTTGGCGTTCTGCAAAATTCGCCGGGCAGGACTTCCTGTTTGCGAAAAACTTTCGCAGGCCCTCCGAAAATAGTACTTTTGCACCTCCAAAAAACCCCAAGCACTTTTTCGTGAAAGCCCTGCAACTTTTCCAGAAATACGCGGCACTTTTCTTCCTTTGCGCCGCACTCCTCCCGCTCCGCGCCGCGGAGCCTGCCGAAATCCCCGCCCCCGACCCCGCCTCCCTGCGCTCCGACTCGCTCCTCCAGCGCTACCTCGTCCGCCACGGCGTGCAGCCCACGGACAGCAACCGCGTGCGCCTCATCTTCAGCGGCCACGAGAAGTTCGAACTCCTCTTTGCCGACATACGCCGGGCGCGCCACTACGTGCACCTCGAATACTTCAACTTCCGCAACGACTCCATAGCCTCCCTCCTCTTCCGCCTGCTCGGGGAGAAGGCAAGGGAGGGAGTCAAAGTGCGCGCCATGTTCGACGATTTCGGCAACAAGTCGAACAACCGCCCCCTCAAGCCCCACCATCTCGACAGCCTCCGCGCCGCAGGCATCGACATCGTGCGCTTCGACCCCATACGCTTCCCCTTCGTCAACCACGTTTTCCACCGCGACCACCGCAAAATCGTCGTCATCGACGGCCGGACCGCCTACACCGGGGGGATGAACATTGCCGACTACTACATCGAAGGCCTGCCCGAAATAGGCCCCTGGCGCGACATGCACCTGCGCATCGAGGGCCCCGCCGTGCAAGACCTGCACCGCATCCTGCTCGACACCTGGGAGGGAGAGACCGGCGAGGTGCTCCCCCAGAGCGAATGCCTGCGCTACCCCGCCCCCACCGTGCGGCTCCCCCAGGAGACGGGCCCCGCGCGGGTGGCCATCGTGGACCGCAGGGCCCACGACAAGCGGCTGCGCAAACTCCTGCGGCGCACCTTCGTGGAGACCATAGAGACGGCGCGCGACTCGCTGACCCTCATCAATCCCTACTTCACCCCCACCCGCAAAGTGCGCCGCGCCCTCAAGCAAGCCGCCGAGCGGGGGCTGAAACTCAAAATCATGGTATCGCCCAACGGCGACATACCCGTCACCCCCAACGCCTCGCTCTACACCGCCCGCCAGCTCATGAAGCGCGGGGCCGAAGTGTGGCTCTTCTACGGAGGGTTCCACCACTCGAAAACGATGACCGTCGACGGCACCCACTGCACCGTGGGCTCGGCCAATCTCAACAGCCGCAGCCTCCGGTGCGACTACGAGGTAAACGCCTTCATCTTCGACCGCGAGGCCACGGCGCAGATCGACTCCCTCTTCCGCGACGACTGCCGGCAGTCGAAACTCATGACCCACGAGGTCTGGAAGGAAGACTTCTCCCGCTGGAAACGCTTCCGCTGCTGGCTGGCCAACCTGCTCACGCCGTTCCTCTAAAAGCACCCTGCCACTTCCGCCACCAGGCCCCGCATCCGTCCCGGAAAAGCGCTGCCGCTTTTCGGAAAAAGTGCTGCCGCTATTTGCAAAAAGCCCTGCCACTTTTCCCGGACTCCCCCGCACCCCTCCCCGTTCTCCCACAAGGCAAACCGGAAGAGGGCGGCAAGGGAAGCCCTCGACTCCCTTGCCGCCCTCTCCATATCCCCCTGCCGCATCCGGCGGGAAAATGATGCGCATTTTATTCAAAACGGGCAAAAAAAGTGCCGTTACTCAATAGGTAACGGCAGAAAATCGCTGCAAATATAAATGTTTTTGTTTACATACTACGAAAGAAAGCCTTTTTTTTCCTCACAAATCCCAAAATAGCTGCCCGAAAAGGCCCGCATAGTCCCTATAAAACAGTTTCGTAAGACAAAAAGGCTCTCTCCCCGCCCATCCCCCTCCCTACGGGCGCCCTCCCCTCCGCCGCAGCTCTCCCGGCAAACCGCACGCCTGCCCCACAGCCCCGCGCCCTATATAATATAATAAGGTATAAGCCCCGCACCGCAAAACGTAGCGCCCTGACCCGGGGCGTTTTAGGCAAAAAGTGCCGTTACCTATTGAGTAACGGAGGAAAACCACGAGAGAAATAAGAAAACCACAGAGAGAAAACCAACCCAAACCGAATGAGGAAAAGAAACAACCTTTCTATTTTTTAATTTATAAATTAAAAGCTTTTTAGTATGAACAGAAAGTATTTAAATGCGATCCTCTTTGGAGCCTTGTTAGTGGGTGCAACGGGAACTTTCGTTTCCTGCTCCGACTACGATGACGACATTGACGGATTGAGCGCTCGGGTCGAGGCGGTGGAGAAATCCGTCAAAGACCTCAAAGCTCAGATCGAAGCCGGTGCCGTGGTCACCAACGTGGAACCGGTTGCAAACGGAGTGAAGGTCACGCTCAGCGATGGCACGGATTTCACGTTGACCAACGGTGCTGACGGCGTGAACGGCGTAGACGGCAAGCCCGGCTCCGTCGTAACTATTGGCGAC
>CALUJL010000027.1 GCA_944320955.1 uncultured Bacteroidaceae bacterium
ACCCGATAATCGCCAACGCCTTTTTCAGAAGCGGGGATATTGAAAGCTGGGGACGTGGCTACAAGCGTATCTTGGAAGCGGTCAGCGCATATAAATTACTGCCGCCCAAATTGGAAATGATAAGCGGACTGATGATTACCTATTATACAGACGTGCGTTCACAGTTATTGGCGCAACGGGTGGATGAAAAGTATATTTCGGTTATCGAATACGCCGCCAAGAATGGGCGTATTACAAACTCGGACGTACAACATATTTTAGGAGTAAATAAACCGACAGCATCCCGCATACTCCAACAGATGAATGGCTGGCTGGAAATGCAAGGGAAAGTAGGCAAAGGGACTTATTATGTACCCAAATGGCTCACTAACGCATCACAAGTATAAAGCGATTTATCATAAACAGTTGATTATAAGTTGTTATCGCAATAATTAAATGGCTTACAAATGGCTCACCTAAAGAGAGTGATTAACTTCGCTCTCTTTTTATGCCTGCTTTTAATGTTGCAATCGTTGGTTGCAGTCTTTCTTCACCCGGACAAATCGACCCACAGCCGTACAAAGCGGAACACCCTTTGCCGTCCGTCAAAATATTGCATATTTAGTCGCTACCTTTGGGCGGGACTATTCCCGCAACCCTTTAATTTCAATGATTTATGAGCGAAAACAGAATGCTCCCGCCGCAGAGGGACAGGAAAAAGACGTGCTGCTGGTCTTGGATAGACAGCAGGGGAAAGTGAGTGCCGTTAAAGGATTTGACAAGGAGGGCAACTTGCAGACCGTGCCGCCGATAAAGGGCGGCGAGTTCATGCAGTGGACAGGAACGGCGACATCATCAGCAATCTTGTCGCCAATTTCTACCGCAAGTTTCAGGACACCGAAGGGCTGGCGTTGTTCCGCTGCAAGTTGTCTTTGAAGCCGGAAAGCGGCAGGTTCTCCATCCTGCCGCTTTCCGACGTGCTGTCCTCGGGAGCGGGATTCCGAGGGTGCACGTCGGTAGAATAGGGTAGGTTGTCAGCGGACGTTACGGTTCAGTTCTACGGCGATTACCGTAAGGTCGTCTGTCGCAAGTTGCAGGCCGCTCAGGGTGACGGCCTTGCCTTTTTGCCGGATTTTTACAGGTTGTTTGGTGCAGACGTCATAGGCTTTCCGGGCTTTCATTCCCTTGTCGAGCGAGGGAAGGGTGAAGGTTTGTCCGGAATAGCCGCCAAGGAAGTAGATGTAGATGACGTTGTCCTTGTAGCAAAACCCGTATTGTCCGTCCACTGGTTGCCAGGGACCGCCGCGGGTGCCGTAGATGGCTTCGCGGGTGGCATCGACCCAATCGCCGAATTCGAGTAGCCGCTGCTCCACGAGGGGCGGGATATTGCCGTGGCGGTCAGGGCCTACGTTGAGCAGGAAGCACATGTTGCGCACCATGCAGTCGGCGAAGAGGCGTTTCACCCGCTTCAACGATTTGATTCCTTCCGGGGTTTCCGCGTGGATGCTGTAGCCCCATCCTGGTGTCAGGGAGACGCATTTCTCCACTATCCCGCTGCGGACGGGCCCTTTCACTTCGCCGCCGCCTTCCTCGCAGGTGAAGTCGCCGACCCATCCGCTGCGCGGGTTGGCCACGATGTCGGGCTGGTACTTCCGGACGATGCCCATCAGCCCGAGCGGGCGCCCGGTCGCGGAGTCGTAATCGCAGAAGTAAGGATTGACGGGCCACTCATTGTCTTCGCTCATGTATTTGCCCGACTCCCAGAAGGGCGCACCGTCGGCATCCGTACCCTGCTGGGCTATCCATCCGCCGTCCCAGAAGAGATGGTCGATCTTGCCGTAGCGCGTCATCAGTTCCTTTACCTGGCAGTAGAGTTCTTCCTTCATCAGCCGCGCGTTCTCCTTGTGCCAGGCGGCTGTGGTGTAGCCGAATCGGTTGTCGGGGCGGCAGTCGGTGCCCGTGATGTCGTAGTATCCCGGGAAGCGCCAGTTGATCAGTGTCTTGTAGAAGCCCACTTTCAGTCCCGCTTCGCGGCAGGCTTCCACGTATTCCCGCACGAAATCCCGGTTGTGGGTCTGCTTCGAGGTGAAAGCATCCATGTATTTGCTTTCGAAAAGCGCATAGCCGTCGTGGTGCTGGGTGGTGAGGCATACGTATTTCATGCCGGCCCTTTTGGCCAGATCCACCCACTTGCGGGCATCGAAGTCCTTGGCGTCGAAGTAGTCGCCGCCCGATTCCGGGTAGGCCAGCCGCCGGTATTCCTCGATGGGGATGCCGGCGTTTTCCATGTACCATTCGCCCCGGGCCGGACCGGCATAGAGCCCCCAGTGGATGAAGAGGCCCAGTTTGTCGTCGAGCATCCACTGGATTTTCTCGTCGGGCTGCATGGCGATGCCCAGGTCGGTCTTCACCTCGCGCACGGGGGCGGGAGGGATTCCGTTGTAGACGGCCTCGTGGTAGTCGCCCGTGCGGCGGATGCGGATGTCGTCGAGCCAGGCGTGCGTCCCGCCGGAGCTCTGGTCGAAGACGGCTTCCAGCACGGCCTCTTCCTGTCCGGCCGTGACGTGGAATTCTTGTTTCACTTCCGTCCAGGAAGCCAGGGCGCTGGAGATGCTGACGTTGTTCTTCCCCAGCCCGGTGATCTGGAGGGTCATGTTGTCGGATCCGCTCTCGGTGCGGAGCCGGGCGCTGAGTTCGTAGGTCGACTCCGGCTGCACGCTGATGCGGAAGCGCACGAGGGTGCTGGGGGCCAGCTTCAGCGAGTTGCCTTTCCATGCCCCTTGGGCGGAGAGTTCTGCCTGGCCGCGTCGGGTCTCCCACTGCTCCTGGCCGTCGTCGAATGTGTAGCTGATGCTCTCTTGTGCTCCGCCCGGCAGGAATAACAGGCCCGCGAAGAGCGAAAGAAGTGTTCTGCTGTTCATATCTCTGTTGTATTTGGGGGTAAGAATCGTCTTGCGAGAGCGGCCGGAGGGGAGGGCGGGAGTTCAGAAGCGGAGGTTCACTCCGGCCGTCACCGTGGCGCGGGGCATGGGATATCCGGCGTTGATTTCATATTTCTGCGCCAGCAGGTTCTCGCCGCGCAGCCAGATGTCGAGCCAGCGGGCGGCGCGGAAGGAGCCGCGCACGTTCCAGAGTACGAAGTCTTCCTGCACGTCGGGGCCGACCGAGGTGTAGAGTCCGCCTATGTATTGCAGTCCGGTCGTCAGGTCCCACCGCCCGCGGGTGAAGGCGGCACCGGCGTAGAGCTTGTGTTCGGGCGCGGCGACTACGGGGTTCTCCATGTGGAGGAAACTGTAGTTGCCGCCGACGGACCAGGCGGGGCTTATGCGGCAGGCCGCTTGCAGTTCCACACCGCAGTTGTCCACCTCGCCGGAGTTCTGGTTGAGCATGCCGCTTCCCGAGGGGTTCGGCAGGGTCATGATGAGGTTTTTGCCGTCGATATAGAAGAGGTTTATGCCGTAGTGGAGGCGTCCGCCGAGCAGCCGCTGGGAGAGGGCTATCTCGTAGTTCCACATCGACTCGGGTTTCAGGTCGGGATTTTGCGGCGGAAACATGTACATCTCCCGCAGGATGGGGTAGCGGAATCCCTTGCTGGCGGAGGCTTTGAGCTCCACGGCGCGGGGCAGGTGGAGGGCCAGTCCGGCCTGGGGTACCCATTCTGTGCCGATGCGCGAGTGGTGGTCGGCGCGGAGGCCTGCGCTGGCGGTCAGCCATCGGCCGATGTCCTGGCGGAAGTTTACGTATCCGGCCAGTTCGTCCTCGTGTTTGTCCACCAGGTCGCTGCGTGTCCCGGCATCGGGGCCTGCCACGTAGTCCGTCCATGCCCGGCCGCCGTAGCGGAACCAGTCGAATCCTGCCGTAATGCGGTTGCCGGGGAAGATGCGGGCGCTCTGGTAGAGCGAGAGGCCCATCATGTCGTCCCACGAGCGGAAGCGCCCGTCTTGCGAAGTCTCTCCCTCGGAGGGTGTATAGCCGTCGTTTATGTAGTGCCGCCCCCAGTTGTAGAAAAAGCTCAGGCCGCCTGAAGTCCTGTCGTAGCGGTTGGCGATGGCCAGGGAGGCCATGCCCCGTGTGATGCGCTGGTAGGCATCGAGGAGCGGGGCGGAGGCGGGGCCGGGATAAGAGGCGTTGAAGTGGGTGACATTCACGTCGGCATACGTATCCCAGTGGCTGCCCAGTTCGTAGCCCAGCTTGGCGTAGCCGCCGTATTGCTCGAAGCCCATGTCGGCGCGGTGCCCGTCGGTGCGGTTGTAGGAGCCGCTCAGCAGGCTGGAGAAGCGGCTCCGGCGGATGCGGTTGGTGAGCTCCGTCTCCAGAGTGTTGTACGATCCGTATCCGGCCCGTAGGCCGGTGTGCACGCCGTCGGCCTCCATCTGGCGGGTCACGATGTTGACTACGCCGCCCATGGCGTTCGAACCGTAGAGCACGGAGGCGGGGCCGCGCAAGACTTCTACCCGCTCGGCCAGGAGCGACTGGTAGGCGTCGGAAATGGGGTGGCCGAAGATGCCGGCGTACTGCGGGTGGCCGTCGATGAGCACCATCATACGGCCCGAACTGCCGCTCAGCCCGCGCAGCGATATGCCGCCGGCCGCGCCGCCCGATATGCCGTAGCCCATCACGCCCCGCGCCGTGACGAAAAGTCCGGGCACCTGCTCCGAGAGTACGGGCAGGAGGTTGGGCTGCTGGCCTTGTTCGATGGTCCGGCGGTCTACGATGGAGACGGTCTGCGAGAGGTGGCGCACGTCGGTGGCGTTGCGTGTCCCGGTGACGACCACTTCGTCCATCACCCTCAGGCTGTCGGCCTGCGTGGGAGAGGGTTGCGCCCCGGCGGGGAGTGTGGCAGCAGAAGCGCCGAGGAGGAGTGCGGTAAGGACAAGATTCTTTTTGCTCGTTTTCATAAAGGAATGAGATGAGTAGGATGATTTTGCTGCCGCTTGCAAATATAGGGATCTTCTCCAATATTCGGAAGCGGAGGCGGAGTAGATGAATACGTATATGATTTGTTGGAGAAAGCAGCAGGGTCTTTGTCTGGAGTCGCCGCTGCTTTTGTCTGACAAAGGTAAGGCTTGCAGGCTGCTCCCGCGGTAGATATTTTACAGAACTTTGTACCCGATTTACGGTTGCGCCGTGGCTGGGATTTCCGGGTTATGCCGGACGTAATGAAAGCATTTTACGGAAATTTGTGCCTTATTTGCAGACAAACTGACGGATGCCCGGACGAAAATCCATATTTTTGCTTCCAAACTTAAAAACGGTGTTCGATGGAAAAAATAATCAGACTGGACACAGTGGAGGAATACAGCCGGGTTTTCGGGTTGCCGACGCTGCATCCGCTGCTCAACGTGGTGGACCTGTCCGAGGCGGCGCTGCGGCCGGAGAAAATGGCGTTCAACTACGGTATCTATGCCCTCTTCCTGAAGGATACGAAGTGCGGCGACATCCGCTACGGGAAGCAGACCTACGACTACCAGGAGGGGACCGTCGTGAGCTTCGCGCCGGGGCAGGTGGTGGAAGTGGACGTCCCGGCCGGCCTGCAGCCCAAGGGGAGGGGCATCCTGTTCCACCCCGACCTGGTGCGCGGCACGTCGCTGGGGAGGGAAATCAAGTCGTATTCCTTCTTTTCCTACAGTTCCCGCGAAGCGCTCCACCTCTCGGAAGAGGAAAAGCAGATGTTCCTGGGCCTCTTGAGCCATATCCGGACGGAGCTGAGCCGCCCCACCGACCGGCTCAGCAAGCGGCTGCTGGTGCGCAGCGTGCAGCTCCTGCTGGACTACTGCATGCGGTTTTACAGCCGGCAGTTCGAGACCCGCACAAAAGCGAACCGCGATGTCCTGACGCGCTTCGAGGCTTTGCTCGACAGCTACTTCCTCGACGGCCAGTCGCGCCATGCGGGTCTGCCGACGGTGAAGTACTTTGCCGACCGGGTGTACCTCTCGCCCAACTATTTCGGCGACCTGATCAAGAAAGAGACGGGCAAGACGGCGCAAGAGTACATACAGGGCAAGCTCATCGACCTGGCGAAAGAGATGATTGTCGGCACGGACAAGACGGTGAGCCAGATAGCTTACGAACTGGGCTTCCAGTACTCGCAACACTTCAACCGCACGTTTAAGAAAAACGTGGGCTACACGCCCAGCGAATACCGCCGCATGCAGTCGGCGAGCTGAGCCGCGGCGTCCAGCTCGCGGGGCGAAAGACAGAGCGCGCAGCGCGCCGGATTCCGGACGCGCTGCGCGCTCTGTTTGCAGGACGGGGTGTCTCTTTCCGGTTTATCCCGGGTCGGTCATCAGAGGGCCCGTCCGGTTGGGGGGATTATTTCCCGACGGGCGGCATCGTGTCCGCAGGCTGCGGGCTGGACGGGTGCTTGCCCCGGTAGAGTTGCCAGAGCGTGCCGCCGAGGAAGAGGAGCAGCAGGGCGAAGCCGGCGTAGGCCAGCGCCTCGGTGCGGTGTACGGAAGCCGGGTCGAAGCGGAACTCCACCGTGTGCCGCCCGGCAGGGAGCTTCACGCCGCGCAGCACGTAGTTGGCTTGGAAGACAGCCTCTTCCGAGGGTTCTCCGCCGTCGATGCTGACCGTCCACTCGGGATAATAGATTTCGGAGAAGAGGACCACGCCGCCGCTCTTGGAGTTTGTCTCGTAGACGAGGCGGTCGGGGGCATATTCAGTGAGGCGTATGGTGGAGGCGCTGTCGGTGCAGGCGGCGTCGGGGCCGAGTTGGGCGCGGAGCGCTTCGCTCACGACGGCCGTCCGGCGGGGCGAGTGGTCGTAGAGCGCCTCGATTTCCTCATTGGCGTTCTTGGCGTAGAGGATGTCGCTGACGAACCAAGCGTTTCCGTAGGCGTTCGGGTTCGGGATGGCCGACTTCTGCCCGCCTTCCTGCAGCACGGGGAGGATGACGTAGCGCATGTTGAGCATGTTGAGCACCGGTATCGAGTCCTGCGGGAGCCGGGCCAGGTCGCCGCCGCTCTGGGCTATCCCGCGCCAGAGCTTCTGGATTTCCGGACTGATGTGGTAGTCTATCAGTTCCTGGTAGCGGCGCAGTTTGGCGGGATGGTAGCCGCCGATGTTTTTATGGAAGAGTCCCGGCGTATTGTCGTTGAAGACATTGACCGAAAGGTCGAGCACGCGGTAGTCCGGGTCGTCGGTGTCTTGCAGGATCTGCTCGTCGGCGGCCGATTTGGCAATGGCTTCCTGCGGGCGGGGCTCCACGAAGCAGTCGTCGTTGAGGTACCGTTTGTTGACCGACCACATGTCTGCCAGGCAGAGCACGAGGATTCCGGCCACGGCGTAGCTCCCCTTCAGTTTCCCCTTGGCGTAGAGCCAGAGGAGGGCAGCCCCGAGGAGTATGATGAAGAGGCTGCGCCAGGCGTCGGCCGAGAGGATGTCGGAATATTGTGCGGGCAACATGCGCGAGAGGTCGCCGCCCACGACGGAGAGCATCTCCGGCGAGGCCTGCCCGGCCAGGCGCGCCGTGAACTGGCCGACGGTCTTCGGGACATTAAACTCGATGAGCGACGGGAACAGGGCAAACAGGAGGCACAGTCCGCCCGTGACGCCGAGACTGGTGTAGAAGCGTTTCAGGTATTGCTTGCGCAGGGCCTCGTCCGTGCCGTTGCGGAATTCGTCGAGCCACTGGCGCAGGGCGAGCAGGGCGAGCAGGGGGATGGTGAATTCCGCTATCACGAGGATGGAAGAGACGGTGCGGAACTTGGCATACATGGGGAAGTGGTCGATGAAAAGGTTGGTAAACCACATCAGGTTGTGCCCCCAGGAGAGCAATATGCTGAGCACCGTGGCGGCAAGGAGCGCCCATTTCATCGGGCCCTTCACGATGAGCAGCCCCAGGATGAAGAGCAGGCAGACGAAAGCGCCCACGTAGACGGGGCCCGACGTGCCGGGCTGTTCGCCCCAGTACTGGCCCATGAGCGGCTGGCGGTAGAACTCCTGGAGCTGGGGCGTGCCCAGTTGGAGGTTTTCTTCGCTGAACTGGAGGGGAATCTGCGAGGCGCCGCCCTTGATGTTGGGTATCATGAGCGAAAAGGTCTCGCCCTTTCCGTAGCTCCAGGCGGTGATGTAGTCGCGGTCGAGGCCGCTGTTGGTCTGGTTCGCCGTGTTGGGCTTGACAAGCTCGCTCTTCTCGCGCATGGTGTGCTTGCTGTATTCCCAGGTGTGGTAGAGGTTGGAGCCGTTGATGAGCACCGCGGCCACGCCGGCCACGACCATTACGCCCGTGGCCTTCCAGAAGCGGGGCATCTGGTGCTCACGGATGGCCTGCCAGAGGTAGGCCAGCACCATGAAGAACATGACGAACAGGAAATAGTAGCTCATCTGCACGTGGTTGGAGGCTATCTGGAACGAGGCGAACAGGGCGGTGAGCAGTCCGCCGGCCAGGTATTTGCCGCGGTAGGCCAGCACCATTCCCGCAATCGTGGGGGGAATGTAAGCCAGGGTGATGAACTTCCAGATGTGTCCGGCAAGGATGATGATGAAGTAGTATGAGGAAAAGGCCCAGAGTATGGCTCCCAACGCGGACATCCACACCTTGAAGTTGAAGGCGCGCATGAGGATGTAGAATCCGAGCAGCATGATGAACACCAGGCCCACGTAGCCCGGCAGGAAGAGCTTGTAGGTCGTGGAGATGGCGTTGGTGATTTGCGTAGAGGGGTAGCTCGGGTTGATCTGGTAGGTGGGCATTCCGGAGAAAGCGGCGTTGGTCCAGCGGGAGACGTGGCCGGTTTCCTTGTAGTACGCGTCGTTTTCGGCGCCGAGGCCTGCCGAGGCGGTGTGGTCGGTGCCGGAGAGCACGCGTCCGTCTATGGCGGAGGGGTAGAAATAGGCAAAGGCCAGGATGACGAAGGCCACGATGGCCACTGCGTCGGGGCCTATCTTCTTGAGGATGGGGCTCATGGTGTGTTGGCTTTTGGGGTATGGATTGGGGGTGGAGGGGTCAGTAGCGGTAGAATTCGGACTTGTAGGGGCCGTCGACGGATACGCCTATGTAGGCCGCCTGCTCGGGGGTTAGGCGGGAGAGGTGCGCGCCCACCTGTTCGAGGTGGAGGCGGGCCACTTCTTCGTCCAGGTGCTTGGGCAGGCGGTAGACGCCGGTGCCGTACTTTTCCCGGTAGAGTTCCATCTGCGCGAGGGTCTGGTTGGTGAAGGAGTTGCTCATGACGAAGGAGGGATGGCCCGTGGCGCAGCCCAGGTTGACGAGGCGCCCGTCGGCCAGGAGCAGGATGCTGTGCCCGTCGGGGAAGTAGTACTGGTCGACCTGCGGCTTGATGTTGCGGCAGCGTATGCCGGGGTAGCGCTTGAGGGCGTCTACTTGTATCTCGTTGTCGAAGTGGCCTATGTTGCAGACGATGGCCTGGTCGGGCATGCGCAGCATGTGTTCGATGCGTACGATGTCGATGTTGCCCGTCGTGGTGACGAAGATGTGGCCCTGCGTGCAGGCTTCTTCCATGGTGACTACCTGGAATCCCTCCATCGCGGCCTGGAGCGCGCAGATGGGGTCTATCTCGGTGACGAGCACGCGGGCGCCGTAGCTGCGCATGGACTGTGCGCAGCCTTTTCCCACGTCGCCGTATCCGGCCACGACCACGGTCTTCCCGGCTATCATCACGTCGGTGGCGCGCTTGATGCCGTCGGCCAGCGACTCGCGGCAGCCGTAGAGGTTGTCGAACTTGGACTTCGTGACCGAATCGTTCACGTTGAAGGCCGGGAAGAGCAGCCGTCCCTGCTGTTGCATCTGGTAGAGGCGGTGTACGCCGGTGGTGGTCTCCTCGCTCACGCCGCGTATTTCGGGCACGAGGCTGTGCCAGTAGCCCGGGCGCTCGGCCAGGAGGCGGCGCAGGAGGGCGAGGAGCTGGATTTCGTCTTCCCCTTGTCCGGGGCGGTCGAGCACTTTCGGGTCTTCTTCTGCGGCATATCCGGTATGGATGAGGAGCGTGGCGTCGCCGCCGTCGTCGACTATGAGGTTGGGGCCGGCGTTTTCGCCGAAGTCCATGGCCTGCAGCGTACACCACCAGTAGTCTTCGAGCGTCTCGCCCTTCCAGGCGAAGACGGGCACGCCCAGGTCGGCCATGGCCGCTGCGGCGTGGTCCTGGGTGGAGTAGATGTTGCACGAGGCCCAGCGCACCTCGGCGCCCAGGGCGCGGAGCGTCTTGATGAGCACGGCGGTCTGGATGGTCATGTGCAGGGAGCCGGTGATGCGTGCGCCCTTGAGGGGCTGCCGTCCGGCGTATTTCTTCTGGAGGGCCATGAGGCCGGGCATCTCGTGTTCGGCCAGTTCGATTTCTTTATGGCCGAAGTCGGCGAGTCCGAAGTCGGCTACCTTGTAGGGGAGGGATGAGAACAATTCCATTCTGCGTTGCGGTATTATAGATTGGCAGGCGCGGGGCCTATGGGGAGGCAAAGATACGAATAAAACTCGAAGGACTGCCTTTCTTCGGGGAAAAGCAGTCCTTCCTTGTCTCTTTGGGCAGGGCGGGAGAGGGGTTACTTTCTCAGGCCCAGTTTCTTGACGATGGCGCGATACCGCTCGATATCGCGGTCCTTCAGGTAGTTGAGCAAGCGGCGGCGCTTACCTACGAGGATGGTCAAGGAACGTTCCGTAGTATAATCTTTCTTGTTGACCTTCATGTGTTCGGTCAAGTGAGCAATACGGTAGGAGAACAATGCAATCTGGCTTTCAGCGGAGCCAGTATCAGTGTTGGACTTCCCGTACTCCTCGAAGATTTCCTTTTTCTTTGCTACGTCTAAATACATAACTGTTTGAGATGAATATTGATGTTAAAAAGCGGCGCAAAGGTAGGGCTTCTTTCCGTAACGGGCAAGTATTCAGCCGGAAAAATGCGGCGCGGGGGCAAAAAAGGCTTTCTCCGCCGCCGCGCGGGCCCCGGCCCCGTGCGGCGGGAGTCCTGCAGCTCCGCCCCGGGCGCCTTGCCGCACGGGGCGGAAAGTGCTGCCGCTCCTCGGGAAAAGCGCTGCCGCTTTTTGCGGAAAGTGTTGGCGCTTCTCGGGAAAAGCGCTGCCGCTTTCCGTTTCGGTATGCGGGGCTGCCCCTTGCCCGCGGCAGCAAGACAGCCGGGTCTTGCCTTCCGGTTCGGCGGGACCCGGCTGTCCGTGTCGTGTGCTCCGTGCGGGAGCACGGGCCGGACTGTGCCGGCGGTCAGGACTTCTTGATGTTGGCCTCTTCCAGACCGTAGCCTTTCTTGCGGTTTTCGGCCTTGAGCATGAGGGCCACGATGAGGGCCAGGACGCCGAAGCAGGCGAAGATGACCATCGGGAGCGTATAGTCGTAGGCCGGCTGCCCCTCGCCGCCGAGCTTGCAGAAGCGGTCGAGCACCCAGCCGATGAGGGCGGGCACACCCATCAGGCCCCAGTTCTGCACCCAGAAGATGAGGGCATAGGCCGTGCCGAGCTGCTTCTCGGGGATTATCTTGGGCACGGAGGGCCACATGGCCGAGGGTACGAGGGAGAAGGCGATGCCGAGGACGATCATGATGAGCGTGGCAAACCACCAGTAGTTCAGTATGGGCAGGGCGAAGAGCACGTGCACGCCGATGAGCATGACGGCGCCGATGAGCATGATGGTGGCTCCCTTGCCGCGGCGGTCGTAGAGGTTGCCGAAGAAGGGGGTCAGGAACAGCGTGCCCAGCGGCAGGAGGCTGGGGATGATGCCCGCCAGGTCGGGGGAGACTTCATACTTGTTGATCATCAGGTCGGTGGCGTACTTCAGGAAGGGGAACACGGCGGAGTAGAAGAGCACGCAGAGCAGGGCGATGAGCCAGAAGCCGCGGTTGCGCACGATGAGCACGATGTCGCTCATGCGGAACTGGTCGTCGGCCGACTTCTCCTCCCGCCCGATGGAGGCCTCCAGGCGGCGGTCCATGACGGTGTAGACGAGGAAGGCGATGAGCCCTATGCAGAGCATCACGAGGCAGAGCAGGATGGGGGCGGAGACGTCGTGGAAGTAGCGGGCCACCGGCGCGCTGATGGAGAGGGCGAGCATCGTGCCGAGGCGCGCCGTGGCCATCTGCAGGCCCATGGCCAGTGCCAGTTCGTAGCCCTTGAACCACTTGACGAGGATCTTCGACACAGTGATGCCGGCCACTTCCACGCCCACTCCGAAGAGGGCGTAGCCCAAGGCGGCCACCACCACCTGGCCTTTCATGCCGGCGATGACGGTGCCTTCGAGGGGAATGAGGCCGGAAATGGCGCTGTACTTGACGAGGCAGCCCACGACCATGAGCGTGCAGGCGCCCAGGCCGGTGAAGCGCACGCCCATCTTGTCGAGGATGATGCCGCCGAAGATGAGCATCAGCAGGAATACGTTGAACCACCCGTAGGCGCTCGTGAAGATGCCGTACTCCGTGCTGCTCCAGAGGAGCTCTTCTTCGAGCATGGGTTTGAGCGGAGCCATGACGTCGGTCAGGAAGTAACCGCAGAGCATGGTGAAAGCCACTACGCCGAGAGCCGTCCAGCGGGCCGCTTTCGAGTCGCGCAGGGTCTGATGGATTTTTTCAGTCATTGATGTGTGATTTTGGTGTTTAATAAATGGTTTTTGGAGGTTCGGGATATAGGAAGCAAAAAAAAGGCTGCCACCTGCTCCGCGGCAGGCAGCAGCCTCTAAAGGGTCAGGGTCAGTCGACTACGACTTTCACCGTCTTCGACCCGGCGCGCACGATGTAGACACCGGGCACGAGCTGTGCGTCTGTGTCGGGCACTACGCCGCCGTTGACGGAGACGATGGTGTACGGCTCGTCGGTCTCCACGATGATGTAGCCGTTCTGTGCGTAGGCTTTCAGCTCAGCGGCATCGGCGCCCACTTCTTCGATGGCATCGGGATAGGGCTCGTAGTCCACGGGCTCCAGGTATTCGAGCGTGAAGTTGTAGATACGGGCGGTATTGATGTTCATCGGGCCGATGGTCTTCATACCGAAGCGGAACTCGCCGTGGTTGACCAGGATGTGGTCGAGCACATACTGGTAAGGCTGGTTGCTGTAATAGTTGTAGGTACTGTCGAGTCTGCCGGAAGAGGAGAATGTAAGCGTATCGCCACTTTCGTAAATAGCATGGTGGAGAGGCACCTGTACTTCGTGGTCTACGTCGCCAATAGCGTAGAATACCACATTGCCATTGGAGAATTCCTCAATGTTGTTAGGCTCATTGGCACCGACCACAGCCATAGCGGTCATGCGATAATATCCGGAAGGAATGTTGCCTACGTTCTGGTACATATCGAAGCCTACACTGTCAGCAGGAGCGCCTCCACTCCAGAAGCAGAGGTGAGTATGGTTGTCAGCGAAGAAGTCGGAAGCGCTTACGATGTATGCACCGCCAAAGGCATCCATGTGGTAGCCTTTCGTGCCGTCCTCAATCGTCGGGTTCACCAGACATGCCGTTGCATCGCCCACTACGAGGTGCTGTTTCTCCCAAGAACGGATGGAGTCTTCGGCCACTTCGATGGCTGCCAGGATGTTGTCTATCAGCGCTTCGGCATCGGCCGTAACGGCATCGTCGCTCTCCAGCCACGTGGCGGCTATCGTCACCTCGGTCTCCAGCGGAGCCTTGGCATCGGTCATCTTGCTGCCGGACTCTTGTATCAAAGCGTTGGCCTCGTCCATCGTGGTCTGCACGTTGCCGGCTGCCGTGGCGGAAGCGGTAATAATCGTATATTGCGCATTCAGGTTGCTCAGAGCCCTGCCGTATGCGGCGAAGTCTGTACCTTGAGCGGTCTCCTTGGCTTCGGCTATCACGGCCTGCACGGCAGCTACATCACCCTTCAGGGCAGCCGTGCCTTCTTCCGTATCGGTCAGATAGGCCTCCATCTCGGCAATGGCTTCCTCCAATACGCCCTTCAGTGCAGAAGGATCGCTACCACGGTAGAAGAGCGTGAAATCGTCGGCCGAAATGATGGTGGCATCCGACGAATGAGCATCGGCCCAAAGCGAGTCAGCCTCGTTTGTATAGCCTATTTCTACCATACTACCCTCTTCCAGTACTAGGACGTTGTCCACGATGAGGGTATCCATACGGGTTCCCGTATTGGCGACTTCCGTATAGTAATAGTCATCGTTCACCTTGACATAAAGATACGTTCCCTGGTTGCCGTCGCTGGCTCCGATGCAACGCAAGGTATAGATGCCCACGGGGAGGTTGGGCAGGCTTTGCTTGGCCGTGAACTCCATCGTACCAGCACCGCCCCACGTATTGAAGTAGGGGCCCGGGTTGGTCGTGCCGTCGGCATACTGGCGGTCGCCGCCATACAGATAAGGCTGGGTGGAGCCTACGCTGATCACGGTCCATCCCTCCGGATCTACGCGCTGGCGTTCGCCCTCGCACGTTGGATTGACAATGAAGTAGGAAGTGAAATCGGTCGGCTCGTCGTAGCTAACCAAACTCATCAGGCCATTCACATTGTAATCAAAAGCCACCTGCTTGGAGGCTGCGAGCGCAGTAACAAAATCCTGGGGATAAGTTGCAGCTTCCAAGAGTGCCTTATTGGCATCCAGCTGGGTCTGCAGAGCCTCGATACCTTCGTACTTGGCTTCCGTGATAAGAGTCTGCAGGGAGTCGTTCCACATGGGTATCTCCACAGTGCGGTACGTAATCAGCGAGTCCATGCGGCTTATCCACAAAAGCACCTGTTGCTGGAACGCTTGGGCACCTTGAATGGAGGAAACGGTATCCATGGTCTGCGGCTGTTCGTAGTCGTACATGATGTTATCCCAATCCCCGGGCAAATACTGGTACTCTATCTCTACATGCTTCGCAGCCAACTCCATCATGAACGCTTCGGTCTCTTGTTTGGTGGAATTGATGATGTCCAGCTCCGTGACATCGCCCAAGCGGTAGAGGCGGAAGTTGTCAAGGTAAACGTGTTGTTCGGTATAGGAGGGTGCCTCGTAATACATACCGAGCGTCACTGTGTCATTGTCCGTCAGGACTACGAACTCCAACTCGTCTTCTGCAGGCCATTCGCTCATGGTGGTATCGGGCATGAAGACCTCGATAGGTTCATCCGTATCGCCTACAGAAGTCGTGACTCTCATCAGGGGTTCCGGATTCAAAATGTCCGCAGCACGTACCTTAAGCGCAGCATAGTACTTTAAGATATAGCGCCCGGAGGGCAAATCGGTCAGTGTCTGGGTCAACGTATAAGGCTCATTGACCACACCGGCACCGGTTATGCCATGGAAGAAATAATAGCCATCTCCATCTTGAGGCGCAAGAAGTGGTGTTTGGAAGTCATCGAGTGACCCTCCTGGAGGATTTTCGATATCGGCATAGCGGATGAACTGGCGATCCCAAGTCGGTACTGTATTAGTGTAAACCAACGTCCATCCCGCAGGGACATAAATATTACCACGTCCGTTTGTCGCAATGGTATCACCCGGTTGGGTGCCTGCCCCTTCCGTGAAACTCGGGTTCGCCAAGTACGAGGTATAGTCCTCGCCTTGGACATCTTGTCCCCAGGCGGGAGACAAGCCGACAGCCGCTACTATCGCCGCAGCTGCCAATGATGTAAAGCGTTTCATCATAAGTAGTTTAGGTTTGAAGTTTATAAAGAAAATTATATGTTAAAAATCTTCAGAAGTAGGCAAAGTAACACTTCGGAATGTCCCTAAAGTATGAGACGGGTCTTTCAAACCGCAAGACTCCAACATTTCGCTTACTGAGGAATCCCAATAAAATGGCGCATTAAAGAAATACGTAGAATAATCGCCGGCATTCGGACCAATCAAAAGCAAACGTACAAAAACGCGATCTACTGAATAATAAGGGACAACAGCGCCATTAACATGATCTAAACGAATCCACTGACCACTTGTTCCAGAAAGCATATTATAGCCTAAATTAGGATATTCAATAGTCTCGTGCATTACTGCCGTACCGCTATAGTAAGGTACATTATTAAAGCCATAAATCGTAAATGTCACTTTTATTGGATTAGGTAGAGGAGCTCCTAAATAAGTGCGGATAGCAAAATAAAAAATGCCACTTTCATTTTTTGCCATAGCGGTCATTGGAGCCATTGCACCCGGAACCATCTCGGGTGTCATAGGCTTTTCCACAAACATCGACTTCGTCCATCTTGTTTCCGCATGGATAGAAACGCACAAACCCGCCATTAGCACGAGCAAGGCTACGGCGCGCTTACAGAGGGAAGAGAATGACAAGGTTTTCATCTGCTGCAAGGTTTTTCATGGAATCGTGGGGGATTCCGGGTTAATACTTGCGTGCAATATTAGTTTTTATCTGTGAAAAGAGGAAGTTTCGGCCAGAGTTTTCGCTGGAGTTTAACAAGAATAAGCATTTCGCCTGCATGATTTCTCGGCAAAGACCAAAAAACGGTTGTCCGGCGGAGCAAAAAGAAGCCCCCGCAGGCGGGTGCTTGCGGGGGCGGAGGGGAATGTTCGGGCGCGGGGCCGTCAGCCGAGGAGGATGAGGACAATCATCTGCCCGGTGAGGATGCGCAGGAACATGGAGAGGGGATAGACCGTGGAGTAACCGACGGAGGGGCCGCCGTTGCCGGCCGAGGCGTTGGAGAAGGCCAGGGCAGGGGGGTCGGTGTTGGCGCCGGCTATGAGGCCCATGAGGGTGAAGTAGTTGATCTTGAAGACGTAGCGCGCCACGATGCCGGCTATGAGGATGGGGACGACGGTGACGAGGAATCCGCACCAGACGTAGGTGAGGCCGTTGCCGTGGACCACGGTGTTGAGGAACTCGGGTCCGGCCTTGATGCCGACGCTGGCCAGGAAGAGGGTGATGCCTATCTCGCGCACCATGAGGTTGGCGCTGGCCGTGGTGTAGGTGACGAGCTTGAGCTTGTAGCCGAAGGCGCCGATGAGGATGGCCACGATGAGGGGTCCGCCGGCGATACCGAGCTTCAGGGGCGTGGCCATGCCGGAGGGGAAGGGCACGCTGCCGAGGAGGACGCCGAGGAGGATGCCGACGAAGATGGTGACGATGTTGGGGTGGTTGAGGCGCGCCATGGAGTTGCCCAGATGGTCGGCCACGCGGCCTACGGCATCGGCATAGCCCACGACGGTGACGCGGTCGCCGACCTGGAGGACGAGGTTGGGCCGGGCGAAGAGGTCGACGCCGGCGCGGTTGACACGGGTGACGGAGACGCCGTAGAGGCTGCGGAAGTGCATGTCGGCCACGCGTTTGCCGTTGATCTCGGACTTGGTGACGATGATACGGCGGGAGATCATAGGCTGCTCCTGCTTCTGGTGTTCCCAGTCGACTTCGACGCGGATGCCGATGAAGGCGGTGATGGCGTCGACGTCTTCCTCGGAGGAGGTGATGAAGAGCTGGTCGCCGAGCTGGAGGACGGTGGTGTTGTCGGGGATGGAGACTTCGCCGTCGGCCTTGCGGCAGATGCGGGAGCAGACGAAGGGGCGGTTGAGGAAGGCACGCACCTGGCCGAGGGTCTTGCCTACGAGGGACTCGTTGTGGACCTCGAGGTGGTAGATGAAGGGCTTGGCGTGCTGGATGTCGGCATCGCTGTCGAGGTCTTCTTCTTCCTGCTTGAGGTCGACGCGGCAGATGTAGCGCAGGGCGATGGTGGAGAGTATGATGCCCACGACACCGAGGGGATAGGCGCAGGCGTAGGCCAAGGAGATGGGTTCGCCGGTGTTGGCCTTGCCCACGAGGTGGAGGGCTTCGGTGGCGGCACCGAGGCCGGGGGTGTTGGTGGTGGCTCCGAAGAGCATGCCGACGAACATGCGGACGTCGCCTCCCCCGGCAGTGTAGCAGAGGATGAGGGCCACGACGACGTTGAGCACGACGAGGAGGGTGGCGACGATGTTCATGGAGATGCCGTCTTTCTTAAAGGAGGAGAAGAAGGACGGGCCGACTTGGAGGCCGAT
The DNA here is from genome assembly GCA_944320955.1 of uncultured Bacteroidaceae bacterium. Lineage (GTDB taxonomy): Bacteria > Bacteroidota > Bacteroidia > Bacteroidales > Bacteroidaceae > UBA1794. The sequence goes on from CALUJL010000027.1 coordinate 17,856, forward strand.
GCAGTAGACAAAGAGGATGAGTCCGAAGTCGCGGATGAAATCCAGGATGTTCTCGCTGGCCGTCATGCCGAAGTGTCCCACGAGGATTCCCATGAAGAGTACGAAAGTCACGCCGAGGGAGACGCCGAAGACTTTGATCTTGCCCAGGAGGACGCCCGAAGCGATGACGAACGAATAGAGGAATACGACATGAGCCACGCTGGCAGAATCGCTCAATAAGGTATTTATCCAGTCCATATTTTTAATAAAGCTTTAAAATCGGCGACAAATGTAATGAAAGAGACGCGGTCGGTCAAACTTATCGGGAGGAAAAGATGAGGAGTTTTCTTTTTATTCCCTATATTTGCTGCAATTTTAGTCCCTCCGGGGATCCGAAAAACCTAAAACGTATGGAAGAACAAAAGGAAAAGCTATTTGCCGAATTCCCTCCTGTGGGCACGCAGGAGTGGTTGGACAAAATCCAGGTCGACCTGAAAGGGGCGGATTTTGAGAAACGGCTGGTATGGAAAACGACCGAAGGATTCAAGGTGCAGCCTTTCTACCGCCGGGAAGACACGGCGCAGCTGCCGACGACGAACGCCCTGCCGGGCGAGTATCCCTACCTGCGGGGCACGAAGACGCGGGGCAACGGCTGGAGCGTGCGGCAGGCGATACGCGTGGCGGACGTGGCCGGGGCCCGGGAGAAGGCGCTGGACATATTAAATAAAGGTGTGGACTCGCTGGCGTTCCACCTGAAGAAGGACCTCGTAAGCCGCGAGGCGGTGGAGCAGCTGCTCGAAGGTATCCGGCTGGAAGCCGTGGAGGTGTATTTCGACACTTGCCCGCGGCACACGGCGGAACTGGCACGGATTTTGCGTGCTTACTTCGAGGCGAAGGGCTACCGGCCGGAGCAGATACGCGGCGGCATGGGCTTCGACCCCGTAGGGAAGATGCTGAAGAAGGGCGTGGACGCGCCGGACTTCGGGCCGATAGGGAAGGAGCTGGCGGAGACGTTCGCGGACTATCCGCACTTCCGCCCCATCACGGTGCACCCGGCGCTGCTGTGCCACTCGGGAGCCTACATCTACCAGGAACTGGGCTACGCCCTGAGTTGGGGCAACGAGTACCTGCGCCAACTGACAGAAGCGGGCGTGCCTGCCGGACTGGCAGCCTCGAAGATCGGCTTCAGCATGGGCATCGGCTCGAACTACTTCATGGAACTGGCCAAGTTCCGCGCCCTGCGGATGCTGTGGGCGCACGTGGCGCATGCTTACCGACCGGAGGCCGGGGAACACGAGGAGGAGAAAGCGTATATCCACGCGGAGACTTCGCACTTCAACCTGACGCTCTACGATGCTTACGTCAACTTGCTGCGCACGCAGACGGAGGCCATGAGCGCCGCGCTGGGCGGGGTGGACGCGCTGACGGTGACGCCTTTCGACTATGCCTATGAGGAACCGGACGATTTCTCGGAGCGCCTGGCACGCAACCAGCAGCTGCTGCTGAAGGAGGAGTCGCACCTGGACAAGGTGGCCGACCCTGCGGCAGGTTCTTATTATATAGAGAATCTGACGGTCTCGCTGGCCCGGGAGGGATGGAAGCTCTTCCTCGACACGGAGGAGAAGGGCGGATTCCTCGCCGAGGTGAAGAGCGGCGCGGTGCAGGATGCGGTGAACGCCACGCACCGGGCACGGCTGGAGGCGATAGCCAAACGCCGGGAGTCGCTGCTGGGCACGAACCAGTTCCCGAACTTCACGGAGCAGGCCGGCGGGAAGACGCCGCGCTCGTGTAAGTGCTCCTGCGGATGCGGCGGCGAGACGGCCTACAAGACGCTCGACGGCGGACGCGGGGCCGAGGAGTTCGAGGCGCTGCGCCTGGCTACGGAGCAGGGCGGAAAGGTTCCCACGGCCTTCATGCTGACGATAGGCAATCTGGCCATGCGGCAGGCTCGGGCGCAGTTCTCCTGCAATTTCCTGGCCTGCGCGGGCTACAAGGTGATAGACAATCTGGGATTCGACTCGGTGGAAGCCGGGGTGGAGGCCGCACTGAAGGCCGGAGCGGACATCGTGGTGCTCTGCTCGAGCGATGAGGAATATGCGGACTACGCCGTGCCGGCCTACAAGGCACTGGGGGGCAAGGCGCTCTTCATAGTGGCGGGCAACCCGCCCTGCGCCGAGGAACTGAAAGCGGCCGGCATACGGCACTTCATCCACGTGCGCGTCAATGTGCTGGAAACCCTGAAAGAACTGAACGAAGAACTCAAGAAATGAACAAGACCATGCAAACCCCGGATTTTAAAAACATAGATATATTCTCCGGCCTGCAGCCGGAAAACGGCCAGCAATGGCAGGAAAAACAGGGTATCGCCCCGGAGTGGGAGACTCCCGAGCACATCGGCGTGAAACCGGCCTATACGAAAGAAGACCTGGAGGGGATGGACCATCTGGACTTCGCTGCCGGCATCGCTCCTTACCTGCGCGGCCCTTACTCGATGATGTACACGTTCCGCCCGTGGACCATACGGCAATATGCCGGATTCTCTACGGCCGAGGAGTCGAACGCCTTCTACCGCCGCAATCTGGCTTCCGGCCAGAAAGGACTGTCGGTGGCTTTCGACCTGGCCACGCACCGCGGATACGACCCCGACCATGAGCGCGTAGTGGGCGACGTGGGCAAAGCCGGCGTTTCCATCTGCTCGCTGGACAATATGAAGACGCTGTTCGACGGAATCCCCCTCAACAAAATGTCCGTCTCCATGACGATGAACGGGGCGGTGCTGCCCATCATGGCATTTTACATCAATGCCGGCCTGGAGCAGGGCGCCAAACTGGAGGAAATGGCCGGCACGATACAGAACGACATCCTGAAGGAATTCATGGTGCGCAATACCTATATTTATCCGCCTGCCTTCTCCATGAGGATTATTTCGGATATTTTCGAGTACACCTCCAAGTATATGCCCAAATTCAACTCCATCTCCATCTCGGGCTACCACATGCAGGAGGCGGGAGCTACGGCGGATATCGAGCTGGCCTACACGCTGGCCGACGGACTGGAGTACCTCCGGGCAGGTGTCAACGCAGGCATCGACATCGATGCCTTTGCGCCCCGTCTGTCGTTCTTCTGGGCTATCGGCATGAACCACTTCATGGAAATCGCCAAGATGCGCGCCGCGCGGATGCTTTGGGCCAAGATTGTGAAACAATTCAATCCGAAGAATCCGAAATCCCTCGCCCTGCGTACCCATTCGCAGACCTCGGGCTGGTCGCTCACCGAGCAGGATCCGTTCAACAATGTGGGCCGCACGTGTATCGAGGCCATGGCTGCGGCATTGGGCCATACGCAATCGCTCCACACCAACGCCCTGGACGAGGCCATCGCCCTGCCCACGGACTTCTCGGCCCGCATCGCCCGCAATACGCAGATATACCTGCAGGAAGAGACCTACATCTGCAAGAATATCGACCCGTGGGCCGGCTCGTACTATGTAGAGAGCCTGACGCACGAGATAGCACAAAAAGCCTGGGCCCATATAGAAGAAATCGAAAAGCTCGGCGGTATGGCCAAGGCCATCGAGACCGGTATCCCCAAGATGCGCATCGAAGAGGCAGCCGCCCGCACCCAGGCACGGATAGACAGCGGCATCCAGACAATAGTAGGTGTCAATAAGTACAGGCTGGAGAAGGAAGATCCCATCGACATTCTGGAAATCGACAATACCGCTGTGCGCGAACAGCAAATCGAGCGGCTCAAAGCCCTCAAGGCACGCCGCAACCAGAAAGACGTGGACGCCGCCCTCGACGCGCTGACCCACTGTGTGGAAACCAAGGAAGGCAACCTGCTCGACCTGTCGGTGAAAGCTGCCGCCGTGGGCGCCACTTTAGGAGAAATCTCTTATGCTTGCGAGAAAGTCGTAGGCCGTTATAAAGCAACCATCAGAACTATTTCAGGCGTGTATTCATCCGAGACGAAAAAAGACGCTTCGTTTGCCAAAGCGTGCGAACTGTGTGAAGAATTTGCCAAGCTCGAAGGCCGCCAGCCCCGCGTCATGATAGCCAAAATGGGGCAAGACGGACACGATCGCGGCGCGAAAGTAGTGGCCACCGGCTTTGCCGACGTAGGCTTCGACGTAGACATGGGACCCTTGTTCCAGACCCCGGCCGAAGCCGCGCGGGAGGCAGTGGAAAACGACGTGCATGCCGTCGGCGTATCCTCGTTGGCTGCCGGGCACAAGACGCTCGTCCCCCAGATCATCGAAGAGCTGAAAAAGTTGGGACGCGAGGACATCATGGTCTTTGCCGGCGGCGTAATCCCCGTGCAGGACTACGACTTCCTCTACCGCGCCGGAGTGGCCGCCATCTTCGGGCCGGGCACTTCCGTGGCCAAGTGTGCCTGCGATATCCTCAATCTCCTCCTGGAAGAGATAAAAGGCTGACGTGGGCAGACCCCCAAAGGCTTGCACAACAAGACTATTCCCCAATACGACCAACACATGAAAAAGCCCTTCAGAATGCTTCTCTTGCTCCTACTCCTGGGAGCAGGAGAAGTTTTGTATGCAAGTATCCCGCAAAGTGCGGGAAAAGCCCTACCCCGTCCCAAGCTCGTGGTGGGCATCGTGATCGACCAGATGCGGTGGGATTACCTCTACCGCTACTACGACCGCTACGGCGAGGGAGGCTTCCGCCGCTTCCTGAGCGAGGGAGTCTCGTGCGAGAACACCATGATCACGCACTTGCCTGCCTACACCGGCGTGGGACATGCCACCATCTACACAGGGACCACTCCCGCCGTACACGGAATCGCAGCCAACGACTTCACCATCCAGAAGACCGGAGAGGCCGTTTACTGCGTGGACGATGGCACGGTGGAGCCCATAGGTTCGACCTCTGCTGCCGGACGCATGTCGCCCCGCAATCTCCTGGCCAGCACCGTGACCGATGAATTGCGCATCGGCACCCAGTTCCGCTCGAAAGTCATCAGCGTTTCCCTCAAAGACCGTGCCGCCATCCTCCCTGCCGGCCATGCGGCCAACGGGGCCTACTGGTTCGATTCCTCTACGGGACGCTTCATTTCCAGCAGCTGGTATGTGGAGAAACTTCCCGGGTGGCTTGAAGATTTCAACAAACAAGACCGTCCCCGCGCCCTGATGCAGGGCAAGTGGGAAACGCTCTATGCCCCGGAGACCTATACGGCCAGCACGCCCGACGATACCCCCTACGAAACACCCTTCTTCCGGGGGGAGCGTCCCGTCCTGCCCGTCGATATGGAGCGGCTCTTCAAGGAGAAGGGCTACGACATCGTCAAGTCCTTGCCCGCGGGCAACACTCTGACGCTCGAACTGGCCCGCGCCGCCATCGCCGGTGAGCAACTCGGGCAGCGCGGCGCCACAGACTTCCTGGCCGTCAGCTGCTCCTCCACCGACTACGTGGGCCACCAGTTCGGCCCCGATGCCGTGGAGACCGAAGACACCTACCTGCGCCTCGACCGCGACTTGGCCGCTTTCTTCGCCTACCTCGACCAGACTGTCGGGAAAGGGCAGTACACCGTCTTCCTCACCGCCGACCATGCCGGGACCAACAACCTCAGCTTCCAGCAAGACCACAAGCTTCCCGTCGGCGGATTCAGCCCTGCCCGTGCCGGAAAGATGCTCCGCGACAGCCTCCAGGCCCGCTACGGCCGGACCGACCTCATACGCGGCATCAGCAACTACCAGGTGGTCCTCAATTACGATGCCATTCGCGCCGGGAAAATCAATAAGGAGCGCCTCAAGCGGCAGCTCATCGGCTGGTTGGCCGACTATCCGCACGTGGCCTACGTCGTAGACCAGACGCGGACTGCCGACGCCTCCATCCCCGAAGTGGTCCGCGAGAAGATACGCAACGGCTACTACCCCAAGCGTAGCGGCGAGATACAAATCATCGTGGAGCCCGGTTGTTTCGACACCAACGAGGAGGGCAACTACAAAGGCACCTCTCACGGTACCTGGAATCCCCAGGACAGCCACATCCCCCTGCTTTTCATGGGTTGGGGCATCGAGCCCGTCGGCCGTCTCTTCCGCGAGGTCCACATGACCGACATTGCCCCCACCATCGCCACCCTCCTGCGCATCCAGATGCCCAACGGCTGCATCGGGCAGGCCATACCCGAGGTACTGAAGCAGTAAACTGCCGAGGACAACGGGCATTCCGCCCTGCTCCATACAAGAAACCGGCAAGTCCCCGAATCCGAGGGCTTGCCGGTTTTTCATTATCTTTTAGGATAGGCAGGCTACTTCCGCTGCAGCGGTCAATAATTCACATGCCCTTTTCCACGACAAGAGGGACACGGTTTGTGATAATGATTACTGCGCGACCCGCAGATCTCGCACGGGCTACCTTCATAATCCTCCTCGCTGTAGCTGTAGAAGGCCGGACGTTCACGCGCCGAATTATATCCCGTACCATGGCAGGAACTACACTCGCGCCGCTGCCCGCCTCTGTCCGATTTAGTGGCAGACTGTCTATTGACGGGCATAACACTGCCGCCTGCCGCCGGCGCGCTGAGGTTGTTTAAGCTGTTGGCTATCGTATTAAGCCCGTATAGTGCCGCCATCACAGCGTTCAGCCTGCGCTGCCTTTTCTCTTCCTTCCTAGCGTTTAGCTGATCCCTCAGTTCCCTTGCCTCTTTGTGGTCAGGCACAGAAGCCAGTAGTTTGTTGCATATATTCAAGGCTTTCTGTGGTTCGCTATTATTGGCATAGCAGAGTGCCAACATATAGTAGGAGTCATAATAAGTGGGTCGCGCCGTAATAGCTCTTTCAAAGCACATAGCTGCTTCGGTGTATTGTTCTGTCTGCATGGCCACTGCTCCCAGACCATATAAAGCTGGCGCATAGCTAGCGTTCATACGAATGATTTGTGCGAAATGGGAAGCCGCTTCTTCAAGTTTCCCCGTAGCCAGCGCTTTCTCTCCCATATTCATGTAAAAATCCGTATACTCCAACCGCTGCTTAACGAGGTTCTGCACTTGTCCTATACCGGTGGAATCGCCCAATGTGCCATAACGAGCCACGATCTCGTCTAATGATGCGGTATAGATGTTGTACATGTATCCTTCGCAATTTTTCCCAAAATTCGATATAGTGGCAGGTGCGATGCCACTGCTGAAGGGCGCTTTAATGTTTATACCGGCTTTCTTACAGTCTAAGATCATCTGACCTTCTACATTAAACAATTGGTCTATTCCCAAATTGTCCTGCACTTTCACCAGCCCGTCATCCATAAGTGTGATCAAGTCGTATTCTATAGGTATGCGTATCTTTCCGTCAATTCCGCACAAGCCATGCTTGAAGCTGTGGACTATTACGGCATAACCGTTTTTGAACGTCGGCCATGAGGCCAGATTGTGTATTCCTTTATTGGTTGCGGCGTTGAAGAACCCCCAAGCGTTTTGGATGCTTTCCAAGTCGTTGCTGGAATTGAAAATCACATATGAAAAGAACAGTGGCTGTCCGTCTATTCTGTCAGTATACCAAGACATGAGTGTCCCTTCAAAGCGGAGTAAGGTTTTTCCGTCAGCATCAATAACCTGTGCGTTGCCCTGTATATCGGCATTATTCACCAATGCCATACCGTAAGAAAAGGAAGAGGCTGAGTTGTATTGTGGACGTATGGCACAACTTCCGTCGGCTTTCACATATCCCCATTTATCCCCGCTGCGCACGGCTAAGCGGTCTTCCACCCACAGCATAGGGTCTATGCCATCATACGTTTCTCCCGTTTGTGTTCCGTCGGTCTTGCGGAAGGCATATTTACCGTCTTCTTGCTTGACTATGGTCACTCCTTGGCTACTTGTGGCCAAGGGAGCAATGTCGATCGGCATGCAGTCGAAATTGTAGTAAGTATTGTTGCCACCCTTATCCGTCAGCACAAAGTAATTGCACTGGTTATTGTAATGTAGCTTGCGCCCGTCCAATTCCATAGTTTTTCCGGAAGGCTTTACGTAGATAGCATGTTCCCCTTCTATGATGGGTATGTTGTCGTTGAGGGCATATTTTTCTAGGAAATCTCCTTCAGCCACAATTTTTCCGTTGCAGTCTATAATGTCCGGGTTTCCGTCTCCTGTCAACATCATGTATTGTCCTCCACACTCGGTCGTTAGTGTATACCGGCACGGCACGATGAGTTTCCCCGCGCGGTTCAGAATACCGTATTTGAAGTCCTTACAACAGATGAAGCAATTGTTCCAAGGTTGTATGTTATCATAGGCTTTAGATATCTTCTTCCCTTGGTTGTCTGTTAAATAATACTTGGAGAAAGTTTCCTTTCTTATAATCTTGTTCTGTTTATCGGCAAACATCAGTTCCCCATCAATCTCACCTATTTGTTCGCCCTGCCGGTTGATTATCTTGAGCTTGTTTTTCTTGTAAGTGCTACCTATGGTAGCTATGCCGTTGGTGAACCTTCCGGCATGGCCGTACGGCAGGCCGAACATAGCCCATTTTACGTCTTGTGCCATTCCTCCGTTGGCAGTAGTCAAGAGGACTGCCAGCAAATAGAGAACAGTGCTTCTCATATTATCACTTCTTTATTATAAATGTATGTATTTTGTTGTGAACAAAGGTCTGTATTTTATTTGATAAAAGCAAATTTTGCCCAATAAAGTAACATTAAGAATCTTAGCATCGAGCCCGTCGGCCGTCTCTTCCGCGAGGTCCACATGACCGACATTGCCCCCACCATCGCCACCCTCCTGCGCATCCAGATGCCCAACGGCTGCATCGGGCAGGCCATACCCGAGGTGCTGAAGCAGTAAACTGCCGAGGACAACGGGCATTCCGCCCTGCTCCATACAAGAAACCGGCAAGCCCTCGGATTCGGGGGCTTGCCGGTTTTTCGTTTGCTGCGAAAGGCGGCGGCCTACTTCCGCTGCAGTGTCATGTTGTGCGGGCCGTCGGACTCTCCGTCCGGATAGTGCCAGAAGTAAGTGTAGCTGAGCTTGTCCGGACCGAGCTCGTCCCCGCTGCGCTCCCCGACATGGCCCTCGGTATAGGCCCCGTCCGGGTAGACGATCTTCAACGTCCGGGCCTCGACCGAGTAGGTCATCTCGCCCAAAGAAGGCGTGGAAACCAGATGTTCCCTGTCGACAAAGGCGAAAGAGTAGCCTACCATCATCTCTTCATCGGCCGATGTGACCGTCCAAGCCGTCCCGTCCAGCTCCAGGGGGATATAGGGCATATCTTCCCCGCCGCCCTGCGAGGGTTCGTCGTCCGTCCCGTCGTCCGTCGTATTGCCGCCGGCGGAGCTGTCCTTCTGCAGGGTCATCACATACTCCCCGGCCGAGCTTCCGTCCGTATAGTGCCAACTGTAGCGGTAGACCGCCGTATGGCCGTCCACGCTCAGCGTGCCTGCAATGTAGGCGCCGTCCTCGAAGTCCAGCCGCAGCGTGCTGCCGCTTTCCGTATAGCGCATTCCGTCTTGCGAGGGATCGGACGAGACCGTCCCGTCGGCGTGGAACGTGTAAACCGCTCCTTCCAAATAGCTCTCGTCGGCCGAGACCACGGTCCACGTGGTTCCCGCCAGGGCAGAAGAAGGATTGTCCCCCTCCTCGTCGTCCGAGCAGGCAGCAAAGCCTGCACACATCACTACGGCCACCAGGGCCAGACCAATCATTCTCAATGTTTTCATACCATTCTTTCGTTTTTTTGTTTATACAGGTTTTTACGGTTTGTCAGGCGAAGTCCGGTTTTTCCCGGCAGGAATGCGGTACGGAAAAGCAAGCCGTCCCGTTTCTTTCGAGGGCAAAAATAGAGGAAAGTTCCGGTTTGTACAAAAAAAATCTGTAGGGACACGGCGAGAGGCAGGGCAACACCAGCCCCGCACATCATCTTCTGTCCGCCTCCTCCGCCCTCCGTTTCCCGTCCGGGAGCCTTGCGCTTTTCCCGAAAGGCGCTGCATCTTTTTCCTAAAAGCCCTGCCACTTTCCCGAAAAAGCGGCAGGGCTTTTTTCCGCCCCCGCAGCTCCGCCGTTCCGCCGCTGCGGCACAGAATTTAGCAGGGCGGAGCAAAATATCTCGTAATCAAGGGTGGAATATTGGGGAAATCTCCTTACATTTGCAGCCAAAATAGGTTTTTATAGACTTTTCGGAACGCGTTTTATATGAAAAAGTTACTTCAAATCGCCGTCCTCCTGAGCCTCGCCGTCTTCTCCTCCTGCGTTTCCAAGAAAGAAGTGGTCTACCTGCAGGGCATCGACAGCATCAGCGGGAAAACAGCCGAGGAAATAGCTCTGAATTATACCCTGAAAGTGCAAGAAGGCGACCTGCTGAGCATCAAGGTGGCCGCCACGACGGAAGACATCCTCCTGCCTTTCGGTGCAAACGCAATCCTCGGGCAGACGGGACGCACCACCTCTTCCTACAATAACGAGCAGCTCAACTACTACGAGGTAGACAAGGAAGGCAACGTCAACCTCCCCCTCATCGGCGAGTTCTTCGCCAAGGGGATGACCTGCGAGGAGCTCGAACAGGCTCTCTCGCAGCGGCTCAAGGAGAAGGGCTACCTCTACGACGGTATCGTCAACGTGAAAATCATGAACTTCAAGGTCTCCGTCCTCGGCGCCGTAAGCCGCCCGGGGCAAGTCTCCTCCCAGGCCGAACGCCTCACCATCCTGCAGGCCATAGCCCAGTGCGGCGACCTGACGACCGGCGGCCTGCGCAAGAATGTGCTCGTCATACGCGAGCAAGACGGGCAGCGCACTTCCACGCGCATCGACCTCACCTCGCCCGACCTGCTCAACTCCCCTTATTATTATCTGAAGCAAAACGACGTGATCTACGTAGAGCCCAACAGCAGCATCCGCGTCCAGTCGAGCCCTTACTTCACCTTCTGGAACGCCAGTAGCTCCATCCTTTCGCTCATCGTCTCCATCGTTTCCCTCATAGCCGTACTCAAATAAAGACAAATCACGCTACACCTCATGATAAAAGAAGAATACCCCTCTCAGCCTTCCACCACAGAAGACGAAGAACAAGATTCCTTCTTCTCGCTCCGCACCATAGTGGACCTCCTGATCGGGCGGTGGTACTGGTTTCTGATCTCCGTAGTCTCCTGCCTGTTCCTCATGGCAGTCTACATCTCCACCATTCCTCCCACCTATCAGCACGAGGCCGTAGTCATGATCAAGAGCGACGACAAGACCGGCGTCAGCTCCGAGATGTCCGCCTTCCTTGAGCTGAGCGGGCAGACGAGCGGCTTCAGCAATGTCAACATGCTGGAGAACGAGCTCTACGTCATGCGCTCCACTCCCCTCATCAGCGAGGTCGTCGAGCGCCTGCGCCTCAACGTAAACTACTCCAAAGGCCTGCTCCTGCGCAAAGAGAGCCTCTTCGACGAGAGCCCCATCAGCATCAACTTCCTCGACCCCATCAATGCCGACGAAGAACTGCAGAGCTTCACCGTCACCCCCATCGACGCCAAGACCTGCAACCTCTCCGACTTCAAGATAGACGATATAGAACTCGACTGGGCGGAGAACGTGGCCTACAACAAAATCGTAGCCACCCCCATCGGGCGCCTCATCATCCAGCCCGTCCTCCCCAAGCCCGACAGCCGGAAGACCAAGCTCCTCAAGGAACTGAGCGGCGAGACGGAAGAGGAAGACCGCGACTATCCCGTCTACGTCACCCGCATCAGCCCCCGCGATGCCGCACTCCTCTATCAGGAAAACATCACCACCGAGCTGCTCGAAGAGACCTCGCTCATCACCCTCACCTGCAAGGATGACAACCTGAACCGTACGGATTCCGTGCTCCAGGCCCTCATCGATGTCTACAACCGCTTTACCCTCGAAGACAAGAACCGCGTGGCCGAAAACACCGAGCGCTTCATCGACCAGCGCATCAACGTGCTGGCCGGGGAATTGGGCAAGGTGGACGAAGCCCTGGCACAAATCAAGAGCCAGAACAAGATAATCGACTTCCAGAACGGCGCGGCCACCTTCCTCAACGAAGGCGCGCGGGCCAAGGAAAACCTCGCCTCGATAGAGGCCCAGGTGATGGTGGCCAAATACCTGAGCGACTACCTCAACGACGCTTCGAAGGAGAACGAACTCATCCCCGAGCTTGCCGGCGACGACATGCTCTCCTCTGCCGAACTCATCTCTTCCTACAACGAGATGATGCTCCGCCGCAACCGTGCCGCCGAATACTCCAGCATGGACGCCCCGGTAGTGGCCGACATGACCAAGAGCCTCAAGGAGCTGCGCGCCTCCATCCGCAAGTCCATCGACGCCAGTGTCAAGACACTCAACATCCGTTTGGCCAAGGCCCGCCAGGTAGAGGCCGAGACCAGCAGCATCATTTCCTCTGTGCCCACCCACGAGAAGACTGCGCTCGACGCCACCCGCCAGCAGGCCATCAAGGAAAGCCTCTACTCCTTCCTCCTGACCAAGCGTGAGGAAAACGCCATCAAGATGGCCATCACCGAGCCCAATGCCCGCCTCATCGAGCCGCCCTCCGGCAGCGAAGAGATGGCCTCGCCCAAGCGCGGGATGATGCTCCTCGCCGCTTTTGCCATCGGCCTTGTCATTCCTTTCGCTTTCCTCTACATCGTCTCCCTGCTCGACACGAAGGTCCGCGGAAGGAAGGACATAGAAGACATGACCACACTGCCCATTCTGGCCGAAATCCCCTCCGTCGAAGACGACCGGCAGGCCTACGTCAAGGAACAGCACAACGACTCCTTCAGCGAAGCCTTCCGCCTGGCCCGGGCCAACCTCAACTTCATCAACAGCAAGGCGCAGGTCATCATCTTTACCAGCACGATGGCCGGCGAAGGCAAGTCCGTCGTGGCCCGCAACCTGGCTCTCACTTTGGCCATGAGCGGCAAGAAAGTGCTCTTCGTGGACAGCGATATCCGCAAGAACACCGCCTCCAAACGAATTGGCATGCGCAACATGCGCGGACTGAGCAACTACTTGGCCGGAACGGAGACCGACATTCAGAGTCTCATCATCCCCTCCGGACAGCACAACTCCTGCTTTATCATGCCTTCCGGCCCCACGCCGCCCAATCCCGCCGAGCTCTTCCTGAGCGAGCGCTTCGACGAGCTGTTCGTGGAGCTGCGTAAACAGTTCGACTACATCGTGGTCGACAACATTCCCGCCCTCGTCGTGGCCGACGCCGTGACGGCCAACCGCGTGGCCGACCTTACGGTCTACGTCATACGCGAAGGCATGCTCGACCGCCGCTACCTGCCTGAACTCGAAAAACTCCACAAGGCAGGGAAATTCAAGAACATGTGCGTCCTCCTGAACGACTGCAACCTCGAACGCCGGGGCTACGGTTATGGCTATGGCTACGGCTACGGATATGGTTACGGCTATGGCTACGGTTATTCCGACAGCTCCTCCGACAAGAAGCACCGCCGCAAGAAACCCTGGCCCCGCCGCTTCATCGAACGGTACGTGCTGAGGAAAAAGAGAAACCGCTGACCCACTCCCGTAGGACGGTTCTGCATAAAAACTGTAGGAGAAAAAGGCTGAAATCCGATTTCCCTACAGTTTTCTTTTTTCCGGCCCGTTGGAATCGTTTTTTCGTCAAGATAGAGAATAGAGAAAATCATGAAGTTCCCCTTTTTCCTCACCCTCTTGAGCAGTTTGCTCTTCGTCGCTTTCTGTGTACCGGCTTCCCTTTTTGCCCGGAGCGGCAGCGGATATCCCGATACGCTCTGCAACTTGCGCGGCGTGGTCAACGTCTCCGTGGCAAATCTCCACCGCGAAGCCGACTTCGAGTCGCCCATGGAGACACAGACCCTCCTGGGGATGCCCGTCCGCATCCGCAGCAAGGCGCGCTGGTATCAGGTGGAGACCCTCGACGGCTATGTGGCTTGGGTGCACCGCGCTGTCGTAGTCCCCATGGACAGCCTTGCATTTGCCCGCTGGGAAGAGGCACAGAAAATCGTAGTCACCGCCCCCTTTGCCCAAGTCCTTAGTGCAAAAAGTCCCGATAGCCTCCCTGTTGGCGACCTCACCGCAGGGTGTATCCTGCGCCTCACCGGGCAGGACGAGGGATTCTATCAAGTCTCTTATCCCGACGGACGCCGGGGTTACGTTCCCGTCGCGCAAGCCGATCCTCTCGACCGCTGGCTTGCCGGGCGGCGCCCCACAGTGGAAAACCTCATCCGCACGGCCGGAAGCCTCATGGGTGTGCCCTACCTTTGGGCCGGCACGTCGGCGCGTGGCGTGGACTGCAGCGGGCTCATCCAGTACGCCGCCCTGCTGAACGGCATAGTCCTTCCCCGCAATGCCTCCCAACAGGCCCGCATCGGACAGCGCGTCCCCTGCTTCCGCGACAGTGCAGGACGCCTCTTCGCTTCTCCCGCTGCCGCCGACTCCCTGCGCCGCTATCCCCTCCTGGCTCGCCCCACGGGCGATTTCCTCCGTGCCGCCCTCGCCAATCCCGCCGGCTTCTGCGGTCTTCGCGTCGACACTGCCCTCCTCCAGCGAGGCGACCTGCTCCTCTTCGGGCGTACCGCAGCCGGCGGACGCGCCGAGGGCATCGCCCACATCGGTATTTATCTGGGGCGCGGCCGTTATCTCCACTCCCAGGGATTCGTCCACGTCAGCAGTCTCCTGCCCGGACAGCCCGGTTTCGACGCCATGAACCACGCCCGTTTCCTCGGCGCCACCCGCATCCAGTCGCCCGATGGCAGCATCCAAGTCCCAACTTTGGCTAACTTCCTCCGGTAGACCCTCGGTTGTCGCTGTCCGCGGCGGGCGGGGCTTTCGGCTTACAGCTTCGGGCGGGGCAGGGGGATGCAGCGGGAGAGGGTGGCGCGCATGTGGCTCAGCAGGCGGCTGAGGCGTGCAGCGGGGGAGGGCGGCGCGGCAGTCTGTCGGGCTAGTGCTTCTTCGGCCGCGCGCAGGCGGCGCTCCCGCTCGCCGGCCTCGGGGTAGGGCAGGGCCTCCAGCTCCTCGCGCAGGGCGCGCAGCTTGGCTTCGGCCTCGGGGGCGGGGAGCTGTGCACGGTAGCGGCTCAGGAGGCGTGCCGTACCGGCAAGGTAGACGGCAAGCAGGCGGTCGCAGACGGGGGCATTGCCCCGGGCGGCAAAATGTCCGATGAGCAGGCGGCGGATGCCGCAGGCTATCTGCGTGGACTTTTCCTCTCCCGCAGTGCTCCAGATGGCGCCGCCGTGTTGGCGGTAGACGGCCATGGGACGGCGCATGAAGTGCCCTTTTCCGTGCTCGAGGTTGAGCAGGTGGAGGGCATAGTCGTAGGTGGGCACACGGTCGAACCACTCGGGCAGGGGCCCGAAGAGGCCGCGCCGCCAGACGGAGGACACGTTGGTCACGGAGCAGTGTGCCGCCAGGTCGAGGAGCGTGACGTCGCGTTTGCCGAATCGGCCGCCGTTGCTCAGGCTTTTCGTGCCCGTATCGGGGTAGAAGTTGACGACGCGGTGGTAGCAGAGGGCATAGTCGGGATGGCGGTCGAGCCAGCCGATCTGGCGGCGGAGCTTGTGGCGCGAGATCCACCAGTCGTCGCCTTCGCAGATGGCCACGTATTCGCCGCGCAAGAGGGCGTAGCTGTCCATGAAGTTGCGTGCCAGTCCCTTGTTGTGGGAGTTGCGGATGTAGCGTATGCGGTCGGGGAAGCGGTCGGCCCAGGCTTGGCAGCGCTCGGAGGTGCCGTCGGTGCTGTGGTCGTCGGCTATGAGGAGTTCGTAGCTGAAGGGGCACCGCTGGCGCAGTACGCTGCAGATGGCATCATCTATGTAGGCAGCGTGGTTGTAGGTGAGCATCAGGACGCTCACCTTTGGTGGGTGCGGGTTTGGGGATTCGGTAGAGGAGGAGGTCATGGGTGGCTTTTTTTCTTGAACAAGGTTTGCAGGCTTTCGCGGAAAATGGCGGAATCCGTCGTCCAGAGCAGGAGGCAGTAGACGGCGGCGGCTACGGCGACTTTCACGCCCAGCAGGGCCGCCGGGTGCCAGCCCGTGCAGCAGGCGGCCGCGCCCCATGCCGCACCGAGGGCGAGGAGGGCGGTGAGCAGGTAGGAACCGGCATCGCGGAGCGCGTCGGCCAGGCGCAGGCCTACGATCCGCCCGGCCGTGAAGTGCCAGACGAAGACCCATCCGGCGGTCAGCGCGGAGTAGCCCGTGAGCATGGCCCTTATGCCGAGGGGGCAGAGCGCCAGGGCGGCGAATATCTGGCAGAGGGCGAGCCCCACGGTGTTGCGCATGTAGAGGTCCGACCGTCCGGCGCTGTTGGCCAGATTGCCGTAGAGTATGGAGAGCGGGGCGAAGGCTCCGCCCGCGCAGAGCAGGCGTAGCATGGGGACGCTGCCGGCCCATTTCGGCCCGACGGTCAGCTCTATGAATTCCGGGGCGGCCAGGGCCAGGCCCCCCATGCAGGGGAAGGAGACGAAGGCCGCAAAGCGCAGCATCTTGCGGAAGACGCGCAGGCTGCGGCCCGCCTCGTCCTGCACTTTCACGAGCACGGGCTGGGCCACGTTGTTGATCATGCCGGAGAGCGTGGCGTAGCCCATCGTGTTCCACTTGAAGGCTTGTGTGAAGAGTCCCACGTCGGACATGCGGTAGATGCGCCCCAGGAGCAGGGGGAAGAAGTTGTTGTTGAGCGTGTTGAGGAGGTTGGTGAGCATGAGCTTGCTGCCGAAGGCCAGAAGCGGGCGCAGGGGGCGGAAGTCGATGCCGCCCCGCCAGGTGGGGCGCCACGGCGTCTTGCGCCAGTAGTAGAGGCAGGTGAAAGAGATGTAGGCCAGATTCTGCGTGGCCATGCCCCAGTAGGCCATTCCCTGCCAGGCCATCAGTATGCCGAGGCTGCCGGAGAAGAGGAGGGCGAGGGCGGTGCCCACGGAGCGCTGCTTGACCTGGAGATTGCGGTAGAGGTAGGCCAGGGGGGCGCAGGAGAGGGAGCTGACGACGAAGCCGAGAAAGACGTAGCGCGCCAGCGCCGTGAGCCGCGGCTCGCGGTAGTAGGCGGCAATGAGCGGGGCGCACAGGAAGAGGACGGCATAGAGCGCGAGGCTCACCAGGAGGCTGAACCAGAAGACGGCGTTGTAGTCCTCGGGGCGGGCTTCCCGCTTGTTGGCCATGGCGGCTATGAGGCCGCCTTCCTGCAGCGAGCCGGCCAGGGCGGTGAAGACGGTGAGCACGCCCACCATGCCGTAGTCCGTCGTGGAGAGCAGGCGGGCCAGGACGATGCCGAAGAGCAGGTTGAGAATCTGCATCGTGGCGTTGCCCAGGGCGCTCCAGAGGATGCCGCGGGCCGTCTTCTGTTTGAGGGTTTCGTTGTCGCTCATCGGGAGAGAGGGGAGGGGAAGAGGGCTAAAAGCGGCAGGGCCTCAGCGCAGGGCGTCGCGCTCCTGGCAGAGCTCGGCGTAGAGGCGGAGGGAGTCCCACGCGGCGTTGTGGGGTGTGAGCGAGGCCTTGAGTTCTATTTTCTCCAGCCCGGCCTCGCGGTAGGCGCGGAGGAAACGGACGAGGGCCTTGTCGGGGAAGCCTTTGAAGAGGAGCATCTCTTCGGGCAGGGCCGGCGGGTCGAGGGGGGAAGCGTCGGCCGGGCCGCCGTCGGCCACGGGGAGGCTGCTTATGGGAAGCAGGTAGTGGCGGGGCGGGATACAGAAGTGCAGTACGCCTTCGGCCTCGCAGAGGCGGGCGAGGGCTGCGGCCTTCTCCGGCGGGAGGCTGTAGGAGAGGACGAGGGGGAGGAGGTTTTCGGTCGTGAGGAGCATGGGTTGTGGGGAAAAGGGGAGGGGGAAACGGGAAAAAGCGGCAGGACTTTTGCCGGAAAGTGCTGCCACTTCCGGCGAAAAGCGCTGCCGCTTTCGGGGAAAATCACTTCACCTGGCTGCCGGGCTGCACGGGGCGCTGGGGGGAAACGACGGAGAGTGTGCCGTCGGGCGCCTCGGCCGAGAGGATCATGCCCTCGCTCAGTATGCCGCGGAGCTTGCGCGGGGCGAGGTTGGCCACGAAGCAGACTTGCCGGCCCACGAGTTCTTCGGGCTGGTAGTGCTTGGCGATTCCGCTCACGATGGTGCGCTGCTGGAGGCCGTCGTCGATGCGGAACTGGAGGAGCTTGTCCGATTTCGGCACGCGGCTGCACTCCAGTACGGTGCCGACGCGCAGGTCGAGCTTCTCGAAGTCGGCGTATTCTATGGGCGCAGCCACGGGAGCGGCCGTCTGCGCCTGGGCTTCGTTGGCTTTCTTCGTGTCGAGGAGCTTCTGCACCTGGGCCTCGATGGCGCTGTCCTCTATCTTTTCGAAGAGGAGCTCGGGCTTCTCCGTCTGGTGCCCCTCGGCCAGGAGCGAAGTGCTGCCCAGCAGGCCCCACTCGCAGGCATCCATGCCGAGCATGCGGCGCAGCTTGGCGGCGCTAAAGGGGAGGAACGGCTCGAAGGCGATGCCCAGGTTGGCCGAGAGCTGCAGGGCGATGTTCAGGATGGTGGCCACGCGGGCGGGGTCGGTCTTGGCCAGTTTCCAAGGCTCGGTGTCGGCAAGGTATTTGTTGCCTATGCGGGCCAGATTCATGGCCTCCTTCTGCGCGTCGCGGAAGCGGAAATTGTCAAGGTAGTGCTCCACGCTCTCCTTCACGCCGGCAAATTCTTCGAGCGTGGCGCGGTCGTAGTCGGTGAGCGCCCCGGCGGCGGGCACCTTGCCCTCGAAGTATTTCCAAGTCAGGACGAGCGCGCGGTTGACGAAGTTCCCGAAAATGGCAACCAGCTCGTTGTTATTGCGAGCCTGGAAGTCCTTCCACGTAAAGTCGTTGTCCTTTGTCTCGGGCGCGTTGGCGGTCAGGACGTAGCGCAGCACGTCTTGCTTGCCGGGGAAGTCGGCCAAATATTCATGGAGCCATACGGCCCAGTTTTTGCTCGTGGAGATTTTGTCGCCTTCGAGGTTGAGAAATTCGTTTGCGGGCACGTTGTCGGGCAGAATGAAGCTGCCTTCTGCCTTGAGCATGGCCGGAAATACGATGCAGTGGAAGACGATGTTGTCCTTCCCGATGAAGTGTACGAGCCGCGTGTCGGGGCTTTTCCACCACTTCTCCCAGGAGTCGGGCAGGAGTTCCTTGGTATTGGAGATGTAGCCTATGGGCGCGTCGAACCAGACGTAGAGCACCTTGCCCTCGGCGCCCTCGTCCAGGGGGACGGGTATGCCCCAGTCGAGGTCGCGGCTTACGGCGCGGGGCTGGAGGTGCATGTCGAGCCAGCTTTTGCACTGGCCGTAGACGTTGGGGCGCCACTCCTTGTGTTCGTCGAGTATCCAGTGGCGGAGCCAATCTTCGTGGCGGTCGAGGGGAAGATACCAGTGTTTTGTCTGCCGGAGCACGGGTTTGCTGCCGCTGATGGCGCTCTTGGGGTTGATGAGCTCGGTGGGGCTGAGCGAAGTGCCGCATTTTTCGCACTGGTCGCCATAGGCTCCCTGGGCGTGGCAGTGGGGGCACTCGCCGGTGATGTAGCGGTCGGCGAGGAACTGGCGGGCTTCTTCGTCGTAGTATTGCTCGGAGGTCTTCTCGATGAACTCGCCTTTGTCGTAGAGCGTGCGGAAGAACTGGGATGCGGTCTCGGTGTGTACGGGGGAGGTGGTGCGGGAGTAGATGTCGAACGAGATGCCGAATTCTTCGAAGGACTTCTTGATCAGGTTGTGGTAGCGGTCTACTATGTCCTGCGGGGTGCATCCTTCCTTGCGGGCGCGCAGGGTGATGGGCACTCCGTGCTCGTCGGAGCCGCCGATGAAGAGGACTTCTTCTCCTTTGAGGCGGAGGTAGCGCACGTAGATGTCGGCGGGGACGTAGACTCCGGCAAGGTGCCCGATGTGGACAGGCCCGTTGGCGTAGGGAAGGGCCGAGGTTACGGTGGTTCGCTTGAATTTCTTTTCCATAGGGGTGTATGCGTTTTTTTGTTTTTTACGGTGTGATGCGGGTGCGGGATGCTTCGGCCGCGATGGGGAGCGGCGGGGCGGGGGCTTCCTGCCTTTGCCGCCCGAGGGCGCGGGCCACGGTGGCGAGCATGGTGCGGGCTTCGTTTTCCCAGCAGTAGTCTTCGGCCTTGCGGCGCAGGGCCTGGCGCTTCTCGGGTGTCCACTCGGCGAGGAGGGTGCGGATAAGCCGGGCCAGGTGGGCGGGGTCGTGGCGGGAGGTGAGGACTCCGCTGCCGCTTTCCTGCACGATACGGCGGATTTCGGGGAAGTCGGTGGCCACGACGGGCACTCCGCTGCGCATGTAGTCGAAAATGCGGTTGGGCAGTGCGTAGTAGTAGCTCAGCCCGAGGCGTTCGAGGAGGACGAATCCGATGTCGGCGCGGGCGGTGTAGGCGGCGAGGCAGGCGTGGGGGATGCGTCCGGTGAAGACGATGCGCCGGGCGGCGGGGGAGGCTTCGGCGCGGCGGCGCAGGGCTTGGAGGCAGTCGCCGTCGCCGCAGACGTAGAGCATGCAGTCGTCCAAGAGGGGCATGGCGTCGATTATCCACTCCAGGCCGCGGCCTACGTTGACCGCCCCTTGGTAGAGGAGGAATTTCATGCGGCCCTTTTCGGGAAAAGCGGCAGCGCTTCCGGCGGGAAGCGGCGGGACTTTTTCGGAAAAGTCCTGCATCCGGCGGGGAGGGATGTTGCGCACGACGCCCATCCGCAGCCCGTAGCGGCGGAAGTAGTAGTCGGCGATGCTGTGGCATACGGTGTAGGCGTGGCGCAGATGCGGGAAGATGAGGTCTTCGGTCTTCGTCCAGAGGGCGCGCACCCAGCGGCGGCCTACGACTTCGGGCAGCTCGGGGAAGAGTTCGTGGGCATCGAAGATGAGGGGGACGCGCTTCAGCCATGAGGCCGTGCGGCAGGCGATGAGGGCGTCCGTGTCGTTGCAGAGTATGGCGTCGGTGCGCGTCTGGAGCAGGGTGCAGAGGAGCCGGAGGTTGAACTCGGCGTAGAAGAAGAATCCCCCCGCCGTCCACATGGGGAAGCGGCGGGTGGGGTAGGCGCGGTGCACGGGGAGGTTGCCCCTGCGGAGCAGGCGTCCCACGAGCAGGGGCTCGTAGCCCTCGCCGAGCAGGGAGGTGCAGACGCGGTGGACCCGCGCATCGGTCACGAGGTCGTCGTTGACGGCTACGGCTATGCGGCTTCTCTTTTTTCCCTTCATGGGTCAGTGCTGGTCGGCGTGGTGCGGGTAGTCGATGTTGTAGTGCAGGCCGCGGCTCTCCTTGCGCTCCATGGCCTGGCGCATGATGAGGTAGCCCACGTTGATGATGTTGCGCAACTCGCAGATCTCGCGCGACACTTTGGAGCGCTTGAAGAGGCTCTCGGTCTCTTCGTAGAGGATGTCCAGGCGGGTCCATGCGCGCCGCAGGCGGAGATCCGACCGCACGATGCCCACGTAGGTGCTCATGATCTGGCCCACTTCCTTGGCGCTCTGCGTGATGAGCACCATCTCTTCGGGCAGGGTGGTGCCCTCGTCGTTCCATTCGGGGATGGCCTCGTTGTAGCTGTACCCGTCGATCACGGACAGCGTATGCTTGGCGGCCGCGTCGGCGTAGACCACCGCTTCGATAAGGGAGTTGGAGGCCAGGCGGTTCCCGCCGTGCAGGCCCGTGCAGGAGCACTCGCCCACGGCGTAAAGCCTGTGGATGCTGCTCTCGGCGTTGAGGTCCACTTTGATGCCGCCGCAGAGGTAGTGGGCGGCGGGTGCTACGGGGATGTAGTCTTTCGTTATGTCGATGCCCAGGGAGAGGCATTTTTCGTAGATGTTGGGGAAGTGTTTCCGCGTTTCCTCCGGGTCTTTGTGGGTGACGTCAAGGTAGACGTGGTCTTCGCCCCGCGTCTTCATCTCGTTGTCTATGGCGCGGGCCACGATGTCCCTCGGGGCGAGGGAGAGGCGCTGCGGGTCGTATTTCTGCATGAACTCCTTTCCGTCGAGCGTGCGCAGCACTCCGCCGTATCCGCGCATGGCCTCGGTGATGAGGAATGCGGGGCGGTCGCCGGGATGGTAGAGGGCGGTGGGATGGAACTGCACGAATTCCATGTCTTTCACTGTGCCTTTTGCGCGATAGACCATGGCAATTCCGTCGCCCGTTGCCACTAATGGATTAGTGGTGTTCTGGTATACGGCGCCGATGCCGCCCGTTGCCATAAGAGTGACCTTGGATAGGAAAGTGTCCACGCGCCCTGTCTCAAGATCGAGTATGTATGCGCCGTAACACTCTATGTCGGGCGTGTGGCGCGTTACTTCGATTCCCAAATGGTGCTGGGTGAGTATCTCGACGGCGAAGTGCTTTTCGAAGACGGTGATGTTCGGGTGGCTCTTCAGGGCGCGTATGAGGCTGTCTTGTATTTCGGCTCCCGTGTTGTCCTTGTGGTGGAGGATGCGGAATTCGGAGTGCCCGCCTTCGCGGTGGAGGTCGAATTCGCCGCGTTCGTTGCGGTCGAACCGGACTCCCCAGCTGATGAGTTCCTTGATTTGGGCCGGCGCTTCGCGAACTACCTTCTCCACGGCGCGGCGGTCGCTTATCCAGTCGCCGGCGATCATCGTGTCTTCGATGTGTTTCTCGAAGTTGTCTACCAAAGTGTTCGTCACCGAGGCCACGCCTCCCTGGGCGAAATAGGTATTGGCCTCTTCCAGTTCTGTCTTGCAGATGAGCGCCACCCGTCCCTTTTCGGCCACCTTGAGCGCGAAGCTCATGCCCGCAATGCCGGAACCGATGACGAGAAAGTCGAACTTCCTTACCATAGTTTTATCCGTATTTATTGCGGCAAAGGTACAAAAATGCGCAGAGATTCGTATCTTTGCCCGTCAGATTTTATGTGCTTATCTCGAAAGAAATGAAAAAACTCCTGCTGGCCTTCTGTCTGGCCTGCGGCGCTTGGGCTGTGCGGCCTGCGCCGGGGATGGCGGAGAGGGGGCCGAACGATACGATTTATGCGGCGGTCGACGAGCCGGTCGACGCCCGTTTCCCCGACACGCTTGCCGCCCTGGCCGACACGCTCTGCGCCGATTCGCTCCTGCCCGTGGAAGGCGGGAAAAAGATGCAGCGCTTTCCGGGAAAAGATGCAGCGCTTTCCGGCGAAAGTGCCGCAGGAAACCGGGCGGACACCTGCATCTCTCTGGCCGGCTGCATGGCGGAGCTGCTGCAAAGGCCTTTCCTGGCCACGAGCGACGTGGGCATCGCCATCTACGATCTTACGGCGGACAGCATGCTCTACGCCTACCATTCGGGCAAACTCTACCGCCCCGCCTCGGTGCAGAAGCTCTTCACGGCCGTCACCGCCCTGCACCTCCTGGGCGCGGACCACGCCGTGCAGACGCTCATGCTGGCCGACAGCGCACAGCAGGACAGCATCCTCCCCGGCAATCTCTACCTGCGCGGCGGCTTCGACTCCGAGTTTTCCGAGGCCGACATGGAGCTGATGGTCGAGGGACTGCAGCGGCTCGGCATACGCCGCATTGCCGGGAAAGTCTATGCCGACGTCAGCATGAAGGACTCCGTGCCCTACAATCCCGGCTGGAGCTGGGACGATGCTTACTACTACTACCAGCCCGAACTCACGCCGCTCATCTACCATAAGGGATATCTCACGCTGCGCCTGACGGCTTCCTCCTCGCGCCGCCGCTCGCGGGTGAGCGTCTATCCCGAGACGGGGCTCTACCCCATCCTCAACCGCACGGGCGGTTCGGGCCGTTTCCGCCTCTATCGCAACCTGTCCACGGGCAGCCGGCAAATCATCGTGCAGGGGCGCGTGCGGCGGCGCTGCACGGAGCGCATCACCGTGCCGCGGCCCTACGAGCTCTTTGCCGACGTGTTCCTCTCCCGCCTCTCCGCCGCGGGCATCCAGACCGGCGGCTACGGCGGCCTCCGCCCCGCGCCCCTGCCGGCCGACACGCTGGGGGGAGTGGCCCGCGCCCTGCAGCCCATCCTCAACCGGGCGCTCAAGAACAGCGACAACCTCTCGGCCGAATCCCTCTTTTTCCAAGCCGCTTATGAATATGTCAATGCCGGCCGCCCCTCCGGGGAGCGCATCCCCTGCACGGCCGCGGACGGGGCGGAGGCCGTGCGCGCCCTGTTTTCGGAAATCGGCATGGACGCTTCGGCCTACGGCATCAGCGACGGGTGCGGGCTCTCGCCCTACGACCGCACGTCGGCCGACGCCGTGGTCGTCTTCCTGCGCTACGCCGCTTCCCGCCCGGAGCTGTTCTATCCTATATATAATGCCCTCTCCGTGGCCGGTACCGACGGCACCCTTCGCCGCCGCATGAGGGGGACTCCCGCCGAGGGCAACGTGCGGGGCAAGACGGGCAGCGTCACCGGCGTCAGTTCGCTGGCGGGCTACCTCACCGCCCCCGACGGGCATCTCCTGGCCTTCGCCATCCTCAACCAGAACGCCCGCCGCTCCTCCGAGGCGCGCAAGTTCCAGGACGCCGTCTGCACGCTCCTCTGCAGCCGCACCGTCCGCCCCTGACCCCGCGCGGGGAGGCGCTCCTCGCCGCGGCCGCGCCGCCGGGGCGGGAAAGTGCAGGCGCTCTTTGGGAAAAGCGGCAGCACTTTTCGGGAAAAGCGCAGGCACTTTTCAGCGGAGGCGGCAGCGCTTTTGCGGGAAAAATGCAGCACCCCGCCGCGCAGTATGCGGCGAAAGAAGTATATTTGCATCCACAAGAACGAAAAAGACAGCGAATGAAAGAATTTGTAATCTCTGAGGCGCAGGAGGAAACCGCCGTACTCGTGGGCCTCATCACGCAGGCGCAGGACGAGCGCAAGACGGCCGAATACCTGGACGAGCTGGCCTTCCTGGCCGAGACTGCCGGGGCGCGCGTCGTGGAGCGCTTCACCCAGCGGCTGGAACAGCCCAACTCCGTGACCTACGTGGGCAAGGGAAAACTCGAAGAGCTGCGCCTCTATGCGGAAGAACACGAGGTGGGGATGGTCATCTTCGACGACGAACTCTCGGCCAAGCAGATACGCGTCATCGAAGGGGCGCTGAAGATTAAGATACTCGACCGCACCTCTCTCATTTTGGACATCTTCGCCATGCGCGCCCGCACGGCGCACGCCAAAGTTCAGGTAGAGCTTGCGCAGTATAAGTACATGCTTCCCCGCCTGACGCGGCTGTGGACCCACCTGGAGCGGCAGGGCGGCGGCTCGGGCAGCGGCAAGGGAGGCTCCGTAGGCCTGCGCGGCCCGGGCGAAACGCAGCTCGAAATGGACCGCCGCATCATACTCGGCCGCATGGCGCTGCTCAAGTCGCAGCTGGCCGACATAGACCGCCAGAAATCCACGCAGCGCAAAAACCGCGGAAGGCTCATCCGTGTGGCCCTCGTGGGCTACACCAATGTCGGAAAGTCCACGCTCATGAACCTCCTGGCCAAGAGCGATGTCTTCGCCGAGAATAAGCTTTTCGCCACGCTCGACACCACGGTGCGCAAAGTCACCATAGCCAATCTCCCTTTCCTGCTGAGCGATACCGTAGGCTTCATCCGCAAATTGCCCACCGACTTGGTCGAATCCTTCAAATCGACGCTCGACGAGGTGCGCGAGGCAGACCTTTTGGTCCACGTCGTAGACATTTCCCATCCGAACTTCGAGGAGCAAATCGAAATCGTCGACCGCACTCTCGCAGAACTGGGCGGCGGCGAGAAACCGCAGCTCGTTGTCTTCAACAAAGTGGATGCCTACTCCTGGAAACCCAAAGACCCCGACGACCTGACCCCCGCGGCAAAAGAAAACATCTCCCTCGCGGAGCTCATGAAGACCTGGCCCGCCCGCATCGGGCGCGAGTGCATCTTCATCTCCGCCCGCGAGAAACTCCACATTGCCGAGCTCAAACAGCTCCTTTATGCCAAGGTGAAGGAACTCCACGTGCAGCGCTTCCCCTATAACGACTTCCTCTACCCCTCGGAAGAGGAAGTGGCCCAGATGTGCGCCGCCGACACTCCCGACGAAAACCCCTCCCCCGAAGCCCCGAAAGATGATGACTCCTTATGATTACCGCCCGCTCTCGGCCGACGAAGTCCTGCGGCTGGAGCAAAACCGCTGCACCGCCGACGACTGGAGCCGCGTGCTCGTGGCCCGCGGCTTCAGCACCGACACCGTAGTAGACGCGCATTTCCACGGCGACATACGCCTCGGCCTTTTCCGCGCCCCCCACGCCGGTCCCTGCGGGATGCAGCGCCCCTCGGGCGTCTACCGCGCCACGCTCTGCAACGTGGCGGTGGGCGACGACTGCCGCATAGCAGACATTACCGATTTCATAGGCAACTACGACATAGGGCGCGGCAGCCGGGTGGAACACGTGGAGCAGCTCTATACCGAAGGCCCCACGGCTTTCGGCTGCGGGACGCGCGTCGCCGTCTTGAAAGAGGACGGCGGGCGCGAAGTGGTCCTGCACGACGAACTCACGGCCCAGGCCGCCTATCTCCAGTGCTGCTACCGCCACGACGCGGAAGTGCAGGCGGCCCTGGAGCGGATGGCCGCGGAAGTCGTCCGCCGCCGCACCGCCGGGCGCGGGACCATCGGCATGAACGTCCAAATCACCCACTGCGGCCGCATCCGCAACGTGCGCTTTTCCGACGGGAGCTGCGCCGACGGCGCCCAAGTGCTGGACGAAGGCACGCTGGCAGGCTCGCTCCGGGCGCCGGCCTGCGTGGGCCGCGGCGTCTGGGCCAAGGAGTTTGTCCTTTTGCGCGGCGCCCGGCTGGACAGCGGGGCGCAGGTTTCGCGCTGCCTGGTGGGCGAATGCTCCACCGTGGCGCACGGGTTCCGCGCCAGCGACTGCCTTTTCTTCTCCAACTGCCAGCTCGAGAACGGCGAGGCCTGCGCTTTTTTCGGCGGCCCCTTCACTGTGAGCCATCACAAGAGCACGCTTCTCATAGGGGGCATGGCCTCTTTCTTCAATGCGGGCTCGGCTACGAACCAGAGCAACCACGCCTACAAGTTAGGCCCTGTGCACTACGGGATTCTGGAGCGCGGATGCCGCACGGGCAGCAACTCTTATCTCCTCTGGCCTGCACGCATCGGCATGTTCTCCACCGTCATTGGCGAAATCAAGCTCCACCTCGACACGCGCAACCTGCCCTTTTCCTATATAATAGGTGAGGGCGGGCAGTGCTTCCTTGCCCCCGGCGCCACGCTGCGCAGCATCGGCACCTGGCGCGACGCGGAGAAATGGCCCCTGCGCGACGGGCGGAAGGAGCTCGACTGCCCGCGCGACGTGGTGGATGCCGAAGTCTTCTCCGTCCATACCGCCGCCCGGCTGGTGGCCGGCATCCACACGTTGGAGGAAATCCGCACGTCGCAAGGCCTCGACAGCCCTGCCTATACCTTCCAGGGGGCTACCATCCGCCGCTCCTCCCTGGAGCATGGGTTGCAACTCTACGGGTGCGCCCTGCGCTACATCGTGGGCCGCTATCTCTCCTCCGACGAGCAGATACTCCAGCCCGGCCGCAGCGCTTCGCCCGGCCCCTCGGCCGGATGGAGCGGGTTCGGGCGCCTCTTCGGCCAATTCTACTGGGTGGACGTGGCCGGGATGCTGATGACCGAAGCCGCCCTCGAAGACATCCTCTCCCGCCTGCGTTGCGGCGCCGTGCCCGATGTGCAGTCCCTCTCCGAAGCCTTCCGCACCGCTTCGGGCCAAGCCCCCGCGCTGGCACGCCTCTCCCTCTCCTCCATGCAGTCCGCCCTGACGGGCGAGCGCATCCAGTCGCCGCAGGAATACCTGAAAGCCATGGAGGCCTGGCGCGCGAGCGCCGAGGCGCTCATCGGCGCGGTGCTGGCCGACGGCGAAAAAGAGTTTGCCCCGGCCATGAAAGTGTCCTCGGGCGTCGACTGCCGCAACAGCGAGGATCTCGAAAAGGACTTCGCCGCCTCCGGGGCCTGCCCGGAGAATTACCCCGTATTCCGCACCTTGCGGGAACGTCTTGAGGCCGTCCGCCGCAAAGTCTCCGCCTGCCAGAACCGCTGGGGCTGCTGAGTTCCCCCTCCCGCCCGGCCGCTTGCGGGCGGAAGCGCCGCACCTTTCCCCGGAAAGCGCTGCATCTTTTCCGAAAAAGCCCTGCCGCTTTTCCCGAAAAGATGCAGCGCTTTTTCCCGGCTCCCCCGCCGCGGAAAAAAGCAGGAAGGGGAGAAAAAAAGCGCCCGTGCGGGCGCTTTTCCGAAAGAAATGAGTATTTTTGCCGGAGCAAACGCCGGGCTTCCCCGCCGCCGCGCCGCAGAGGCCGGAGCCGCCCGCCCGCGCAGACAAGGAAATCACGTAACAAAAACTATACGACCCATGGCAACACCTCCGTTTAAGTACCAGAAGCCCTTCGAACTCGGGAAGGACGAAACCGAATATTACCTGCTCACGAAAGACTACGTCTCCGTAGGAGATTTCGAGGGGACGCCCGTCCTCAAGGTCGAAGCCGAAGGCCTCACGGCCATGGCGAATGCGGCTTTCCGCGATGTCTCCTTCCTTTTGCGCCGTTCCCATAACGAACAGGTGGCAAAGATACTCTCCGATCCCGAAGCCAGCGAGAACGACAAGTATGTAGCCCTTACCTTCTTGCGCAATGCCGAAGTGGCCAGCAAGGGAAAGCTTCCCTTCTGCCAGGATACCGGCACCGCCATCGTCCACGGCGAGAAGGGCCAGCAAGTCTGGACCAAGGGCGGCGTCTGCGACGAAGAGGCCCTCTCCTTAGGTGTCTACAAGACTTATACGGAAGAGAACCTGCGCTATTCGCAAAACGCCCCCCTCGACATGTATAAAGAGGTCAACACGCGCTGCAACCTGCCTGCGCAGATCGACATAGAGGCTACGGAAGGCATGGAATACCGCTTCCTTTGCATCACGAAGGGCGGCGGTTCGGCCAACAAGACCTACCTCTACCAGGAAACCAAGGCCATCCTCAACCCCGACACGCTGGTCCCTTTCCTCGTCTCCAAGATAAAAACGCTCGGCACGGCAGCCTGCCCGCCGTATCATATAGCGATTGTCATCGGCGGCACCTCGGCCGAAAAGAATTTGCTTACCGTAAAGCTCGCTTCGGCCCGCTACTATGACAGCTTGCCCACCACCGGCAACGAATACGGCCGCGCCTTCCGCGACGTGGAGCTGGAGCAAAAACTCCTCGAAGAGGCGCACAAGATAGGCCTCGGCGCACAATTCGGCGGCAAGTACCTGGCCCACGACGTGCGCGTCATCCGTCTTCCGCGCCACGGCGCCAGCTGTCCCGTGGGTTTGGGCGTGAGTTGCTCGGCCGACCGCAACATCAAGTGCAAAATCAACAAGGACGGCATCTGGATTGAGAAGCTGGACGACAATCCCGGCAGCCTCATTCCCGAAGAACTGCGCCAGGGGGGCGAAGGAAATGCCGTGCGCATCGACCTGAACCGCCCCATGGCCGAAGTCTTGAAGGAGCTCAGCAAATATCCCGTAGCCACGCGCCTTTCGCTCAACGGCACCATCATCGTGGGCCGCGACATAGCCCACGCCAAGCTGAAAGAGCGCCTCGACCGGGGCGAAGACCTGCCGCAATACATAAAAGACCACCCCATCTACTACGCCGGCCCTGCCAAAACGCCCGCAGGCATGCCCTGCGGATCGATGGGACCCACGACGGCCGGACGGATGGACCCGTATGTGGAGCTCTTCCAGAGCCACGGGGGCAGCATGATCATGCTGGCCAAAGGAAACCGGAGCCAGGCCGTTACGGATTCGTGCAAGAAGTATGGCGGATTCTATCTGGGCTCCATCGGCGGCCCCGCTGCCATCCTGGCGCAAAACAACATCAAGAGCATCGAATGCCTGGAGTATCCCGAGCTGGGAATGGAAGCCATCTGGAAGATAGAGGTGCAGGACTTCCCGGCATTCATCCTCGTGGACGACAAGGGCAACGACTTCTTCAAGCAGCTTCCCTCGCGCCAGTAAGCGCAGAGTGCTGCCGCAGGATGGAAAAGACTACGTTATACTTAGCTTAATTTCATAATCACTTGTTTGGGCACCCTGCTCCGTGAGGAGCGGGGTGCCTTTTCTTTTATATATAAATGTAAGGCCGGTTTCCCGTGCCGGCAGGGCAGGCGCTGCCGGGGTGCAGCCTCTCCGGAGCGGGCGGGCGGGGGAGGTCAGGCAAAGAGCTCGCGCAAGACGGCGTAGGACTTCAGCTCCGGGAGCGAAGGCACGTGGAGCCGGTAGTAGCGGAGCAGCAGTTCGAGGCAGCGGCCCCGCTGCTCGCGTGAAAAGGCGAAGCGGTGCATCGTCTCGTAGCGCATGCGCAGCAGCCGGTGGAACTGCCCGGCCTCGGCGGGCTGCAGGACATCGGGGTGGAGGGGGCGTAGCAGGCAGAAAGCGCCCTCGCGCAGGTCGAAGTAACAGCCGGGGCTGTAGTCCTCGGTCAGCGGGCGGATGCCCAGAAAGAGCGTCAGGCGGAAGAGAAAGGCGATGTGGAAATTGGCCGTGCCGCGCTCCGCCTGGTCGAACCAGCGGAAGGATTCGCGCAGGAATGCAAAGAGCGGGCGGTTTTCCTCTTCCTCGGCCAGGGCGTAGTTGAGGAACTCGGCCAGGAAGAAGGCTATGCTGCTGCGCACGGGGTCGAAGGGAATCTGCCGCCAGGGCTCCGCCGCGCGTACCTCGCCGATGGGCATGAGCGGGCGCGATGCCTGGCGGCGGAGCGTCACCTCCACCGGGGCCAGCGGCTGGAGCAGGCGCACGCCCGTGCGGTTGCGCCCCTGGCGGGTGCGGGGGCTGCGGGCCACGGCGTGCACCATGCCCGCCTCTTCGGTGAAGAGGTGCACGATGAGGTTCGATTCGCCGTGGCGCGTGGTCTGGAGCACGAAGGCTTGGGTCGTGAGGAGCATGGGGAGAGGGTTTTGCGCGGCAGCCCCCGGCGGGGCGGGGGCGGGGCTTGCGGGCAGCGGCGCCGCCGCTTCTGCGGAAAAGCGCCTGCACTTCCGGGCGGAAGCGCTGCATCTTTTCGGGAAAAGTGCTGCCGCTTTTTTCCGCGCGCGCCGCCGCTTTCGGGCGGGGGTGCTGCCGCCGGATTGCTCCTGCAAAGGTAGAAATTCTCCTTTGTCCGGCCGCTTGCGGAGGGAAAAACTGATTTTTTTTGAAGAAAAACAGCCGCAAAAGTTTGGCGGATGAAGAAAAAGCCCTACCTTTGCAGCCACAAAACGAAAAGATGGCCAGTTCGTCTATCGGTTAGGACGCAAGATTTTCATTCTTGAAAGGGGGGTTCGATTCCCCCACCGGCTACGAAAAACAAAAAACGAGTAACGAAATAAAGATTAGTCGAGATGGCAAATCATAAATCCGCACTGAAAAGAATCCGCCAGGCCAAGGCCCGCAACTTGCGCAACCGCTACTACGGCAAGACGATGCGCAACGCTGTCCGCAAACTGCGCGCTACCACCAACAAGGAAGAGGCAGTAGTCCTCCTGCCGAAGGTAACGAAGATGCTGGACAAGCTGGCCAAGAAGAACGTGATCCACAAGAACAAAGCCGCAAACTTGAAGTCGAAGCTGGCTTTGTACGTGAATAAAATCGCGTAAGCCCGGCCCCGAGCAAGAGAAAACGGACGCGTGAGCGTCGATTCTCATATAGGTACCATATATACGAAGAAGCTGAATCTTCTGAAAGATTCGGTTTCTTCGTTTTCTGTATCCGCCCCTTTCCTCCCGCGGGCAGGAGCCGGGCAGCAAAGCCGCAGTGCGCCGGATCCCGCGGCGCGGCGGTCGCAGGCTTTAGGCGTGGCGCCGCGGCAGGGAAGGGCTGCCGCCCCGTGCGAAAAGACGTGGCGCCCCGCCCGAAAAGATGCAGCGCTTTTCCGCAGAAGCGCAGGCACTTTTTCCCTGAAGCGGCAGCGCTTTTTCTCGAAAGTGGCGGCGGTTTCCGGCTAAAGCTGTGGCGGATGGGGTAAGAAAGCCCTGCGGCGATGTACAAATTTGTCGGTGCTCCCTTGCGCGTCTTGCACCCCCGTGCCGCGCGGGCGTCGCTCTCCGGCGGGCCGGGCGGCAGCGCTTGGGGGCGGAAGCATGGCCGATTGGGCTGAAAAATTGTGAGAAACAGCCGAAAATCCCTTAAATTCTCTTTTCTCCTTACTCCGCTTCGTGAAAGTTGTGCTACCTTTGCCCGCAATTCTCGGATAGGTAGAAAACAAAATTTTGTATATCAAAACCCAAACACACATGAAGATTTTTACGAAAAGTGCTTTGACGCTTGCCGCCGCGGCCTGCCTCTGCTCCGGCGCGCACGCACAGTATCAGCTCCCCAATGCAGGCTTCGAGGGAGAATGGCAGATGGAACAGACGAGGGGCTCGTCAGGTTATACCTCTGATGCTGCCGCCGGTTGGAATTCGTTCCTCGCGGCTCAGACTAATACCACGACGGATATGGCTTTTGGTCTCGGTGCCTTTATCAAGCCCCAGGCCGGAACTTCCTGGCGCGCCGGGGGGCACAGCGGGGAGTACGGCATGTTGATCATATCGAAGCAGAACATGCTGGGGAGTATCTCCAACGGAAACCTCACGACCGGCCGCATCAATATGGGGACCACGCAGGCCGACGGCGAAGAGAACTACAACTTCAGCGACGTGGAGGACGGGCAATACTCCCAGACCTTTGCCGGACTGCCCGACTCCCTCGTGGTGTGGGTGAAGTTCCTGCCGCAGAATACGGCCGACTCCGCCTCCGTGCACGGCATTCTCCACAAGGAGTATAACTACAAAGAGCCGCACGCCACGGCCGAAGAGCAGGCCCAGTACCGCATAGGCCGCGCCTATTCCGCCATCACCTACAAGGGGCGCGAGTGGCAACGCGTGATGGTTCCCTACGAATACGACGCCGCCAACCTCGCCTACGACGGGCAGAAATACCTGCTCCTCTCGCTGACGACGAACAAGACCCCCGGCGGCGGCAGCGATGCCGACAGCCTCTTCGTGGACGACGTGCAGATGGTCTACAACTCCGCCCTGGCCTACGTGCAGGTCGGTGAGAAGCGCTACGAAGTGCCCGCAGGCGCGGCGGAGATTTCCATCCCCGAACCCTATGCCGAGGGCGTGCAGTTTGTGGCCAACGGCGTGAGCGCCACGGTGGAAGCCGCAGGCCTCGACGGCGGGAGCGACGCATGGGCCGTGGCCGTCAAGGGCGGCGACTATGCCGAGAACCCCAAGAATGTGACGCATTATACGGTGCGCTTCGGCGCAGCCTCGGGCATTACGGACGTGAACGCCGCACCGGCTTCCGGCATCGTGCTCCGGAACACGGACGGCGGCCTGGAGATCGAGGCCTCCCGCACTGCCGCAGTCAGCATTTACCGCATCGACGGCACGCTCGTGGGGCAGTACACCGTGCAGCAAGGCGTGCAGGCCGTCGCCCTCCCCGCAGGCTGCTACATCGTGGCCGGGCAGAAGGTAGTGGTCTGGTAAGCGCTGCTTATTCCCCTTTCCCCATAGTCCGCAGCCGGAGAGGGCTTCCCCGCGAAGCCCCTCCGGCTGCTTCTTTTCTGTCCCCGCGGCAGGGCTGTCCCGGAAAAGATGCAGCACTTCCGGGGAAAAGATGCAGCACTTTTTCCGGAAAGCGGCAGCGCTTTCCGCCGAAAGGGGCAGCGCCCCGGGCAGCGCGCGGAAGCTCCCCCCCCGGCAGGCGGCGCTGCGCTCTGCCCGGAAGCGGCGGCGCGGAGGCTTTAAACTTCGCTAACGCGGCTTGGCGGATTGAAAAGAAAACCGTACCTTTGCCCTGCTTTCGCGGCAGAGCGCAGCGCCGCTTTCCGGCCCCTGCCGCACAGGTCTTAACAGAACAAACAAGCGAAACAGAATGACGGAAGAAGAAAAAAACAGCGCCGAACATGCCTATTCGGCCAGCAACATACAGGTGCTGGAAGGATTGGAAGCCGTGCGCAAGCGGCCGGCCATGTACATCGGCGACATAAGCCTCAAGGGTCTGCACCACTTGGTCTACGAGGTGGTGGACAACTCCATAGATGAAGCCCTCGCGGGCTACTGCACGCACATCGAAGTGGGCATATATCCCGACGGATCCATCAGCGTGCAGGACAACGGGCGCGGCATCCCCGTGGATTTCCATGAGAAGGAAAAACGCTCGGCGCTGGAGGTGGTGATGACCGTGCTGCACGCCGGCGGAAAATTCGACAAGGGGAGCTACAAAGTTTCCGGCGGACTCCACGGCGTGGGCGTATCGTGTGTGAACGCCTTGTCCTCCCACATGACGACCCAAGTGCGGCGTGACGGCAAGGTCTACCAGCAGGAATACGAGAAAGGGCACCCGCTCTATCCCGTGAAAGTGGTAGGCGAATGCCCCAAAGAGCAGACCGGGACGCGCCAGCAGTTCTGGCCCGACGGCGAAATCTTCAGCGTGACCGAATACCAATATACGACACTTGCCAGCCGGATGCGCGAGCTTGCCTACCTGAACGCAGGCATCCGCATCACACTCACCGACTACCGCGAGAAAAACGAGGACGGCACTTTCAAACAAGAGGTCTTCTATTCCGAACAAGGCCTGCGGGAATTCGTCCGCTTCATAGACTCTTCGCGCGAACACCTCTTCGACGATATCATTTACATCAATACCGAGAAACAGGGAGTGCCCGTGGAAGTGGCCATCATGTACAACACTTCCTACAACGAGAGCATCCACTCTTACGTAAACAACATCAACACCATCGAAGGCGGCACGCACCTGGCCGGCTTCCGCCGCGCACTGACGCGCACACTGAAGAAGTACGCCGAGGATAACAAGATGCTCGACAAGGTGAAAGTGGAGATAGCCGGCGACGACTTCCGCGAGGGTCTGACCGCCGTCATCTCCATCAAAGTGGCCGAACCGCAGTTCGAAGGCCAGACAAAGACCAAGCTCGGCAACAACGAGGTGATGGGCGCCGTGGACCAAGCCGTAGGGGAAGCCCTGACAAACTACCTCGAAGAGCACCCGAAGGAGGCCAAGTTGATAGTCGACAAGGTAGTACTTGCCGCCCAGGCCCGCGTAGCGGCCCGCCGCGCGCGGGAGACCGTGCGGAAGACTCCCATGGGGGGCGGCGGGCTTCCCGGCAAGCTGGCCGACTGCTCGCTGAAGGACCCTTCGAAGTGCGAGCTGTTCATTGTCGAGGGAGACTCTGCAGGAGGCTCCGCCAAGCAGGGCCGCGACCGCAAGTTCCAGGCCATCCTTCCGCTGCGGGGCAAGATACTTAATGTGGAAAAGTCCATGTGGCACAAAGCATTCGAGAGCGACACGGTGAACAATATCATACAGGCTTTGGGCGTCCGCTTCGGGCTGGACGAGGAAAACAGCAAGGCCGCCAACCTGGAGAAGCTGCGCTATCACAAGATCATCATCATGACGGATGCCGATGTGGACGGCTCGCACATCGATACCCTCATCATGACGCTCTTCTTCCGCTACATGCCCGAACTCATACGCGACGGCTATCTCTACATCGCCACGCCGCCCCTCTACCTCTGCACCAAAGGTAAGAACCGCGCCTACTGCTACACCGACGCCGAACGCGAGCGCTTCATCCAGACTTACGGCGACGGCGGCACGGAAAAGGGCGTCACCACGCAGCGTTACAAGGGTCTGGGAGAGATGAATCCCGAGCAGCTTTGGGAGACAACCATGGACCCCGAAACGCGGATTCTCAAGCAGGTAGTGCTCGAAAACGCCGCCGAGGCCGACCAGATCTTCTCCATGCTGATGGGCGAAGACGTAGGGCCGCGCCGCGAATTCATAGAGGAAAACGCCGTCTACGCCAACATCGACGCCTGACGGCCCCCGCACCTTCGGCGCAGGCCGTCCGCATCCGATGGGGACGGCCTGCGCTGCATACAGAGCCTTCCCCCTGCGCCCGGGCAGGAAAACGCTGCCGCTTTTGCGGAAAACATGCAGCGCTTTTTCCCGAAAGGTGCAGCGCTTTTCCCGAAAACCGGCAGGCGAAAGCCAAACCGCGCCTGCCCGATTGTCCGAACAATGCAGAAAACAACATAGAAATGAGCACAAAAGGAACACCCCTGGAGCTGGGCACCGAACCGATCGGCAAGCTGCTTTTGCGTTACGCCGGCCCCGCCATCGTGGCCATGACGGCCTCTTCTCTCTACAACATCGTCGACAGCATCTTCATCGGCCATGGCGTCGGCCCCTTGGCCCTTGCCGCTTTGGCCCTCGCCTTCCCCCTGATGAACCTGGCCGCGGCCTTCGGTTCGCTCGTCGGCGTAGGCGCTTCCACGCTTTTGTCCGTACGTCTGGGGCAGAAGGACTACGAGAGTGCCAACATCATCTTGGGCAACGTCCTGACCCTTAACCTCATCATCGGACTTTCCTTTACCGTCGTCTGCCTCCTCCTGCTCGACCCGCTCCTCCTTTTCTTCGGGGCGAGCGCCGAAACCCTCCCCTATGCCCGCGACTTCATGCGCATCATCCTCATCGGGAATGTAGTGACGCACATGTATCTCGGCCTCAATGCCATGCTCCGCTCTGCCGGTCTTCCGCAAAAGGCCATGCAGGCCACCATCGGGACGGTGCTGTTTACCGTCGTCCTCAACCCCATTTTCATCTTCCTCCTCGGCTGGGGAATCAAGGGAAGTGCGCTGGCTACGGTCATTTCCCAAGCCATCATGCTCCTCTGGCAGTTCCGCTTTTTCATGAAGAAGGACAACTTTCTCCACTTCTCCCGTGAGAAAATGCGCCTCCGCTCCCGCCTCGTGAGGGAAACCATCAGCATCGGCCTCGCCCCGTTCTTCATGAATACCGCAGCGTGCGTCATCGTTATCCTCATCAACCAAGGCCTTGCCCGCGGCTACGGCGCAACGGGCGACGTAGCCATAGGCGCCTACGGAATCGTAAACCGGGTGGTTTTCATCTTTATCATGATAGTAATGGGCCTGAACCAGGGCATGCAGCCGATAGCCGGCTATAACTACGGCGCGCAGCAGTACGGGCGTTTGATCGAAGTCCTGAAGAAGACCGTCCTTTATGCCACGGCGGTTACGACCATAGGCTTCCTGCTCGGGCAGATTTTCCCCGGCGCCATCGCCTCCGTCTTCACCACCGACCGGGAGCTTATTGCCTACTCCATCGACGGAATGCGCATCGTCATGTTCTTCTTCCCCTTCGTCGGTTTCCAAATGGTGGCCTCCAATTTCTTCCAGAGCATCGGCATGGCCGGGAAAGCCATCTTCCTTTCCCTTTCCCGCCAGCTGGTATTCCTCATCCCCTGCCTGCTCGTCCTGCCTATGATAGTAGGAAAGGAAGGCATCTGGTACAGCATTCCCGTGGCCGACGGGGCGGCCATCCTCATCTCCGGCACCATGCTCTTCACGCAGCTGCGCAAGTTCAAGAAGCAGATGTAAGCAGTAACAAACAGAAAACACAGCATAATTATGGAAAACTTCGTGATCAATCTGGGCCGCCAGCTGGGCAGCGGCGGCCGCGAGATAGGGAAAGCGCTGGCTTCCCACTACGGAATCGCCTTCTACGACAAGGAGCTGATCAACCTGGCCGCAGAGGAAAGCGGGCTTGACGTGCGCTTCTTCAAGCAAAACGACGAGCGCAACAAGCGTTCCCTCATGGGCGGAATCTTCGGGATGCGCTTCCCCTTTACGCTCGACGGTAATCTCGGGCACGGAACCCCCTTGGACGGCGACCATCTCTTCAAGGTCCAGAGCGACGTCATCCGCAAGGCCGCCGGGCGAGGCTCGGGACTTTTCGTGGGCCGCTGCGCCGACTATGTCCTGCGCGACCATCCCCGCGCCGTAAGCATCTTCATCTCTGCCCACAAGGCCGACCGCTTGCAGCGGATTGCGCGGCAGTACGGCATCACCGACCTGCAGCAAGCCGAAAACCTCATGCTCAAGGCCGACCGCAAGCGCTCGGAGTATTACAATTTCTACAGCCTCAAAGTCTGGGGCGCGGCAGCGTCCTACGACCTCTGCATCAACTCTTCCGTCCTCGGCGTGGAGCGTACGGTGCAGTACCTCTGCTCCTTCATCGACCAGCGCTTCGGCTTCTGACCCCCGCCTGCGGCGCGGGCGGGGAAGAGCGGCAGCGCTTCCGGGAGAAACATGCGGCGCTTTTTCGGAAAAGATGCAGCACTTTCCGCAAAAAGTGCTGCATCTTTTTTCTTCCTCCCGCAGGGATGTCTGCCCCGCGGTGCAAGCCCCGCTGCCGTGCGGTGCGGCGGGATAGCGGGGCTACGGCTCGGCTTTGGCCCGCTTCTCGCGGCCCACGATGTAGACCCCCGCGGGCAATCCCTCCAGAGCCTCGGCGCAGTCCGCTCCCCGGCGCACGGCGCGGCGCAGGGGGCGGCCCTCGGCCGTGAATACGTCCACCCGCGCCCCGGGGTCGGCGGCATCGCTTCCGGCCACGGGGCTGCCGAGTCCGGTGGGGTCCGGGTCATACTCTTCGATACGGGCAAAGCGCGGCAGTTCCGTCCCGCCCCATCCGGCGCGGTAGACCTCCAGCGTGCCGCGCGGCACGAGGAGCACCGTCGCCTCCGTCGGGCAGTCGAAACGCATCGTGGCCGCAAGGCTCTCTTCTTCCCAGCCTACGTAAATCCGCTTCAGCGCCGTGGCGCCGGTAAAAAGTTCCCGGCACTCCGGGTCCGTTCCCCAGGGAATTTCGTAGCTCCCCACGCTGCGCGGGATGCTTATCTCCTCTATTCCCGTGCAGCCGGCAAAGGCATTCAGCCCGATGCGCTCCACGTTTTCGGGCAAGTCCAGCTCCTTGAGCGCCGTGCAGTTGGCGAAAGCATATTCCCCTATGGCGGTCAGCCCGGCCGGGAGGCTTATTTTCGCGAGCGCCGTGCAGGATTCGAATGCCAGGCTGGCGATTTTTTTCACGTTCTCCGGCACCCGTATCTCCTTTAGTGCGGTGCATCCGCTGAAAGTGCCGGAGAAGATGCTGTCCAGCCCTTCGGGCAGCTCGATTTCCTCCAGCGCCGTGCAGCCGGAGAAGGCGTAATACTGTATTTCCCGCAGGCTCTGCGGCAGGGAGACGTAGCGCAGGGCCGTACAATGGTCGAAGATTGAGTAGGGAAGTGCCTCGATTCCTTCCTCCACGAGGGCCGTTTCGAGCGACGTGCAGCTGGTGAAAATGCTGCTCCCCATGCGGCGGATGCTGCTCGGCAGCGTCACTTCGGTCAGGGCGGTGCAGTCGTAGAAGGCAGAAGTGCCGATGGAGTCGAGACTTGCGGGCAGGGTAAAGGCGGAAAGCGAATGGCAAAAACTGAAAGCCTTGGTCCCTATGGTCCGGAGTGTCTCCGGAAAATAAATTTCCCGCAGCCCGGTGCAGCCGGTGAAGGCGTCTTCTCCGATCCGGAGCAGCCCCTCGGGCAGGGCGATGTAGCTCAGGGAGGAACAAGCGTTGAAGGTCATCTCCCCTATGCTCTCCAGTCCTGCCGGGAGGGTGACGGACTTGAGCGACGAACAGCCTTGGAAAACTTGCTTTCCGAGGCTGCGTAGTCCCTCGGGCAGCACTATTTTTGTCAGCGCCTTGCAGCTGTTGAAGGCATGGTCGTCTATGGTTTTCAGCCCTTCGGGCAGGCTGATGCGCGCAAGTTGCGGGCAATAGCCGAAAGCAACCGCCCCGATGAACTCCAAGCCCTGCGGCAGGGTGACGGAGGTGAGCTGCTCGCACTGGTAGAAGGCGCGGCTTTCTATGGCAAGCACGTCGTAAGTCCGGCCGCGGTCGGTAACTGTGGCGGGAATGCGCAGCTCCGTCTGCGTGCAAGTGCCGGGGCCTGTGATGGTGGCGCCTGTGCTGTAGGTCGAGAATTCGAGGCCCGTGTGGAGGTCGGTGTAGGTCTGTGCGCCGAGCGGTGCGGCGGTTGTCCAGAGGAGGGCCAGGCAGAGCGTGCGGAGCGCTGCGGCGGCGCGGCTCCCGGCTTTCGGGAGCGGGGCGGGGGAGAGGCGTGTTTTCTTCATGGCGTAAGGGCTTTTGGGGCAAAGATAAGGTTTCTTTGGGAAAAATCCCCGCCCCTCCCGGGGAAAACAGGCAGGGCTCCCGGGAAAAACATGCAGCGCTTTTTTGGAAAAGATGCAGCACTTTCCGCAAAAAGTGCTGCATCTTTTTTCTTCCTCCCGTAGGGATGTCTGCCCCGCGGTGCAAGCCCCGCTGCCGTGCGGTGCGGCGGGATGCGGGGCTACGGCTCGGCTTTGGCCCGCTTCTCGCGGCCCACGATGTAGACCCCCGCGGGCAATCCCTCCAGAGCCTCGGCGCCGGGGACCTGGCGGCGCAGGACAGTGCCGCGCAGGTCGTAGACGTCCACCGCCTCCGCGGCGTCCGCCTCAGGCGCGGGGTGCAGGGCGTCCGGCGTGTCCCCGGCCAGTTTTTCTTCCGTGTAGCGCACCATTTCCACGGCCGCCAGCAGGAAAGCGCCCGTCCCGAAGTCCTGTTCGCTGGAAGCGGGCGTGGAACTCGTGGCCGCTGCGCCGATGGGCTGCACGTAGCCTACATAAGGCACGCGCGAGTCGCCCTCCCTTTGCAGGGCCACCTGCACCAAATAGTCCCAGCCCCGCTTGACTACCGGAAAGTACTGCTCCTCTTCGAGCCAGCCCTTGCGCAGCCCGACGAGCATGGCGTAGGTGTCGAGCGCCGTGCCGCTGGTTTCGTAGCCGGGCACGTAGGCCGGGTCGCACACGCTCTGCGTCCAGTAGCCCCTTCCGGCGGCGTCCTCTTGCTGCCACGCCGCCAGGGCGCGGCATTCGTCGCGGTAGACTTGCATGTACGTGGCGTAGGAAGCCGCCGTGTCGGGCATCGTTTCCAGCGTCTGCGCCAGCGCGGCCAGCGACCAGCCTGCCGCCCGCGACCAGAAGTCGGGCAGGCCGTTGGAAGTGGCGTGCGCGGGATAGACATAGCCGCCGTCGCGGTAGAAAATGTGCCGCTGCTCGTCGTACATCGCGGAGCGGCAATAGGCGAAATAGCGCTCCATGGCCTGCAGGAAGCGGCCGCTCCCCGTCAGGAAGTGCATGCGCGTCATGACAGGCATGACCATGAAAAGCCCGTCGGTCCACCACCAATAATCGTCGCGCCCGGTGCGGATCTGGTAGCCCATTACCTCTTTTGCCCGCGCCACCATGTCTTTCTCGTCGAGGCGGCCGTTGCCGTCGGCATCGGTGAGGTACTTTGTGTCGACGGCGGGCTCGAATGTGGAAAAGAGGTCGATGTAGGTCTGGAAACATATCTGGTTGTCGCCGAAAAGCACGTACTGCGACGAGGTTCCATAGTCGTGTCTCCAGTTTTCGCGCTCCTCAAACGGCGAGTCGGCGCCCATCCACCGGTTGTTTTGCGCCCACTTCAGGGCATATTCGCGGTATCTTCTGGCGCTTTCGGGAGCGCGGTCGCGCAGGAAGAGGGCCGCTTTCGTGTTTCCCACCTGGTAAACGCCGCGGTTCCACTGGTAGTCGCCGGGATTGGGGTGGCGCTCGATCCAGGAATCGTTGACCTCCTGGATGAGTCTTACTACGCTTTCCGGCTCGGGCAGCGTCTCCCGCGAGGGAAGGAGCGGCACTTCTCCGCCGCCGGGGAGCGGGGATTCGTAGCCGGCGGGGATGTTTCCGATGAGGAAGAGGCGGAATTCGTCGGCATAGGCCCGGTTCAGGGAATTATCGCCAGTGAGGCGTATGGTGAGCCTGCCGTCGGTCACGTAGAGGGAGTCGAGTTTTGTGTTCGGGATGCTGTCCCACTGGAGTTCTTCCCAGTCGGCTCCTTCGGCGAAGGGCACGCTTTTCTCCTCGTACTGCGTGGCGGCGTGGAGCGCCTTGCGCACGTTGGGCCGCCGGGAGGTGCGCGCTTCGAGACGGTATATGCCGCGGGGGAGGGAATCGAGCTGCTGTTCGGCCAGGAGGTCTTCCTGGAAGGAGAGAAAGTAGCCGTCGCGCCAGCCGTCGGCGGTGTCCGACGCGGCGGCGAGGGTGAAGTTTCCGCTCCATCCGCAGCCCCATTCTGCCGTGTCCGCTGCCGCTTCCGGCGTGGCGGGCAGCAGGAGGAAGGGGTTGCGCAGGGCGGCGGTCAGATTGATGCAGCGGTTTTGCAGATTTGATGCAGGGCTTTTCCGCAAAAGTGCCAGCGCTTTTCGGGAAATGCGCAAGGCCAAATTGCGGGCGGCCTGCATGTCTGCCGTGCCGTCCTGCACCATCCGGCGCGCGGCGGCCAGGAGATCGCCCTCCGCGCCGTCGGAGAAGTCGGCCCCGGGCAGGGCTTCGGCCGTCCCCTCAGCCAGTTCGACGGCCGCGCGCAGGAGCTTGTAGCGGTCGGTGGGCAGCGTGCGGGGGAATCGGCC
Source organism: uncultured Bacteroidaceae bacterium (assembly GCA_944320955.1). Taxonomy (GTDB): domain Bacteria; phylum Bacteroidota; class Bacteroidia; order Bacteroidales; family Bacteroidaceae; genus UBA1794. Next base: position 60,057 of record CALUJL010000027.1, read on the forward strand.
CGTGGCGCGGCGGGAAGCGGCGGCGTAGAGCGCCTCGACCTCCGCGGGGGCGAGGGCGCGGTCGTAGACGAGGAAATTGTCGATGCAGGCGTTCTTCAGATAACTGTCGCCGCGCCAGGGGGAGCGGCCCAGGTAATTATAGGTGTAGGATATGCCGAATTGCTCGATCATGCTGGCCGGAGTCTCACCGGCATTGCCTGTGAGCCGGGCCGTGGCTGCGGGGTGCCCGTTGAGGTAGAAGGTGGCCGTGTCCCCGCTGCGCACGTAGGTGAGCGTCTGCCAGCGGCCGGGGGTGATGTCCTCCGTGCCTTGTACGCGGTAGTTGTCGCCCGAGTAGCGGAAGGTGAAGCCCGTGCTGCCGAAGGGGACGCGCATCATGTAATAGTTGGAGGGCGAGGGGTCGTCGGTGGTAGAGGAAAAGCAGAAAACGAAGTTCCCGGCGCGGGAAAGCGCGTGCTCGTCTTCGTCGACCAGCACGTCTATCGAGAAGGAGTACTCCTCGGTGCGCAGCGAGCCCAGCACCATCATGCCGAAATCGGCCCCGAGTTCGAGATATCCGTCGCAGTCTTTGAGGCGGAGCACGTGGTTTCCGTCGGAAAACCGGGCGATTTCCGCGCCGTTGTGCAGCGTGGCGGGGTAGCGGCCTGCGTCGTCGGCGGGCGTGCCCTGCTCGAAAGTGTAGGCCACGAGGGGCTCCTGGGCCCCGGCGGCTGCGGGGGCTGCGGCCAGTGCGGCCGCCAGGAGGAGGGAGGGGAGGGGGAGTTTCATGGGAGTGGTAGGGTTAGGGAGGAGGGGATGCGCCTACTGGCGGCAGGCGAGGCGGTAGATGGCTTCGGTATCGGCAGGGCCGAGGGGGCGGAAGGCGCCGATGACGGGGCCTTTGTGCAGGTGGAGCCGGCGGACGAGCTCGGGGATGTCTTCCTCGCGTGCGCCGATTTCGCGGAAAGTGAGGGGCATTCCCAGCTCGCGGAAGAAGGCTTTCAGCCGGCGGATGCCCTCGCGGGCGTCGACGAGGGTATCGCCGTTGTCGGGAACCTGCATGACGCGGCGGGCAAACTGGGCGAGTTTCCCGCTCTTCTCCCCGGCGATGTACTCCATCCATGCGGGGACGATGACGGCAAGCCCTGCCCCGTGGGTCACATTGTAGAGGGCCGAGAGCTCGTGTTCCATGAAGTGCGAGGCCCAATCCTCTTGGCGTCCTGTGCCGCAGATGCCGCCGTGGGCGATGGTTCCCGCCCACATGATGTTGGCCCGTGCGCCGTAGTCGCGCGGATCATGCAGGAGTCTGCGCGCTTCCTCTACAATGCTGCAGAGCGCGCCTTCGCAGAGCCGGTCGGTCAGGCTGCAATCGGGCGTGTTGGTGAAGTAGCGTTCGAAAATGTGCACCATCATGTCCACGATTCCGGCAGCCGTCTGCTCCGGGGGCAGGGTGAAAGTGAGCTCGGGGTCCATGACGGCGAAGCGCGGCCGCAGGGCGCGCGGCGTGCGGAGGCTGAGTTTCTGCATTCCCTGCCGCAGGGTGATGACGCTGTTGCCGCTGGCTTCGCTGCCGGCGGCGGGGATGGTGAGGACGACGCCTACGGGGAGGGCTTCTTCGACGGCCCGTTTTCCCGAAAAGAAGTCCCAGAAGTCGCCTTCGTAGGGCACTCCGCAGGCTATGGCCTTGGCGGTATCGATGACCGAGCCGCCGCCCACGGGCAGGAGGAAGTCCGTTTTTTCGCGGCGCGCCAGGGCTATGCCTTCGCGCACCTTGTCGTCCAGCGGGTTGGGCTGCACGCCGCCGAGCAGGGCGTAGGGGATTTGCCGTTCGCGGAGCGTGGCCGTCACGCGGTCGAGCAGGCCGCTGCGGACGATGGAGCCGCCGCCGTAGACGATGAGTACGCGCCGGGCGCCGTGGCGCGCGAGGGCTTCGGCGGTTTGCGCCTCGGCGTTGTGCCCGAAGATGAATTCCGTCGGGCTGTAGTAGAGGAAGTCGTTCATGAGAGTTGCAGGTTTTGGGGGTTCGTGGTGCGGGGGAGGCAGGCGGCCGGTGCGGGGCCCGCGGGGGCGGGCGGCAGGGGTTGCGGGAGGAAGTTGCAGGGCTTCCGCGAAAAAGTTGCGGCACTTTTGGGAAAAAGATGCAGCGCTTTTCGGGAAAAGATGCAGCGCTTTTCTCCCCGCGCGGCGGGCCTCCTCTCCTGCAAAGGAAGCGATTCGTCCGGAAAGGGGCAACAGTTGGGCCGCTTTTTTCTGCCTCCCTGCGGAAAAGGCGCGGGACGGGGCGGGATTTCGGCCTAACTTCCGTATATTTGCGCTCTCACCAAAATGGATTTTCCGCTATGAAGACACGCATTTTCCTCTTCCTCTTTTCCCTCGTGTGCTGCTTCCCGCTCCCGGCCCAGCAGGTGCTCAGCCTGGCGGGCGAATGGGAATTCTGCATCGACCGGCAGGACTCGGGGCTGGCGGGGCGGTGGTTTGAGCAACGCGCCTTCCCCGACCGCATCGAACTGCCCGGCTCCATGCCGCAGCGGCTCAAGGGCGACGTGCCCTCGGCCTCTACGGTATGGACGGGAAGCCTCTACGACAGTACCTACTACTACAGCCCCGCGATGGCCCGGTACCGGCAGGAGGGCAACGTGAAGTTCCCGTTTTTCCTCACCCCGGTGCGCCACTATGTGGGCGTGGCGTGGTACCGGAAGACGATAAGCGTGCCGCGCGACTGGAAGGGGCGGCACATGACGCTCTTCCTCGAACGGCCGCACATCGAGACGATGGTATGGGTCAACGGCCGCCCGGCGGGCATCCAGAACTCGCTCTGCACGCCCCATCTCTTCGAACTCACGCCGCTCCTGGATCCGGGACGCGAGAATGTGATCACCATCCGCGTGGACAACCGCCTGAAAGAGGCCTACAACGTGGGGCAAGACTCCCACAGTGTGACCGACCAGACGCAGGGCAACTGGAACGGGATCGTAGGGCGCATGGAGCTCCGCGCAGAGCCCATCACGTGGATCCAGAGCGTCCAGGTCTACCCCGACGTGGCGAACAAGGAGGCGCGCGTACGCGTTTCCATCGGGATGAACAAGGAGCGCAGGCTGAAAGGCACGCTGCGCCTCGTGGCAAGGAGCTTCAATACCGACGCCCCGGTGCAGGTGCGCGAGATGGAAGTGAAGCTGCCGGGCAAGAAAAGTACCCAGGTTACCAACTTGGAGCTCTGCCTCCCGATGGGCGACAGCCTGCTGCTCTGGGACGAATTCAGCCCCGCGCTCTACCGGCTGACGGCCACTCTTGAGTCTTTCTGGGGCACGGACACGGAAGAAGTGGAGTTCGGGATGCGCGACTTCGCCATACGCGGGCGCGACTTCTACATCAACGGGCGGCCCGTCGTGCTGCGGGGGACGGTGGAAAACTGCGACTTCCCGCTCACGGGCTATGCCCCCATGGACCGCGAAGCCTGGATGCAAGTCTTCCGCAAGTGCAGGGAATTCGGGCTCAACCACATGCGCTTCCACTCCTTCTGCCCGCCGCAAGCCGCCTTCGAGGCTGCCGACCGTGTCGGTTTCTACCTGCAGCCCGAGGCAGGAACGTGGCCGAACCACGGCGTCCGCCTCGGGTATAACCGCCCGATCGACCACTACCTGGCCTTCGAAGCGCTGCGCATCAGCGCCACGTACGGCAACCATCCCTCGTTTTGCCTCTTCGCCGTGGGCAACGAGCCTGCAGGCCGCTGGGTAGACGCCGTGGCGGACATAAACGAAACGGTAAAGCAAATCGACCCCCGCCGCGTATATACCGGCGCTTCGGTGGGCGGCAGTTGGCAGTGGCAGCCGCGGAGCGACTACCATGTCAAGGCAGGGGCGCGCGGCTTGGACTGGGCCCGCCAGCGGCCCGCCTCTACGGATGACTTCCGAAGCCGCATCGATACCGTGCGCCAGCCCTACGTCTCCCACGAGACAGGCCAGTGGTGCGCCTTCCCGGACTTTGCCGAAATCGGCCAATACACCGGCGTCAACCGGGCAAAAAACTTTGAGATTTTCCGCGAAACCCTTGCCGCAAACCACCTGGAAGACCGTGCGCAAGGCTTCCTGATGGCTTCGGGAAAGCTCCAGACCCTCTGCTACAAGCACGAGCTGGAGCGTACGCTCCGCACGCCGCACTACGCCGGTTTCCAGCTCCTGGCCCTCAACGACTACTCGGGACAGGGCACGGCGCTGGTCGGTACCCTCAACGTATTTTTCCGCGAGAAGCCCTACACCGACGTGCGCGCCTGGCGGCAATTCTGCGGCCCCACCGTGCTTCTGGCCCGCTTGCCGCAGTTCGTCTACACGACGGCGGACACGCTTTCGGCCACGTTCGAGGCCGCGCACTTCGGCCGGATGCCGATGGAGGGCAAGGAACTCCTCTATGAGGTGACGGACGGGAGCGGCCGCGTCGTGGCCTCGGGCAGCACGGGCCGCTTCAGCGTGCCGCTGGGCAGTAACATTCCCCTCGGCGCCCTGCGCCTGCCGCTGCGGGAGATGGCGGCGCCGGCCAAGCTGACTCTGGAAGTTTCCCTCGGCGGGACGGACATCAGCAACTGCTGGGACTTCTGGGTTTACCCCGACTCCCTGCCCGACGGCGCCCTGCAGGCGGCCGAAGACATCTACGTCTGCGACACGCTCGACGCGGCGGCGCTCGACGTGCTCGGCAGCGGGGGCAAGGTACTCCTGCTGGCCGCCGGGAAGATTTCCTATGGGCGCGGCATCGTGCAGCACTTCGCTCCCGTCTTCTGGAACACCTCCTGGTTTAAGATGCGCCCGCCGCATACGACCGGTTTGCTCATAGACAACCGGCATCCGCTCTTCCGCCATTTCCCGACAGACTACCATAGCGACCTCCAATGGTGGGAGCTGGCCAACCGGGCGCAGGTCATGTTGTTCTCCGACTTCCCGCCCGATTTCCAGCCCACGGTGCAGAGCATCGACACTTGGTTCCTGTCGCGCAAGATCGGGATGCTCTTCGAAGCCCGCGTCGGTGCGGGGCGGCTGCTGATGACCACCATGGACCTGCGCACCGACCTGCAGCGCCGCGTCGTGGCGCGCCAGATGCTGGCCTCCATCCTCGCCTACATGGAGAGCGACGACTTCCGCCCCCGCGACGAGGTGGATGCAGCCCGAGTGGCCGAACTCTTCACGAAAGAGACGCCGCGCGTAGACTCTTATACGAAAAACTCCCCCGACGAGCTACGCCCCGTGCCGCAGAAGGGCGGACGCTGAGGCCCACCGCTTCCCGCCTGCCCCCGCGGCGGGCGGGGGAGGGCCTTGCCTCCGTGCCCCGGGGCGGCAGCGGAAGGGGAGAAAAGCGGCAGCACTTTCCGGAAAAAGCGGCAGCACTTTTTGGTGAAAGCGCTGCCGCTTCTCTTTGTCCGGGGCTGCGTCTTTCTCTGCCCGGTGCAGGGCCGGCACAGCGCGGGCTGCCCCTTTGGCCGCGGAGGGGAGGCGGCAGGGAGCGCTACCGTTTCTTGAAAAGACAAAAAGAGTTAATAATCGAAGCGTTTTTGTCGCTTTTCTTGGATAATAACACGGTATGGATTAAATTCGCGCGCAAGAAGAAATAGTTCTTCACCAACCTCTTTCTAAAACAACCGAGCTATGTCTAAACGAGAACTTGACAGGGATGCCAAGAAGATTTGGCAACTGCTGGGGGATAACTGCAAGCGGAGTTACAGATATCTCAAGGAGAAAACCGGATTGGGCGATTTCGAATTAGGAATGGCCATAGGGTGGCTCATGGCTTCGGACATGGTCACTCAGGAAAAATCGGGAGACGATATGTATCTTTCCGGGTGCGTAAACGTGTACATCGGGTAGGCCTATGGAAGAAACACACAGTCAGGGGCCGGAGAGTCCCACCGGCCATTAAGGAACTTCTGCTTTACTCCCCACTCCGCAAAGCAGAAGTTCCTTTTTTTATGCCCCGGCCTTTCCCGCGCGTGCCCTGCGGCGCGAAGCACGCTCTTGTGGCGGGGCAGGGAGAAAATGCCCCTGCAGCTTGCAAAAAGTCCCTCCCCCGGCGACGCTATGTGGCGGGAAATCCCTACCTTTGCCTTGTGCGGATTCGTTCCGCGCCCCGCATCCCGGATTCCAAATCCCATAATATATAATAGGTATGAAGCATCGATCTCTACTCTTTCTGACGGCCCTCTTCGCCACGCTCGGCGCAGGGGCCCAAAATTACTTTGAGGCCGGCGGCGTGACATACGAAGCCTTTCCCGGCGACACCTACGCCACGGCCGTGAGTTACGCGCAGGGCGACGTCGGCGAGCTCCGCATCCCGGCTTCCGTGGCCTACGGGGGAATGACCTACGCCGTGCAGGGCATCAACTTTACGTGCAGCGGCGACCAGGCTTTGACCTCCGCCGTCATCGAAGCGCCCGTCGGTTCTCTGCAAGACGGCTTCTTCTCCGGCTGCACGGCCCTGCGTTCTGCAGACATCTCCGCCCTTCCTTTGTCCTACGTCCCCAACAACTTGTTCTCCGAATGCACGGCGCTCACCGCCGTCAGCCTGCCCGAAAGTGCCGTGGGCATAGGCGACTATGTCTTTTCGGGCTGCACCGCGCTGGAGGAATTCACAGTGCCCGCCGCGGTGACCAGCATGGGTAGCGGACTCTTCAGCGGCTGCACTTCGCTCTCGCGCCTCATCTTTGCCGACAGCCGGGAGCCGGCGCTCGCTTTTCCCTACGACTTTTTCGCAGAATTGGGCAGCCTGCAGAGCCTCTACGTGGGGCGCAATCTGGAAGTGGACTACAACGGAGTGTTCAGCAATGCAGCCCGTCTGACAAAAGCCACCTTCGGCGGCGAGGCAACCTACGTGCCCGGCCGGATATTCTGGCAGGCCCCCGCGCTGGAAGAGGTGGAGATCGGCGGAAAAGTGGACTCGGTCGGCTGGGCCGCCTTTGCCGAATGTCCCAAATTGGCTTCCGTCGTCCTTCCCGAGGGGCTGCGCGTGGTGGATTATGATGCCTTCCAGGGCGATTCCCTGCTGGCGCAAATCTCCCTTCCCGCAGGGCTGCAGGTGCTGGGCAGCGGCGCCTTCTCCGGATGCAGCCGCATCGAAGAGCTCACCGTGCCTGCGGGAATCCGCCGCCTGCCCGACTATTTGTTCAGCGGATGCACCCGTTTGCGCTCCCTCTCGCTCCCCGAGGGGCTGGAAGCCTTGGGCAGCGGCACGTTTTCCGACTGCGCTTCGCTCACGGAGGTGCCCATCCCCGAGGCAATACGTGAGCTGCCCGAGAGCGTTTTCTATGGCTGTTCCGGGCTGGACAGCATCGCCATTCCTGAAAACATCGAGGTCATCGGCCGCCATGCCTTCGGCTCTTGCAGCGGGCTGCAGGCCGTTTCCTTCGGCGCGCAGGTCGATACGATACGCGACGGGGCGTTCTACGAGTGCGGCGCCCTGCAACGCTTCTATTACGGCGGCACGATGGGCGACTGGTGCCGCATCTTCATCGAAGCAGGCTCGTACCAGGAAGACACGAACCCCCTGACTTACGCCCGCGAGTGGTACATGCCTGACGAATCGGGCGAGGGCTACGGGCTGGTGGAGCACCTGGTAATCCCCGAAAGTGTAGACTCCATCCGTTCCCTGGCCTTCTACGGTTTCCGCGGGGCGAAGAGTTTGTCGGTGCCCGATACGGTGGAATACATAGGCGGGGAAGCGTTCGGCAGCTGTCTCTACCTGGAAAAGGCGCGGATCGGCGCGCGTTTTGTCGACGAGCTTGCCTTCCTCGGCTGCTTGCGGCTGGACTCCGTGACGCTCGGGCCCGGGGTCCGCTCCTTCGGCGAAAGGGCTTTCTACTATTGCGACAAGATTTCCGACGTTTTCTTCGAGGGCGATCTGATGGATTGGTTCTTCATTTCGTTTGCTGACGGCAGCGCCAATCCGCTCAGCGGCGCCGCGCGCTTCTACGTGCAGGGCGAGTTGGTGGAAGATCTGGCAGTGCCGCAGTACATAATCGACGTGCCGGACTACGCTTTCTGCGGCTACGAGGGACTGAAGACGCTGGCCCTCCACCCGCAAGTGCGCTCGATTGGCAAAGGCGCCTTCAAGGATTGCACAAAACTGCAGGCGGTTTTGGCAAAAAGCGCTGCCGCTTTTCCGAAAAAGTCCTTGGACTTTTCCCGGGAAGCGCAGGGACTTTCCATCGGTTCCTATGCCTTCAGCGGCTGCGCGCTGCTGGGCGCGCTCGACTTCGGGCAGGAAGTAGCCTCGGTGGGCGCTGGCGCTTTCGACGGGACGCTCTGGTACGCGAACCAGCCCGACGGGGTGGTTTACATCGGGACGAGCGCCTATAAATACAAAGGCGCCATGGCCGAAGGCGCGGTGGTCAGCATCGCAGAGGGCACCACGCAGCTCTGCGACGAAGCCTTCGCCGCAACTTTCGGCCAGCCGTGGCTGGGCGGCGTAGTCCTGCCGCAGAGCCTGCGCTCGATAGGCAGCGGCGCTTTCTCCGGATGCGCGGGGCTTGCGGAGATAAGCATCCCCTCCGGCGTGGAGAAGATAGGCAGCAGCGCCTTCTCGGGCTGCACGGGCCTGAAGAAAGTGCTCCTCCCCGAGGGGCTGGCGGAGGTGGAAAGCGGGCTTTTCGCCGACTGTTCCGCCCTGGAGGAGCTGGCGGTGCCCGCTTCGGTGCAGCGCTTTTATGTCTCGGCGCTCGGCGGGATGACGGGACTGAAGCGCCTGGTGATAGAAGATGCGCCGGACACGATGTCCCTCCTCAGCACTTCTTACACGGACCTCTCCGCCATCCCGATGGAATATGCCTACATGGGGCGCAATCTGACTGCCTATTCCCCCTACGGCGCTTCCTATCTTCCCGTCAACGTGCCCCTCTGGCAGAATTCCCCCTCGCTGAAGGAGGCCGTCGTGGGGCCGCAAGTGACGGAAATCCCCGACATGCTCTTCAGTGGCTGTACCGCGCTGGAGAAAATCACCTCCCTCGCCCAGAATCCGCCCCTCTGCCTGCGGTACGACGGGGTCGGGGAATACTATAATTTCTACGGCGTGGACGCCGCGAAGTGCGTGCTCCACGTGCCCTCCGGCACGCAGCAGGCTTATGCCGCCGCAGGCGGGTGGAGCTATTTCTACCGTATGGAGGAAGACCCGGCGGTAGGCATCGGCTCGATAGAGGCCGGCGAATCGGAGGCCGGCGCCGAGCATTTCGACGCCCGCGGCCTGCCCGTCGATCCCGGGGCCAAGGGTTTGCACCTCATCCGCTACCCCGACGGCCGCACGGAGAAGCGCTGGGTGGACTGAGTGCCGCCCGGCCGGCAGAAAAGTACTGCCGGTTTCCGGAAAAAGCGCTGCATGTTTTCAGCAAAAGCACTGCATGAAATAGAGAAAAGCGCCGCACCTTTCGCGCGAAAGGTGCGGCGCCCTTTTTCGTGTGCGGCGGGGTTTCAGCCGAAGAGGCGCCGCAGGAGGATGCGCAAGTGGGAGAGGAGTGCGGCGCGGCGGCCGTAGTGCGCGGCCATAATGCGGTAGCGCTCGCCGAGGGACGCACGGTGATTCTGCGTCGTCATGCCCTCGTCCAGATAATCGATGAGGGTCATTCGGGCATAATGGTTGTAGCGGCTGTGGTGAAGCAGGCGGATACACCAGTCGTAGTCTGCCGAAAACCGGTATTTCAAGTCGTACTCCAGCAGTTTGCCTTCAGCTTTTCCGCCCAGGCGGGCCACTTTCCCTCGGCAGAGGGGCAGCGAGGGCCAGAAGGCCTGGTGGCAGACGAGCATTCCGCTGAGGAAGCTGCGTTCGCCCAGCTGCGCGGGTGCCGTGTAGTGGCGCTTGCGCAGGAATTTGCCCTCGCTGTCCACGATGTCCGTCTGGCCGTAGATGAGGTCGGGGCGGGGGCTTTCTTCCATTACCTGGTCGGCTACTCTGCGAAGCGTCTGGGGGGAGTGGAAGCGGTCGCCGGCGTTCAGGAAAACCACGTAGTCGCCCGTGGCCAGGCGCAGGCCCTTGTTCATGGCGTCATAGAGGCCTTTGTCCGGCTCGCTCTGCAGGCGCACGCCGGCCGCGCAGTGCTCGCGCAGCCGCGGCTCCAGGGCTTGTGCTTGGGCGAGGGTGCGGTCTTGGGAGTTTCCGTCGATGAGGAGGAACTCGATGTGCCGGTATTCTTGGGAAAGGATGCTGTAGAGTGTGGCGGGGAGGGTGCGTTCTGCGTTGTAAGTTACGGTGATGATGGTGAAAACGGGTGTGCTCATAGTTGGGTTTGTGCTAATGCCCGGCGGTAGACTTGCAGGTATTCTTCTGCAATGCGGGCGGGATCGTAGCAGCGGGCCACCTTGTCTATGGCCGCGCGGCTGAGTTCTTCGTAGTTTGCGGCGCCGAGGATGTAGTCCATCCCTGCGGCCAGGTCTTCGGCCGACTTGTAGTCTGCCAGAAAGCCGTTGCGCTTGTGATCGATCATCTCGGGGATTCCGCCGATGCGGAAGCCCGCGCAGGGAAGTCCGCAGGCCATGGCTTCCATAATGGTATTGGGAAGGTTCTCTTCCAGCGAGGGAGTGACGAAAAGGTCTGCCGCATTGTAGGCCAGGGCCATCTCCTCTCCGCTGCGGAGCTGCCCCAAGGGATAGACGGGGTAGGGGATTTCGCGGGCGAGCTGCTGCCCGTCGCCCTGGCCGAAGAGGGCTATTCCCACTTTCCCGGCCCATTCCGGCCGCCGGCGGGCCAGAATGCGGCAAGAGTCGATGAAGTAATCGATTCCCTTGCGCTTGTCGGTGAAGCGGCATGCGCCGAAGAGGATGAGCCTCTGCCCCCCGGGCAGGAGCGTGCCCCAGTGTTTCCGGGCGGCGGCCTTGTCCTGCGGGCGGAAAGCGGCGGGGTCTATGGGGTTGGGTATGGCGGTGATTTCCTTCTCCTGCAGGAGGGCGGAGCGGGAGGCCTGCTCGCGGAGCCAGCGGCTGCAGGTGACGAAGCTCAGGGGTGCGCCGCGGTAGAGCGCGGCCTTGCGGCGGAAGACGCGGCGGGCCAGGTCGACGGGCAGGCGGTGCTCCCCGAGGAAGGGACAGGCGTGGCACTCTGTGTGGAAGGCGGTGCACTCGCGGGCGTGATGGCAGAGGGAAGTGGCGGGCCACATGTCGTGCATCGTCCAAACCACGGGCTTCCCTGAGCGGAAGATGCGCTCCAAACTGTGTAGAGAGAGGTAGCCCTGGTTGATCCAGTGCAGGTGGATCACGTCGGCCTCGCGGAACTCGGGCCGACGGGTCACGTCGGTTCCGGCGTTGGCTATGTCCACGGCGAAGAGATTGCGGCGGCTGAACCGGTTGGCGCCCCAGATGACGAGGCGCTCCCATAGGAAGTTTCGGCGCAGCCGCCACGAGGGAGTGAGGCTGAGGACGTGCGGGTCGGAGGTCGAACGGTCGCGTACGAGCATCCGCGCCTCTACGCCTTTCTCCCGCAGGGCGCGCATGATGCGTCCCGCGGCCACGGCGGCGCCGCCGGTTTGCTCGGAGGTATTGAGGAAGAGTACTTTCATGTTTTTCTCAAAAGTTGCAGGGCTTTTCCCTGAAAGTACCTGCGCTTTTCCCGAAAAGCGGCAGCGCTTTCAGGCGGGAGCGGCAGGGCTTTTTCCGCCCGGGGCGGGCGGCGGGGCGGAGGGTCATGGCGCGGTGTGGAAAAGCAGGTACTTGCGCGCCAGGAAGTTGTAGAGGTAGACGAGGACCGCGGTCACGACTTTCGACACCGCATAGTGCAGGCCCACCCATTCGGTGAAGAACTTCAAGAGCAGCGCGTTGAGCCCCAGCCCGACAACCCCTATGAGGGCGAAGAAAAGGAACTCCACGCTTTTCTGCTTGACGCGGGAGCGGGTGAAGACCCACACCGTGCTGATGAAGTAATTCACCAGCAGCCCGGCCAGGAAAGATATGGAGGCGGACAGGAGATAGTGCAGCCCGGCCAGCTCCGTGAGGCCCACGAGGAGCAGGAAGTCCACGATGAAAGCCGCGCCTCCTACGAAGGTGTAGCGGAAAAGTTGTATGAATACGTTGTCCGTCCGCTCCAGCAACGATTTTTTCAGCACGTTCTTCGTCTTCATCTCCTCATCGGGTTTTCGGCGCGCGCGGCGCGGGTTCTCATTGTCCGTCCTTCATGCCCAGCATCTCCGCGGCTTTCTTCCGGTCGAATTGCAGCAGGTAGGTGTCGGGAAGCGTCAGGTGTACGACGGGATAGAAGAGCTCCGGATTTTTCTGGATGGCGGGGTAGAGGTAGAGCGCCGTGGAGGAAAATCCCAATTGGTCGAGCACTACATAGTCCGCCCCGCTCTTGACCATCTCGCGCAGCACGGCCTTGTCGTCGGAGGAATACAGGTATCCCTTGGCGCGGGTGCGGGAGTAGAGGTAGAAGAGCTGCGGCTTGCGGCAGATGACCACCGTGCTTTCCGGCACGCTCACCCGCGTCATCTGGGCTATCTCGATGTAGTTTTGGTAATTCGGCGGCAGCGGCTGGGCGTTTACCTTGCTCAGGTACGTGACCGGCCCTTTGCAGAAGAGCAGCAACAGCACCAGCGGCCAGGGCGAAAGGGAGCGGGAAAACTTCTTCCGCCACAGCGCGTTGAGCAGCGCATACAGCCCCACGAACTGCCCCATGGTCAGGAAAGGCAGGAGCGCGGTAATATATCGGTTGCCCGACGGCGTGCTGAAGAGCGCAATCACGCCGAAAGTGAAGGCCAAGTAGCTGATGAGCAGCCAGCGGAGCTGCTTCATTTGCCAATAGCCGTAGAGGATGAGGCCGAGACTTGCGAGGCCGATGATCCAGAGGCCGGCGGTTTGCGGCTGTTGGCTATAGTCTCCTGCCAATTGCAGGAAGGGAGTCGACGGATCGATGGGCTTGTCGAACGAACCGACCAAGGAGTATGGCAAATTGGGGATGATGGAATTGGGCAAGGCCTGCGAGATGAGCATGCCCAGCGTGTCGAAAAACCGGGAAGCGATGCCGCCGATGTCCAAATGCCCGTCCTCGGGCCGGAAAGGATTGGCCTGGGATATGGTTTCGAAGTAGCGGCTTTGCGCCAAGCCCAAGGCCTTGTTGCGAATCATCCAGGGCAGGCAGAGAACGGCGAAGCTCCCTGCCGTAAGGAGCGTCTCCTTCCAGCGCAGACGGGCCAGGAAATAGACGAAAACGGCGGCGACGAGGGCGATGCCCTGCGTGCGGACGTGGTAGCTGAGCGCAAGGAATGCCACCATCACCCAGAACCAGGGATTCTTCCAGAAGGCGCTTTTCGAGGAATCGAGGCGGATGAGGGCCACTACCACCAGCGCCGAGCACAGGAGGAACGACATTTCGCTCATCATGATGCAGGCAAAGTGGAGCGTGCGCTCGCTCAATATCATGCCCGCGCCTGCGATGAAGGCCAACTCACGCCGCACTCCGGAGCGAATCATGGCCCAATAGAGCATAAGGATGGAGGCCAGCATGAAAATGCCGTTCATCACTTTCTGGGCGGTGAAGCTGTCTGTCAGGAAGCGCAGGGGCGCCATCAGCAGCGGGTAGCCCGGCGGGAAGGTATTGCTGGGCGTCATGCTCGAAAGGTCCGTATATCCCTGCCCGGAGGCCAGGGCGGTGGCGTAGATGTAGTACATGCAATTGTCGCCGTTGGTGTCCAGTTTCGGGTCGAACGTAGCGGTGTAGGCGAAAACCCATACCAGAGCGAGCAGTGCGGGGTAGACCCAGCGCATCACGCCGTAGCGCTCGCGCGGGGAGAGCGGGGGCAGGGGCGTGGCCGCGGCAGGGGAAGCGGCGGGGGGAGGAGTCGGTTTCATGACTTTCGGGAGGGGTTGTTTGACAAAAGTGTATGCCTTCCCGCGCGGCCGTGCCGCACGTAAAGGATGTGCGAAGATACGCTTTTCCGCCCAACCGCGCAAGAATTTCGCCTCCCATCTGCCGCTTCCTCCCGATTTAGCCTTATCTTTGCGCTCCGCCCGCAGGGCTCCCGGGGGGAAAGCGGCAGCGCTTCCCGCAAAGAGATGCAGCGCTTCCGGCAAAAAGCGCAGGCACTTTCCGGGAAAACATGCAGGGCTTTTCCCGAAACCCCCTATGCCTTATGGAACAATTCGTCAAGACCTTTTTCTCCCGCCTCTGGCAGACGCTCCTGAGCCTGCTGAAGATTTCGCTCAAGTCCTGCCTCCGCACGCCGCTCCCCCGGCCCTCTTCGGCAGAGGGGGAGCTGCTCATCCTGGCCAACGGCCCGTCGTTGACGCAGACCGTGGAGGCGCATCCTTCCTTCCTGCAGGGCAAGGACCTGCTGGCCGTAAACCACGCCGCCGTTTCCGACCTGTTTGTCCGCCTCAGGCCGCGCTACTATCTGCTGGCCGACCCGCTCTTCTGGATCGATCCTGCCATACGCGACCGCACGTTCGGCGCGCTGGCCGCGCGGACCGCCTGGCCCATGACGCTCTTCATGCCCATGCGGGCGTGGAAGGACCGCACCTGGCAGCCCCTCGTGGCGCAGAACCCGCAGATCCGCGTGGTGAAGTACAACTCCACCCCCGTGGAGGGATTCCCGGGGTTCTGCAACCTTGTCTATAAACTCGGCCTCGGGATGCCGCGCCCGCACAATGTGCTGATTCCTTCCATTGCCGTGGCCGTGCGAATGGGCTACCGCCGCGTCTATCTGGCGGGGGCCGACCACTCGTGGCTGCCGGAGATTACGGTCAACGACCGCAACGAGGTGCTCATGAACCAGAAGCACTTCTACGACCGGGGGCGCTCCGAGGCCCGCGCCGTGCGCAACGAAAACCTGACGACCGCCACGCTCTCCACCATCCTGCACCACATGTCGGTGGCCTTCGGCAGCTACTTCGTCCTGCGCGACTTTGCGCGCTTCTGCGGCGCGGAGGTCATCAACGTGACGCCCGGCTCCTTCATCGACGCCTTCCCCCGCCTGCAGCTCCCCTCCGAGCCGCAGGGTTGACCCCCGGGCCCGGCATATTCCCCTCCCTTTCCCTGCCGCCTCTCTCCCCCGGCGCAGGGACACGATGCACGGAGCCCCGCCGTCCGCTCTTGCGGGTGGCGGGGCTTCTGTGTAAGCTGTGCGGCGCTCCGGCCGGATTCGTGCAGGGCTTCAGCCGGAAAGCGGCAGGGCTTTCGGGGAAAACATGCAGCACTTTCGGGAAAAACATGCAGCGGTTTTCGGAAAAAGCGGCAGCGCTTTCCGGCGGAAGCCTTGCCGGGAGCGTCTCTCCGTCAGAGGGCTATCTTGAGCGTCTTGCGGGCCGTCTGCACGAGGTAGGTGCGGTTTTCGGGAAGCGTCAGGCTCTCCGCGCCCCGGCCGCTGGCGGTGAGGCTGCGGAGCTGCGTGCCGGCGGTGTCGTAGATGCGGATGGTTTCGCCCGCGGCGGCTCCCTCGATGGTGAGGACGCCTCGGCCGGTGGTGTAGACCGCTACGCCGTTTTCGTCGGCTTGCAGCCCTTCGTCCATCCCGGTGCCCATTTCGAAGCTGACGCTCAGCACGCTGTTGGCCCGGAGCGCAGGGGTCGTGTACGCGCCGTCTGCGCCTACGTCGGCCGTCACGTCGCGCCCGTCGAGGCGCACGCTGTTGAGTTTCCAGCCTTCCTCAGCCACAATGCGGCAACTGAAGGCCGCGCCTTTCTCTACGGGCAGGCTGACGGAGCCGCCGTTGCCCGACTTGATGCTGAGCAGCACGGGCGATTCGCGGAAAGAGGCTTCGAGCGTCAGGTTTTCCTCCAGCGATTCTACGGTGTAGACGCCCCCTTCCAGCTCCGCGGTCACGTCCTTTCCGTTGCAGACGAGGCGGTCTGTCTCGTAACCCTCGTCGGGCAGCAGCGCGATGCGCACCGCCGATCCGCGCACGAGGCGCTCCTCGGCCTCGTAGTAGGGCTCGTTTTCGCCGATTTGCACCTGCCCCTTGCCGGAAGTGCGGCCGATGCGGACGGAATAATATACGTCGCCCGGCACGTCCTCCTCCACGATCGAGTCGAAAGCGGCATAGGCGCCCAGCGCTTCATAAGCCGCTTTGCTGCCGAGGGGCACGTAGAGCGTACACTCGTTGCCGTCCTCTATGATGTCGGGCGCGACGGCCAGTCCGTTCACCGTGGGGGGAATGCCGCGGTTGATGTGCACCGCGCGGAGCGAAGCGCAGCCGGAGAAGGAGCCTTGCCCCAGGTCTTCGAGCGTGCTGGGGAAGGTCAGTTCCTCCAGGCCGCTGCCCGAGAACGCGTAGTTGCCCACCTTTTGCAGGCCGGAGGGCATCTGCAGCGACTTCAGCGCGGCGCAGTTGCCGAAAGCGTAGCTGCCTTCGATGGAAACCACGCTCTCCGGGATGTTGACCTCAGCCAGGTTCGTGCAGCCGTTGAAGAGGTTTGCAGGAATCGTGCTGATCCCTTCCGGAAGGGTGACGCGCGTCAGGCCGGAACAGCCGTCGAATGTCATATAGCCGAGGCACTTTACGGTAGAAGGCACGCTGATTTCGGCCAGGCTCTTGCACTCTGCGAAGAAACCGGTGGCCAAAGTGTCAAGCGCGGCAGGGAAAGTGAACGAAGTAAGGGCAGTCCCGCTCACGGCCCTTGCCCCCGTGCTGCGGACGCTCTCGGGGAAACGGATGGAGGAGAGGCGCGAGCAGCCGCTGAATGCGTTGGCGCCGATGTGTTCCACTCCTTCGGGTATCGAAACCTCTGTGAGTTGCGTGCAGGACTGGCAGGCATCGTCGGGAATCTCCTTCAGCCCGGCGGAGAAGGCGATGGACTTCAGCGCGGTGCAGCCGGAGAAGACGCCGTTGTCCATGTGCCGGACGTTGCCGGGCAGCACCACTTCCGTCAGCGCGGTGCAGCCCTGGAAGGCGCGGGGGCCTATCTCTTCGAGCTGTGCGGGGAAGGAAATTCCCGTAAGCCCGGCGCCGCTGAAGGCGCGGTCTTCTATTTTTTTCAGCCCCGCAGGCAGAACGATGTTTTCGAGCTTGCCGCAGCCGGAAAAGGTCTGGTCTTTTATGGTTTCGAGACCCTCGGGCAGGTGCACCTCCCGCAAGTTTGCCCGCTGGGCGAAGGCCCATGCGCCGATTTCACTGACGCTGTTGGGGATATGGGCATAGACAAGCCGGTTCTGGTTGGGCGTCGGGCTGCTCATGTAGAAGGCGCGCTCGCCTATGGTCTGCAGGCCTTCGTGGAGAACGAGCGAGTCTATCTGCGTGGTGCTGAAGGCGTATTCCCGAATGTGCTTGAGGTTTTCGGAAAAGCGCACCTTCGAAACTGTAGAGTGCTCGAAGGCTTGGCCTTGGACTTCCTCGATTGTGCCAGGCATGAGCACCTGCGGCACGTCGGCGTAGCGGAAAGCCTGATAACCGATGATGCTGACGGTGTACTGCGCTTCGCCGTTTGTCACGGTGGCGGGGATTTCTACGGCGAAGTTGCTGGCGTACTTCTCCGGGCCGTAGGTAAGGGTCACGGTTTGGCCGTCGGGATTGACGGTGTAGTACAGGTCGATTGGCTCTTGGCCTAAGGAGGGCGCCGAGAAGTCATAGGCACCGGCTCCGGCGCAGCAGGCGGCAAGGGCGGCTATCAGGCAGCCGAACCGCCGGATGGGGAGGGTGAAACGATTGAAAATCATAAGGTTGTGTTTTTAAGGGACTTGCTCTTTTTTCTCTTCCCGGCAGGGGATGTGCGGCTTCCTGCGGCATTCCTCCGGCGGGGCGGAAGGGAAGATTTGAGGCAAAGGTAGGGGTTTGGAATGTCCCGGGCAATGTTTTCGCCGAAAAGTTGCAGCGCTTTTCCGGAAAACATGCAGGACTTTTTCAAGAAAGTTGCAGCGCTTTTTGCCGGAGGGTGCAGCACTTTTCGCGAGAACCGGCGGGTCGCCCCGCCGTCCGGGCATGAAAAAAGCCGGAAGCGGCTGGCTTCCGGCTCTTCGGGGGCTATGGGGTTTAGAGTCCGAGTTTCTGGCGAATTGCGGCGGGGATGGCGTCTTTGTGGATGAGGATGTTGAGGGTTTTGTAGGCGACGAATGCCTTGCTGGCGTACCAAGTGCCGTTGTATCCCTGGTTTCCCCAGGAGTTTTTCACCATGAAGTACTCCTTTCCGTTCTGATCCGTTGCCAGTCCGTAGATGAGCATGCCGTGGTCGTCGGTAGTTTCCCAGTTGTCGAAGGCTTCTTGCCGCATCTCTTGTGTCACTTCTATCTCGGGCATCGGTTTGGAGATGAGCTCCTTGTTGCGCTCGGCGGAGCTCATCTTGAGCCAGCGGGCCATGTCGCTTCCGGTGAGGTCTGCGCCTTTTTCCACATCGGGCATGACGCATACGCCCTGGCGGGTGAAGCCCGGCTCGCTCACGTCGCTGCCCCAGGCAAAAGTGTAGCCGTTGCGCACGGCGTAGTCCATGACTTCCATGAATTCATCGAGCGGAAGGTTGTAGTTGAGGCCTCCTCTCCAGTTATCCTGCACCTCGATGGCGAAGGGGGCGTAGAACGGATGGTGAGTGAAGCTGGTCAATCCTACGTAGTCCTGCATGTTCAGGCCGAGGGACTGGGCGTAAGTCTTGGGAGTGTACTGCTTTCCTTCGAAAGTAAACTCCTCGGGCAGCGGGCCGAAGTAGGCTTCGAGCACTCCGTAGTAGGCCTTTTTCCAGACGGGGGAGAGCTTTGCGCGTTTGCCCTTGCCGATGGCCTGGATTGTGGCTGTCATCAGTGGGTCGAGCTCGTTGAAATTGGGAAGACTGTCGCCGTATTCGATGCCTACGTAGGCGCTTTGGGGCACGATGCCGTAGTGTTCCAGGCAGTAGACCACGTCGTAGAAACTGCCGCCCTGCCCCAAGGGGGCATCGCCGTGGAAGCGGACGTAGTTTACGCCGCGGTCCTGGTAGGTGTGGTGCGCCACGAACATGCGGGAGAGCTCGTGTTCGCCCTTGCCGAGGCGCAGGAGTTCGGACTCGAAGAAGGCCAGGCCGGAATAAGCCCAGCAGGTTCCCGACTGGTTCTGGTTCTTAATGGACGTGATGGGCGCCGCTTTTACGGTAGTGAAGACGAATCCTTCGGGTTCGGCTTCTTTCTTTTTCTTGGCCGCTGCGGGGAAAACGATGGCGGCGGCCAGCAGGAGGGTTAAGATTCTTTTCATAATAAGAGAGGGTTACGGTATTTTTACGATTTGATTAAGGTCGTTGTTTTCGTAGCGGCCGCAAATATCGGTTTTTCCCCTTAGACGGCCAAACTTTTCGTGGGGAATGTGCCGGATCTTCCGCCCTGCGGGGCGGAGGCGGGGGCGCCGCGGGGCGGGAGGAGGGCTGCATGGAATCGGGAAAAGTGCTGCATCTTTTCGGGAAAAGCGCTGCCTGTTTTTGCGGAAAGCGCTGCCGCTTTTTGCGGCGGGCGGCGGGCGTTTTGTTTTTTTGACGCTTGTTTTTCGGCCCGTGCGCAGGGGGAAAGGGGAAAAAGCGTATCTTTGCGGGGAATAATCCCCCTTGTTTTTTGATTGAAAGGCGATATGAAAATGCTGAAGAATCTATTCCTTTCCCGTCTCCTCCCCGTCCTTTGCCTGTGCGCCTGCTGCCTGGGGGCGCGGGCCGGCGAGGGGGTGAAGGACGCCGTGATGGCCTATTTCCGGCAAGTCATAAAGACCCCCCAGGAGAAAGTCTACCTGCATACGGACAAAACTTCCTACTCGGCCGGCGAGCGCATCTGGTTTCGCGGCTATCTGGCCAATGCGGTCACGCACCGCACGCAGGACGCTTACAGCAATTTCCTGATGGTCGAGCTGGTAAACCGGCAGGACTCCGTGGTCGTAAGCAAGAAGGTGAAGGGGCTGGAGCGCGCCTTCTGGGGCGAATTGCCGCTGGACGTGACGCTCCCGGAGGGTGACTATTACCTGCGCGCCTATACGAACTGGATGCGCAACGCCGACCCGGACTTCTTCTTCATGCGCCTCGTCCACATCGGCAATGCCATAGACCGCGGCTTCTCCACCAGCGTTTCCTATGCCGCGGCGGGGGAGAAGAAGGTGACGGCCACGCTGCGCATACGCAACATGAACGACCCTTCCTACCATCCCTTCAAGGTGCGCTACGCCGCCTACGAGGGGGAAGACTGCCTGGCCACCGGGTCTTTCGACACCGACGGCTCGGGCCGGGCCAAGATAGAGCTGCCCTATGATGCGGAAGCCCTGCGCCCGCAGTATGCCAAGCTATGGCTGGACGACGAAGACTACGAGTACCGCACGACGCTCTACCCTACGCTCCCGTCCACGGACTACGCCGTGACTTTCTTTCCCGAGGGGGGCGACCTGCTGGCCGCGCCTAACCAGGTGGTCGCTTTCAAGGCACAGGGCGCCGACGGCTACAGCATCGCCGTCGAGGGCGTGGTGCGCAATTCGCGGGGCGAGGAAGTGGCTTCGCTCTCTACCCTCTGCGACGGCATGGGCGCCTTCAACCTCTCTGCCGCGGCCGGGGAGCAGTATTATGCCGAGACCACTTCGGCCGACGGCGTGAAGAAGCGCTTCGACCTGCCCCAAGTCAAGGCGCAGGGCGTGAAGCTCACTGCCAGCCGCATCCCCGCGGGCATAGCCTACACGCTGGTGAAGGCGGAGGAGACGCCGTGGCCCGATACGCTTTACGTCGTGGCCCACGTGCGCGGGCTGCTCCGCTACATGCAGGTCATGGGCGCCGGCCGCACGCAAGACATCATCCCCGCCGCCTATCTGCCCGACGGCATCACCCACCTCCTGCTCCTGGACAAGGGCGGGCAGACGCTCAGCGAGCGCCTTGTCTTCGTGCGGGGCGACGATCAGCCCCGCCTCGGCGCCGCCACGGCCAAGGCGGCCTACGGCCCGCGCGAGATGGTGCGCATGACGCTCTCCCTGGTGGACACGGCCGGCGCGCCGATGCCCTCGCTTCTCTCCGTAAGCGTTACCGACAAGGGGCTCGCCCCCGTGGACACGACGGCCGAAACGGCGCAGTCTGCCTTCTGGCTCACTTCGGACCTGAAAGGATTCGTAGAGCATCCCGGCCGGTACTTCCTCGCTTCCAACCGGCGGGCCCCGGTGGAGCAGAATTTGCTCATGCTCACTCACGGCTGGCGCCGCTTCAATACCGACAATCTCATGCAGCTGCCCGACTCTTCCTTCCGCTATTTCGTGGAGCGCGGCCTCTCCTTCAGCGGCCGGGTGCGTCCCATCATCGGGAAAGCCGAGGGCATCGGCGTCGTGGCCATGGCCCCTTCCATCAATCTCATGCTCTCCGCCACGACAGGGAAGAGCGGCACGTTCGTCATTCAGGGCCGCGACTATCCCGACAGCACGCGCTTTACTGTCCGTTCCCGCGGGCGGGGCACGCTGCCGGCCACCATCACGATGGACCCCGAGGAGCCGCTCCCGGGACAAAACCGCAAGATTCCCTATCCCGACCACCGCGCCGCCGACACGCTTTCGGAAGCGGCCTTGCGCGCCGCACGCGACCGTTATTTCGCCGAGGGCGGCGTGCCGATCACCAATCTCAAGCAAGTCACCGTGACGGCCGAGGAGGAAACCCTCCCGACCACTTCACCTAATTATATATACTCCTCCCTGGCCGACCGCCACTATGGCAAGAAATGGATGGAAGGCAAGGAGAGCATGACGGCTTGGGAAGCCATTTCGCAGATTCCGGGGCTCGTCCTTCCGGGCGACGGCTCGCCGGGCTTGTGCTTCCAGCGCACGCCGAACACGAGCGCGAAGCTCATCCTCAACGGAATAGTCTATGAGGACCCGATGGATTTCGAGCTGCTCAAGACGTATTCCGCTGCCGAGGTGGAGCGCGTGGACCTCATCCAGTACAACATCGCCGCCCTGCAGATGCTGGGCAGCGGCGGGGGAAACGGCGCAATCGTCGTCACCTTGAGCGAAACCGCCGTGGCCATGGGCGAAAATGCCAACCAGGTAGTCTCCTTCACCCCCCGCGGTTACAACACTTCGGTGCAGTTCTACAGCCCGGTCTACCTCACCCCCGACCAAAAGTCCAGCACCGACCCCGACCTGCGCACGACGCTCTACTGGAATCCGCAGGTCGAAGTGGACGAGAGCGGGGCAGCCGAGGTGGAATTCTTCACCGCCGACCGGCGGACGCCGCTGCAGGTGGTGGTGGAGGGCCTTACCCCCGAGGGCCGGCCGCTGCACATGCTCTACGAGATACCGGCGGCGAAAGAATAGAAAAGACCATACCGACGACAACAATAACCCCAATATGAAAGCAGAAAAACTCAACCTCGGCACGCTCTGCGTGCAGGGCGGATGGAACCCCGGCAATGGGGATCCGCGCGTTTTGCCTATCTATCAAAGCACGACATTCAAGTACGAAACCAGCGAGCAGATGGCCAAACTCTTCGATCTGGAAGCGGAAGGCTATTTTTATACCCGCCTCCAGAACCCGACCAACGACGCTGTGGCCAAAAAGATAGCCGATCTGGAAGGCGGCATAGGCGCCGTGCTCACCTCTTCGGGGCAGGCTGCCAACTTTTTCGCCATGCTTAATATCTGCGAGGCAGGCGATCATATCGTCAGCTCCTCCAACATTTACGGAGGGACTTTCAACCTTTTCGGCGTGACGATGAAGAAAATGGGCATCGAGTGCACCTTTGTCGACAGCGATGCGCCGGAAGAGGAGATAGCCGCAGCGTTCCGGCCGAATACCAAGGCCCTCTTCGGCGAGAGCGTCTCCAATCCCGGCGGGCAGGTGCTGGACATCGAGAAATTCGCCCGCCTGGCGCACAGCCACGGCGTGCCCCTCATCGTGGACAACACCTTCCCCACGCCCATCAACTGCCGCCCCTTCGAGTGGGGAGCCGACATAGTTACCCACTCGACCACCAAGTATATGGACGGACACGCCACCAGCGTGGGCGGAGCGGTGGTAGACAGCGGACGGTTTGACTGGCAGGCGCAGGCCGAAAGGTTCCCCGGTCTGACGCGCCCCGACGCATCCTACCACGGACTGGTCTACACCGAAGCCTTCGGGCAGGCTGCCTATCTGACGAAACTCACGGCGCAACTGATGCGCGACCTGGGCTCGATTCCCTCGCCCTTCAACTGTTTTCTCCTCAACCTCGGCCTCGAAACGCTCCACCTGCGCGTGCCGCGCCACTGCGCCAATGCGCTCGAAGTGGCCCGCTGGCTGAAGGCGAACGAAAAGGTGGCATGGATCAGCTACGCCCCCTTGGAGGGCGACAAATACCACGAGCTCGCCCGGAAATACATGCCCGGCGGCACGTGCGGAGTCATAGCCTTCGGCCTGAAAGGAGGGCGCGAAGAGAGCATCCGCTTTATGGACAGGCTGAAGTTCATCAGCATCGTCACCCACGTGGCCGACGCGCGCACCTGCGTCCTGCACCCCGCGAGCCACACCCACCGGCAGCTCTCCGACGAGCAACTGCTGGAGGCCGGCGTGCGCCCCGACCTCATCCGCCTCTCGGTCGGCATAGAAGACGTGGGCGACATACTGGCCGACCTGCAGCAAGCCCTGCACGGCTGAGCCGCGGCCTGGCACCGGACCGGAAAAACAAGGAGGTAAAGATCATGTTACTCACTACCACTTCCCTCGTCGAGGGCCGCGCCGTGGAGGAATATTACGGCATCGTTTCGGGAGAGACCATCATCGGCGCCAATTTCGTGCGCGATATTTTCGCCTCGGTACGCGACTTTTTCGGCGGCCGTTCCGGCTCCTACGAAGAAGTCTTGCGCAAGGCCAAGGACACGGCCCTGCAGGAGATGACAGCCCAGGCCGAGCAGCTGGGCGCAAACGCCGTGCTCGGCGTCGACTTGGACTTCGAGACGGTGGGCGCCAACGGCAGCATGCTGATGGTCACGTGCTGCGGGACGGCCGTCCGCCTGCGCTGAATACGGCATAAAATGGAGCGGTCTGCACCGGGATTCCGGTGCGGACCGCTTGTCTTGTGCGGCAGCGGGGAGTCAGAAGCCGCCCATGTTCCGCCCCGCCCACCAGAGGAGGACGAGGGCGAGGTAGGCATAGATGCCGGCCGGGCGGTGCGCCTTGTGGTAGAAAGCGGGTGCCTGTTTCCTGAACGCCTCGGCACAGAGGAGCGCAAGGAGCAGGGGAAGGGAGAGGACGAGCAGGGCGTTCTGCCGCAGGGCACCGGGGAAGTCGCCGTGGAGCAGGCAGTGGACGGCCCGCTGCGAGCCGCAGCCCGGGCATTCCCACCCCGTCAGCGCCCGGAAGGGGCACTGCGGGAAGAATCCCGACGCGGCGGGGTCGTACAGATAGTAGACCACCCCCGCGGCCAAGGTCAGGCAGAAGAGCAGGAGTGCCTGCCGCATGGGTCAGAGTTCGCCCGTGCCGGCGGCGTAAGCCACGCAGATCAGATAGACTACACCGCAGGCCAGGCCGATCCAGAAGCCTGTCTTCGTCCATTTCCCGGCTTGCCGGCTGGCGTGTTCCGCTTCGTCGTATCTCCCTTCGGCAAAGAGCGTACTGATTTTTGCGGCGTTCACGATGCCCACGATCCCGAAGGGGAGGCAGCAGAAGATGGTGACCAGGATGGACTCGGCCAGCCATGTTTTCGGACAAGAGGGTGTTTCCATATCGATGAGTTTTAGACGGTTTCCAGTCCCGGTGCCGGGGAGCTTTCCGCGAGGCTTCCCTCTAGCAGCAAAAGGCCGAGCACGACGGCGCAGGCGGCTATGGCGGCCACGCCCCAGAGCACCCACTTCCGGGCTTTCCGCGAGCAGGCGGCGGCCTGCGCGTATGCCCCCGTGAGGTAGAAGCTCTCCACCTTGGCCGCATAGAAGAGGGCCACGATGCCAAACGGCACGCAGAAGCACACCGAGAGCAGCACGGCTTCCGTCAGCCACGACTTGGGCCGCTCCGGGGCGGGCGCGGCCGGTGCGTCGGGGGTGTCGCCGCCCGAACGGTTTTCTTCCGCTTCTTTGGTGGAAAGGGGTAGTTCCATGGGTCTTTTCCTTTAAGCCCGGAAAGGCAGTTTTGTGGGACAAAGATAGCGGAAATCCTGGGGAAGTCGTTTCCCTGCCTGCCGCTTTTTTCTATTTCTGCCGCAATATTCCGGGAAATGCCCGCCTCCTTCCGCTCAGGGTGCAGCCTTTCGTGGATTGGGCCCTGCCGCTTTGGGAAAAAAGCCTTTGCGCTTTTCGGGAAAAGTGCTGCATGGTTTCGGGAAAAGTGTTGCATGTCTTTGGGAAAAGCGCAAGCACTTTTTGCGCCTTCCCCTGCCGCTTTCTGCTCACCGCTCCAGCACGGCGCGGAAGAGGGCTTGAGGATCTTCGGGCAGGAGGGGGTGGACGTCGCCTTCCGGCCAGGGGGCAGCGGGAGTCTTGCGCGCCTGGAGGGTGAAGAAGGGGGCGGTCTCTGCGTGGTCTTCGCCGGGGAGTGTTTCCCGGACGGCAAGGCGGCGGGCCAGGGCGTGCGCCGCAAAGCCCATCGTGCAGCGCAGGTTGACTTCCACCACGGGGCATAGCCGATAGCCTCCGGCTGCGCGCACGACCATTTGGTCCACGCCCACGCAGCCGCAGTAGGCCGCAGGTTGCAGGCGCTCCTGCAGGGCCCGGGCCAGGGCGGCGGCCGTCTCGGGCAGGAGGGTGGGGGGAAGGCCGAAGTCCTGCTCCAGGCGGCGGAGGATGAGGCTGTCGGGTAGGAGGAGGTTACCGCGGTAGGCGCCCCGCGCGTCGGTGCGGAAGAGGGAGTAACCCGCGGGCCGCACGGCGTAGCGCAGCTCCCCGTCGGGCGCGGCCTCGTATCCGGCGCGGAAGAGGAGGGCCAGGTCGGAGGCCTTCTCCAGCCGCTCTTCGGCGATGAGGCTGCCCTGGAGGCGCAGCCCGTCGGCCATCCAGCGGGCTACGTGCGGCGCGGCGAGGGCGGAGGGGGCTTCTTTCTCCGCCGGGGGGGGCACTTCGAGCAGTCCGCGCCCGCTGCACGAGTAGGGGCGCTTGAGCATCAACCCGGAATCTGCGCCCCAGTCTTCCAGGCAGCGGGCCGCTTCTCCGGCCGAGCGCACCTCCGCTTTCCGCGCGGGGCGCAGCAGCGGGCCGGCGGGCAGGGGCAGGGAGAGCCAGGCGCCGCGGTGGGCGATCCGCCGCCAGGCGGAAAGTTGCTCATCGGAGGGGATGAGGCGGAGTTGCCCCGTGGCCGTGTCCGGGCCGCAGCAGAGGGAGGGGCCGGCCGCCGCGCCGGGGGGGAGCAGTTCGGGCAGCCCGGCGCGCAGGGCCCGCAGGCGGACGTCGCGGTTCCAGCCCCACGGGCGGAGCAGGCAACGGCGCAGGTCGATGTCGGCGGCCTCGCATCGTGCGGGGAGTCCCGGCGCGGAGGGCAGCAGGCGCAGGGCGCGGGTGCGTCCGCCGCGGCGTGCGGCTAGGTCGAGGGCGTCGAAGGTCAGGCAGAGCGGCGCCTCTTTCTCTTCTTCGGAGCAGAGGGCGGGCAGGAGGGCGAGGTCGTTTTCCATCGCGCGCAGCCCCTTCGGCGGGCGGAAGGGGGCGCAGTCGGAGGCCAGGGCCAGGTCGGAGGTGGAATTGAAGAGGCAGACTGTTTGCATAGGCCGTGCAGTATCGGGCTGCGGGCAAAGGTAGTTTTTTGTTTCGTGGCGCAGAAAAATGGGAGAAAGATTTCTCTTGTTCCGATTTATATCTCTATCTTTGGCACAAAAGTAGGTAGGAAATGAAGAATCTTTTGCCTTTCCCGGGCCGTCTGCTTCTGCTGCTCGTCGTGGCACTGGCTTGTGCGGCGGGAGTTGCCGCCTGGCCTTTGACGGAAGAGCGCGGCGGCAGCGTGCGGAAAGAGGCGCCCCGGTGTCTCTGCCGCGAGTGTATTTGTCGCGATTGCCGCTGCGCCGGCGGCGTGTGCCGCGAGTGCGCGGAGTGTCCGGCTTCTTGCTGCGGGGAGGACGCGGTGCGCCGTCCCGCCCGGGGCGATGCGCGGTCGGCCTGTGGCCCTGAGCCGCGGCGCTACGGGCGTCGCCACAGAGGGGAACATCGCTACTGGGAACGCCGCTACCGGCATAGGGAAGTCCCGGCTTCGTGCTGCGGGGTGGATGAGGAGTATGTCCCCGCCGACGGCTGCTGTGCCCGTCCGGTCCGTTATCGCCGTGCTGTCCGCGGCTGTTGCGGCAGGCGTTGAGGCCGGCTGGAGCCTCTCTTTTTGTCCGGCCGGGGGTGCAAAACGTCCGTAGAAGGCCTCTTTCGCCGCCGGGCGGAGGCGAAAACAGCATCCGGCGCGGCAGGAAGTGGAAATAATTGCAAACTCCGGATAGCAAAACGCAAGAAAAGCACTATCTTTGCAACCGCTAAACCGTAGGGAAACACAGCGGAATGGAAACTTTCTTCAGGACACACGACTATCTGGTGGAGCATGTGAAGGCTCCCGTGCGCAGGCCTCTGATGGACGAGATCAACTGGCTGGACCGGCTCATCGGCATCAAAGGCACGCGGCAGGTGGGGAAAACCACGTTTCTGCTCCAGTATGCCAAAGAACGCTTTGGGAAAAACCGTACCTGCCTCTACGTCAATCTGAACAACTTCTACTTCACGACGCACCGGCTGGCCGACTTTGCCGAAGAGTTCCACCGCGGCGGCGGGCGGGTGCTGCTGCTGGACCAGGTATTCAAGTATCCCGACTGGAGCCGGGAGCTGCGCGAGTGTTACGAGCGCTTCCCCCAGTTGCGCATCGTCTTCACCTGCAACTCCGCCATGGCGCTGGGCGAGGACAATCCCGACCTGCACGGCCGCGTGACGGTCTACAACCTGAGGGGATTCAGCTTCCGCGAATTCCTGAACCTGAAGACCGGCTACCGCTACAGCCCCCGCACGCTCGACGAAGTGCGCCTCTCCCACGGAGAACTGGCGCGCGAAGTGCTGCGCGATACCGACCCGCTCCCGCTCTTCCGCGAGTATCTGCGCTACGGCTTCTACCCTTTTTTCCTGGAGGGAGGCGAATACGACGAAAAGTTGCTCAAGACGATGAACATGATGATAGAGCTGGACGTGCTCTTTGCCAAGCAAATAGAATTGAGCTACCTGGTCCGCATCAAAAAGCTCTTTTATCTGCTGGCCACCTCCTACGGGACGGCGCTGAACATCTCCTCCCTGGCCAAAGAGCTCAACGTCTCGCGCAATACGGTAGGCAACTATATGCAGTATCTCTATGAGGCCCGGCTCATCAACCTGCTCCCTTCCGGCGACCGGGAGCCCGGAAGGAAGCCGGCACGCATCCTTTTGCACAACAGCAACCTGGTGTATTGCATCAATCCCAACCCCGACCCGATGGAAGTGCTGGAGACCTTCCTGATGAATGCGCTGATTAAGGACCATAGCGTATATAAAGGTGACAAGAACTCCACCTTCTGGGTCGACCGGCAGCTGCGCTTCCGCCTCTATCGGGACATGGATGCGGCACAGAAGGGATATAAAAACGAAAAAAACAGCCTTTCTGTCGTGGGAAAAGCAAGCATAGGCGAAAAAAATATCATACCTTTGTGGTTGCTCGGCTTCCTCTATTGAGAAGCACGCTGGCAGTTTGCCGCACGGACAGGGCACCGGATGGCGGGATGATACCCAAGGCGCAGGAAAAAGAAGAAACAAGATATAAAAAACTCCAACTTACTAACATTAAAAGACTGATATGGCTAAAGAAAAGAAATTCATCACTTGTGATGGAAACGAGGCCGCAGCGCACATCTCCTACATGTTTAGCGAGGTAGCTGCCATCTATCCCATCACTCCCTCTTCCACAATGGCCGAACATGTGGACGAATGGGCCGCCCAGGGGCGCAAGAACATTTTCGGAGAGACAGTCCTTGTGCAGGAAATGCAGTCGGAAGGCGGCGCGGCAGGCGCCGTGCACGGCTCGTTGCAGGCCGGTGCGCTGACCACTACGTACACCGCTTCCCAGGGTTTGCTGCTGATGATCCCCAACATGTACAAGATAGCCGGCGAGCTGCTGCCTTGCGTCTTCCACGTAAGTGCCCGCACGCTGGCTTCTCATGCACTGTGTATCTTCGGCGACCATCAGGATGTAATGTCCTGCCGGCAGACGGGTTTTGCCATGCTCTGCGAGGGATCGGTACAAGAGGTCATGGACCTGGCTGCCGTTGCCCATCTGGCCACCATCAAGAGCCGTGTGCCGTTCCTTAACTTCTTCGACGGTTTCCGCACTTCCCACGAGATCCAGAAGATCGAGCGCCTCGACAACGAAGACCTCGCCGGGCTGCTCGACCAGGAAGCCCTGGCCGAATTCCGCGCACGGGCCCTCAACCCCGGCAAGCCCGTGGCACGCGGCATGGCCGAAAACCCCGACGTATTCTTCCAGCACCGCGAGAGCAGCAATCCTTTCTACGATGCAGTTCCTGAAATCGTAGAGGACTACATGGCCCAGATCGCCAAGATAACCGGCCGCGAGCACCACCTCTTCGACTACTACGGTGCGCCGGATGCCGACCGTGTCGTTATCGCAATGGGTTCCGTCTGCGAGGCCGCCCGCGAAGTAGTGGACTACCTCAACGGAAAAGGCCAGAAGGTCGGCTTGGTAAGCGTGCATCTCTATCGTCCGTTCTCTGCCAAGCATTTCCTCGCCGCCGTGCCCAAGACGGCAAAACGCATAGCCGTTCTGGACCGTACCAAAGAGCCGGGTGCCAACGGCGAGCCCCTCTATCTGGACGTGAAGGAGTGCTTCTACGGAAAAGCCGATGCGCCCGTCATCGTGGGCGGCCGCTACGGACTGGGCTCCAACGACACCACTCCGGCACAAGTCATGGCCGTTTACGACAGTCTTGCCCTTGCCGAGCCGAAGAACGGCTTCACTATCGGCATCGTGGACGACGTGACTTTCACCTCTCTGCCGCAGGAACCCGAAATTGCTCTTGGCGGAGAAGGTACATTCGAAGCTAAATTCTACGGTTTGGGAGCAGACGGTACGGTCGGCGCCAACAAGAATTCCGTAAAGATCATCGGCGACAACACCGACAAGTACTGCCAAGCCTACTTTGCCTATGACTCCAAGAAGTCCGGCGGCTTCACTTGTTCCCACTTGCGCTTCGGCGATACGCCCATCCGCTCCACCTATCTGGTAAATACGCCGAACTTCGTGGCATGCCACGTGCAGGCCTATCTGCACATGTACGACGTGACCCGCGGTTTGCGCAAGAACGGGACGTTCCTGCTCAATACCATTTGGGAAGGCGACGAGCTGGCCAAGAACCTGCCCGCCAAGGTGAAGAAATATTTCGCCGACAACAACATCACCGTCTACTACATCAACGCCACGCAGATTGCCCAGGAAATCGGCCTCGGCAACCGCACGAATACTATCCTGCAGAGCGCCTTCTTCCGCATTACGGGAGTGATTCCCGTGGACCTCGCCGTAGAGCAGATGAAGAAGTTCATCGTGAAATCCTACGGCAAGAAGGGCCAGGACGTCGTAGACAAGAACTATGCCGCAGTAGACCGTGGCGGAGAATATAAACAGCTGGCGGTAGACCCCGCTTGGTCGCAGCTTCAGCCCGAAGCCCCTGCCGCCAACGACGATCCGGCCTTCATCAACGAAGTAGTGCGCCCCATCAATGCACAAGACGGCGACCTCCTTCCCGTATCGGCCTTCAAGGGTATCGAAGACGGCACGTGGGAACAGGGAACCGCCAAGTATGAAAAGCGCGGTGTCGCTGCATTCGTGCCCGAATGGAATCCCGAAAACTGTATCCAGTGCAACAAGTGTGCTTATGTTTGCCCGCACGGCTGTATCCGTCCCTTCGTGCTCGACGCCGAAGAGCAGAAAGGCTTGGCCGCCCCGCAGCTCAAGGCCGTAGGAAAAGCCTTCGACGGAATGACGTTCCGCATGCAGGTCGGCGTGCTTGACTGCTTGGGTTGCGGCAACTGCGTAGACGTTTGCCCGGGCAACCCCAAGAAGGGTGGCAAGGCCCTCAGCATGCAGCACCTCGAAGGCCAGCTGGCCGAAGCTGCCAACTGGGACTACTGCGTGAAGAACGTCAAGAGCAAACAGCACTTGGTGGACGTG
This sequence comes from uncultured Bacteroidaceae bacterium, assembly GCA_944320955.1. GTDB lineage: Bacteria > Bacteroidota > Bacteroidia > Bacteroidales > Bacteroidaceae > UBA1794. The sequence goes on from CALUJL010000027.1 coordinate 91,004, forward strand.
AAAGCCAACGTGAAGAACTCCCAGTTCGCCACTCCGCTGTTTGAATTCTCCGGCGCCTGCTCCGGTTGCGGCGAGACGCCCTACGTGAAACTCCTCACCCAGCTCTTCGGTGACCGCCAGATGGTATCGAACGCCACCGGTTGCTCCTCCATTTATTCCGGTTCCGTTCCCTCCACTCCCTATACCACCAACGAAAAAGGCGAAGGACCTGCATGGGCCAACTCCCTTTTCGAGGACTTCTGCGAATTCGGCCTCGGCATGCACTTGGCAGAGAAGAAGATGCGCGAGCGTCTGGCAGGCCTCATGAAGAAAGCCATAGAGCAGCCCGAGACTCCCGCCGAGTATAAGGAAGCATTCACCGCCTGGATCGAGAACCGCAACGATGCCGACCAGAGCAAAGCGCTGGCCGAGAAGATCAAACCCATGGTAGAAGCCGCAGCCGGTTCGTGCGACATCTGCAAGCAGATAAGCGGTCTCACCCAATACCTCACGAAGCGCAGCCAGTGGATCATAGGCGGCGACGGAGCCTCCTACGACATCGGCTACGGCGGCCTCGACCATGTCATCGCAAGTGGCGAGGATGTCAACATTCTCGTGCTCGACACCGAAGTTTACTCCAACACCGGCGGCCAGTCGTCCAAGGCCACCCCGCTCGGCGCCATAGCCAAGTTTGCCGCCAGCGGCAAGCGCGTGCGCAAGAAAGACCTCGGTCTCATCGCCACGACCTACGGCTATGTCTACGTAGCCCAAGTGGCCATGGGAGCCGACCAGGCACAGTGCCTCAAGGCCTTCCGTGAAGCCGAAGCCTACCCCGGCCCGTCCATCGTCATTGCTTACGCTCCGTGTATCAACCACGGCCTGAAGAAAGGCATGGGCAAGTCGCAGGCCGAGGAAGCCGCAGCCGTGGCTTGCGGATACTGGCACCTCTGGCGCTTCAATCCCGCCCTCGAAGAAGAAGGAAAGAACCCCTTCACGCTCGATTCCAAAGAGCCGCAGTGGGAGAACTTCCAGGACTTCCTCAAAGGCGAGGTGCGCTATCTCTCCGTCATGAAGCAGTTCCCGGGCGAAGCCCAAGAGCTCTTCAGCGCCGCCGAGCGCATGGCCAAGAAGCGCTACGCCTCTTACAAGCGCATGGCTGCCATGGATTGGAGCAACGAAGAGTAAGATTCCCCTCCGCCCTGTAGCGGCCTGATACAGTTCCGCCCGGCGTCCCCAAGAGGACGCCGGGCGGAATTTTTTTTTCATGGCAGGTGTGGGTCCGGAACCTTGCGCTTCGTTGTGCTCCTTACCGTGCCGGTCGGCGGGAAGCCCTTACCGGCTTTCCCGTATGAGCTGCAGGGCTTTTTCCAAGGCTTCCGGGCTGGCTACGGCGTAGTCGGGCAGTGCACCGTGGATGTCCTCCTCGTCGGCGCCGTAGTGCCAGAAGCGCTTGTGGGAGATGGTGCAGGTGAGGCGGGAGGCGGGCAGGGGGTAGCGCACGAAGTCGCCGAAGCTGACTCCCATCCCGCCTGCTTCCTCACCGACTACTGTGCCCGCGCCGAAGGCCTTGAATGCCCAGGCGAAGGCGGCCGCGGCGGAGAATGTGCGGTGGCTCGTCAGCAGATAGGCGTGCCCGCCGAAGTGCCCTTCCTCGGGAGTGAGCGGGCGGATGAGGCGGTTGGCTGCGCTGTAGTCCTCGAAGCTCCAGCCCGGCGTGGCGGAGGGGTCGCCCAAGAGGCGCTGTGTCGTGGGCGATATGCGCCGCAGGCCTTGCGAAAACTGTGTGAAGGGCCGCGCCACAAGGTAGCGCAGCAGCACGTCGGCCACGGCCGAACTGCCGCCTCCGTTGTCGCGCACGTCGATTATCAGGTCGTTGATGCCCTCGCGGCGCAGCGTGGCGAAGAGGGAATCGGCAAACTGCCGCATGCCCTGCGGGTCGCTACACTGGCGGAAGTCCATGACGGCCACGCCCTCTTCCGGCAGGATGCGGTAGGAGTAGGGTGCTTCGTCGGGCGGGAGCAGCCTTTTCTGCGGCATGCGCTTCATTATTTCGCCGATGGTAAGCGCCGGGAGGGCAGTGTGGAGCGTGTCGCCGCCCGTGGCTCCGGTGCGGTAGGCCACTTCGTATTGGTCTGCCGCGTAGAGCATTTCGAAAAGGGCGGTGAAGTCCTCTTTGATGCGTTCCAGCCGGAAGAAGTCGCGCTCGCCCGGGGCGTAGGGCATCATGGCCTGCAGCATCTCTGTTGCGCTGTGCCCGTTTATGGCGAGTATCTCCGCCCCTTCGGGGATGGCCCCGTCGATGCTGCGGATTACCTGCAGTTGGCTGGCGGAAACGACTTCCACGCCCATCGGCAGGCGCAGCCGCGAGGGGGTAAAGTAGCTGTTGTAGGGGAAACGGAGCATCGTGTGCCCGTCGCCGATCATCGTGACGAGCGGCGCGGCCCGTCGGAAAAGTTCTACGTCGGTCAGCGAGTCCGGCAGCGTGGCCTTGGCCCGGTTGACGGCGCGGAAGAAGTCGGCCTGCCGGCAGGTGGCGAAAAGGTCGGGATGCACTTCGCCCAGCGTGTAGACCAGGGCGTCTATGTCGAAGGCGGCCTGTTCCCGGCTCAGCCGTCCGCCGGGGGGAATGCTCAGTATCCGCTCCGGGGGATCCTCCAGCGGGTTGGCGGAGACGGCCACGATGCGCGTGAAGGCCGAGTCGCCCGCAGGGGTCAGGACGACGAAATCGCGCGTTTGTCCTTTTTCGAGGCGAAACTCCAGCGTGTCCGTGGGGCTGAAGAAGAGGACGTGGCGCGCCGGAGTCTCGTAGATGTCGGGGCGTGCGGCGGGATTGACAAGCCACGCGCCGGGTTGTAGCCTGCCGTCGGCCACTATGTGCAGCGCTTCGCCCGGAGTGCGGAGCACGGGGAGGGGCTGCCGCCCGGCGGCCGGTTCCTGGGCAAGGGCGGCGGCACCCAGCAGCAGGCTGCAGAGCGCCGGGGCGCAGTGTCTGGTGAAAGTATCCATGGGAGTATTCGTTTTTTGTTGATTTGTCGGATGTACCGACCTGCAAGGTCGCTATTTTTTGCTAATCCCGAAAGGATTTTGTGGGAAAATGGATTCCCGTAGGCATGTTTTGCCCTTCGGGGCGGACGAAGGAGGCGTTTGGCTGTGGCGTTTCCCTGCTCCGGCTTTTCCCGGAGACATGCAGCGATTTTCCTGGAGACATACAGTACTTTTCCCTGAAACATGCAGCGCTTTTCCCGGAGAGCGCTGCCGCTTTTTCCGCTGCCCTCTGCCGCTCCGTTCCGGGAGTGCCGGGGCAGGGAGGAACGGGCGGCAGGGCGTTTTTTGGCCGGACGGGGAAATTTGCGTACCTTTGCGCCGCATAAAATCTTGGAACATACGAATGAAGACATTTGAAGAACTCGGCTTGTCCGAGCCCATCCTCAGGGCCGTCGGCGAGTTGGGCTACGTGGAGCCCATGCCCGTGCAGGAGGCCGTGATTCCCGCCCTGCTGGGCGAGGACGGAGACCTCGTGGCCCTGGCCCAGACGGGCACGGGCAAGACGGCCGCCTACGGCCTGCCCCTGCTGGAGCGCACCGACGTGGCCCGGCCCGAGCCGCAGGCCGTGGTGCTCTGCCCTACGCGTGAGCTGTGCCTGCAGATAGCCACCGACCTGAACGACTATGCCCGCTACATCGACGGCCTGCGCATCCAGCCCGTCTACGGCGGCTCCTCCATCCAGAGCCAGATACGCTCCCTCAAGCGCGGGGCGCACATCATCGTGGCCACCCCCGGTCGGCTCATCGACCTCATGGAGCGCGGAGTGGCCCGTCTGGACGCGGTGCGCTACGTCGTCATGGACGAAGCCGACGAAATGCTCAACATGGGTTTTTCAGAGAGCATCGACCGCATACTCGAAGACGTGCCCCCCGGGCGGCACACGCTGCTCTTTTCGGCCACGATGAGCCCCGAAATCGCCCGCATCGCCAAGAATTATCTCCGCGAGCCCCGCGAGATTACCATCGGGCGCAAGAACGAAGGGACGGCCAATGTGCACCACGTATATTATATGGTGCAGGCCAAGGACAAATACCTGGCGCTGAAGCGAATTGTCGACTACTATCCCTCGATCTACGGCATCGTCTTTTGCCGCACGCGGCTGGAGACGCAGGAAATAGCCGATAAGCTCATCAAAGACGGATACAACGCCGAGGCGCTCCACGGCGAGCTCTCCCAGCAACAGCGCGACCTGACGATGCAGAAGTTCCGCACCGGCAGCACACAGCTGCTCGTGGCTACCGACGTGGCGGCGCGCGGAATCGACGTGGACGACCTCACTCACGTGATTCACTATGGGCTTCCCGACGACAGCGAGTCGTATACCCACCGGAGCGGCCGCACGGGCCGCGCCGGGCGCACGGGCACTTCCATAGCCATCATCAACTTGCGCGAAAAGGGGAAGCTCCGCCAGATAGAGCGCATCATCAATCACAAGTTCGAGCCGGGCGTGCTCCCCACCGGGCGGCAGATCTGCGAGAAACAGCTGCTCCGGGTGATCGACGACCTGGAGAAAGTGAAGGTAAACGAGGAGGAAATCGCTCCCTACCTGCCCGTCATCTTCCGCAAACTCGACTGGCTGGAGAAAGAAGACCTCATCAAGCGCATGGTGAGCGCTACGTTCAATCGCTTTCTGGAGTACTACCGCGACGCGCCCGAGCTGGAACTTCCGCAGGAAGAGCGCCGGCGCGAGAAGAAGCGGCGCGACGAACGCCCCTCGCGGCGCAGCCCCCGCGAGGAACGCGCCTCGCAGCCCCGGAAGAAAGGCGCCTCCCCCCGCGGCGAGGACTACGACCCCATGGAGCGGAAGGCCGAGGAGGGATTCGAGCGGCTCTTCATCAACGTGGGGAAAGCCGACGGGCTCCGCCCCAACCACATCATCGAAATGATCAACCGCCGCTGCCGCAAGCGTATCGAAGTGGGGCGCATCGACCTGATGCCGCACTTCGCTTTCTTCGACGTGGAGGAGCGCCAGGCCAAGAAGGTCATCAACGCGCTCAACAAGGAGCGCTTCAACGGCCGCCGCGTGGCCGTGGACCGCGCCGACTGACGCCCCTCTCCCCGCGGCTTGCCGCAGGAGGAAACGAAAAAGGCGGAAAGCCATCCGGGCATAGCCGAGAGCGCTTTCCGCCTTTTCTGTATCTTTTCCCCCGGGCGGGGCCGGGGCGTTTCGCCTTGCGGGCGGGGGATTATTCCAGAATCTTCCGGTAGAATTCCGCTTTCCACTCCACCGGGCGCGGATAGGCGCGCGAGGAGGAGGGCATCCGCCATACCGTAAACGGCCGGCCGATGAAGGAGATTTCGCACCGGCCGCCCACTCCCGGCGCTTCGAAGCCGAGGCTTTCGCCCAGCGTCTCGGCCGATTTCTGCCCCGTGGCCACGAGCGTATGGCAGAGGGGCAGGCGGCGCAGCAGGGAGGCCAGGTCCGTAGGGCGGACGACGCGGAGGAAATTGTCGGAAGCGTTGTTCTTCAGGCGGACGACGGCCTCGGCCGTGTCGTAGAGTGCCAGTCCCTGCTGGCGGCAGAACTGCTCGATCCGCGCGCGGTCGAAGCGCTTCTGGCCGGGGATGGTGAAGTAATCCTTGTCGCCCGCCGCAAGGAAGCCCCAGATGCGCCAGAAGTCGTTGGTCCAGTTGGGGTAGAAAAAGTCCATGCACCACCGCTTCCTTGGCGGCGGGAAGCTGCCCAGGAAGAGGATTCTTGCGCCTTCGGGCAGGAAAGGGGGCAGGGGATGGGCCTCGACGGGGAGGCCGTCTTCCGCAGCGGGGGAGGCGATGTCTCCGGCAGGCGGCAGGGGTTGGGGTTTCATGGGGTAGGGGTTGGCTGGGTCGGGCAGGGGAGTTAGGGAAAAGGGATGTGGAGCCTTACGGGAAAAGCGGCAGGGCTTTTCGGGAAAAGTGCTGCATGATTTTCCGGAAAGCGCTGCCGCTTTTTGCAGACGGCGGCAGCACTTTCCGGCCGCGGCGGCAGGAGTCTTGGCCGCCGCCGGCGGGGCTATTCTTCGCGCCAGTCGCCGCAGCGCTTGATGAGCGCCACGAGTTTGTCCACGGCCTCGGCCTCGGGGATGTTTTTCTCCACGCACTCTTTCCCTTTGTAGAGGCTGATGCGCCCGCGCCCGGCGCCGACGTATCCGTAGTCGGCATCGGCCATCTCGCCGGGGCCGTTGACGATGCAGCCCATGACGCCTATCTTCAGTCCGCCTCCGGCAAGGGGGGCGGTGGCTTCCTTGATGCGGCGCAGCGTCTCCGGCAGGTCGTAGAGCGTGCGGCCGCAGCCCGGGCAGGAGATGTACTCGGTCTTCGTCATGCGCAGGCGTGCGGCCTGGAGTATGGCGTAGGCCGTCTGGTCGAGCGCGGCGGCGGGCAGGGGCGCCTGCGCCGTGGAGAAGAGCATGAGGCCGTCGCTCAGTCCGTCGAGGAGCAGGGCGCCCATGTCGGCGGCGGCGTGCAGCTGGAAGTCTTCGGGCAGCGCGTCGGCGTAGTGCTGGAAGGTGACTACCGGGTTCCGCAGGCCCTCTTCCTGAAGTTCGAAGGCCAGGGCGCGGTGTTCGCCGAGGCGGTTGGGGTGGTTGCTCTGGGCTATGACCACAACCTCCGGGTGGCGGCGCAGGCAGGCGCGGGCCTCCTCGCCGAGGGCCATGTAGGGGAGGAAGAGAAACTTCAGCGGGGCGGGGCAGTGGTGCAGCTCCACGAGGCGGGAATAGCTGAATGCGGGGTAGAGGCGCGGCAGCGGTTGCCAGGCGTCGCTGTCCACGATGTAGCCCGGCGCGGCGGCGGAAGGCGCGGCCTGCCCGTCGGCAGCGCGGAGTTCCTGCGCCACGGCCTCGGGCAGGGTGGAGCCCAGATAGAAGAAGTCGGGGCGGAAGCGCGGGTTGCAGTCGCAGTGGCCGTCCAGCCGGGCTGAGATGACCACGGGGACTTGCCCGCCGCCTACGGGGCCGGCTGCATCGGTGGGCCGGCGGGTGGGGCGGAGGTAGTCGAAAGCGGCAGGCACGCGGCCGGGGATGTAGGGGTGTCCCTGGCGGGCGGTGCAGTAGTCGCGCAGCTTGCGTGCCACGGGGATTTCGGCTTCCGGCTCCTCGCTCAGGGAGACGCGTATCGTGTCGCCCAGCCCGTCCATGAGGAGCGCGCCGATGCCGAGGGCGCTCTTGATGCGCCCGTCTTCGCCCTCGCCGGCTTCCGTCACGCCCAGGTGGAGCGGGTAGGCCATTTCTTCCTGTTCCATGGTGGCCGCCAGCAGGCGCACGGTGCGCACCATGACGACGGGGTTGGAGGCTTTGATGGAAATCACCACATCGTCAAACCGCTCGCGGCGGCAGGCGCGCAGAAACTCCATGCACGATTCGACCATTCCCTCGGGGCTGTCGCCGTAGCGCGACATGATGCGGTCGGAGAGCGAGCCGTGGTTTACGCCGATGCGCAGCGCCGTGTGGTGTTCGCGGCAGAGGCGCAGCAGCGGGAGGAAGCGCTCTTCGAGGCGGCGCAGTTCGGCGGCGTACTCTTCCCCTGTATATTCGATGTGGCGGAAGGTGCGCGCCGGGTCGATATAGTTGCCGGGATTGATGCGGACCTTCTCCGCATACAGCGCGGCCACTTCGGCTACGTGCGGATTGAAGTGGACATCTGCCACGAGGGGCACGGTGCATCCCGCTCCGCGCAGGCGGGCGTTGATTTCGCGCAGGGCCTCGGCCTCGCGCACGCCTTGGGTGGTGAGCCTTACGTACTCGGCCCCGGCCCGGGCCAGGCGCAGGGCCTGGGCGGAACTGGCCTCCACGTCGGCCGTGGGGGTAGTGGTCATGGACTGCAGGCGTATGGGATGGGAGGCTCCCATCGGGGTGTCGCCTACCTGCACCTCGCAGGAAGTGCGGCGTTGGTAGTTGAAAAGGTCTGTCATGGGCTTGCCTCTGGGCGGGAAGATGCCGCGCGGGGCGGGTTTAGTTGGTCTTGAATTTGTATTTCACCTCGGCCAGGTCGCGGTTGGCCTTCTCGATTTTGGCTTTCAGCCCTTCCTTGTAGGCGGAGAGTTTGGCGGCAATGGCGGGATCGCCCTGCGCCAATATCTGCATGGCGAGGATGGCGGAGTTGAGCGCGCCGCCCACGGCCACGGTGGCCACGGGGATTCCCGGCGGCATCTGCACGATGGCCAGCAGGGCGTCCATGCCGTCGAAGGAAGAGGCTATGGGCACTCCGATGACGGGCAGGCAGGTGTTGGCGGCGATGACTCCGGGAAGCGCGGCGGCCATGCCGGCGGCGGCGATGATGACCTTCACGCCGCGCTCCTGCGCCCCGCGGGCAAAGGCCTCGACGGCGGCCGGGGTGCGGTGGGCGCTCAGGGCGTTTATCTCGAAGGGTATCTCCATTTCGTCGAAGAAGGCGGCGGCTTTCTCCATGACCTTCAGGTCGGAGGTGCTGCCCATGATGATGCTTACGATGGGTTGCATAGGGGTATGGTTTGTTTTAGGATGTGTTTCTTGGGCAAAGATAGGGATTTTCCTGTTACCAGAAGTACCACCCGAGGGCGAAAAACAGCGAGAGGAAGCCGATGGCGTAGCCCCAGAAGACTTCGGTGGCCGTATGGTGCTTGAGGATGATGCGCGCCGAGCCGACGACGCCGGAGAGGAGGATGAAGACGGAGAGCAGCACGAGGGGGTTGTAGTTGAGCAGGAAACTGAAGATGACGACGCCCGCCGTGCCGCCGCCCAGGGGGATCATGTGCTCGCTCACCTTCCAGCGGAAGTTGGCCAGGGCGCTCAGGGCGGTGGCCACTACGACGCCCATGATGATGCCGTACATGTAGCGCGGAAGGCTCATGCGCTGCATGACGAAGTAGCAGAGCAGGTAGCAGAAGAGGGTGATGGCGTAGGGGACGAGGCGCTTCTTCCGGTCGCGCCAGGCCGAGAGCTTCCAGCCCATCAGGCGGCGGTAGAGGTGGAAACCCATGGCGGGGAGGAAGATGGTGAAGAGGTAGACGATGAGCAGCACCAGCAGCCTGTAGGAAAGGGGCAGGATGGCGAGGTAGGTGAAGAAGAAGAGCACGACGAACGCCAGGAACGGGGCCACGAAGGGGGTGCACAGCGCCGAGAGGAGGCGCAGCCCTTTGTAGAATCGCCGGTCGAGCATTTGTTTCATAGCCTGTGGGGGAGGGTTTTCTTCCTTCCCTGCAAAGGTATTGAGGTTTTTGCATTTTTCGCCTCTCCCGGGGGCACTTTTTTCAGTGTCTGCCGCGGCAGGACGGGAAAGGGCCGCCCCTGGGCGGGGAGCGATGGGGCGCTTCCGGGGAAAAGGTGCAGGCTCCCGGGGGAAAAGTGCTTGGTGTTTTGCAAAAAAGCGCTTGGGGTTTTCCGGAAAAGCGGCAGGGCTTTTCGGGAAAACGCCAAGCGGTCTTGTGCTCCGGTTGCGGGCCGGGCTGCTACTTCTTGCGCAGGCGGGCTACGGGGATGTGGAGCTGCATGCGGTATTTGGCCACGGTGCGCCGGGCCAGGGGGTAGCCTTGCTGCTGGAGGATGGCGCAGAGTTCTTCGTCGGTGAGGGGGCGGCTCTTGTCTTCGGCTTCGATGTGCTCGCGCAGGATGCGGCGGATTTCGCGCGAGGTGGTCTCTTCTCCGGACTGGAGGGTGAAGCCGTCGGTAAAGAAGTGCTTGAGGGGGAAGATTCCGAAGGGGGTCTGCACCCATTTGCTGTTGCTGACGCGGGAAATGGTGGAGATGTCGAGCCCCGTGCGCTGGGCCACGTCGCGCAAGACCATGGGGCGGAGGAGGCTTTCGTCGCCCTCGCGGAAGAAGGGCTCTTGGAGGCTGACGATGGCCTGCATGGTGGAGAGGAGGGTGCGGCGGCGCTGTTCGACGGCGCTGATGAAGTTTCGCGCGCTTTCCACCTTCTGCCGCAGGAAGACTAGGGCGTCGCGCCGGGCGGCGGAGAGCTTTTGCCCGGCGGGTTGCTGCTCCTGGAGCATGCGGGTGTACTGGGGATTGACGGTGAGGCGGGGGATTCGCTGGTCGTTGAGGCTGACTTGGAGCTGCCCGCCTTCTTCGTCGGTCTCGACGGTGAAGTCGGGGACGATGACTTGTGTGGCCCTTCCGAGCGCTTCGCCCAGGGCGGAGCCGGGGCGGGGGTTGAGGCGGGTGATTTCGCGGTAGGCCTGTTCGGTCTCTTCGGCGGTGAGGCCCAGGCGTTGGGCTATGAGGTCTTTGCGCTTGCGGGTGAACTCGGGGTAGCACTTGAGGAGGATTTCCTGCGCCGCGGCGCGCCCGGGGGTGGGGGGCTGGCGGCGGAGCTGGATGAGGAGGCACTCGCGCAGGTCGCGGGCGGCCAGTCCGGGCGGGTCGAAGTCCTGCAGGACGCGCAGTGCGGCAAGGAGTTCGTCCTCGGTGCACTCCACTCCCATGTAGATGGCCAGCTCGTCGGCTATTTCGCCCAGGGGCTTGCGCAGGAGCCCGTCGTCGTCGAGCGAGCCGATGAGGTAGTGGACGAGCTGGCGGGTCTTGGGATCGAGGGTGCGTTCGGCAAGCTGCTCTCCGAGTTGCTCATAGAAGGAGGAGGCTTCGGAGAAGGGGATGTCTTCGGCGCGTGCGGGGGTGGTGCCTGAGGGTTGCCGGAGTTTGTAGGGGGGGATGTCGTCCTCGGTCAGGTAATCGCCGAGGCTCAGGTCGGTGTCGCTGCTGTCGGGCTCGGGCAGCTCGGGGCGGATTTCTTCGTCGGCGGCGCCGGAGTCGGGGGTTTCTTCTTCGGGTGCGGGGTAGTTGTCTTCGGGCAGGGCTTCGAGGGCGGGGTTGTCCTGGAGTTCGGCACGGGTGCGTTCTTCCATCTCCAGCGTGGGCAGCTCCAGGAGGCGGACCAGCTGGAGCTGCTGGGGGGAGAGGGTTTGGGTCTGTTGTAGCTTCTGTTGCTGGGTGAGGTTGCTGCGTGCTTTTTCCATAGGGCTTGGGTGGGCGGTTGGTTGTGCTTCGGCGGGTGTCTATCCGCCGAAGCCGGCTGTGATGTCGCGGTCGGCAAAGATGCGCAGGGCGAGCTCCTTTTCTTCCTCGGTGGGGGGATCGAGGGGTTTGTTGTCCGGGTTGTATACGGTTCCGAGCTTGTCGTGTTTCATGCGACCGATGTCGTGGTAGGGCAAAAGGTCTACCTTTTTCTCTTTCCAGGGCAGGGAGGCTAGGAAGTCGGCGGTGCGGCTGAGGTTTTCGACCGTGGCATTGAGCTTGTGGATGAGGGGTATGCGTATCCAGAAGCTCTTGCCCAGTTCGGCAATGAGGCGGATGTTGGAGAGGATGCGGTCGTTGTAAACTCCGGTGTAGGCGTGGTGTTTTGTGCGGTCCATGAGCTTGAGGTCGACGAGGAAGAGGTCGGTTTCCTTGGCTACTTCTTCCACTATTTTGGGCACGGCGTAGAGGGTGGTGTCGACGGTGCGGTGTATGTCGAGCCGTCCGCAGCGGCGGAGCATCTCAAGCAGGAACTCGGGGTGCATCAGGGGCTCGCCTCCGCAGAAGGTGACGCCGCCCTGGGAGGTGTCCATGACTTCGGTTTCTTTTTCGATCTCTGCCATCAGCTGGTCGTAGGTGTACTCCTTGCCGGACATTTCGATGGCGAGGGTGGGGCATACTTCGGCGCATTTTCCGCAGACGATGCAGCGGTCCTTGTCGCAGACGATGCCGTCGGGCGTGAGGGTGAGGGCGTGTTGGGGGCAGTTTTCGACGCAGCTTTGGCAGCCGATGCACTTCTTTTTGGTGTAGAGGCGTTGTACTTTGGGGGAGATGCCTTCGGGGTTGTGGCACCAGACGCAGTGGAGCGGGCATCCCTTCATGAAGAGTGTGATGCGGATGCCGGGGCCGTCGTTGATGGAGTAGCGTTTTATGTCGAACAGGAGTGCTTTTTCCATGTTTCCGGGTTGTATCTTTGGGGTTTATGGGGGTGGATTGGTGGCGGTTTGCCTTGCTGCTTTTTTTCAAGAAGAAGGAGCGGAAGAGGTTTGTGCCTTGCGGCTGTTGCCATTCTTCCGCTCCTTCTTATGGTTTGGGGCAGCGCTTTTCGGGAAAAGTGGCGGCACTTTTCTCAGAAAGTGGCAGCGCTTTCCGCCGTGTGTCTCTTTAGATCGATTCGTTCTCGGTGCGGGCGATGATGTCGCTCTGCAGGTCGTCGTCCATGTCGTTGAAGTAGTCGCTGTATCCGGCTACGCGCACGAGCAGGTCGCGGTAGTCCTCGGGCGTCTTCTGTGCGGCGTAGAGGGTGGCGGTGTCTACAATGTTGAACTGTACGTGGTGCCCTCCCATGGCAAAATAGGAGCGGATGAGGCTGGCGAGCTTACGCACGTCTTCGTCGCGCTTGAGCAGGCTGGGGAGGAAACGCATGTTGAGCAGCGTGCCTCCGCTCTTGACTTGGTCGAGCTTGCCCATGGACTTGATGACGGCCGAGGGGCCGTGGGTGTCGGAACCCTGCGCGGGCGAGGTGCCGTCGCTCAGGGCGCGTCCGGCCAGACGGCCGTCGGGCATGGCACCGGTCACTTTGCCGAAGTAGACGTGGCACGTGGTGGAGAGCATGTTCATGTGGAAGCATTCGCCGCGTGTGTTGGGGATTCCGTCGATGGCCTCATAGAGATCGTCGTAGACCTGTATGGCGATTTGGTCGGCATAATCGTCGTCGTTTCCGAAGAACGGGGTGTGGTTGATGATAAACTGGCGCATCTTTTCCTCACCCTCGAAGTTCTTGTCGATGGCTTGCAGCACCTGGTCCATCGTAAACGTATGGTCTTCGAAGACGTGCTTCTTCAGGACGCTCAGACTGTTGGTGATGGATCCGAGGCCGGTGCACTGTATGTAGTTGGTATTGTAGCGCGGTCCGGCATCGTAGTAGTCGCGGCCTTTCTCGATACAGTCGTCGATGAAGAGCGAAAGGAACGTGGCGGGGAAGTATTTGGCGAAGCAGCGGTCGATATAGTTGCTCACCTTGGTCTTCATGTCCACGAAGTAGTGGAGTTGTTTCTTATAGGCTTCGTAGAGTTCGTCGTAGGACTTGAAGTCGCGTGCGTCGCCGGTCTTCAGGCCTATCTGCAGCCCACTGCGCGTGTCGAAGCCGTTGTGGAGCGTAAGTTCGAGGATCTTCACGGTGTTCAGGTAGCCGGTCAGGACGTAAGCCTCCTTGCCGAAGGCGCCGACCTCGATACATCCGGAGCATCCGCCCTCGCGGGCGTCTTTCAGACTCTTGCCCTGGCGCATGAGTTCCTGTATGTAAACGTCGGGATTGAATACCGAGGGATAGCCGTGGCCCTGGCGGATGACGCGGCATCCGGCGTGGAGGAAGCGCTCGGGCGTCACGGAACTGATGTGGATGGCGCTGCCCGGCTGGAGAAGGTGGAGCTCCTCGATGATTTCGAGCATCATGTAGGAGACTTCACTTACGCCGTTGCTGCCGTCGGCCTTTACACCGCCGATGTTCAGGTTGGTGAAGTCGTTATAGGTTCCGCTTTCCTTGGCGGAGATGCCCACCTTGGGAGGCGCCGTGTGGTTGTTCACCTTTATCCAGAAGCAGCAGAGGAGTTCCTTGGCCTCATCGCGGGTGAGCGTGCCGGCGGCTACTTCCCTCTCGTAGAAGGGGGCCAGGTGCTGGTCGAAGTGGCCGGGGTTCATGGCATCCCATCCGTTGAGCTCGGTGATGGTGCCCAAGTGTACGAACCAATACATCTGCACGGCTTCCCAGAAGGTGCGGGGCGCGTGGGCAGGAACCCAGCGGCATACCTCGGCTATCTTCATCAATTCTTCTTTCCGCTTGGGGTCGGCTTCTTCGGCGGCCATCTTTTCGGCCAGGTCGGCATGGCGTTCGGCAAAGAGTATGGCGGCGTCGCAACTGATGGACATGCCGCGCAGCTCGTCCTGCTTGTCGGTGGCCAAGGGGTCGTTGATGAAATCGAGGCTTTCGAGCTTCTTATTTATTTTCTCCTTCAGGTCGAGCAGGCCGTACTCGTAGACTTTGGCGTCGAGTGCCGTGTGTCCGGCGGCGCGCTGCTCCATGAATTCGGTGAAGACGCCGTTTTCGTAGGCTACGCGCCACTCGTGGGGCACGTGGCTGAAGATGCGTTCGCGCTGGGTGCGGCCCTTCCAGTAGGGGATTACTTCGCGCTCGTAGGTATCTATATCCTCTTGGCTGATGGTGTAGCTCTGGAGTTTGCGCGTGTTGAGCACGTGCAGGTCTTCTACGCTGTGGCAAGTCAGTTCGGGGAAAGTGGGGACGCACTTGGGCTTCGGGCCGCGTTCGCCCACGATGAGCTCGTCTTTACCTATATATATAGTCTTCCGTTTGCAGAGCTCGTAGAAGTTCATGGCGCGCAGCACGGGGATGGGGTATTTGCCGTAGTTCTCTTTGTAAAACTCGGTCTCGATGAGCGCGCGCTCTATGGAGAGGGAGGGCTTGGCCTCGTAGGATTCCTTGCGCAGGCGCTTGATGCGGTCGTTCATGCCGAGGTTGTTCTCGGGGTGGAGCAGTTCGAAGTTGGAAGTGCTCTGGGGTGCTCTTTGAGCGGTGGTGTTGGTTGTCATAATAAGATGCGGTACTTTTGGGGATTTGCGCTGCATGTTTCCGGAAAAACCGCAGGCGCTTTTTGAGAAAAGTGGTAGGTGAAATTTGAAAAAGGGATAGCCCACAGCGGGAGAACCCCTTCTGCGGGAGGATGCCTGAGGCGCGTCTAAAAGTAGAATATCAGGCAGTTGTACAGCTTCCTATAGTGATGATTGGTATACATGGGCAAGCCTTTGCCTTAAAAACCGGAAGCAAAGATACGTGCGGGGCGGGTTCTTTCCAAGTTTTGCCTGCTAAAAAAGCGGGATGCTCTCTCTTTTTTGCGATTTTTCACTTACGGCGTGCGGCGGGAAGCATAGTGCACTTCCCGCTTTGCTCTCCGGAGATTGCATTGGCGCGCCTCGCAGAGCGGCTTGCAGCAGAGGGGATTTCCCGTTTCCCGCCCTGCTTTTCCCGGCATTGCGGGCAGGGCGGTGGCGGAGAGTTGCGGTATTAAAAAGTGACAAATGGGGCGCTTCCCTTGTTTATATGGGGGGAAAGCCGTAATTTTGCCCGCAAAACGGGGAAATTTCCTATCCATCATGACTCCATCCAGACGTAAGCGAATCGCGATATTGGGCTCTACGGGCAGCATCGGCACGCAGGCCCTGCAGGTCATTGCGCAGCATCCCGACCGTTATGAGGCCTACGTGCTGACGGCAGCGCACAACGTGGAACTGCTCATCGGGCAGGCCCGCCGTTTCCTGCCCGAGGCGGTGGTCATAGCCTGCGAGGAGCATTATCCCCGGCTGAAGGAGGCGCTTTCCGATTTGCCCGTCAAGGTGTACGCCGGGCGGCAGGCGCTGGCCCAGGTAGTCGAGGAGGGTCCGGTGGACATGGTGCTCACCGCCATGGTGGGTTATGCAGGCCTGGAGCCCACGATGGCCGCCCTGCGTGCCGGAAAGGCCATCGCCCTGGCCAATAAGGAGACGCTCGTCGTGGCCGGGGAGCTCATCAATGAGCTGGCGTTGCGCCACCGTGCGCCCATCGTGCCCGTCGATTCGGAACATTCGGCCATCTTCCAGTGCCTCGTGGGCGAGGCGGGCAACGAAGTGGAGAAGCTCATCATCACGGCCAGCGGCGGCCCTTTCCGCAACTGCAGCATCGAGCAGCTGGCCACCGTGACGAAAGAGCAGGCCCTGCGCCACCCGAACTGGAAAATGGGGGCGAAAATCACCATCGACTCAGCCTCCATGATGAACAAGGGCTTCGAAATGATTGAAGCCAAGTGGCTCTTCGGCGTAAAGCCCTCGCAGATAGAAGCCGTCGTGCACCCCCAAAGCATCATTCACTCCATGGTCCAGTTCGCGGACGGAGCCGTAAAAGCACAAATGGGCACGCCCGACATGCGCTTGCCCATCCAGTATGCCTTTTCCTACCCCGACCGTCTGCCGGCCGACTGCGGCCGGGTGGACTTCCCGGCGCTGGGAACGCTGACTTTCGAGCGGCCCGACACGAAAAGATTCCGTAATTTGGCATTAGCCATGGCGGCCATGGAGCAGGGCGGCAACCTTCCTTGCATCCTGAATGCCGCGAACGAAGTGGTGGTCAGCGCCTTTTTGCACGACCGCCTCGGCTTCCTGCAGATGAGCGACGTGGTGGAGCAGACCATGCAGCGCGCCGCTTTCGTGGCCAAGCCCTCCTATGAGGACTACGTGGCCACCGATGCCGAAGCACGCCGCATAGCCGCCGAAATAGCCGCGCAGATGGAGAAAATACGGTAAGATACAAACCATACAAACCTGCAACGGGCCCTCTTCCGCGGGCCGTCGCCAAAAAACAAACAGCAAGCATCCGACATGGAAACCTTTTTCATCAAAGTCCTTCAACTCCTGCTGAGCCTCACCATTCTGGTCGTGATTCACGAGTTGGGGCACTTCGCTTTTGCGCGCCTCTTCAAGGTGCGCGTGGAGAAGTTCTATATGTTTTTCAACCCCTGGCTCACGCTTTTCAAGATACCCTCCCGGCAGAACTATGAAGGCGGCCGCGCGCTCATCCAGACGCGCCCCAGCAAGTCCGACACCGAGTGGGGCATCGGCTGGCTCCCGCTGGGGGGCTACTGCAAAATATCGGGCATGATCGACGAATCCATGGACACCGAGCAGATGAAGCAGCCCGCGCAGCCGTGGGAGTTCCGCGTCAAACCCGCCTGGCAGCGCCTCCTGATCATCACCGGCGGCGTGCTTTTCAATTTTCTCCTGGCACTCTTCATCTACGCCATGGTGCTCTTTGCCTGGGGCGAGAGCTACTATCTGCCGAAAGACTTCAGGCAAGGCATGGAATTCGGCTCCGTGGCCCAGGAAATCGGCTTCCGCAACGGCGACGTGCTGCTCTCCGCCGACGGCGAGGAGCTGGACCGCTGGCCCGGTGCGCTGCGCCAGATAGCGGATGCGCGGGAGGTAGTGGTCGAAAGGGCAGGCCGTCTGGACACGGTCTACATGACCGACGACCTGATGCAGCGCCTCCTGGCCGAAAAAGAGGGCTTCGCCTCGCCGATATTCCCGTATGTCATCGACAGTGTGCTGCCGCAGGGCCCGCTGGCCAAGGCCGGATTCCGGCAGGGCGACCGCATCACGGCGCTCAACGGGCAGCCCTTCTCCTCCTTTGCCGAATACAGCCGCCGCATCAGCGCCTTGCAGCAGGAGGGCGCGCCGCGCACCGTGACGCTCACCTATGAGCGGGGCGGGCGTACGGACACAGCCGCCGTGACCCTCGACGAGCAGTACAAGGGCGGAGCCTATCCCTACAATTTCACGCATTACTTCCCGCCGCGCGTCGAGACCTACGGTTTCTTTGCCTCCCTCCCTGCAGGAGTGGAGCTCGGCATCAGCACGATGCAGGGATATGTCAACGACTTGAAATACGTATTTACTAAGGAAGGCGCCGGAAGCCTCGGCGGTTTCGGCACGATAGGGAGCATTTTTCCCGCCGTGTGGGACTGGTATTCGTTTTGGACCATGACCGCTTTCCTAAGCATCATCCTCGCCGTGATGAATATCCTCCCCATTCCGGCGCTCGACGGGGGGCACGCCCTGTTTATCCTCTACGAAATGATTTTCCGCCGCAAGCCCAGCGACAAATTCATGGAGCGCGCCCAGATGTTTGGCATGCTCTTCCTGCTGTTGCTCATGTTCTGGGCCAACTTCAACGATATACTCCGCTTCGTCTTCGGCGTCAGCCTGTAGCCTTTCCTGCAATCCTTTTCCAGAAAACCTCACGATAAACCTATCAGTTCCTTCCCAATGGAATACATTCAGTTCCTCATCGATTTCGTCCTTCACATCAGCGATCATCTCAACGAGCTGATGGCGAACTACGGAGAGTGGGTCTACGGTATCCTCTTTCTCATCATCTTTTGCGAAACGGGCCTCGTGGTCACGCCTTTCCTGCCGGGCGATTCGCTGCTTTTTGCGGCGGGGGCGCTCTGCGTGCAGCCCGGTTCGCCGGTCAATACGCACCTTGTGGTGGCCCTCCTTACGCTGGCGGCCATCCTGGGCGACGCTTCCAACTACATGATCGGGCGCTTCTTCGGAGAGAAGCTCTTCAGTAACCCGAACTCCAAGATCTTCAAGCAGAGCTACTTGGAGAAGACCAACGCTTTCTACGCCAAACACGGCGGAAAGACCATCTTCCTGGCCCGTTTCGTGCCCATCGTGCGCACGTTTGCGCCCTTCGTGGCGGGAATGGGGCACATGGGCTACCGGCATTTCGCCATATATAACGTGGCGGGCGCCATAGTCTGGGTCTTCCTCTTCACCTACGCCGGCCATTTCTTCGGCAACATTCCGGTTGTGCAGAAGAACTTGGAGCTGCTCATGCTGGCCATCATCGTGATTTCCGTCCTGCCGGCCGTCGTCGAGGTGCTGCGCGAGCGCCACAAGGCACGCAAGGCCGCGCGGGAAGCCCGGGAGAAGTAAGACTTTGCCTGCCGGGCGGCGCGGGAGGAGTCCTTGCGCTTCGGCGGAAGAGGTGCGGCGCCTTTCCCGGAAAGATGCAGCGCTTTTCCGCATTTCCCCTGCCGCTTTTCGCGAAAAGTGCTGCCGCTTTTTCCTCCGCGCCCTGCAGTTTCCCCCTTGGCCCCGCACCGGTCCCCGTAGTCCGGTGCGGGGCTTTTTTGCGCCCTGCCTCGCGCTTCTCCCGCGGCGGGGCTCCTCCTGCACCCGGGAAATGCGGCGGGGGAAGTGAAAAAATGCAGGAATGTGTTGTGAAACATGCTTGCACGGATGTGTATTCTTACACTTATTAAGTAATATTGCACCCGATTTTCCGCCGGCCGCCGCACCTTAAAATCTGTTGTTGGACGGGACTTACGGAAGAATCCCAGACCGGACGCCAAAAAAACAACAAGAATAAAAGTAAAAACAACAACTATCATGAATTGGACAACGAATGAGTTCGTATGGCTCGACTGGGCGATTCTCGCCATCGGTTTCGTAGCCATCGTGTGGGCGATCTATCGCGCCATCAAGAAAGACAAGGAGAAAATGAAAGGAGCCGACAGCCAGGACTACCTCTTCGGAAAGGGAGAGCCCTGGTACATCATCGGCGCGGCCATCTTTGCGGCCAACATCGGCTCGGAACACCTCGTGGGCCTGGCCGGGACGGGAGCGAAAGACGGCGTGGGCATGGCCCACTGGGAGATGCAGGGCTGGATGATCCTGATACTCGGCTGGCTCTTCGTACCCTTCTACCAGCTGCTTAACAACAAGATGGGCAAGATCATCACCATGCCGGACTTCCTGAAGTTCCGTTACACCAAGCGCACCGGCTCGTGGCTCTCCATCATTACGCTCATCGCCTACGTGCTCACCAAGGTTTCCGTCACGGCCTTCACCGGCGGCATCTTCTTCGAATACCTCCTCGGCCTGCCCTTCTGGTACGGCGCTATCGGCCTGATTCTCATTACGGCCGTCTTCACCGTCTTCGGCGGCATGAAAGGCGTGATGACCCTCTCGGCCATCCAGACGCCCATCCTCATCATCGGCTCCTTCCTCGTGCTCTTCCTGGGCCTGAACATGCTGGGCGACGGCAGCATCGCCCGCGGTTGGGGCGAAATGATGGCCGCTTGTAACGCCGCCCACGACGGTTTCGGCACGACGCACCTCTTCCATACCGACCCCGCCGACCCGATGTACCCGCAATACCCGGGCTACGTCGTCTTCCTCGGCGCATCGATCATCGGCTTCTGGTACTGGTGTACCGACCAGCACATCGTGCAGCGTGTGCTCGGGCAGACGAAAGGCGAGGACAACGTGGCCGTCATGAAGCGCGCACGCCGCGGAACGATAGCCGCCGGCTACTTCAAGCTCCTCCCCGTCTTCATGTTCCTCATCCCCGGCATGGTGGCTTTCGCACTTTCCCAAAAGGCCGGCAGCGGCATCATCATGGACATTACCAATACGCACGACACGGACGGCGCCTTTGCCATGATGGTCAAGAACATCCTGCCCGCCGGCGTGAAGGGCATCGTGACCATCGGTTTCATTTGCGCCCTCGTCGCTTCGCTGGCCGCCTTCTTCAATAGCTGCGCCACGCTCTTCACCGAAGACTTTTACAAGCCGATGAAGAAAGGAATGAGCGAGGCCCACTACGTATTGGTAGGCCGCATCGCCACCGTAGTGGTAGTGGTCTTGGGTCTGCTGTGGATGCCGGTCATGATGAGCATGGGCAACCTCTACTCCTATCTGCAGGACATCCAGTCGCTCATCGCCCCCGCCATGGTGGCCGTCTTCTTCCTCGGAATTTTCTCCAAGCGCATCACTCCGAAAGCCGGCGAGCTCGGTCTCATCGTAGGCTTCCTCATCGGTATGCTCCGCCTGCTTACCAATGTGCTTACCGGCTCGGGTAAGAACGTGATGGACGGCGCCCTCTGGGAAGCCACCTCGTGGTTCTGGCAGACGAACTGGCTGATTTTCGAAGTCTGGCTCCTGGTGTTCATCATCGTCTTCATGTTCGTGGTGTCCGCCTTTACGCCGAAACCGAGCGCCGAGCAGGTTGCCGCCATTACCTTTACGAAAGATTACAAGAAAGCCATCCGCGAGAGCTGGAACGTGTGGGACGTTGTCGCCACTCTGGGCGTAGTTGCTCTCTGCGGCCTCTTCTACGCTTACTTCTGGTAAGCGCCCCGGCGGCCGGAAGGCCGGAGCCCGGCTTTCTGAAGCCATAGGGCGAGACCCTGAATTTTGCTGCATTTTGCCTGAAAAGCGGGACATCCGATGCTGCAAGATTCAGGGTTTCGCGACTTCGGGGGCTTCAGCCGTCGGCCGGTTCCGGCGGGGCACATGCCGGATTTGTCCCCGAGTTTACAGAAAACCATAGAGTAGTACAAAGATGAAACACATAAGATATTCGATCATTCTCCTGCTGCTTCTGCTGGCAGGCAGGCTGGAAGCCCAGGTTTCCTTTGGCGGTGCGGCGAAATTCAACGAGGGCTGGCTCTTTGCCCTTGCCGACGATTCGCTGAGCGCGCAGCCCGGTTTCGACGACAGCCGCTGGCGCAGGCTCGACTTGCCCCACGATTGGTCCATCGAGGGGCAGCTCTCTCCCTCATTGGCCAGCTGCACGGGCTATTTGCCCGGCGGCATCGGCTGGTACCGCAAGCACTTCCGCATAGAAGATGCTGCGCCCCGCCACTATATCTACTTCGAAGGCGTCTACAACCGCAGCGAAGTCTACCTGAACGGCCACTTGCTCGGCAAGCGGCCCAATGGCTATATTTCTTTCCTCTACGACATGACGCCCTATCTGAAGCCCGATGGCGAGAATGTGCTGGCGGTGCGCGTGGACCACAGCCGCTATGCCGACTCGCGGTGGTACACCGGTTCGGGCATTTACCGCGATGTCTGGCTGGTTTCCGCCCCCGAAGTCCACTTCGCGCAGTGGGGCGTGGGCTGGAAAGCCCTGTCCATCACGGAGCGGCGCGCCGTAGTGGCCGTGGACATGGAGGTGGAGAAACACGAGGAAGTGTCCGGCCGCCTGGAGGTGGAGGCTGCGCTCTTCGATGCCGACGGCAGGCAGGTGGCCCGCAAGCGTGCCCCGCTCGGCGAGAAGGCGAAGGGAATTTCCCGCAAGGAGCTGGAGCTGAAGGTTTCCTCGCCCCGCTTGTGGAATCTGGACCAGCCCTATCTCTACACGCTGAAGGCCGAAGTCCGGCTCGACGGGCAGCGCATCGACAGTTGCGCCGTGCGTGTCGGCCTGCGGACGCTGCAGTTCGACCCGGACCGCGGCTTCGCCCTCAACGGGGAGTGGATGAAAGTGAAAGGCGTCTGCCTCCACCACGACGCCGGCGTGCTGGGAGCAGTCGTTCCCCCCGAGGTATGGCGCCGCCGCCTGCAGAACCTGAAGGCCATCGGGGCCAATGCCATCCGCATGAGCCACAACCCTCAGGCGCCCGTGCTCTACGACTTGTGCGACGAGATGGGCTTCCTTGTCATGGATGAGGCTTCGGACGAGTGGGAATTCCCCAAGCGCAAGTGGATAAAGGGCTGGAACGTGGGCGAGCCGAGCTACGACGGATCGTATGATTTCTTTGAGGAATGGATCGAAAGGGACGTGACCGACATGGTGCGGCGCGACCGCAATCATCCCTCGGTCTTCCTCTGGAGCATAGGCAATGAGGTGGATTATCCCAACGACCCCTACTCGCATCCCGTGCTCGACGGCACGACGATCAACCAGCCCATGTTCGGAGGCTACAAACCCGATGCGCCCGACGCCATGCGCATAGGCCGGATAGCCAAGCGCCTGGCCGCTTGCGTGCGCCGGGTAGACACTTCCCGCCCCGTGACGGGCGCCCTAGCCGGAGTGGTGATGTCGAACCAGACGGAATATCCGCAGGCAGTGGACGTAGTGGGCTACAATTATACGGAAAACCGCTACGACGAAGACCACGCCGCCTATCCCGACCGCATCATCTACGGCAGCGAGACGGGCATGGGGCTCGGCACGTGGAGCGCCGTGCGCGACAGGGATTTCATCTTCGGGCAGTTCGTCTGGACCGGGACGGACTATCTGGGCGAGTCCGGCCGCTGGCCTTCGCGCGGGTTGCACACGGGCTTGCTCGACTTCGGCAGCTTCCCCAAGCCGCGGGGCTACTTCCAGGCTTCGCTCTGGTGCGAGCATCCCGTCACGTACATAGGCACCTATCCCAAGACCCGCCGCAGCCGCCTCTCGCAGGATGCTCCGGACGTCTGGAACTACGAGCCCGGGCAGACGATACGCGTGGTGTGCTACACCAACGCCCCGCAGGCCCGCCTCCTGCTCGACGGGGAGGAAGTGGGCGCCATGAAGCCTTATGACGAGAAGACCGGCATCATCCACTGGGACATCCCCTACCGCCCCGGCGAGCTGCGTGCCGAGGGCTGCGGCGCGGACGGGCAGGTGCTTTCGAGCTATGCCATCCGGACTTCCGGCCGTCCCTATGCCCTGCGCGCCACGGCCGACAGGGCGAGCCTCTCTCCGCATAAGGCCACGGGGCACATTACGGTAGAGGTGGTGGACGAAAACGGGGTCGTGGTCAAACTGGCGGACAACAATATTACCTGCACCGTGGAGGGCCCGGCCCGCCTCCTGGGCATGGAAAATTCGGACAACACCGACATGAGCGACCATACCGACCGCCGCGAGCGTGTCTACCGGGGCCGCCTTCTGGCTTACGTGCAGACCACCGGGCAGGCGGGCGAAGTGCGCGTCCGCTTTTCCTCCCCGCTGCTGAAGGGGGCGGAGGTGGTCTTGCGTGCCGAGTAGCCGCCGCCCGGGGCGGAAACCGCTGCACCTTTTGGAGAAAACCGCCTGCGCTTTCCTCGGAAAGCGCAGGCGGTTTTCCCGTAAAGCGGCGGCACTCTGCCTCAGAGCAGGCCGAGGAGTTCGAGGATTGTGGGAGTGAGCAGTGCCGTAAGTATGCCGTTGAGCGTCAGCCCGAGGCTGGCGTATGCGCCGTAGGTGTGGCTCACGCCCATGGCGGTGGAGGTGCCCACGGCGTGCGATGCAGTGCCCATGGAGAGGCCTTGCGCAATGGGGCTCTCCACGTGGCCCAGATGGAGCACCTTGAAGCCGAAGATGGCGCCGAAAAGCCCTACGCAGACCACCACGGCGGCCGAGAGCGAGGGAATTCCGCCTACGCTTTTCGTAACTTCCATGGCGATCGGCGTCGTGACCGACTTGGAAGCCAGCGAAAGGATTACCGCTTTCGAGGCGCCGAGCCACTGCGCCGTCAGGACCACGCTGACGACTCCCGCCACGCACCCGGCCAGTTGGGAGAGAAGGATGGGGAGAAGCTGTTTTTTGATGGCCTCCAGCTGCAGGTAGAGCGGCACTCCGAGCGCCACGACGGCCGGTTTCAGCCAAAACTCGATGAGGTGCCCGCCTTCCTGGTAGGTCTCGTAGCTCACTCCTGCGGCCTTCAGGAAGAGGATGAGCAGGGCTATGGTCAGGAGGATGGGGTTGAGCAGGAGCCAGCCGGTGCGCTTTTGCAGCCAGCGGGCGAGGAAATACAGCCCGAAGGTAAGGGCCAGGAGGAAAAACGTATTGTTGAAAAAGTCCATAGTGCAGGGTGTTTAGGGGAGGTCAGCGCTTGATTTTGCGGGAAAGCTGGTGCACCCATCCGGTGACGACCAGCACGATCATCGTACTCACCACGACGCTTGCCACGATGGGCAGCCACTCGGCGCGGATGACGCCTGCGTAGAGCATCAGCGCCACGCCGGGCGGGACGAAAAAGAAGCCCAGGTTGGCCACAAGGAAGTCCGACATTCCCCGGACCCACTCCAGCTTTATCCATTTCAGCTTGAGCAACAGCGTAAGGAGCAGCATCCCGATGATGCTGCTGGGCAGTTTGATGCCCGTAAGGTAGACCACTAATTCTCCGAAGGCCAGGCAGCCGAAGAGAATACTGCATTGTCGTATCATGATTGTGTATGGGTATTGGTTTTAAAAACGGGCGCAAAGGTACGCATTCCGCGCGGAATGCGTACCTTTGCGCCCCGAAATCAGACAATTCACCTTCCCCATGTCGTACAAACACAAAGGTTTTCTCTTGGGAATCGTCTCGGCCGTGACGTACGGGATGAATCCCCTTTTCGCTTTGCCCCTCTACGGGCGGGGCATGAATGTGGACTCCGTGCTCCTCTTCCGCTACGGTCTGGCGGCCGCCTTCCTGGCTTTCCTGATGAAGCGGCGGGGCATTCCGTTCTCCGTCCCGGTGCGCCGCCACGGCGGGGCGCTGGTTTCCCTGGCGTTGCTCTTCGCCTTTTCGTCGTTGTGCCTGTTCTTGAGTTACCGGTATATGGATGCCGGCATCGCTTCCACCCTGCTTTTCGTCTATCCCGTCATGGTGGCCGTCCTGATGGCCTTGTTCTATAAGGAGCGGCTCACGCTCTTCACCCTCTGCTGCATAGCGCTCTCGCTGGGCGGCGTGGGGCTCTTGGCGCAGGGCAGCGGCGGCGTGCCGCTGAGCCTTGCGGGCATCTGCCTGGTGTTGCTCTCCGCCCTGCTCTATGCGGTCTACATGATCCGCCTCGACCACTCGGCGGTGAGCCATTACCCGGTGCTGAAACTGACTTTCTACTGCCTCCTTCTGGGAGTGCCCGTCTTCGCCTGCCGGCTCCTGCTGCCGGGCGGCGGGCTTACGCTGCCCGCTTCGGCCTTCGAGTGGGCCGACGTCGTGTGCCTCTCGCTGCTGCCCACGGTGGTTTCCCTTACGCTCATGACGGTGGCCATCCAGCACATCGGGCCCACTCCGGCAGCCATCATCGGCGCCCTGGAGCCGGTCACGGCGCTTTTCTTCGGCGTCCTGCTCTTCGGGGAGCAGCTCACGCCGCGCATTTGCCTGGGCATCGTGCTCATCCTCGCCGCCGTGTTGCTCATCGTGGGGCGCGTGCCGCTGCAGCATCTGGTGGCGGAATGGCTGAAAAGGCGCTGAGCGGGGGATACCTATATAAAGAGAAAACGGACCTTTTCACAAAGACCCGCTTCAAAGTTCTCAATAGGTATTAGTCTTTCTCTCTTTAAGGTAAAAAGATTGTTTCAGGATAACGGCGTCAAAGGTACGGCCTTTTTGGGGCGAGCGCCAAATGTTTTTTTATGCCTTATAACATGTTTCGCCAAAAATAGGTGAATTTTCCGTTTTTTCTCTTTCATGGGTTGCCCAAAAGGCCGCATCCGGCGGGGAGAAGCCTTGCCGCCCCGTGCAAAAAGTGCCTGCGCTTTCCGGGAAAAGTGCAGGCGCTTTTTGCGGAAAGTCCTGCCGCTTTCTGCGCAAACCGCGGCGGCTCCGGGCCGTCTGCTGCGCCGGGGGCGGGCGGGGGAGGCTCTTTTTTTGAAAGATAATCCGGGGGAGAAGGGGGGAAACGCCGGAAAAATCCGTATTTTTGCGCGCAGATAGTTCTGAATTTGTAGCAACAAACGAAAAAACGCACACAGCATGGTACACGATACTGCCGGGGAGAAACCGGCCAAGAAGAGCCTGAATTTCGTAGAAGAGATAGTGGAAAACGACCTGAAGGCCGGTAAAAACGGCGGGCGGCTGCAGACCCGTTTCCCGCCGGAGCCCAACGGATACCTGCACATAGGGCATGCCAAGGCCATCTGCATGGACTTCGGCATCGCCCAGCGCTACGGCGGTGTCTGCAACCTGCGCTTCGACGACACGAACCCGGTGAAGGAAGACGTGGAATACGTGGACGCCATACAGGAAGACATCCGCTGGCTGGGCTACGAATGGGGGCATGTTTACTACGCTTCCGACTACTTTCCCCAGCTTTGGGACTTCGCCGTGCGCCTCATCCGCGAGGGCAAGGCCTACGTGGACGAGCAGGATGCCGAGACCATAGCCCGCCAAAAGGGCACGCCCACGCAGCCCGGAGAGGAAAGCCCCTACCGCAACCGCCCGGTGGAGGAGAGCCTGGCGCTCTTCGAGAAGATGAATTCCGGCGAAGTGGCGGAGGGAGCCATGGTCTTGCGCGCCAAAATCGACATGGCCAGCCCCAACATGCACTTCCGCGACCCCATCATTTACCGCATAATCCATCATCCGCACCACCGTACCGGCACACAGTGGCACGCCTACCCCATGTACGATTTCGCGCACGGGCAGAGCGACTACTTCGAAGGCGTGACGCACTCCATCTGCACGCTGGAGTTCGAGGTGCACCGCCCCTTATATAATTATTTTATCGACCTGCTGAAGAAGGACGAGAGCTACTACCCGCGGCAAATAGAGTTTAACCGCCTGAACCTTACCTATACCGTAATGAGCAAGCGCAAGCTGCTCGCGCTGGTAAAAGAGGGCCTCGTCAGCGGGTGGGACGACCCGCGCATGCCGACGCTCTGCGGCTATCGCCGCCGCGGATACTCGCCGGAGGCCATACACCGCTTCATCGACAGCATAGGCTACACCAAGTTCGACGCGCTCAACGATGTGAGCCTGCTGGAAGCTGCCGTGCGCGACGACCTCAACGCCCGCGCCACCCGCGTGAGCGCCGTGCTCCACCCCGTAAAGCTCGTGCTGACGAACTATCCCGAGGGGCAGCTGGAGGAAGTGGAGGCAGTGGACAATCCCGAAGATCCCGCATCCGGCGTGCACACGCTGACCTTCGGGCGCGAACTTTGGATAGAGCGGGAGGACTTTATGGAAGACGCTCCGAAAAATTACTTCCGCATGACGCCCGGCAAAGAGGTGCGCCTGAAGGGAGCCTACATCGTGCGTTGCACGGGCTGCGTGAAGGACGAGGACGGAAATGTCGTGGAGGTCCATGCCGAATACGACCCCGAAAGCCGCAGCGGCCTGCCCGGGGCCAACCGCAAGGTCAAGGGCACGCTGCACTGGCTGGCAGTGGGGCACTGCAACCGCTGCGAGGTGCGCCTCTACGACCGCCTCTTCACCGTAGAAGATCCCTCGGCGGACGAGCGCGACTTCCGCGAGCTGCTCAACCCGGAGTCGCTGGTCGTATTACCCGAATGCTATGTGGAGAAGTACACCGAAGGCATGGCGCCGCTGACCTACCTGCAGTTCCAGCGCATCGGATACTTCAATGTCGACCCCGACTCCACGGCCGAAAAAATGGTATTCAACCGCACCGTCGGCTTGCGCGACACGTGGGCCAAGCAGAAAGCCAAACAATAAAATCCCCCGAAGCCTATGACCCCCACGAAGAACCCTGCGGCCCGCCTCCTGCCACTGCTGCTGGCGGCCGCCGTTTCCTGCAGCGCTTGTGCGAAAAAGATGCAGGACTTTTCCCCGGAAGCGCAGCCGCTTCCGGCCGGAAGTGCCGCAGCAGTTGCCGGCAAGGACGGGCGCGTCTGCCACGAAGTGCCGGTGGACGGACGGGTGAACGGCCTGGTTTTCAACGGCGGGATGGAGATCGTCTTCCGCCAGGGCAGCCCCTCGGCGCCCGCCGTGCGCGTCTATGCGCTGCCCGAGGACTGGAATAACGTGAAAACCGAAAGTTCCGGCAACAACCTGATGCTCTCCCTCGAAAGCAACCGCGGCGACCGCGTCCGGGGCGAGGTGCGGGTAGAAGTGGAGTTGCCCGCGCTGGCCGCGCTGACGCTCAACGGCTCCTCCACATTCGAGGCCGCCACGGCCGTGGAGGGCAGCCGCTTGTCGATGGTCGTCAACGGCAGCGGGGAGATCCGCTGCCCCGGTATGCGCTTCGAGGAGCTGCAGACGGTGGTCAACGGCAGCGGTGCCGTCCTGCTCGACAGCGTGCGGGCCGGCAACCTGGTGCAGAAGATTTCCGGCAGCGGCGGGCAGTCGACACTCTGGGTGCAGGCCGAAGCGGTGGAAGTATCCGTTGCCGGCAGCGGCGACGTGCGGCTTGAAGGGACAAGTTCCTACGCCCGCCTCTCCTTGGACGGCTCCGGAGAGGTGGAAGCCGACCGCCTGGAAGCCGGGCGCGTAGAGGCCTCGCTCTCCGGGAGCGGCAGGATTTCCTGCTGTCCCGTGGCGAAACTGGACGCCACCGCCGCGGGAAGCGGCGCGATACGCTACACCGGCACGCCCGAAGAGTGCAACGCTTCTGGCAACGTGCAAGGCCGTGGGCGCGGCTTCCGCCTGTGGTAAATGGTTAATAGTGAGCCGCTCTTTTGGCGGGGAAGCGTAATTTTCTTACATTTGCCCGGCGTAAACAAAATCAATATTAAGAAGAAAAAGACATGGAAGCAGTATTCAGCTACATCATCGGCTTGGGCGCGGCCGTAATGATGCCCATCATTTTCACAATCCTGGGCGTCTGTATCGGGATTAAGTTCGGCAAAGCGCTAAAGAGCGGCCTCCTCGTGGGAGTCGGCTTCGTGGGCCTCTCCGTAGTCACGGCACTCCTGACGAGCAGCCTGGGCGACCCTCTGAAAAAGGTGACGGAGATCTACGGCCTCTCGCTCGGCATTTTCGATATGGGATGGCCCGCCGCCGCCGCCGTGGCCTACAACACTTCGGTCGGTGCCTTCATCATTCCCGTCTGTCTGGCAGTGAACATCGTGATGCTCCTTACCAAAACGACCCGCACGGTCAACATCGATCTCTGGAACTACTGGCACTTCGCCTTCATCGGCGCAGTGGTCTACTTTGCTTCCGACAGCATACTCTGGGGATTCTTTGCCGCCATCATCTGCTACATCATCACCCTTGTCATGGCGGACTTGACCGCTCCCAAATTCCAGAAGTACTACGACAAAATGGAGGGCATCAGTATCCCGCAGCCCTTCTGCCAGGGATTCGTTCCCTTTGCGGTTGTTATAAATAAGGTGCTTGATTTCATCCCCGGCTTCGACAAACTCAACATCGACGCCGAGGGAATGAAGAAAAAGTTCGGCATCATGGGCGAACCGCTCTTCCTCGGTGTGCTCGTGGGCTGCGCCATTGGCGCGCTGGCCTGCCGCAACGGCCAGGAACTCGTAGACGGAATACCCGGAATCCTCGGGCTGGGCATCAAGATGGGCGCCGTCATGGAGCTCATCCCCCGCATCACGAGCCTTTTCATCGAGGGCTTGAAGCCGATTTCCGACGCCACGCGCGAACTGGTGGCCAAGAAATTCAAGAACAGCGCAGGCCTGCACATCGGAATGAGCCCCGCCCTTGTCATCGGGCACCCCACGACGCTCGTCGTCTCGCTGCTCCTTATTCCCGTTATCCTGTTCCTTTCCGTCGTTCTCCCGGGCAATCAGTTCCTGCCCCTTGCCTCGCTGGCCGGAATGTTCTACCTCTTTCCCGCCGTGCTCCCCATCACGAAGGGAAATGTGCTGAAGACCTTCATCATCGGGCTGGTGGCCCTGATCGTCGGGCTTTACTTTGTAACCAATCTGGCGCAGTTCTTCACGCTGGCCGCTACCGACGTCTATCTGAAGACGGGCGACTCGGCCGTAGCCGTGCCGCAGGGCTTCCAGGCCGGCGCGCTCGACTTTGCCAGCAGCCTCTTCGCTTTCGTCATCTTCCACCTCACGCATACGCTGAAAGTGGTGGGCCCCATCATCCTTGTGGCCGGCACTTTGGCCATGGCCATCTACAACCGCTACCGCATTGTCCGGGGTAAAGAATAAATTTCCCGCAACACTTCTCCCCGAAAGCCCTGCCGCTTTCCGGGAAAAGTGCTGCCGCTTTTTCCCGAAACACCCGCATCTTTTAATCAAAACATATAGCACAAACGAAATTATGAAGAAAATCGCATTGTCAGTAATGGCCGGTGCTTTCGCACTGAGCCTCTCGGCGCAGGTGAACTACACCATGCAGACCGCCTGCAATCCGCAGGACGTAAAGACGTACGACACAGAGCGTCTGCGCAGCGCCTTCGTCATGGAGAAAGTAATGGTGGCAGATGAAATCAACGTAACCTACTCCATGTACGACCGTTTCATCTTCGGCGGCGCCATGCCCGTCAATAAGACTTTGACGTTGGAGACCATCGATCCGCTCAAGGCGCCCTACTTCCTTTATGCCCGCGAGCTGGGCGTAATCAACATCGGCGGCGACGGCATCGTCACCGTGGACGGCACCGAGTACGAACTTTCCTTCAAGGACGCCCTCTACGTGGGCAGCGGAAACCAGGAAGTCACCTTCCGCAGCAAAAATCCCGCGCAGCCGGCCAAGTTCTACATCAACTCCGCTTGCGCCCACAAGAGCTACAAGACTCAACTTTTGAGCTGCAACCCCGACAATAAGAAGGCCACTCCTGCCAACCAGCTCAAGGCCGGCCGCATGGAGGAGAGCAACGACCGCGTAATCAACCAGCTCATCATCAAGCCCGTGCTGGAGAAGACCGAAGGCGGCGGCACCTGCCAGCTGCAAATGGGCCTCACCGAGCTGAAGCCGGGCAGCGTCTGGAACACCATGCCGGCGCATACCCACAGCCGCCGCATCGAGGCTTATTTCTACTTCAACGTGCCCGAGGGCAACGCCATCTGCCACCTCATGGGAGAACCGCAGGAGGAACGCCTCGTATGGCTGCACAACGAGCAGGCAATCATGTCGCCCGAGTGGTCCATCCACGCCGCCGCCGGCACGAGCAACTACATGTTCATCTGGGGAATGGCCGGGGAAAACCTCGACTACGGCGACCAGGACAAGATCGAGTACCTCGACATGAAGTAACTTCCCGCTGCACTATCTGACCAATAGTGATATACCACGATTTTGCCGCCCTGCAGGAAACCGTTTCCTGCGGGGCGGCTTTTTTCTGCGCCCGCCGGGACATTGCGGGAGAGCCCCAGCCGCTTTCTCCCCGGGGTGCTGCCGCTTTTCCAAAAAAGTGCTGCCGCTTTTCCCAAAAAGCGCTGCCGCTTTTCCCGGAAAGTCCCAGCGCTTTTAGCAGAAAGTGGCGGCCGTTTCCTTCCGGCCATACAGGGAAGTCGTGTTAAAGAAAAGTAAATTGCGCCCTTTGCAGCTTTACTTTTGGCTGTTTCCCCGTTGAAATTTCTTTCCTTTGCACTCTCTTTTGCAAAAAAGCATTATCAATCTACAACATTTCATCATTATGAAGAAAAAAACTGTTCTGTTCCTTTTGCCGGCCTTCGCCTTCGCTTTGGCCGCCGCCCCCGTGCTCACCTCCTGCTCCGACGATGAAGGAAACGACGATCCCGGCTTCGGATCGCCCGAAAAG
The DNA here is from genome assembly GCA_944320955.1 of uncultured Bacteroidaceae bacterium. GTDB lineage: Bacteria > Bacteroidota > Bacteroidia > Bacteroidales > Bacteroidaceae > UBA1794. The sequence goes on from CALUJL010000027.1 coordinate 122,650, forward strand.
CTGGCCGCCCCCACGAACATCCGTCTCGACGAAGCCGAGAGAACTCTCCGCTGGGATGCCGTCCCCCATGCCGCTTCTTACACCATCTACCGCAACCTCTTAGGAGGCCTTGCCGCGCCGGCAGCGGAAGGCGCCAAAGCTTTGGGCAGTTCCACCTCCGTTACGGTGACTACGAACAGCTACCCTCTCACCGAAGCCGACTATGACGCTTGGCATACTTGGTACATCGTGGCCAATCCCCCTGCCAATTCTCCGCAGTACGAGGCTTCCAACTATGCAATTACCCCCACTTTCGTTTGTCCGGTCAACAAGCAGCTGCTCGCCACGCCGTCGGATTCCTCGTTTACCTATCAGATCATGAGCGTCGACTCCGCCTCCGGCAATCCCAACGTGCGCTTCTTCTGGGACGAAGTGCCCGAAGCCTTCAACTATACCTGCGTCGTGGCCGCCAGCGACTCCGGCTTCAGTTCCACCTCGAAGCGGGTGACGAGCAACACTTATGTAGACTTCCGTCTCCACTTCGGCCGCGTCTACACCGTTTCCCTCACGGCCAATCCCGACAACACCGGGGAGTGGATCGAGTCCGCCACCCTGCGGAAGCGCCTTACCATGCCCGCTGCCAACGGAAGCGAAGCCCCGGAAGAATAAGAATCGCCCCGCCTCGTGCGATATCCTCCGGCGCGCCGCCCCTTCCCGGGCAGCGCGCTTTTTTTATGCCGCAGCCCGCCCGCCCGGGCCAGCCGTGGTTTCCGGGGAAAGCCCTGCCGCTTTTCCCGGAAAGTGCTGCCACTTCTGGAGAAAAGTGCTGCATCTTTTGCGGAAAAGCCCTGCATGTTTATTGAAAAAGCCCTGCATGTACCGGGAGAAACATGCAGGGCTTTTTTCGTGGCGGCGCAGGGCTTCCGCAGGCTTTACGCCGTGCTTCAGAAGATGCCCGCGCCCAGTTCGTTGAGGAAGATGAGCACGATGAGGACGGGCACTACGTAGCGCAGCAGGAGAGTGAAGGGGCGGAGCAGGCGGAAGCGCAGCGTGCCGTAGTTTGTGAGCTCCTCGGCTATGACGTTGCGCTCCAGCTTCCAGCCGACGAAGAGGGAGATGAAGAAGGCTCCTATGGGGAGCATCAGCTTGGCCGTTACAAAGTCGAAGAGGTCGAAGAGCGTCATCCCGCAAACGGTGTAGGGCTTCAGGAGGCCCATGGAGAGGGCGCACAGCGTGCCGAGCAGCGAGCATCCCGCCGTCACCAGCACCGCGGCGCGGTGGCGGCTGAGGCCGAACTCTTCGGCCAGGTAGGCCGTCACCACTTCGTGCAGCGAGATGGTGCTCGTCAGCGTGGCCAGGATGAGAAGCACGTAGAAGAGCAGCGAGAAAAGGTAGCCCAGAAGGGGCAGCGAGCCGAAGGCCGACTGCAGGACGGAGGGCAGCGTGATGAAGAGCAGCGAGGGGCCGGCGTCCACTCCCACTCCCTCCACGGAGAAAACCGCAGGGAAAATCATCAGCCCGGCCATGATGGCGACGAACGTATCGATGACGCCCACGCTCAGCGCCGTCTGGCCCAGCCGCGTGTTGCGGTTGAAGTAAGAGGCATAGGTGCAGAGGCATCCCATGCCGAGGCTCAGGGAGAAGAAGGCCTGCCCCATGGCGGCGAGGACGACGCCGGAGTCGATTTTCGAAAAGTCGGGCGTGAAGAGGAAGCGCATGGCTTCGCCCGCGCCGGGCATCGTCAGCGCGCAGCCCACGAGCACGAGCAGCAGCAGGAAAAACAGCGGCATGAAGACCTTGGAGGACTTCTCGATGCCTTTCACTACCCCTTGGGCTATGACCACATGGGTGAGCACCAGGAAGAATACGGTGTAGACCACGGGCATGACGGGGTCGGCCACGAAGCGGTTGAAGTACTGCGTAAACTCCCCGCTGCCGCTCATCCCCTGGAAACGGCTCAGCAGCGAGGCCACGGTGTACTCTACGGTCCAGCCGGCTACCACTGCATAGTAGCTCAGGATGAGGAAGCCGGTGAGCACTCCGAGGCGGCCCACCCATATCCAGCGCGTGCCCGGCGCCAGATGGCGGTAGGCCGCGGCGGTGTTGGCGCGGCCGCGGCGGCCGATGATGAACTCCGAAATCATGACGGGCATGCCCATCAGGAGGACGCAGAGTATGTAGACCAGGATGAAGGCCGCTCCCCCGTTTTCACCCGTCTGCGTGGGGAAGCGCCAGATGTTGCCCAGCCCTACGGCAGAGCCTGCCGAGGCCAGGATGGCGCCGATGCGGCTGCCGAAATTGGCGCGTGAGGTTGGTGTCATATCGAGTAGCGTGTTGGTTCGTTTCGTGCGGGGCTCCCCGGCGGGAGCGGCGGGGCTTCCGGGCGGGAGTGCTGCCGCTTTTTCCCAAAAGTGCTGCCGCTTTTTTCCAAAAGTGCTGCCGCTTTCGGCGGAAAGGTGCAGCGCTTTTTCCCGCGGGTTGCCGCGCTCCTGCCGCCTGCCTGCGGCGCTCCCGTCCGGCCGGTGCGGGGGAGGGGGGAGGGGGTCAGGCCGCTTTGCGGTAGAGGCGGGCGGCCAGGGCGATGGCAATGCAGGACAAGGGGAAGGACCACACGATGGGGTCCACCAGGTCCAGCGGGTAAGTCGTCAGGAGGCAGTCCTGCCCGAAGAGCGCGCGGCAGAGCCCTATGGCTTCCGACTCCTTGCGGTGGAGGAAAAGCATGGCAAAGCTGCTGCCCGCGAGGCCCACCGCCATGCTCCACAGTGCGGCGCGGCGGTCGACGCGCGGGCAGTAGAGCGAGCAGAAGTAGGCAGGCAGGAACGTGGAGGCGCAGACGCCCATGAAGAGCGATGTGCCGCGGGCTATGATGCCCTCGCTCAGAGTGTAGCAAATCACGTAGCTCAGGAGTATGGAGACGAGCACCGCCAGGCGGATAATCAGTGTGCTGCGGTTTTTCCCCTCACGGGCTTTGCGGGCGAGGGCGCCGTAGATGTCGGCCCCCGCGGCGGCGCCCATCGTGTGGAACTGCGCGCTGAGCGTGGACATGCTGGCCGAGAGGATGCACAACATGAAGATGACGGAGAACCACTCGGGCATGGCGTGGCTGATGAAGAGCGGGATTATCTTGTCCATGTCCTGCACCATTTCGCCCGCCAGCTTGCCCTCGGTGCGGAAGAAGTACAGGTTGGAGAGCGCTCCGGCGTGGTAGATTACGCCGACGGTGATGGCCAAAAAGATGCAGCCTATCATGACTCCGCGGTTAAGCTGCCGGTTGCTCTCGACCGTCATGAAGCGCACGACGAGCTGGGGCTGCGCCAGGCAGCCGATTCCCACGCCGAGGACGAACGAAGTGACCAGCGTGTACCACTGGGGGGAGTGGAACGCGGGCATCGCCGTCCAGCCGCGGTGGCCCACCTGGTGCAGCGCTTCGGGCACGAGGGGCGCCATGTCCGTCAGGGCGCGGTTGGCCTCGGTGAAGCCCATGCCCAGCGTGCGGTAGAGCCATGCGGCCAAAAAGGCCATGCACACGAACATGATGACGGCCTGCAGCGCATCGGTGTACATCACGCCCTTCATCCCTCCGGCCACGACGTAGGCCGCGATGATCAAAGTGAAGACGAGGAGCGCCACGTGATAGTCGATCTGGAAGATTTCCTCTATGAAAACCGCCCCGCCCTTGAGCACCACGGCGGCATAAAGCGGCATGCCGAGGAAGACGACCGCACCGGTGAGGACCTGTATGGCGCGGGACTTGTAATATAAGCCCAGGAACTGCGGGAACGAACCGGCATGGAGCTGCGCGCCGATGCGCCGCGTGCGCCGGCCGAAGAAGATGAAGGCTACGACCACTCCTACAAACATATTCAGGAAGCAGAGCCACTGAATTCCCATTCCGAACGTGGCCGCTACGCCGCCGAAGCCCACGATTGCCGAGGCCGATATGAAGGTTGCGCCGTAGGAGAGCGCCATGACGGCGGAATTCATCTGCCGCCCGCCCACAAGGTAGTCGTCCGAATTCTTGGTCCGCCTGTATCCGAGCCAGCCGAGGAAGGCAATGGCCAGGAAATAGAGCATCACGATAAATCCTGTGTAGAAGTCCATTTTGCTATTTGTCCTTTTCGTTCCAATATTTAATGCCGTACCATACGGAGAAAGCTACGCATCCGACGATCAAAACGTAGACCATCCAGATGCCGGGGTCGGGTATTCCAAACATAAGGCATTCATCTTTGCGCCGCGCGGGCGGCCGTTTGAGCGGGCAAAAGTAGTGAATTTTCCTAAAAATTGCGCCCCGGCGCCTGTTTTTTTGCGCTCCCCCGGCCGAAAAGCCCTGCATGTCCCGGGAAAAAGTGCTGCTACTTTCCGCAAAAAGCGCTGCCACTTTTTCCCGGAAGTGCTGCATCTTTTCCTCCGGCGCCCCCGCCTTTTGCCGGCCGGGCGCGCCGCTTTCCCTCCCGCGCGGCGGGGAAGGGGCGGATTTTTCCTTATAAAATAATAAGCGATGCCGCATTTTTGGAAAGGATGTTGTACTTTTGCCCCCATGATACCTACCCTCTTCGATTCCTCCGCCGTGGCGGAATTCCGCAGTTGGACGGAGCGTTACCGCAGTTTTGTCATCGTCACGCACGTGTCCCCCGACGGGGACGCGATGGGTTCCGCCTTGGGGATGCTCCACTATCTGCAGGCCCGCGGCTGCCGGGCGCGCGTGGTGGTGCCCAATGCCTTCCCGGAGTTTTTCCGCTGGATGCCGCAGGTGGGGAGCGTCGTGCAGTACGATTTCCACCGCGAGCAGGCCGACCGCCTCATCGACGAGGCGGAAGCCGTCTTCTGCCTCGACTTCAACGGGCTCGGCCGCACCGGGGCCGTGGGCGAGAAGCTGCGCGCGGCGGGCAAGCCCATGGCCCTCGTGGACCATCACCCCTCGCCCGAGGAGGGTTTCGACCTCACCTTTTCCCGCCCGGCGCTGTGCGCCACGGCCGAAGTGCTCTTCCGCCTCATCGACGAGGCGGGCCACTCCGGCCTCATCGGCAAGGACTGCGCCACCTGTCTCTACACCGGGCTGATGACCGACACGGGGGCGTTCACCTACAACTCCGCCCGTCCCGAGATTTTCGCCATAGTCAGCCGCCTCCTCTCCTGCGGCATCGACAAGGACTACATATACCGCCGCATCTTCTGCGCCCAGTCTGTCGGCCGGATGAAGCTCATGGGATACGCACTTTATGCCAAGATGAAAATATATCCCGAGCTGCGCTCCGCCCTGATATGGCTCACCCAGGACGAACTCAAGCGCTTCTCCTACGTAAAGGGCGACACCGAAGGCTTCGTCAACCTGCCCCTCCAGATGAAAGGCATCGTGTTTTCCTGCTTCCTGCGCGAGGACAAGACGATGATCAAGGTGTCCCTCCGCTCCGTGGGGCGCTTCTCCTGCACGGATTTTGCCTCGACCGTCTTCAAGGGCGGCGGCCATCGCAACGCCTCGGGCGGCGAGTTTTACGAAGACATGGACCGCGCCATCGCCCGCTTCGAAGAGGGGCTCGAACTTTTCCGCCCCCAGCTGGAGGCCCCCGCCCGATAAACCAACCGAAAACACTACCCCGAAGAATATGAAACACTACATCCCCCATCTGCTCCTTGCCCTACTCCTCCCCCTCTGCTGCGCCTCGTGCGACGACACGAAGACCTACGCCGACATGCTCGAAGAGGAGGAAGACATGATAAACTCCTTCATTTCCTCGCGCGGGCTCAACATCTTGAGCGAAAACGGCTTCGACCCCTCCCGCAAAATGGGGGAGAAAGACTACGTGCTCTTTACCGCCGACGGAGTCTACCTCCACATCGATTCCGTAGGCCACGGCCCCACGCTCTACCATGTGCTGGACTCGCTGACGAAAAGGAACAGCGGTTACCGCATGCAGATCACCGTCCGTTTCCTGGAGTACAGCCTCTCCGTGGGCGACACCATAGTGACTAACTTCTACACCAACGCCTCTCCCGAGCAGTTCTACTACGCCAAAGGCTCCTCCTACTCGGGCTATTCCTCCTCTTCCTCGCATTACACGTACGGAAGCTTCTTCGCTTCTGCCGACCAGACCGAGACCGCCACGCTCATGCGCACCTACTACGGCACGCAAGTGCCCGGCGGATGGCTCAAACCGCTGCAGTACGTGGGCGACGGCGGCCGCGTGCGCGTCATCGTCCCCTCCGAGATGGGCCACACCTCGGCGCAGGCCAACGTGCTTCCCTACTACTACGAAATCGAATACAAGCGATACAACTAACCCCCCGTGCCGCACCCTGCGGGCCGAAGCGCAGCACCCCCGCGGCAAAAGCCCTGCCGCTTCCGGACGGAAGCGCAGCCACTTTTCCCGAAAAGCGCTGCATCTTTTCCCCGAAAGCGCAGGCACTTTCCTAAAAAACCGTTACTGAAAAAAATGACGCTCATCAAGTCCATCTCCGGTATCCGGGGCACCATCGGCGGAAAGCCCGGCACCGGACTCAACCCGCTCGACATCGTCAAGTTCACCGCCGCCTATGCCGCCTACATCCGGCGCACCTCGAAAGTCAAAACCCGCAAGATCGTCGTTGGCCGCGACGCGCGCCTCTCCGGAGAGATGGTGCGCGATACCGTCGTAGGCACCCTCATGGGCATGGGATACGATGTAGTGGACATCGGCCTCGCCTCTACCCCGACCACCGAACTGGCCGTCACCCTCGAAGGCGCCGAGGGAGGGCTTATCCTCACGGCCAGCCACAATCCGCGCCAGTGGAACGCCCTGAAAATGCTCGACGAGCGGGGCGAATTCCTCGACGCCGCAGCGGGAGGCGAAGTCCTCCGCATGGCCGGGGCCGGAGACTTCAGCTTCGCCGGGGTAGACGAGCTCGGCTCCTGCCGCCGGGATGAAAGCTACGGAGAGAAACACATCGACGCCGTCCTGGCCCTCCCCTTGGTCGACGTGGAAGCCATCTGCAGCCGCGGCTTCCGCGTGGCCATCGATTGCGTCAACTCCGTGGGCGGGCTCATCCTGCCCCGCCTGCTCGAAAGGCTCGGAGTGGCGCAAGTCACCCGCCTCTACTGCGAGCCGACGGGCGACTTCCAGCACAACCCCGAACCCCTGGAGCGTAACCTTTCCGGCATTATGGGCCTCATGTCCGAAGGCGGGCACGACGTGGCTTTCGTCGTAGACCCCGATGTCGACCGCCTTGCCCTCGTATGCGAGGACGGAAAGATGTACGGCGAAGAATATACCCTCGTCACCGCGGCCGACTATGTGCTGCGCCACACGCCCGGCCCCACCGTGAGCAACCTCAGTTCCACCCGCGCCTTGCGCGACGTGACGCGGCAATACGGCCAGGCGTACGCCGCATCGGCCGTCGGCGAGGTCAACGTCGTGGCCAAGATGAAGGAGACGGGCGCCGTCATCGGCGGCGAGGGAAACGGCGGAGTCATCTACCCCGCCTGCCACTACGGGCGCGACGCCCTGGTAGGCATTGCGCTCATCCTTTCCCACATGGCCCGCGAAGGCAAGACCGCCTCGCAGCTCCGTGCCTCCTATCCGCCCTACTTCATGGCCAAAAACCGCGTGGAACTCGCGCCCGACACCGACGTCGACGCCCTGCTCCAGGCAGTGAAGGCCCACTACGCCGGCGAGGAAATCAACGACGCGGACGGCGTGAAAATCGACTTCCCCGACAGCTGGGTCCACCTGCGCCGCAGCAATACCGAGCCCATCGTGCGCGTCTACAGCGAAGCCCCCACGCAGCAGCAGGCCGAAGAGTTGGGCGAGGCCGTGATGCGCCTCGTGGAGGAGACCTCCGCCCGCCTTGCCGCGGGAGAGTGACCCCCGCACCGCCCGCAGGGCAGCCCTACATTATTTATATACCGGCCCTGCCGCCCTCCCCGCGAGGCGGCAGGGCCGGTTGGCGAAGGCGCCTCCGCCGCTCTCCCCGCCCTGCGGCGCCGGAGGCGCAAAGTGCCTGCGCCGTCTGCAAAAAGATGCAGCGCTTTCGGGAAAAAGATGCGGCACTTTCCGGAAAAAGCGGCAGCGCTTCCCGGCGGAAGCCCCGGCGCTATTCCTCCTCCGCCCCTACGTGCCTTCCGCCCTGCCCTGCCGGGAGGAGGCGCAGGATGGTGGCGTTTTGCCGCCCCGCTGAGGCCCGATTTGTCCGGATTCCTGCCGAAATGCGGAAAAAATTCCATAAAAAACAGTTTTTTGCTTGCGGAAAAAAGAAAAAACGTATTTTTGCAGGTGGAAATATAGACCGAAAACTGGCGATTGCCGCAATGAAAACAGAGAAAAGATGAAGCGATTCCCCCTTTTGCCGAAAGCGTTGTACACGGCGGCGCTCGGCGCAGTCTGTTCGGGCCTGCTCTTTTCGTGCCAAAACGACGATATTCCCAGTGACAGTTACTACACTTTCACCGGTTATACCTGCGAGAGTTACTTGGCCGACAAGCCCGAATTCAGCATTTTCAATGAGTTTTTGGATTACAGCAGCCTCACTCCCAGCAGTGGCGGCACGTCTTCCTCGATAGCCGACCTGCTGAGTTCCTACGGGTACTACACCGTTTTCGCCCCCGACAATGAGGCGATGACCGCTTACCTGCACAAGTTGGGCGACGAGAACTGCAACTCCCGCCGCGACCTCTACAACTACTTCACCGAAGCGCAGGTAGACTCCATCACCGACGTAGTGGCGCAGATGCACGTCGTAAGCTCCAGCCAGAACTTGCGCACCTACACTTCCGAAAACTTCGAGCAGAAACTCCTCGACCAGAACCTCTATACGAAAGTTATCTACGTGTCTCAAGACGGCGACTCCTACATAATCAACGACGTCGCTACCATTACCGAGCGAGACATCGAAGTGCATAACGGATGCGTGCACCGCATCAATGCCGTATTAGAGCCTACGGGACGCAATTTGGACGAGTTCTTTAATGAATATCCGCAGTTCTCCATTTTCCGGAAAGCCCTTGAGGCAACAAAAGTAAGCGAACGCATGAATCTCATTCCGGAGCAGTACGACTACGAGAAAGACAATACGGACTACTCCTATTGGGTTACCGCCGTTGCTCCGTGGGACAACTATCTTGGCACGCCGGACCGCAGGAAATTTGCATATACCATGTTCATTGAGCCCGACGACGTCTATACTTCCGCCATTCCGGAGCTGGCCTCTCCCGGGGCCGATACGCTCGCCCTGCTGCAAGCCTATGCGCTCGCCTGGTTCGAGAGCGAGTATACCGACATGCCGGAGCTGCTCGAGCGCGGAAAGAACACCGCCATTACCGATTCGGACAACTACTTCAACCGCTTTGTGGCCTACCATATTCTGAATAAGAAGGTAGACCGCACCGATTTCACCCGCTACAATATGGGAATGCCGCCCGATTATGTGCGCTACCACCAGTGGGCCGAGACGCTTGCGCCTAACACAATGCTCTACATGTCTGCAGGAGCCAACGGACACGCTTGGCCCGGCGGCGTAGACCCCGACCCCAATATCCTGAACCTCAACCCCTCGCCGGACAATCAGGAAGTATTTAATGCGAAAAACCAGTGGCGCCGCCCGACGGACGACGGCGTGCATCTCGGAAACGAGATATACTATACCGAAAACGGCTACATCCATCCCATCGAGGACATACTCGTTTATCCGCGAAGCGAGTTCAAGCGGACGCGTTTCCGCCTGGAGATTTCCTCGATCTTCCCCGAAGTCATGAGCAATGACTACCGCTATTGGAACGTAACGATGGGCCGCTTGGTCTTCCCCCACGACTATCTCTCTCACATCCACTTCATCTCGGAGAGCACAGTCTTTGAGCTTTGTTATCCGAACCGGGACGAACCACCCGGGGCAGGGCGCAACGGATACGAAGGAGACGAATGGATGTGTTACAACAACTACGACGTTATTCTCCGCCTGCCGCCCGTGCCGCGCGGGACGTATGAGGTGCGCTTCGGATATACCCGCGCCGCAACCCGCGGATGCGCCCAGTTCTATCTGGCCGGCCCCGGCGACTATGAGTGGGGAACGGATAATTATTCCGGCTTCCGCCCCTGCGGAATTCCCATCGACCTGACCGTGACGGTGAAAGACCACGGCTGGAAGTCGGACGAAGGCCTCTCGGAAGCCGAAATAGCCGAGAACGACAAGGAAATGCGCGCCCGCGGATTTATGAAAGGCCCCAACTCGTGGAGGGCAAACAACGGCGGTAGCACTTTTTCCCTGCGCGAGACGGCGAACAGCGGCGAGGGCGATTCCCCGCAGCGCGCCATACTCGGCCAGATTACGCTGGATGAGGACGGACCGATTTACGTGCGTGCCCGTAATGCGACCACTATGACTACCGTGGAGCTGATGATGGACTATTTCGAAATCTGCCCGGACAACATCTACAATAACCCGTATGCTTCCGAGCCGATCGACTGACCGGGTTCCGAAAAGATGAAGCTTACTTTTTTGCTATAATTGGTTAAAGATTAAAGGAGCTGCGGCCCGCCTGTGAAGGTGGGCCGCAGCGTTTCTTGTCCCGCCCTTCCGCCTTGGGCCGGGCGGGCCGTCCTCCCCGCCCGGGGCGGAGGCGAAGGGGACGGACTGCTGCGGCGCTCTTCCCGAAAGGCGCGGTGCGCCCTGCCGGGCGTTGCGGCGCTTTTCTGGAAAAGGTGCAGCACTTTTCAGAAAAAGCGGCAGCGCTTTTACCGGAAAGTGCCTGCGCTTTTGTCCGGAAGCGGCAGGACCCGGCCCGGGCGGATGCCGGGCGGGGGCGGTCAGGGTGCAGTGATTTGCGCGCGTTGCGCGGGGCTGAGGCGCTCGATGGCGTAGCGGAACATGGTGCGTGGCATGGCGGCATGGTGCTTCCGCAGGAAGCCGAGCAGCAGCGCTTCGTCGCGTTTTCCCACCTCGCGCAGCATCCACCCCGAAGCCTTCTGTATCAGGTCGCGGCGGTCGGCAAGGCAGCGCCCGGCCAGCCGCAGCGTGGCCCCCGGCCGCCCCGAGCGGATGAGGGCGAAAGTGGCCAGCAGCGCCATGCGCCGCTCCCACAGGTTTTCCGAACTGAAGAGCGGCTCCAGCTCGCCGAGGCAGGCCGCGTCGTCCATTCCCGCAGCCAGGAGGTAGCCGCCCGCTATCTGCGGCGTGGAGAGGTCCACGAGGTCCCAGTTGTTGATGCAGCCCGTGTGCCGGCGCCAGAGGCGGTAGATGTGTTCCCGTGCGGCGAGCGGCGTGCGCGCCGGCAGCAGGCGGTCCACCCAGATGAGCAGCGCGCAGAGACGGGCCTCGTGGAGCGGCGAGCGGAGCAGGGCGCAAACCGTCTGTTCGTCCGCCGCCACCGCGGCCGCATCGGAGGGCTTCTCCTCCCGCGCGCCGCGGGAGGGCCGTTGCCACGCACCCGCTTCCCGGGCCATGCGGTTGTATTCTTGCGCCACGCGCCGCACCTGCGGCACGGTGACGCCGAGGAAGAGGTCGCCTTCCCCATACTCTCCCGGCCCCGTCTTGAAGAACGAGGAGAGCACGCGCCGCTTCTCTTCGCTGGCGGCGGCGCGGAGCGCGTCGGTCACGGTGGCGGGGTCGGGGAGTTCTACCATGTCTTCAGGTCGTTGAGGTGGCGGCGCTTGAGGATGCGCGTCGTGGTGTCGTACACTTTCCCCGCAGCCGATTCGCCGAGCGCCTCCTCGATGCGGGCGCGCGTCTGCATGTAGGCGAACCAGGCGTTGTATTCCTCGTTGAGCGCCCTTATGAGATGGGGCGCCTGGTAGCGGGTGTATTTCTCGCGGAGGCGGTCGTATTGCCCGATGGTTGTGGCCCAAGTGACGTATTCCTGCCGTGGCAGCGCGAAGTCCGCCTCGCTGGTCAGGCCGAAGAGCAGGTTGCGGTCGGCCTCGGCGCGGCGCTCGCGGCGGGAAGCGAGGAAGGAGCCGGTGCGCCGCCCCAGCTCGTCGGCCACGAGGTTGAGGGAGTCTGCGTAGAGCGTCAGCATGAATTGTTTTTCCACCTCCAGGTGCCGGAGCCAGGCCCCGCGTTCCGCTTCGAGCAGGGGCGCAAGGGCCCGTGCGCGGGGCTGCGCGGCGAGCTGGAGGCGGCAGCGCTCGTCCAGGTAGAGCTGCATGAAGCGTTCCAGTCCCCGGCGCAGGGCTTCTTCTTCCCCGCCGGCGGTGGCGAAATCCGCCAGGCGCGCGGCCTGCCGCTGCAGTTCGGCATATTGCCGGTAGGGACTGCTTTCCTCCGGCACGCTCCACCATTCGGGCGACTGCGCCAGCCGTTTCCCCACGGTTTCCGCATCCATCGGCATTCCGCCGTCGGCCCCTCCCGCAGGCGACCAGCGGGCGGCATAGAAATAACCCAGCAGGTCGGCCACCAGGCGCCAGCGTTCCGGATCGGCGCGGCGCAGGGAGTCGAAAATCTCGCCCCGGCGGGGCAGGCAGAGGCGCAGCGAGTCGAAGCGTGCAGGCTGCCCCCGCAGCACGGCGACCTGCGCGGAGCCGGCCTCCGGGGCGGAAGAAGCGGCGCCATCTTCCTGCCTGGAGCAGGAGACGAGGCTGCCTGCGCCGAAAAAGATGCAGCCCGCGCCGAAAAAGATGCAGAGGTTTTGGAGAAAAGTGCCAGCGGTTTTCATAAAAAGTGCTTCATGAAATCTTTCAAAGGCAAAGGTAGTTTTTTATTTCCGTATGCGCCCCGGGCGGCGCGCCTTTTTTCTTTCTCCCGCCCGTTGCGCGGCGTGCTTCCTGAAGGCGGAAGGGGAGAATTTCCTTCATAAAGGTAGATTTTTCTCTTGTTTTGCAGAAAAAAGTCACCTGCGGTGCAACTTTTTCGAAAAAACGCTTTGTATTGTGGAAACAAATACCCTATCTTTGCGAGCAAAACGATAGCAGAAGATATAAAAGGAGAGCAAAATGGAATGAAAGCGCAGTGCTTTTGCGACTTTTGCGCTCTACGACAGAAATACAAACCTTGCCGGCGAGGCAGAAAGCCCCGGGCCCGTGGCTTCTCCGGCTCATAAGAAACAAACAAAACGACTATGTGTGGAATCGTCGGGATCTTCAACATCCCCCAACAGACCCAGGCCTTGCGCGAGAAAGCCCTCCGCATGGCGCGAAAAATCAGGCACCGCGGACCGGACTGGAGCGGTATCTTTGCCGGCGGCTCAGCCATTTTGGCCCACGAGCGCCTCTCGATTGTCGATCCGGAGAGCGGAAGCCAGCCGCTCTACAGCGACGACGGGAAAATCATCCTCTGCGTCAACGGAGAGATCTACAACCATCGCGAAATCCGCCGCCGCTTCGAGGGAAAATATGCCTTCCGCACGCAATCGGACTGCGAGGTAATCCTTGCTTTATACAAGGAAAAAGGCCCCGACTTCCTCGAAGATCTCAACGGCATCTTCGCCTTTGCCCTCTACGACAGCGGGAACGACCGGTTTCTCATAGCCCGCGACCCGATAGGCGTAGTGCCCCTCTACATCGGCCGCGACGCCGACGGCAAAGTCTACGTGGCCAGCGAGCTGAAAGCCCTCGAAGGATTTTGCGACAGCTACGAGCCTTTCCTCCCCGGCCACCGCTACTTCAGCCCCGAGGGCTGCATGAAGCGCTGGTACGTGCGCGACTGGTTCGACTACGAGGCTGTGAAAGACAACCCCGCCTCTGCGGAAGAGTTGCGCGATGCGCTCGAAAGCGCCGTCAGGCGCCAGCTTATGTGCGACGTGCCCTACGGCGTGCTCCTCTCCGGCGGCCTCGACAGCTCGATAATCTCTGCCGTCGCGCAGAAATATGCGCCGCGCCGCGTCGAGGCCGACGGGCTTTCGGCCGCCTGGTGGCCCCGTCTGCACTCTTTCGCCGTAGGTTTGCGCGGCGCGCCCGACCTGATTAAGGCAAAGGAGGTGGCCGACCACATAGGGACGGTGCACCACGAGATAAATTACACCGTCCAGGAAGGACTCGATGCGCTGCGCGACGTGATTTACTATACGGAAACCTACGATGTCACTACCGTCCGCGCCTCGACGCCCATGTTCCTTTTGGCAAGGTACATCAAGAGTATGGGAATCAAGATGGTCCTCAGCGGAGAAGGGGCTGACGAAGTGTTCGGCGGCTATCTCTATTTCCACAAAGCGCCTGATGCCCGCGCATTTCATGAAGAGACGGTGCGCAAGCTCGGCAAGCTTTATCTCTACGACTGCCTGCGCGCCAACAAAGCGCTCTGCGCCTGGGGCGTGGAGGGGCGCGTCCCTTTCCTGGACAAGGCCTTCCTCGACGTGGCGATGCGCCTGAATCCGGAAAAGAAGATGGCCCCGGGAAAAATCATCGAGAAGAAAATCCTGCGCGAGGCCTTCGCCCCGCTGCTTCCGCAGAGCGTGGCGTGGAGACAGAAGGAGCAATTTTCAGACGGCGTGGGCTACAGCTGGATCGACTCGCTGAAGGCCATGGCTTCCGCTGCCGTGAGCGACGAGGAGATGCGCCGCGCTGCCGAACGCTTCCCCGTCAATCCGCCGCAAAACAAGGAGGAATATTACTACCGCACGCTCTTCGAGGAGCATTTCCCCAGCGTGAGCGCGGCAAAGAGCGTGCCCAGCGTGCCGAGCGTGGCTTGCTCGACGGCCGAGGCCCTGGCGTGGGACGAGTCGTTCCGGCAGCTGAACGACCCGAGCGGCCGCGCCGTCCGCGGCGTGCACGAGCAGGCGTACTGAGAGGGCGCTGCATACAGTTCCGATTTCAGGTAACTCTTATGATGAAGCACTGGGGGAAGGGCGCGCCGCGAGGCGCGCCTTTCTGCTGTTTCCCTTGCGCCCGCAGGCAGGCGTGGCGCGGGAGGATGGGAAAAGCGCTGCCGCTTCGGGAAAAAAGTGGCAGCGCTTTTGGGAAAAAGTGGCAGGGCTTTTTGGGAAAAGCGCCTGCGGTTTTCGGCAGGGGCGGCAGCGCTTGTGCCGGCCGGCGGAAGGGGGTGCGGCTGGTTTTTCAGCTGCGGGTGAGGGTGATGCTTTCGCCTTCTTCGCCGGTGAGGGTGAGGCGGTTGCGGCTTACGCTGTAGGTATAGACGGAAGGATAGGGGTCGCCGTATTCGTACTGGTAGAGTTTCCCGTCCCTGATGTACCAGGTTCCTCCTGCCGACTCTCCGCCTTCGCTGATGATGCAGGTGCCGTCGGCGCGGAAGGTGAGGGCCGCGTCGAAGTCGAGTACGCGCCATGTGCCCACGAGGTCAGGGTCTATGTCTTCAGCCGTGCCGGGGGTGTCTTCGCCGCCGCTGCCGGAGGTGTCGTCCTGCGTGCGGCGGAAGATGCCTTGGCTGCCGTCCGGATAGGTGATGGTCAGGCGGTCGGCGGAGATGGTGTAGCTGCAACGGGACGTCTGCATCCCCTCGGAGGTGAAGACGAGGGAGAGCTTCCCTCCGGTGGCCTCGTAGGTCCCGAATGAGAGGTCGTCCACATCGCTCGACCAGAAGTGGCCGTCGGGCCCGAAGGTGAGGCGGGAGTTGCCGTCGGCGGCAATCCATGTGCCTACGATGTCCGGGTCTGTGGTCGGGCCGGAGGGGGTGTTTTCGTCGCTGCCGCTGCCGGGGGTGCCGCTTTGCTCTTTATATAAAATGTAAGAGTCGCCGTATTCGTCGGTCAGGTAGAGGGCGTTTCCGCGAATGGAGTAGCTGGTGTAGACTTCGGGCTCGGGCTCGTCCCAATAGACGAGGAGCATTCCGTCGCGTGTGTTCCATGTACCGGGGTAGACTTCGGCTCCTTCGTAGTTGACGGAGCTGCCGTCGGCGCGGAAAGTGTAGCCCCAACTGCCGTCGGAGGTCATCCAAGTCCCGACGAGTGCCGGGTCTTTGCGTCCGCCGGAGGCGGGGTTGTCGTCGTCGTCGCCGCTGCAGGAGCTGAAAGCCAGGGCGCAGAGGCAGAAGAGGCTCGCAAGGAGAGCCTGTAGTGCGGTTGTCTTTTTCATGATTGCAGAGTGGGTTTTGGTTGTTTCCGGCGGCGAAGTTATCGTAAAATGTCTGTTATTCCAAACGAAACGTGTGTGGAAATACTGGGAAGTCCCGGCCCTTTTGGCGAAAAGTGCCTGCGGTTCCGGCGAAAAGTGCCTGCGCTTTCCGGGAAAAGCGGCAGCACTTTTTCCCGCGGGCGGCGCGGGGAGCGGGCATTGGCGGCGGCGTGGGGCGGAAAAAGATGAGGCAGCCCGCCCTCACGGGCAGGCTGCCTCGAAACAAACCGTGGTTATGAAAAAATGATATGCGCCGGGCCGGAGCCCGGATTGCCCCGTATCAGAGGGCAATGCGTTGGAGATCAAAGTTAGTTTTCGGCGGCAAATTTATCATAAAATATCTGATAAATCAAAATATTCTCCGGGAAAATAAAAACCGGGGGCAGATGATTTTTTTTGATTCATCATAGGAATTGTTCGCAAGAAAGGCTTTATCTTTGGAAAGACTATGAAAGTGTTGGACATTTGTATTGGCGATGTGATCAAGAAGGTCATGTCGGACCGCAAGATGACAAAGGCCGAGCTGGCTCGGAGGCTGGGAATTAGGCCTCAGAGCGTGGAGTATCTGCTCAAGCGCAGGAGCATCGATACGGACATGCTGTACCAAGTGTCGGTGGCCCTTGACTATGATTTCTCGCGCCTCTACTCAATCGACGGTTCGCAGAGAGATTTGTATCTCGAAGCGGAAGCGGGGGGCGGAAAAGTGGCCAGGGCAAAGGTCGTGGTCGAGCTGGACCTGAATCCGGAAGACCTGGCGAAACTGGACGTGAGGCGCAGGGTGCGCCGCTATCTGCTGGAGGGGGAGGGCTGAGCGGCCTCCCTTTTTTTGTCGGCGGATGCGCCGGCAGGGATGCGCAGGACGAGGTATTCGGAGTCGGTGCCGATGCGGAACTTGCCGCCCCAGAGCCCGATTCCGGAGGTCACGTAGTAGTGCGTCCGGCCTTTCCGCAGCGGTCCGTGGGCTTGCTCGTAGAGGCGGCGCACGATACACGATACGGGCCAGACCTGTCCCCCGTGGGTGTGTCCGGAGAGTTGCAGGTCGATGCCGCAGCGGGCAGCCTCTTCCAGGTGGTAGGGCTGGTGGTCGAGCAGGAGGGTGGGCAGGCTGCCGGCCGCGGCGGCGGGGGTTATGCGCTCCAGCGGCAGGCGCCGGCGGTTGGAGCGGTCGTCGCGGCCTATGAGGAGCAGGCGTCCGTCCACGACTTCCGCCTCGTCGCGCAGCAGGCGGATGCCGGCCTCGCGGAAAAAGCGGGAGGCCGCGCCTATGCCGGCTATGTACTCGTGGTTGCCGGGCACGGCATAGACGCCGCAGCGGCTCTGCAGGCGGCGCAGGCGGGAGGCAAGGCTGTCTTCCAGGAGCGGCCGCACGTCGCAGTCGATCACGTCGCCCACGAGGACCACGAGGTCGGGCTTTTCGCGGTTTACGAGGGCGATCCAGCGGTCGAGTTCTGTCGCGCCGATGGTGTAGCCCAGGTGGAGGTCGCTCAGGGCCACTACGGTCAGCGTGTCCCCCGGCGCGGCCGTCCGGCCGAAGTCGTAGCGCACCTCGCGCCGCTGCTTGTCGCGGTAGTGCAGATGGCCTGCGAGGAGCACGAGGAGCGGCAGGGCCGTCATCAGTGCCAGGCGCAGCCCGGGCCCGGGCAGGCGGCGCACGCCGCAGAAACGGAGGGCGAGGAAGAGGAGGTCGGCCGCGGCAAAGAAGAGGAAGAAGTAGATGGAGGCGAAGAACCACGTGGTGCCCGCCCCATAGAGCGGCCGCGCGAGGGCGGGGGCGAGGCTGTCGCGCAGCGGGAAGGAGACGAGGAAACAGGCGGTCCCCACGGCTACGACGAGGGCGGGCGCCAGCCTTAGCGGCAGGGGGCCGGGCATGAGGCGGAAGAAGCGCAGGGCGACGTAGGTGTTCAGCCCGAGGATGAGCAGGAGGAGGGGGAGCATTTTCAGCATGGCGGGGAAGGGGAGGATAAATAAAGGTTATAGGGGGCGGTTGCGGTAGTCTTGGGGAGTCATGCCGGTGTAGGTGCGGAAGTAGCGGTTGAAGGTAGTGGGCGTGTGGAAACCGAGCGTGTAGGCTATCTGGCTCACCGTGGCTTTCGTATTGCGGAGTTGCGCTTTGGCGTCCATGATGAGGAGCCCTTTCAGGATCTCCTGCGCCGTCTGGCCGGCGGTGCGGCTGATGACGCTGCAGAAGTGGGAGAGCGTGAGGCCCGCGGCTTGGGCGTAGAAGAGGACCTTGTGCTCTTCGCGGTAGTTCTCGAAGGCGAGTTGGAGAAACTCGCCGAGGATTTCGCGGTCGCGCGTGGAGTAGGCGCTCCTTTCCTGCGGCATCCGGTCGTAGGCCGCCCCGATGCTTTCGGCAAAGAGGCCCATGATGTGGCCCAACATGCGGGGCTTCCGGCAGAGGTCGTGCAGCTCCTGGGCGCGGGCCAGCAGGGAGATGCTGTCGCGGTAGACGGAAGCGCTCCGGGGGGGCAGGGGGAGGATGGGCTTGTCCAGCAGCAGGGGCATGTAGGGCGAGAGGGTTTTGCGGAAGCCGCTCTCGAGGGTGAATTTCCCGGAGAAGCCGATGAAGCCCATGCTGCAGTCGGCCGAGGATTCATGCACCTGGATGAAACTTCCGGGCGCCAGGACCACGATGTCGTCCTGCCGGATGCAGTATTCGCGCAGGTTGATGTGGACGCGCAGGCTGCCCCTTTCGCAGAGGGCGAAGATGCAGGCCTCGATGCGGCAGGGCGAAGAGCGGTAGAGGTCGAGCACCTCGGCCGTGATGCCGCAGCCCGCTATGAAGGGGACGGGCAGGTCGAGAAACGGGAGTGCCTCCTGGGGCCGGGTCGGTTGCTGCATCTGTTTTCGGGAAGCGGCGGCGCGAAGGGGGAAATCATGCAGCGCTTTTTCGGAAAAGTGCTGCCGCTTCCGCCGGAAAGCGCTGCCGCTTTTTTCTCCTTTCTGCCCACAAAGATACGGCTTTGGGAGGAACTTTCGGGACAAACGGGGAGCGTTTTCGATAGTTTTGCACATAAAACCGATAAATTTGTACTTGCCTGTCTCGCGGAAAGTGCGGAACTTTGCCCCGATTTTCACCTTAATTCGCTTAAACGTAAGCCTATGAAAAAAATATTCTTCCTTCTCCTTTGCGGAATCGTGCTGCCCTTCGGGCTGAAGGCGCAGACGATCAAAGGGTTTGTCTATGACGCGCGGACCAACGAGCCGCTGCCCGGAGTCTCCATCAGCTATGGGCAGAAGAACCCGCACGGCACGACCACGGACCTCAAGGGCGCCTACTCTCTGGACGTGCCCGAGGGCGGCGTGGACCTGGTGGTAAGCCTTGTCGGATACGAGGACGTGCGCCTGCCCATCGTCATCAGCAAGCGCGAAGTCCTGGAGCGCGACATTTACCTGAAAGTGGCCACCCATCTGCTGCAGGACGTAGTGGTCACGGCCGGCCGCTTCGAGCAAAAACTCAGCGACGTGACCGTTTCGATGAACGTCCTCAAGCAGAAAGACATAGCCAAGCAGGCCCCGACGGACCTGAGCGAGACGCTCCGGCAGATTCCCGGCGTGGACGTCAACGACAAGCAGCCCTCCATCCGGGGAGGATCGGGGTGGACATACAGCGTCGGCTCCAGATGTTTGATGCTCGTGGACGGCATGAATGCCCTGACAGTGGGGTCGAACGAGCTGAATTGGAACAACGTTCCGGTCAATAACATCAGCCAGGTCGAAATCATTAAGGGAGCCTCTTCCGTGCTCTACGGCTCATCGGCCCTCAACGGCATCATCAACGTGCGCACCGCACGCCCGGGGGTAGAGCCGAAAACCCACTTCAGCACCTACGTCGGCATCTACGGCAATCCCAAAAACAAGAGCTACGACTCCAACGGCAAGGGCATGTGGAAAGACGGAGACTTCCCCGTCGAGCCGCTCCTGCGCAACAGTCTCCTGAGCGGAGTGCGCAACCCGCTCTACGAAGGCTGGGACATCAGCCACAGCCGCCGCATCGGACAGTTCGACGTGTCCGGCGCCTTGAACCTCTTTACCGACGAGGGATTCCGCCAGCAGAGCTACAATAAACGCCTCCGCCTGAGCGGCAGCCTGACCTATCATCAGCCGGACATGGGCGAGAAGTACATGAATTACGGCTTCAACACCAACTACATGACCAACGAATACGGCGACTTTTTCATCTGGCGCTCCGCCGCCGAGCCGTATAAGGCTTCCCCGCTGGCCAACATGGGGCGCGAGGAAAACACCTTCGACATAGCGCCTTTCTTCAACTATTCCGACCCGGGCCGCGGAATCACCCACAAGTTGCGTGCCCGCTTTGCCTACCGCGGCGACAACATCATAAAGCCCACTTCCCAGCCGGGGCTCATGGAAATCATCGGAGGCATGGACCCCGACGTAGAAGCCATAGGGACTCTGGTCTCCCAGATACAGGGCGGCGACCTCTCGGCCTTCACCCCCGTGATCGAAGCGCTGGCGCCCGCGCTGCCCGGCCTTATGGAAGGCGACTACAGCGGCCTCTCCAGCGCCATCGGCGCTGCCGTGGAGCCGCTCAAGGACTTGTTCAAATCCCTTTTCCCCGGCGCCGACACCAACGGGCTCAACGACCTTATCGCCTGGACGCTGGCGCACGGCCTGCCCATCACTACCGAAGGCGGCCAAATCGGGCTCGATACGGAAAATATCGTCTCCTGGTTGACCGACGCGATGACCGTGAAAACCGAAGATGTGGGCGTGAATGACGTGGTGGACAAGACCTATAATTACTATGTGGACTATCAATTCGGAAAAAAGTTTGATAATGGCATCCAGCTCACTGCCGGAGCTACCTACGACCACATCACCTACAACTCCCTCACGGCAGGCCAACACCAGAGCGACAATGCGGCGTTGTACCTCCAGTACGACCAGCGCTTCTTCGACCGCCTGAGCGTTTCGGCCGGCGTGCGGGGCGAATATTACCGCATCGACAACAGTTACCGCGAAGCGGAGACGGAAGTCCTCGGCGTGAGCATGCCTTTCCGTCCCGTCTTCCGCGCCGGTGTCAATTACCAACTGGCCGAATACAGTTTCCTCCGCGCCAGTTTCGGGCAGGGCTACCGCAACCCGACCATCATCGAGAAGTATGCCCTCAAGGACATAGGCGGTTTCGGCGTTTTCCCCAACTCCACGCTGAAAGCCGAGAAGGGCTTCAACGCAGAACTGGGCTTCAAACAGGGATACAAGATAGGCGGTTTCCAGGGAGTCTTCGACGTGGCCGGGTTCTACACGCAGTATGACGACATGATCGAGTACTACTTCGGCCTGCTCACCCTGGACGAAAACGGAAACTACCGGCCGAGCGAGGGAATCGCCGACGTCATAAACACCGTGACCCACTACGGCGGCCTCTCCACCGATGAGTACACGCACAACGGAGTGCCTATGAGCGTGGTGGGAATCGGCGCACAATTCCGCAATGTATCCAAGGCGCAGATCTACGGCATAGAGCTGGAGACCAACGGGCAGTATGCCTTCGACAAAAACACCTCGCTCTTCTACACACTGGGCTACACCTACACCGAGCCGCGCGATGCGGACTACAAAGAAAGGAACGCGCGCGAGGCCGGATATACCGACCCCTTGCAGATGAAGGAGAAGTCCAACGAGTCGAAGTACCTGAAGTACCGCCAGAAGCATACCTTCAAAGCCTCGCTCGACTTCTCGTGGAAACGCATAAGCCTCGGCGCCAACCTCACCTGGAAGAGCAAGATGCTGGCCGTGGACTACCTGATGCTCGACGAGCGCGCCAAGGCAGAGCCCGACCTGATGGACTACGTGCGCCAAATCATGTTCGGCAATATCGGCGGGCAGACCCTCGCTTCCTACTGGGCCGAGCACAACACGGACTACTGCACCGTAGACTTCCGCTTCGGCGTGCGCGTGACGGAAGAAGTCAACTTCCGCTTCCTCATCAACAACCTGACGAACACGGAGTATTCCTACCGCCCGATGGCCCTGGCCGCCCCGCGGACGTACGTCGTGCAGCTCAACGTGACGCTCTGAGCTGCGCCCCTTTCCCCGAAACGCCGGGCGCGCGCCCCACAGCGGGGCGCGCGCTCGTGTTCTGTCCCCGGCCGCTTTCCGGAAAGAGCGGCAGGGCTTTTTCCGAAAAGCGCTGGCACTTCCGGGGAAAAGTGGCGGCGCTTCTTCCCGGAAGCGGTAGCGCTCAGCGGTTTCCCTTGCGGCTGTTGCAGGCGCGGCAGAGCAGTTGCGCATTGGAAAGCTCGGTGCGCCCGCCCTTGCTCCACGGCTCTACGTGGTCCACGGTCAGCTCCTCCGGCAGGAAGAGCCTGCCGCAGCGGGCGCAGGGGTAGCGCCCGTCCCGGCATTCGGCAGCTTGGCGGCGGAGCAGTTCCTGCTTGTCGTCGGGCGTGAAGAGGCGCTTCTCGTCGGTTCTTATGCCGCCCACTGCGGCCAACGCGATGGCTTCCACCTCCGCGCCCTTGTCCGTCAGCTTTGCCTCGTCGCTCTTCAGGTAGCGGCGTATGCGGCTTTGTATCTCGTCGCGGTGCTCTTTCCAGATGGCGAACTCCTTGTAATATTTCACGGCCAGGGCGAAATAGATGTCGAGCAGCCGTCCGTTGCCGAAAACGTCGGCCACGAAGCGCAGGTATCGCCCCGCCTCCCGCTGGTCGGCGGCAAAGGAGTCGTCCTGCCGCCGCCGCACATATTCGTGCAGGTCTCTCTCCTCGCGCAGTTTGCAGAGCATCTTCAGCACCTTCATCTGGTTCTTCCCCCGGCTGTTGCTGCCCAGGACGCGCAGGGCCGCCTTGTCCTGTGCCACGTAGGCCGTGAGCCCGCGCAGATATTCCCCGTGGTAGAGCCCGTTGAGCACCTCGTAGGGCGAGAGCGGCACGCCGAGCGTGTTGATCCGCCGGAAGATTTCCCGCTTCTGCGCTTCCGTGCCGGAGCATACGATGAGCGTGAGCTCCCTCGTGTCGATGCGTTGCTGCAGATCCTCGCCCGCTTCTTTCCAGATTTTCCCCTGGTATTCCAGGTCGTTCTCCTTGAAGCGCCGGATGGCCTCGATGCGCTGTTTGCCGTCGAGCACTTCGAGTATTCCGCTTTCGCCCCGCCAGAGGTAGAAGGCCGGCAGGGGGATGCCCGTGGCCAGGCTGTCTATGACGAGCGCCTGCTTCTCGTTGTCGTAGATTATCTCGCGCTGGAGGTTGATGTCGCTCACGATTTTCCCGTCGCGCAGCTGTTCGTAGAGGTCTTTTATGGTCATGTCTTTGTCGGATTATGCGGGTGTCCCCGCCCTTTGGTGCGGCACTTCCGGGAAAAAGCGGCAGCGCTTTTGGCGAAAACATGCAGGGCTTTTTGGCGGAAGTCCTGCCGCTTTCCGGGGCGGGCGGATTAGGGTTTTTCGGGATGGCGGTTGCGGATGAAAATTCTCCGGTAGGGGATTCGGTCGGGTTTCCCGTCCTTTTCGATCCAAGGCTTGTTGGGGTTATGCGGTACCTTTACTCCTTTATTCATTTCTACAAGCTGGTCGATCCCGATGATCTCGAACTGTTCGGGATTGTACTTCTGCAAGAAGGTGATGGGTACGCCCATTATTCCGGGATAGTCGCAGGGAATCGAGGCGGTGCTGCCCACTTCTATGGCATCGTAGTTGTAGTATTTCGGAAACTGCCCGGGCGAATATTCTTCGGTCAGTATCAGCCGGTCGTGGCGGTGGCTGACATCCAGATTGGTGTACCAGCAACAGCAGCGCGGGAGCGAATCGTTTTTCTGAAGCACTGTGCCGTCTTCCAGAATGAAGCCCGTCAGGTGTTGGTGGTAGCCTATCCACATGCGGTTTGTTTGTATGTATTCGAAGCATTCCTTGTAGGTTATGGCGTTTTGCGGGCCGATGACGAGGAATTCTTTTCCCTTTTTCATCATTACATCTATAAACTCACGGAAAAGGCTGAAGGGTGGATTGGTAATAATGAGGTCGTATTGCGAATAGTCGATGCTCTGGAAGGGGATTCCCTGCCCGGTCCGGGGATTGTAGCCGCTCACGGAGACGGAGCGCAGGCCGTAGTCTTCGGCATGCGCCACGAGGAATTTGGCAAAGTTGCAGCGGATGAGGCCCAGTTCGCGCTCGATTCCCTTTCCGCCGCTGCGGGAGAGGTCGATGTTCCTCACTGCGCCTTCGCCGAAGAGGTCGGTCTTTCGTGGCGCTTCGGCCTTGTAGACGAAGATTTCGTCGAAGCTTTCGTCCCAATCGCAGGGGCAGAGGATGCGTTTGCCCCGGAGTTGGTCGCGGTAGTATGGCACTTCGTCGGCAATGTCTTGGTAGAGAGTGTAGAACTCATCGTTCTTTTTTCGCTTGGATGCGAGGAGGGTTTTGCTTCTGGTCATGTCTTTGTCGGATTATGCGGGTGTCCCCGCCCTTTGGTGCGGCACTTCCGGGGAAAAGTGGCAGCGCTTTTGGCGAAAACATGCAGGGCTTTTTGGCGGAAGTCCTGCCGCTTTCCAGGGCGGGCGGATTAGGGTTTTTCGGGATGGCGGTTGCGGATGATGATGCGGTCGAAGGGTTTTCTCAGGTGTGCCTCGTCTTCGCCGATCCAGAGGCAGTTGTCTTTGCATCGGCGGGTCTTCTCTATGTATTGTCCTTGGCCGATGATTTCGAATTGTTCCGGATTGTACTTCGAGAAGAAGCTGGGCGGTACTCCCATCTCTCCCTCCCAATCGCAGGGTATCTGCTTTACTTTGCCGACTTCTATGGCATCGTAGTTGAAATACCGAGGATATTTTTCCGGATCATAGGCCTCTGTCAGGATAAGGCGGTCGCGTCGGATCGAAACATCAAGGTTTGTATACCATTTGCAGGCGCGGGCCACGGATCCCTCTTTGTCTTTGGCCAAAAGCTTTGTGCCGTCGGCCAGAATGAAGCCCGAAAGTTGTTTGGCGTAGCCGAGCCATATGCGGTTTTCCCGCATGTATCTGAAAACATTCTTGTAGGTTGTTGCCGTAAGTGGCCCGATGACGAGGAATTCCTTTCCTGCTTTCATCATTACATCTATGAACTCGCGGAAAAGGCTGAAGGGCGGATTGGTAATGATGAGGTCGTATTGCGAATAGTCGATGCTCTGGAAGGGGATTCCCTGCCCGGTCCGGGGATTGTAGCCGCTCACGGAGACGGAGCGCAGGCCGTAGTCTTCGGCGTGCGCCACGAGGAATTTGACAAAGTTGCAGCGGATGAGGCCCAGTTCGCGCTCTATATTCTTCCCGCCGCTGCGGGAGAGGTCGATGTCCCTCACTGCGCCTTCGCCGAAGAGGTCGGTCTTTCGCGGCGCTTCGGCTTTGTAGACGAAGATTTCGTCGAAGCTTTCGTCCCAATCGCAGGGGCAGAGGATGCGTTTGCCCCGGAGTTGGTCGCGGTAGTGGGGCACTTCGTCGGCAATGTCTTGGTAGAGAGTGTAATACTCGTCGTACTTTTGTCGATTGGCTTTCTCTAAGGATTTTTTGTTGCCCATGGCTGATAGTTTTTGTTGCACCACTATCAGTCCGCATCCACGCAGTAAAAAGGCGCAAGCCTTTCTTACCGCGTTTAGCTTAGGGGCAGCCTCGGATGGAAACCCCTGTAAAGTCATAAGAAGTGCCTACGCCTTGGGCGTATGCATTGCACATCATAGACTTTACAGGCTTCCCGTCGAGGAAGCAAACACGCTGTGTTTCTTTCGTTTTTATTTCCAAGAAGTTTCCGAGGCTTTTGGCTAAACGCGAAACAATAGCGAATGCAAATAGGTTAATATGTAGGTTGTCTGGTCTTGTTCCTTATAGGCAATGAGTGTTTAGGGGAGTGGTTGTTGCTTGTATTCTGCGGGCAAAGATAGCATAAAGGTGTGGAAAAAACGCCGTTTCTGTCTCAATTTCAGCGCCCGGGTGCTTCCATGCTTTCCGCCGTCAGGCTGTCGCGCAGGACGAAGACGCTCTCGCGGCCCATGCAGAAGAGCAGGTCAACGCAGCTCAGGTTGGGC
Source organism: uncultured Bacteroidaceae bacterium (assembly GCA_944320955.1). GTDB lineage: Bacteria > Bacteroidota > Bacteroidia > Bacteroidales > Bacteroidaceae > UBA1794. Next base: position 148,610 of record CALUJL010000027.1, read on the forward strand.
AGGAATCCGTGTTTGCCGGCAAAGACCTGGTAGTAGGGGCGGGGCCGGAAGCCGGTGGGGCTGGGGTGTTTGGGCTGGATGGCTTCGCGCAGGTCCGCCTCCGCTTCCGCCGTGCCGAAGGGGCGGAAGGCGGCGGTGCGCCCGATGCTGGCCTCAAGGTCCATGCACTGCAGGACGAGGCGCAGGAGTGCTTCGTTGAAGTCGAGGAGGAAGGTGTATTTCCGCTCGAAGAAGGGGGCGAAGTCGTCGGCGAAGTAGTCGAAATAGGGCGAACTGCGGTAGGCCGACTGCAGGGCCTGCCAGTGGAGGCGGCGCCAGTGGCCGTGGTCGGAGATGCGCAGGTCGCGCATCGGGGCGTGTTCGGCCGCAGGTTTCTCGACGGGCACGGTGAGCGCCTGCACGCCGCCCGTGGTGGCGATGAGGCAACGGTTGCGGAAAGTCTGTTTCCGGTACGTGTCCCACTGCTCGATGAGCACGCGCCCGGAGCGTACGGCCCAGGCCAGGTATTCCACGGGCGGCAGGTAGGCCGACGAAAGGAGCACGGCCGGGCAGAGAGGGGGGAGCTTCATCCTCGTGGGTCTACTTCTGGGCCGTGGCCGCTTCCGCGGCGGGCGTCCCGGGGCGGAGCAGGGCGTGGTAGCGGTCGGGGTCGGCGAGCAGTTCGAAAGCCTTAGGCAACATCGTGTCCGTGCGCAGCAGGAGTTCCATCTCGCCCCGCTGGTAGTAGTAGCGGCGTACGATTTCCATCTCGATGAGCTGCCTGACTTCTTGCTCGAAGGCCTTCGCGTCGCGTTCCACATCGGGCTTGAAGAGCTGCTCCAGGGCGCTTATCTGCTCCCCGGCCTGCGCTTCATATCCTTCGCGGCCGAGGCTTTCCTTGAGTTCCTTGAGAAGGCGTTCGCTGGAGAGCTTGTAGGTAAACTTGCGTTCCTGCAGCTGGCTGAGGAAGCGGGCATAGTCTTCGTCGGAAATCTCGAACTTGTCCGGTGTGGGGATGCTCTTGTGTTCCAGGCAGTACTGCGTGGCGAAGTCGAAGATGTTGCGCATGGTGTCGACTTCGGGGCTGATGTGGAAAGTGAAGGTGGACATTTCCGGCTGTCCGGCAGCGATATCGGGCATAATGCCGCCGCCGTCGCGCACGAGGCGGCCTGATTTGGTGCGGAACTCGTGGGTCAGGCTGTCGGGTATCGTATCTCCGTAGTTGATGCTCTCGTGTTTTGTGTAGTCGATGGCCTGGATGCAGCGTCCGCTGGGGATGTAGTATTTGGCGGTGGTGACCTTCATGCTCGCTCCGTAGGGGAGGGCGCGCGTGGTCTGCACCAGTCCTTTGCCGTAGGTGCGCTCCCCGATGATGACGGCGCGGTCCAGGTCTTGGAAGGCGCCGGCCAGAATTTCGGAAGCCGAGGCGGAAACGCCGTTGACCAGCACGGCGATGGGGATTTCCGTGTCGAGCGGCGTGTGGGAGGTCTTGTAAGTCCGCTCCACGCGCTGGCCCTTTCCGCGGGTGGTGACGATCTCCTGGCCTTTGGGCAGGAAGAAGTTGGCGATGTCTACGGCTGCTTCCAGCAGACCGCCCGTGTTGTTGCGCAAATCGATGACGAGGGAGGTGATTCCCTGCTTCTTGAGGTCGAGAAAAGCGGCCTTGAATTCCTTGACGGGCTCGCCGGTGAAGGTGCCGAGGTAGATGTATCCCACGCCTCCGGGGTACATTTTATAATAAGGTATGGCGGGCAGCTGGATGGAGCTGCGCACGATGTTGAAGTCGAGGGGCTCTTTTTCGCCCGGGCGGCGCACCTTTACTTTCAGTGTGCTGCCGCTGGGCCCGCGCAGGCGCTCGCTCACCTGGGCGGTGGTCATGCCTTTGAGCGACTCGCCGTCTATTTCGAGCAGGATGTCGCCCGCCTTCAGCCCGAAGCGTGCGGCGGGCTGGCCCTCGTAGGGCTCGGCTATGCAGATTTCGCCGTTCTTGTAGAGCATGATGAGCGAGCCGATTCCGCCGTAGTTGCCGGACATGAGCATTTTGAACTCGTCGGATTCTTTTTCGGGGAAGAACTCCGTGTAGGGATCCAGGGAGCGGAGCATGGAGCGGATGCCGGTCTGGATGGTCCGCTCTACGTCGATGGTGTCGACGTAGAAGAGGTCTACGTTTTTGAAGACCAGGTTGAAGTAGTCCAGGTTGCGGTTTATTTCGAATCGGCGGCTGTTTTTCTGCGCGCAGGCGCTCGATACGCCTATGGTGCAGAGGATGAGCAGAAAAAGTGCTGCCTCTTTTCGGAAAAAGCGCAGGGCTTTTCGGGAAAAGTGCTGGGTGTTTTCGGAAAAGAACTTCATCTTTCTTTTATTTTTTGTGGCAAAGATATTGCATATTCCAAAATAACGCCGTATTTTTGCACCGCAATTAAGAAAAATACACTCTTCCTTAGCTCAGTCGGTTAGAGCATCTGACTGTTAATCAGAGGGTCCTTGGTTCAAGTCCAAGAGGGAGAGCTCCTTTTCTTGAGGGCGTTTTTTTATGGAAAATACTCTTCCTTAGCTCAGTCGGTTAGAGCATCTGACTGTTAATCAGAGGGTCCTTGGTTCAAGTCCAAGAGGGAGAGCTTTCGAAATCACAGCATTGAGGCGTTTCTCCGACGAGGGAAATGCCTTTTTTCTTATACGACTCCGATGGAACATCCTTTGCGCTCCTTTCGTTTCTGTCCGCGCTGCGGGTCGGAACACTTTGAGGTGAATGACTTCAAATCGAAACGTTGTGCCGACTGCGGCTTTACCTATTATTATAACGCCGCGGCGGCGGTCGTGGCTTTCGTGCTGAATGGGCGCGGGGAGCTGCTGGTATGCCGCCGGGCCTGCGACCCGGCGCGCGGGACGATGGACCTGCCCGGCGGTTTCGTGGATGCCGGGGAGCCGCTGGAGGCGGCCCTTGTGCGCGAAGTGCAGGAGGAGACGGGGCTTTCCCTCTCCTCGGCGTGCTATTTGTTTTCCCTTTCCGACGATTATCTCTACTCCGGTTTCCTGGTGCGCTCGTGCGATGCGTTTTTCCTCTGCACGGCGAGGGACGAGGCCTTGCTCCGTTCGGGCGACGACGCGGCCGACTGCCGCTTTGTGCCGCCCGGGGAGCTGCAGGCGGAGGCGTTCGGGCTGGTTTCCGTGAGGCGCGGCGTGGAGCGTTTCTTGCGTTGCGTGGCCCGCGGGCTGCAGCCGGCGGCAGCCGGAAGCGGCCTTCCGGACGGGGGCGGAGGGGCATTGCCGGCGGGGCCGCACGACAACCGGGCCGAGCTGCTCCCCTGGGTGGAGGAGGACGGGAGCCCGGTGGGCATAGCCACGCGGGGCGAATGCCACGGCGGCAGCGGGCTGCTCCATCCGGTGGTCCACCTGCATGTCTTCGACAGCCGGGGGCGTCTCTTCCTGCAGCGGCGTCCGCAGTGGAAGGACATCCAGCCCGGCAAATGGGACACCGCCGTGGGCGGACACATAGACCCTCTGGAGACTCCGGAGCAGGCCTTGCGGCGCGAGGCGCGGGAGGAACTGGGCATCGAGGGCTTCGAGGCGGAGGAGGTGCTGCGCTACGTGTTCGAATCGGCCCGCGAGCGGGAGTTGGTCTACGTGTTCCGTACCTGTTTCGACGGCCCGATCCGGCCTTCCGCGGAGCTGGACGGCGGACGGTTCTGGACGCTCGACGAGATACGCGCCGCAAGGGGCAGCGGGGTGCTGACGCCCAATTTCGAGTCGGAGTTTACCCAACGCATCGAGCCGCTGCTGCATTAGGCTGCGGCATGACGGGGAAAGAAGGGGAAAGTCCTGCTGCTTCCGTGGAGGGGCGGCAGGACTTTCCGGGTTTCTTGTGCGGGCTTTTCCCGCTCAGCGGAAGGTGAGGCGGGAGAGGCGTGCTTCGTCGAATATCTCGTTGGCCACCTCCAGCAGCTGCGGGGGCGTGAGGCTTTCGATGCGGCGGAAGAGGCATTCGAGGGGTTCGAAGCGGTCGTAGTGGAGAAAGCTCTTGCCCAGTTCCAGGGCCATGCTCTCGTTGCTGTCGGCGGCCACGGCTATCTGGCCGAGGGTCTGCTTCTTGAGTGCCGTGAGTTGTGCGTCGGTGAGGGCGCGGGTGCGTAGCCGGCGCAGTTCGCGCAGGATGATTTCGGTGCAGCGGGGGGCGTCTTGCGGGTCGCTGCCGAAGTAGATGGAGAAGACGCCCGAGTCGGTGTAGGAAACAAGGCTCGATTCCACCCCGTAGACCAGCCCTCTGCGCTCGCGCAGGGCCAGATTGAGGCGGCTGTTCATGCCCGGTCCGCCCAGGAGGTTGTTGAGCAGGTAGAGCGCGGTGCGCTTCCGGTCGAAAGCGTGGTATCCCTTTGTGCCGAGGAGCACGTGGGCCTGGTGGGTGTCGTGGCGGATTTCGGCGTGCCGCGGGGGGCAGTCGGCCGGGGGGATGCGCTTCTGCGGCGCGAGGGGAGGCGGCGGCAGGCTGCCGAGGTCGGCCGTCAGGCGTTCGAGGGTACGGCGGATGCGGGCGAGGGGGATGTTCCCGTAGAGGAAGAAGAGGCTGTTTTCCGGCCGGTAGTAGGTCTGCGTGAAGCGCAGTGCCTGGCGGGAGGAGAAGGTGCGGAGCGTCCGGGCGTCGCCCAAGATGTTCCGCCCGAGCGGATGGCCGGGGAAGATGAGGGCCTCGAAGTCGTCGTAGATTTGTTCGGCAGGGCTGTCGAGGTAGCTCTGTATCTCGTCGGCTATCACTTCGGTCTCTTTCTCGATTTCGCCGGGGGGGAAGGTGGAGTGGAACACAATGTCGGTCAGCAGTTCTGCGGCGCGCTGGAAGTCGCGGCTGAGGAAAGTGCTGTAGATGGTGGTCTCTTCCTTGCTGGTGTAGGCGTTCAGGTCGCCCCCGACGCGCTCCATGCGGTTGAGTATGTGCCAGGCTTTCCGGTGTGTGGTGCCCTTGAAGAGGAGGTGTTCCACAAAGTGCGCCATTCCCGCCTCGTCGGGCAGTTCGTCGCGCGTGCCGGCATCGACGACGTAGCCGCAGTAGGTGACATCGGAGGGCGAGGGATGCTGCACGATGCGCAGCCCGTTTGCCAGGCGGCAAGCGGCGCATTCGCTGCGTTTTTCGGTGGTTTTTGCCATTTCGGCGGCAAAAATACAACAAAACTCTTTGCCGCTATCCCGAAAATGCAGATATTTGTCCTGCGTAATGCTCCGCGGGGCAGGACGTATTACCCACTTTTTTGGCAATCTCTATATGATAGATTCTATCAAAGATATACTGAGGAGGGAAGCAGAGGCCGTGTTGAACATCCCGGTTACGGATGCATTCGAGAAAGCTGTGGCACTGATAGTCGAACAGGTGCATGTGAAGAAAGGAAAGCTCGTGACTTCCGGCATGGGGAAGGCGGGGCAGATAGCGGCCAACATAGCCACTACGTTCTGCTCGACGGGGATTCCGGCCGTTTTCCTGCATCCGAGCGAGGCGCAGCACGGCGATCTGGGCATCCTCCAGAAGAACGACCTGCTCTTGCTCATCTCCAATTCGGGAAAGACGCGGGAGATCGTGGAACTGACCAACCTGGCGCACAACTTGGACCCGGAACTTAAATACATAGTCATCACGAGCGATCCGGAAAGCCCCTTGGCCGAGAAGTCGGACATCTGCCTGAGTACGGGCCGTCCGGCGGAAGTCTGTGTGTTGGGCCTTACGCCGACCACCTCGACCACGGCCATGACCGTCATCGGCGACATACTCGTCGTGGAGACCATGAAGCGCACGGGCTTCACACGCGAGGACTATTCCAAAAGACACCACGGGGGCTATCTCGGAAAGAAGTCGCGCGGCGAAATATGCGAAAAGTAATCGGTATAGGGGAGACCATTCTCGACATTTTGTTCTTGGGGGACGATCCGGTGGCGGCAGTGCCCGGCGGCTCTTCCTTCAACGGTATTGTCTCGCTGGCCCGCGCCGGCGTGCCGACGTGCTTCGTCAGTGAGACGGGGGAGGACGAAGTGGGGCGGAAGATCCTGCGCTTTATGGAGCGGGAGGGCATCGGCACGGAATACGTGGGCCGCTTTTCCGACGGGAAGTCGCCCGTTTCGCTGGCTTTCCTGGATGAAGACAACGAGGCTTCTTACCTTTTTTATAAGAACTACCCCGCTTTGCGGTTACAGTTGCCCCGCCTGCCGGAGATACAGGCCGGCGACTTGGTGCTTTACGGGGCCTATTATTCGCTCAACCCGGTGCTTCGGCCGAAAGTGCTCTCCTTCTTGGAATATGCGCGGCGCGCGGGAGCCATTCTCTACTATGACCCTAATTTCCGCGCTTCGCACGCGGCGGAAGTGCCTGCGCTTTTGCCGGCAATCGAGGAGAATATGCGGCTGGCCGACGTGGTCCGCGGCTCAATCCTCGACTTCGAGCACATTTACGGGCCGGGTTCTCCGGAAATCATTTATAAAAAAAAGGTGAAAGAGCTGTGCCCTTGTTTTATTTGTACCGAGGGTGCCGGCGGTGTGACGCTGCAGGCTCCCGGGGTGGGCCTCAGGCATTATGCGGCCCATGAGCTGCAGCCCGTCAGCACGATTGGCGCGGGCGACAGTTTCAACGCCGGAATTCTCTACGGCATCCTCGAATTGGGGCTGGACGGTGCGGCACTTCCCGGAGCGGATGCCGGCGTTTGGGACCGGCTGATAGGCCGTGCGCAGGACTTTTCGGCCGATGTCTGCCGGAGCCATGAGAACTACATCAGCCCTTCCTTTGCCGCCAATCTGCGGAAGGGGCACTGCTAAAGATTTCATACAGAGTATTAAATAGAGCAAACCCCGGACAGACATAAGGTTTCATTCATTATATTTGCTCGCACTAATCAGCCTCTTTATTCTAAAACGTAAAGCCTTATGTTGCGGAAGATTCTGCCTGTTTCGGTTTTTGCCGCTTGCCTGACGGCAGGATGCACTTCGTATAAGCCGAGCATCTCGGCCGCTTGTGAGGAAAACTCGCAGTCGGCCATCCTGAAGTGGGAGACTTTTCCGGTCATGAAGGGCGAGTTGAAGGTATATGCTTCGAGCGATCCCGACAATATCCCGCTGGAAAAGCCGATTGCCACTACCAGCATCAGCGAACAGATGCTGATGGTGCGGACAAACGGGCGCATGGACCGCATGTACTACACGATGGTTTTCAACGATGAGTTCCCCATTACGATAGCGAGCCGGAGGATTTATTTGCCCGGCACGCAGAATTTCCGCGATATCGGAGGATATTTCACCACTTCCGGCAGGGAAGTGAAGTGGGGCATGGTCTACCGCAGCGATGCGCTCGACAGCATCGGGAGCGAAGGGGAGCGCATCTTGCGGGGACTGGGCGTGAAGACGATCATCGACCTGCGCTCGCCGCAGGAAATAGGCGGCGCGGTGCGGAAGATGAAGGGCATCCGCCGGATAAACATCCCGCTCATCAGCGAGGAAGCCATGCGGCTTTTCGACAGTGTAGGGCAGGGAAAGCTGGGCTTGGACTCCCTGCGCCGCGTAATCCTGGAGGTGAATGTGGGAGTCCTGGAGGAGGACTCGAAAGAATTGCGCCGCATTTTCCAGATATTGGGCGACGAGGAGAACTATCCGCTGGTCATCGAGTGCAATTCGGGCAAGATGCGCACGGGGCTGGTCACGGCGCTTCTGCTGAATGCCCTTGGCGTAGGGCACGAAACGGTGGTGCAGGACTACGAACTGAGCAACTCTTATTTCCATATCCCCATGGCCTATCATTCGGGCTACTCCATGCCGGAGAATATCCAGGAAGTCATCACGGCGCTTTTCACTTCGCGGGCGGAAAATCTGGACGACCTTTACGAATATACCCTTGCCGAATACGACGGGGTGGAGAGCTACATCCGCCATAAGCTGGGCATCTCCCAGAAGGAACTCAGGCATTTGCGCCAGATTCTGCTGAGCAAGCCGCAGGAGTGATGCGGCGGGCGCGGCTGGAGGCGGCAGCGCTTTTCGGAAGAAGCGCTGGCACTTTTTCCGAAAAGTGCCAGCGCCGTTTGCATGCTGCGCAGGGGCTTTTTCCCGGTGGGGGGGCGGGGAGTCGGGAAATGTGGCGCAGGCCGGTTCAGGGCGTGCGCCGCTGGAGATAGTCGTTGAAGGCGGCTTTGTAGCTGTCGCTGATGGGGATGAAGACTTTCCCGAAGACGATGCGGTTGCGGTCTACGACGCGGATCTTGGATGCCTGCACGATGTAGGACCGGTGGACGCGCAGGAAGCGGCCGGGGGGCAGCAGTTCTTCCATGGATTTCATGCTCATGAGCGAGAGTATCGGGTGGGTTTCTCCTTCGAGGTATATCTTCAGGTAGTCTTTCAGGCCTTCGATGTAGAGTATTTCGTCGAGCCTGATCTGCACGAGCTTGTACTCGCTTTTTACGAAGATGCTGTCGATCTCCCGGCGCGGGGCTGCCTCGGGGGCAGGGGCGCCGTCTGCGGAGGCTCGCCCGGCCTGCTCCACGAGCTCGAACCAGCGGAGCACTTTCTGTGCGGCCTTCAGGAAGTCGGCGTAGGAGAAGGGCTTGAGCAGATAGTCGGCAGCATCCACCCGGTAGGCATCGAGCGCATACTGCCCGAAGGCGGTGGTGAAGATGATTTTCGTCTTCTCCTCCCGGATTATCCGGGAGAGTTCGAGTCCCGTGAGTTCCGGCATCTGGATGTCGAGAAAGAGGAGCTGCACGGGGTTCTCCTGCAGCCCTTTGAGGGCCTGCACGGCGCTGTTGTACTTTCCCCTCAGCTCCAGGAAGGGAGTCTTGCCGGCGTAGCTCTCGAGAAGGCCGAGGGCAAGCGGCTCGTCGTCTACTATTGCACAGGTGAGGGTCATGGCTTCTTGCGGGAATGGGAGGGTTTTCTTTCGGTGGGCAAGTTAGGAATTATTTTTCGTATGCAGCACGAGCAGGGAGGAATATTCGGTGTTTTCCCGGTTGGCGCCGTAGGTCCAGGTGTATCGTCCCGGGTAGAGCAGTTCGAGGCGGCTGCGCACTTGTTCGAGCCCGATGCCCGATCCGCTCTTGTCGTTCTGGCGTTTGGGGAAATTGCTGTTCTCGATGAGGCAGCGGACCTCCCCTTTCTCGGCGTTCTCCTCGATGCGGATGCGGATGAAGCTGGGCTTGTCGGAGCTGACGCCGTGCTTGAAGGCGTTTTCGATGAGGGAAATGAGCAGCAGCGGGGCGACCGGCGTGTTGCTCTCGGGGGCTATGCGGTAGTCGGTGCGGAGTTCTACGTGGGGGCCCAGGCGGATTCGCATCAGGTCGATGTAGTTTTGGATAAAGGCGGCTTCTTTTGACAGCGGGACGAGCTCTGTGGGATTTTCGTAGAGCACGTGCCGGAGCAGGCGGCTCAGGTCGAGCACGGCTTGCTGCGCCTTGTCCGTGTCGAAGACGATGAGGGCGTAGATATTGTTCAGCGTGTTGAGCAGGAAGTGGGGGCTGAGTTGGTTGCGCAGGTTGCGCAGTTCGGCCTCGGCGCGGCTCTTCTCGGCCTTTTCGCGGGCGTTTTCCGCGGCGCGCCAGCGGGCGTTCATGCAGATGATGACGGCCACGAGGATGCCCATGCTGAAGGAGATGAAGTCTCTGGCCACGAAGATCCACCGGGGCGGAAGCATCCGCCTCCGCGGGGGGCGCATGGCCCGGGCGGTCTCTTCGGCGGCAGCGGACGGCTCGGGATGGAAGAGTATCGGGACGAGCTGTAGCACGTAGCAGAAGAGCAGGACGAGGCTGAAGTTCCAGAAGAAGAATTCGGCCGTCCGCCCGCAGAAGAGGCGCCGGGGTATGAGCCAGAGGTAGTTGAGATAGAAGAGGACGAGCAAAAGGACAGGGAAGGGCGTGAAGCGGAGGTAGAGGTTCCACACGTTGGCGCCGCTGTAGTTGCGGAAATTGATGGTCAGTAGCGGCAGGCTGAGTATGATGGCGCACACGATGAGGTGTATCGTGATCTCGGGGAAGCCGCGTCCTTCCCTTCCGGGCGTCAGGTCTTTTGCGGGTTTATTCATAGCGGAGGGCTTCTATCGGGTCGAGTGATGCGGCTTTCTTGGCGGGATACCAGCCGAAGAAGATGCCCGTCACGGTGCAGACGGCAAAGCTCAGGACTACGCTCCACGGCTGGATGAAGACGGGCCAATGGGCAAACGCGTTGACGCAGGCTGAGGCGGTGACTCCGATGAGCACCCCGATGATTCCCCCGGTCACGCTGATGAGTATGGCCTCTATGAGAAACTGGCTGAGGATGTCCACCCCGCGGGCGCCGACGCTCATGCGCAGGCCGATCTCCTTGGTGCGCTCGGTGACGGAGACGTACATGATGTTCATAATGCCTATGCCGCCCACGACGAGCGATATGCCGGCTATGCAGGCGAGCAGCAGGGTGAGCATGTCGGTGGTGCTGTTCAGCATGGAGCTCAGCTCCTCTTGGGAGCGGACGGTGAAGTCGTCGTCGTCATCGGCCTTGAGTTTGTGGTTTGTGCGGAGGATCTGGCTGATTTCCTCTACGGCTTTGTCCGTCATGCCCTCGGTCAGCGCCGAGCAGAAGATGCTTTGCAGGTAAGTCTGCGCCAGAATTCGCTTCATCACCGTGGTGTATGGCGCAAGGACTATCTCGTCCTGGTCCTGGCCCATGCTGTTGTAGCCTTTGGCTTCGAGCACTCCGACAATGCGGAAGGGGATTTTGTTGAAGCGGATGACCTTTCCCACGGGTTCCTCGCCGCCGGGGAAGAGATTGTCTACGATGGTTTTCCCGACGACGCAGACTTTCGCGCTGCCCTTGATGTCGATGTCGGAAAACATCTCCCCTTCGGCCACTTTGAGCTGGCGGATGGTGAGGTAGTCGCGGTTGACTCCGGTGATGGAGGCGGGATAGTTCTCCGAGCCGTAGATGAATTGTCCGGAGCTGCTGACGTTGGGGCTCACGGCCTGCACGTACTTGCACTGCTCCGCTATGTCGCTGAAGTCTTTCGTCTTGAGCGTCTGCATGGCGCTGGCTTCGAGGCGCACGCCGCCCCGCCTGTCTCCTCCGGGGTGTATCATGATCATGTTGGAGCCCATCTCGGAGATTTGTTTCTGGATGCTGCGCTTGGTGCCCTGTCCGATGGCCACCATGGTGATGACGGCTGCCACGCCGATGATGATGCCCAGCATCGTCAGGAAGCTGCGCAGCTTGTTGTTGCTGAGCGCCTTGAGGGCTATTTTGAAAAGGTTGCCGAAATTCATGTCTTTTTTCTGCGGTTAAAGGGTGAGTTCGCTGGGTGTTTTCGGGAAAAGTGCCGCATCGGGCGGGAAAAAGCGGCAGCGCTTTTTCCCGTTTCCCCTGCGGCTTTTTTCTCAGTCGTCTTCCACGGGCAGCGCCTTGAGGGCCTCTTCGGCCGAGAGGATCTGCCGGTTGGACGTGTCTTCGGTCACGTGTCCGTCGCGCAGCACGATGTTGCGGCTGCTGTAGGAGGCGATTTCGGGATTGTGCGTCACGAAGATGATGGTTTTCCCCTCGGCGTGCAGCTTCTGGAGGAGGACGAGTATCTCGAAGGAGGTGCGCGTGTCGAGGTTCCCGGTGGCCTCGTCGGCCAGTATGACGGCCGGCTCGTTCACCAGCGCCCGGGCTATGGCCACGCGCTGCATCTGTCCGCCGGACATCTGGTTGCTCTTGTGCTCCAGCCGGTTGCCGAGGCCCACGGCCTGCAGCGCGCGGATGGCGCGCTCGCGGCGCTCGGCGGCGCGGACGGCGGGGTTGTACATGAGCGGGAGTTCTACGTTTTCCACCGCCGTGGTCTTGGGCAGCAGGTTGTAGTTCTGGAAGACGAAGCCGATCTTGCGGTTGCGCAGCACGGCGCGCTCGGGCTTGCTCATGGCGCGCGCGGGGATTCCGTCAAGCCGGTACTCGCCCTCGGTCGGGGTGTCGAGGCAGCCCAGGATGTTGAGCAGCGTGGACTTGCCGGAACCGGAGGTGCCCATGATGGTGACGAACTCGCCTTCGCAGATTGTGAACGACACTCCGCGCAGGGCGTGCACCGTCTCTTCGCCGACCACGAAGTTCCGCCGGATGTGTTCCAGTTCGATGATGGGTCGTTGTGCCATGGCTTTACTTCTTTTTGTTCTTGTCCTTGTCGGGCGGGCCGGGCATGAAGGGGGAGCGTTCCTCGTCGCCCGCGGCGGCTTCGTCCTGTCCCGGCATGGAGGAGGCTGTGGCTTCGAGCACTACGGTGGTGCCCTCCTTGGCGCCGGAGACTATCTCGGTGAGTGCGCCGTTGCTGATGCCGACCTCTACGGGCAGGGCTCTGAAGGTGTTGCCCTCGCGCTGCCAGAGAATCTTGTGGGTGGCGTCTTCACGGATGGAGGGGTCTTTCTCCACAATGCCGTCCTTACCGATGATTTCCGTGTCGGGGCTGAAGCGGAGCGCCTTGGCGGGCACGGTCAGGACGTCCTGTTTTTCCAGCGTGTAGATGTTCACGTTGGCCGTAAGCCCGGGCTTGAGCTTGAGATCCTCGTTGGGGGCTTTGATTACGACTTCGTAGGTCACGACGTTGTTCGTCGTGGTGGCTTCTTGGCGCACTTGGGTCACGTAGCCTTCGAACTCGTCTTCCGGGTAAGCGTCTACCGTAAATGTCACGCGCTGCCCCTCGCGCACGTTGCCGATGTCGGCCTCGTCCACGTCGGCCACTACCTGCATCTGCTTCAGGTCTTGGGCTATGATGAAGAGCGTAGGCGTCTCCATGGCGGCGGCCACGGTCTGTCCTTCTTCGACTTCCTTGGAGAGGACTATTCCGTCGATGGTGGAGTAAATCATGGCGTAGCCCAGGTTGGTGCGCGCTTCTTCGTAGTTGTTTTTGCTTACCTCGTAGTCGTTGGAGGCCTTGCGGTAGGTGTAGTAGGCCTGCTCGTAGTCGTTGTCGGATACGAGGCCTTTATCGTGGAGCGCCTTGTTGCGCTCGTAGGTCTTGAGCTGGTAGTCGTACTCGGTTTTGGCGGTGTTCATGTTGGCCTCGGCGGACTGGAGGGCATTCTCGAGGTTCGTCTTGTCGAGTTCGGCAAGGAGCTGGCCTTTCTTGACCACGGAATTGTAGTCGACGTAGATCTTGGCGATGATGCCCGATACCTGGGTGCCTACTTCCACTTGGGTGATGGGCTCGATGGTGCCGGTGGCGGTGATGGAGCTGCCGATGGTCCCGCGCTCGACGCGGGTGGTGGCGAAGGTGAGCTTGCCGCTTGCCGAAGGGCGCCACAGTCCCCAGGCCGCGAGCGCTGCGGCAATGACTACGGCCACGAGGAGGATTGTCTTGGTCTTTTGCGTGAGTTTCATATTTCTACTGCGTGTTTTTGGATTTTCTACTGCATGTTTTCGGGATTAGCGCTGCCTGTTTTCGGGAAAAGTGCCTGCGCTTTCTTAGAGCACCGGCATCTCCCCTTGGTAGAAGCGCAGGAGTTTCTGGTTGAGCAGGGACATGTATTTGGCCTGTAGCTTCTCCTGCCGGGCGTTTTGCAGGGTGGTCTTCTCGGTGATGAGCTCCACGGTGTTCTTCATGCCCAGGGCAAACTGCTGGCTGACGAGCTCGTAGCTCTCGCGGGCGTAGCGCTCTTTTTCGCGTGCGGCGAGGTATTCGTTTTGCGAGGAATAGGCGTTTTGCCATGCCTGCTCGATGGTTTCGTAGAGGGTCTTGGCCGTTTCGCTCTCCTGGAGGCGGCTGTTGAGCGTCTGGAGGCGGGCTTTCTCGACGGCGCTCTTGTTGGAGCGGTTGTCGAGCAGGGGGATGGAGAGGGAGAGGCCCACCATGTTGTTCCAGCTGCGCTTGAGTTGTTTGCCGAAGCCCAGGTCGCTGGCCGAATTGTGCCCCGTCCCGGTGGAAGCCTGCAGGCTGACGGTGGGGAAGTAGCCGGACTTTGCGATTTTCTCGTTGAGCTCGGCGGCTTGTGTGCTGAGTTTCCCGGCTTTTACCTCGGGCATGAGGGTGAGCGCCGTGGCATAGACTTGTTCTTTGTCGGGCAGGAGGGTGAGCACGGCCTCGTCGGAAATCTCGGGAAGCGTCAGCTCCATTTCTTCTTCGCCGCCTCCGATTTCGAGCAGCTGCCGCAGTTGGAGCTTATAGTTGGCCAGTTGTGTCTGCGACTGGACGAGCTGGTAGGCGTCGGTGCTGAGCTGCGACTGCATTTGGGCCACGTCGACCTTCGTCATCAGGCCGTTTTCTTTCATTTCCTGCGCCCGGCGGAGCTGGGCGGAGTCGGCCCGGAGCGTGGCGCGGTTGGCCTCCACGGACTCGGCGGCATAGAGGATTTGCAGATAGGCCTGCGTGACGGCCAGTATCACCTGGTTTTCCTGCTGTGCGATTTGCTCTTTTGAGTTTTTGGCCAGTAGTTTCTGGTATTTCACGTTGTTCCAGTTGCGTCCGCCGTTGTAGAGGGTGAGATTGGCGCTGAGGTTGTAGCTACCGCTGTAGGCGTTTATGCTGCCGTCGTTGTAGCTGTTGCCCACGCTGCCCAGTCCTCCGTAGGGTTGGTTGGTGTAGTTTTGCGAAGTGCCGAAGCTGAGTGAGGGAAAGAGGGCTGCTTTTGCGGATTTCGTCTCCACCAGGGTCTGCTCCAGGCTGTTGCGGCTCTGCTTGATGGCTATGTTTTGGTCCAGAGCGTAGCGGATGCAGGACTCCAGGGTCCAGGTTTGCGGCTTTTCCTGCGCAAGGGCCGGCAGGAAGAGGCCGGCCAGCAGGGTGGCGAGGATGAGGTTTTTCTTCATTGCGGCATGGGTTCTTTGTTCTTTTTCGCCGGCAAAGTTACCGGATACTTCCGTATTTTTCCAAAAAGAATGGATGGGAGGGGGGAATCTGTCGGCAAAAAGGGGGGATTTCCCGATATTTTTTCCTTGCGCGGGGAGGATTCTCTATCTTTGCGGGCGACATCTTTTTCAGAAACCATCAATCGTTTTCTTATGACAGTTATACTTCTTGAACACTGCGTATGGGCGGTAATTTCCGTTTTGGGCGGGTTGCTTCCCGTCTTGATGTTTGTCTTGGGCGGAAATACCACGGTGCGCACCCTCTCGCGCGAGGAAGAAAAACGCGCGGGGCTGACGTCTTTTTTCTCCGGCTTGTGGTACTTGCCGCCGGCCGGGCTGCTGCTTTTCGTGGGACTGCTTTGCTGGGCTTTTCCGGCGTACTTCCGGGTTTTCGTCTGCGGGGCTGCTGGGCTGTGGTCGGCGCTGGCGGCTTCGTTCGCGGTGGCTGCCGCGGGGGCGCTCATGGGCCGCTCGCGGAGGGCCCTGCTGCAGGCTGCGGGGCGGTCTCTCTCTACGCTGGGCGGCATTGCCGCCCCGTTGCTGGCGGGCGTGGTGCTGGGCTGCTTCTTCAGCGGGGCGCCGTTTTTGCAGGAAGCTGAGGTGGATGCCGGCGGGGGGCTGCGCCTGGCGGGGGCCGTATGGTTCGGCCAGGCCGGCGGGCTGGAGGCCTTCATGCTGCTCGACAATCTGCTCTTGGGCGCCGCGCTGCTCTATTTGTGCCGTATCCTCAGCATGCTCTACCTCGTGGTGCGCGGCGCGGGCGGGGAAGTGCGTACGCGGGTGCGCAGCCTGCTCCTGACAGAGACGGTCTTCTTCCTCATCTTTTACCTGGCTTTTGTAGTGCGCCTGTGCATGCGCATCGGGCTTGTCTGGAACGAGGGCGCATTCATGGGTGTGGTGCGCCGCTATTTGCAGAATTTCGTGGAGATGCCGGCCGTGGGATTCCTGCTCCTCGTGGGGCTGGTGCTGCTGGTGGCGGGCATTTCCCGCACCATCTTCTGCGCTTCCAGCCGCAGGGGCTTCTTTCCCGCGGCGGCGGGGACGCTCCTTTCCTTTACGGCCCTGCTGCTGGCGGCGGGCTTCAACCGCACGCCCTACCTGCCTTCGACCTACGACTGGCAGCACTCGCTCTCGATAAGCAACAGCCACGCCTCGATCGGCGCCCTGGCCGCGGTGTTGGTGGTGGGCATCGTCGTGCTGCTGGCGGGGGCGATGTGGCTCGTTTCCCGCGTGCGCCGCTTCTCCGGGGCCGAGGGGGAGGCGTCGTAAGCGCTGCCGTTGTCTGAGGGCCGCGCTGCGTCTTTAGGGAAAAAGCGCTGCCGCTTTTCGGGAAAAGTGCTGCTGCTTTCTGCGGAAAGCGGCAGCGCTTTTTTTGTTTTCCCCTGCCGGGAGGTGTGGGGAGTCAGAAGGGCGGAGGGCACTCGATGTGCAGGACCTGTCCGCTGGCGGGATGGCGGAAGCGGAGCGATGCGGCGTGGAGGTAGAGGCGGCCGGCGGGAGTGCCTCCGTAGAGGCGGTCGCCGAGGATGGGAGTGTCGAGGCCGTCGGGATGGGCCGCATGTACCCGGAGCTGGTGGGTGCGCCCCGTGCGGGGGAAGAAGAGCACCCGTGTCTGCCCCGGGCTGCGGCCGACGACGCGGAAGTGCGTGAGGGCCGGTTTGCCGTGGAGGGGGTCGACGATGCGGCGCGGGCGGTCGGCCGGGTCGAGGCGCAGGGGGAGGCTGATGAGGCCCTCGTCTTGCGCGATTTCCCCGTCGAGAAGGGCCACGTAGGCTTTCTCCACTGTGCGGTTCTTGAATTGCGCCTGCAGGTTCTGGTGCACCTCTTTGGTCTTTGCGGCCAGGAGGATGCCGGAAGTGTCCATGTCGAGGCGGTGTACGAGCAGCGGGCCTGTGGCCCCGGGGTAGCGCCCGCGCAGGAGGGCGAGGGCGGAGCTGACGGCTTTCTTGCCGGGCACGGAGAGGAGGCCTGCGGGTTTGCAGACGGCCACGAGCCACTCGTCTTCGTAGACCACGGGGAGCTCCGCGCCGCGGTGCGGGTCTTCGGCCAGGGGGTCGGGCTCCACGGGGAGCCCGCGGAGCATGAAGCGGAGGATGGGGCCGCACTTTTCGGTGCAGGCGGGGTAGTAGGAGCCGTGGCGGCGCAGGGTGTCGCGCGGTGAACGGCCCCACCAGAACTCGGCCATCGCCAAGGGGCGGAGGCGGTGGAGGAAGGCGTATTGGAGCAACTTGGGGGCGGCACACTCGCCACTGCCTGCGGGGGGCACGCGTTGGGGCGTGGCGGCGAAGATTTGGCACAGGTCTTCTGTCTCGCCCAAGGCGTTGCGCAGGCGGAAGTGGCGGAAGATGCGCCTCTGTGCGGCAGCGGAACGGCGGTGGCGCCCGGCGCGGAGGAGGGCCAGGGCCTGCTCGTCCCGGGCGCAGGCCTGGCGGGCGGAGGCGAGACGGGCTTCCCACTGCTTGCGGAGGCGGCGGAATTCGGCCTTCGCGTGCTGGCTTTCCCGGACGAGGGCTTCGAGCACGGCGGGGCCGGGGGCGGTGAGGCGCAGGGCGTCGCGCCGGGCTTTTCCCTCTTTCAGGGCCTCCCGGGCGCGGGCGAGGCTGGCCTCGGCTTCGGCGCGGAGGCGTTGTTCTTCGGCTTGCCGGGCGCGGGCGGCGGGATCTTCCTCGCGGCTGCGGATGAGGGCCGTGAGGCGGCCGAGGCTGGCCTCCAGGCGGGGGAAGAATCCGGCAGGGTCCTGCAGGTCGTAGACCGGGGGTACGAAGAAGGCGTGGCGCGACTTCCCGGCCAGGATGCCGGAGAAGGCGGCCAGATAGCCCACCCGGCCGTCTTCTTGCTGCACGGCGAGGACGCCGAACATCTTGCCCCCGGCGAGTTCCTCCTGCCAGTCGGCGCGCGCGGCGAGGTAGGCTTTCACCTCCTCGGCTGCGGCAAGGCAGAGGGGATGGGGCGTGTAGCAGAAAGGGTAGGTGAAGAGCCGGGGCAGGGGCAGGCGGGAAATGTCGGAGCGGAAGGGGTGGATCATGCGTTCGGGGCGTGGGAGGGTGAGGTTTGCGGCGGAGGCCGGAGCGGGGAGGGGCGGGGGATTGCGGGGAGGGTGCTGCGGGAGGCCGGGAAAAGCGCTGCATCTTTTCGTGAAAAGTGCTGCCGCTTTTTGCAGGGCGCGCTGCCGCTTTTTCCCACCGGTGCCGCCGCTTTCGGGGCGAGGCTGCCGGGCTTTTCCCGCAGGGCCTCGCGGCCGTGGGCGCAAAGGTAGGGAAAATCCATGAAAAACGGGCGCATCCCGGAGGATGCGCCCGCGTCTGTCTTAAGGAAAAGGGGAATAGGGGAGCGAAGCCCGCGGCCCTATTCGCGGATGATCACTTGGCTCTTCACGCTGCCGTCGGAGTAGGTGACTTTCTCGACATACGTGCCTTGTGCGGGCGAGTCGATGCGGATGCCGTCGAGCGTGTAGTACTCGGTGGCGACGGGCTCAGCCCCGGCCGTGGTTTCTTCTATGCCGGTGGGGTCGTCGGCTATGGTGTAGGTCACTTCGAGCGTAACCATCTCGTCGCCGATGACGAAGTAAAGCTTGGCCTGGTACTCGTCGCCTGCGGCACAAGCGCCGCCGAACTGGCCGATGTGGAAGGTGCTGTAGTCCTTAGCCGTGAGGGGTTCGAGATAGAACACTGCACCCGTGCCCCAAGCGATGGCCTCGCCGTTGGCATCGAGCCAGTATCCGCCCTGGTTGGCCGTGGGGCTGAGGGCGAAGGAGTCGCGTGCCGTAGCGTAGAAGGCTGCGGTCTCGGAGAAGGTCTCTACGTCCATGTCGAAGTATGCAGCCACTTCTTCCACGTCGAGCGTCACTTCCTGCGTATTGGCTCCCGTGGCGTCGGCTTCGGCCTCGGCCTTTATCTGTACGGTGCCGAGGTTGGTGCACTGTGCGGGAGTGAGGATTTCCGGAACCTCCGGCTCTGCCATCGTAACCACGGTGCGGAGGACGACGGTGTCGGTAGCGGTCATCACGGCCCACTGCGTCGTGTAGACGTCGCCGGCTTCGCAGACATCAGGCATCGTGCAGATGAAATATTCCTGGGCATTGAGGACGTATTGGTCGGCGGGGTACTTCACGCAGACGCGTGCGTCGCTGCCCCATGCCTGGAGGTTGCCTTCTGCGTTGAACCAGCCGTCCGTCGTGTTCTCCACCAGCGTACCGTCGGCATTCATGGGGCTTATCGTGACGGATTCGTCAGCCAGGGAGTCTACGAGGAGGAAGTCGCAAATCTCGGCGCTGTGGTTGTCTACGAACGTGGCGGTATAGCCCATGTCGGTCGTGCGCGTCACGGAGTCGGTCAGGACGAGGAGGGTTTCCTTCGGGCCGTAGTAGGTGAGCGTCACGTTGTCGAAGCCGAACCAGTTGGCGTTGCTGGCCTCTGCGCGGATGCCGAGCTCCAGCGTGCCGCCGGATACGTAGATGTCCTCGATGGTGTACTGCTGCGCGGCGCCTACCACTTCGTCGTCCGTCCCGGCGGGGTTGGAGACTTGGAGGTCTGCCTTGCGGTTTCCGGCGAAGAAGTAGAGCGCTCCGGTGGTCGTGCCGTTGGCCTGGTCGGCGGCGAATGCGCCGAGCGTGAGCGAATACTTACCGTCGGGCAGGCCGGCGATGCTCTGCGCGAGGCTTACGGTGAAGGGGCTTCCGCTGGGGTTCCACAGCTCGATGCTCTGTCCGGTGAGCACGTCGTTATCGACGGCCTTGCCGCCCCAGTTGCCTATCGATGCGGGATCCATCGTCCAGCCCGGGATGCTGTGCCAGGAGCACAGCTCGCCGTCGGCATTGGCGATGGCAAATGTGAAGTCGGCGGGGTTGTCTGCGGTGGCCATGGTGGAGTATTTGTAGACTTCGATGGCATCGTCCACGATGCCCACTGCGGCCGTCAGGCTGTCGAGCGCCACGGCGTCCGCCGTCTGCTCGTAGATTTCGAGCGCGTAGGCCAGCGTTGCGGCCAATCCTTCCTCGTCTTCTTCGCTATGGTAGCCGCCGAGGAGGCCGTCCTGCAGGGCTTTCATCTCATTGATGCGCTCGCGCAGGGTTTCCTTCTGCCGGTAGTAGGGAAGGAGGAGGGCATATTCTTCGTACTCGTCTGCTTTGTAAAATTTGAAGTAGGGGTTGTTGCCCGTTCCCTTGTCGTAGTAGGGAGTACTGCCGTCGTTGAGGTTGTCGAAGCCTATCATTTTCGACGTGTTTCGCAGGTTGGAGAGCGTGTAAGTGCCTTCGGCATCGTTTACGATGTAGCGTGATCCGGTGGCGTCATAGTCGCCGAGCCCCATCGACCAGCCGTTGGTGCTGAGCGCGTTGAGGTACTTTCCGGAGGAGAGCTGCTTGAGGCTTACGGTGTCGGGTGCGCTTTCGTCGGCTCCGGGCGCAAGGGTGATCTCCCACTTGTAGGCGTCTTCGTCCTCGATGCTGCCCATCGCGTAGAGCGCGCCGTTGGTGGCATCGGCATTGTTGGCCATGAACTTGTCGGCAGCCGGGTGGTAAATGTAGTAAGTGCTGCTCTCGTCGATGGCCGTGGAGGGCTCTGCGGGTGCGGGATTGAGGTCGCCGAGGAAGCGGAGCTTCACGTTGTCGAAACCGATCCAGCGCGCAACGGCTTCGGCGGATTCGATTCCGATGGTCAGCGTACCGTCGGTCACGATGGTCTCCACGGTGTAAGTCTGCGGAGTGCTGCTCAATACCGGAGTCTTGTCTGCATTGGCGAAGGCGTAGACGCCGGCCCGTGTGTCATCGACGGGGATGTCTGCGCCGTTGGAGGGCTCCTGGTCGCGGAAAGCGTCGATGGAGAGGATGTATTTACCGTTGGGAATCTCGCTGATGGTCTGCGACATGGTGCCGATCATGCCGGTGGGGTTCCAGTTTTCATAGTGCGGCAGGGTGGTTTCGAACGTGCCGGTCTTCTTGTTCGAGCTGATGCCTGCGTTTTGCGCGCCGGTGGTGGTGGTCCATCCTTCGGCATTTTCGTCGAAGTCGGGGTTCTCGATGAGGAACGTGGCCTCGCCACTCGGGTCGGTCAGGCGGCAGGCTTTTTCGGCGTCGTACAGGGCTACGATGGCTTTGGGCAGCTCGTCTGTCCCGCTGGCATAGGCTTCTTCGGCGGCCTTGAGGGCTTCCTGGTAGGCTGCGTAGCCGGGGAATTCGGTGTATGCGGCGGATTCTTCGGTGAGGCGGTCGATTTCTGCCCGGAAGCTGGCAAAGCCTTGCTCGGAGAGGTAGAGGTATTCCAGAGCAGTGGCCACGGTTTCGGCGGCTTCTGCAATGGCTTCTTCGGTGGCCTCAGCATCTGTGAGCAAGAGCTGCAGGGCATCGACGGCTGCGGTCAGGTCTGCCTCGCTGGCCTGGCTGTGGGCCGGGGAGGCTTCCAGGCGGGCTAACACGTCGTCCAGCGTGTTGTTTTCGTATTGGTAGAGGCGGAAGTGGTCGGCTTTGGCGAAGTTTCCGTTGGCTCCGTCCGTGGTTACTCCGAAGGTCAGGCTGCCGTCGGTAACTTCGGTCTCCACGAGGTAGTCGCCGGCCTCGCCGATGGCGATGCTGTCTTCATTGGCTATCAGGTAGTAACCCTCGGTGCCGGTGAAGCTGGCGGCGGCGATGATGCGGTATTTCCCGTTGGGCAGGTCGTCGATGGTCTGCGTCACGGAGAAGTCGGGGAGCGTGTTCGATACCCAGTACTGGAGGTAGACGTTGCCGTCGCCAAAGGTGGGGATGCGGCCGTCTGCATTGTTGCGGGTGCAGAACTCGCTGTTTTCGGATCCGGCCTTGGTCCATCCGGGGATTGTGGTCTGGCGGTCGTCCTGGTTCTCTTCAAAAGAGGGGTTGGTGATGAGGTTGGTCACGTCTTTCCGTATCCATCCGTAAGTAAAGGTGGGAAGGGCGACGGACTCGAGCTTTACGTTGTCCACCAGAAGGATGGGGCTGTCGCCGCCGCCGCTGTTGGCGGTTTTGAGGTAGCCGAAGCTGAAGGTGACTTCCCCGGCCTCGCTCAGGGTGAAGGTCATGGCGTTTTGTTTCCATACGCCTACCTCGTCGGCCAGGGCATCGGTGTAGGTTTCCGTTCCGCCGATGATGTATCCGCAGCGGCTGGCGGCGTTCTCAAGCGTCTGGCCTACCCATGTGTCGAAGCTCAGGCGGTACGTGCCGGCGGGGAGGTCGGCGCTCTGGCTCACGGCGAGGGTGGCGTCCGGGTTCCAGTGCTGCTTGATGGCCAGCACGGCGGTGTTGTTTTCGCTGACGGAGCTGCCGTTTTCCGGCGTGATGGCGAGCACGGCGTTTTCTTCCCCATAGGGGATGGTGCCGAGTTTGTAGAACTCGTTGCTGCCTGCGGCGGGGGTTTCGGTCCAGCCGGGCACGTCGTAGACGGTGTTGTCGGCCCCGATGCCCGTGGGGGTAGTCTCGAAGCCGGCGTTCTGCAGGTAATCGGCGGTGATGTCGGTCGTTTCCGCCTGCGCATAGAGGGGCGGGGCGACGACAGAGCACGCTGCCGCGGCGAGGGCCGCAGCAAGGAAATGGTGTAGTTTCCTGTTCATGTTGTTAAGAGGTTTAGGTTAATGAATGATAAGACAGACTGCTTTGTCGGGCTAAATGTAGGGATGTTTTTTGGTTTATGCAACCTTTTTTCGGGAAAATGTGGCGTTTTTTTATCGTCGGGCCTTTTCTTTCGGGCAAAACGGGGGGCACGGGCGCGGCGTAGCGGCGGGGGCGGCGGGCAAGAGCGCTGCCGGGCGGTGGAAAAAGCGCTGCCGGTTTTCGGGAAAAGTGCAGGCACTTTTGGCAAATACCGCTGCCGCTTTTTCCTGCCTGCGCCGCGGGAAAAAAAGAGAAAGGGCGGACACTGCTTTTTTCGCGGTGCCCGCCCTGTGGGGATTGGTGGCCGGGGGGGGGTCAGAACATCTTGCGGATGCGTTCGATGCCTTCGGCCAGGGTGTCGATTTCTTCCGTCGTATTGTAGAAGGCGAAGGAGGCGCGCACGGTGCCGCTGATGCCGTAGCGGTCCATGAGGGGCTGGGCGCAGTGGTGGCCGGTGCGTACGGCTATCCCGAGGCGGTCGAGCAGGGTGCCCGTGTCGAAAGGGTGGATGTCGCCCACGAGGAAGGAGAGGACGGCCGACTTCTGCGGCGCCCGGCCGAAGATGCGCAGGCCGGGGATGGCGGAGAGGCGCTCGGTGGCGTAGGCGAGGAGGCGGTGTTCGTAGTCGGCTATGCGGTCGAGCCCGATCTGCCCTACGTAGTCCAGGGCGCGGGCCAGTGCGTGGGTGCCTATGTAGTCGGGGGTTCCGGCCTCGAAGCGCAGGGGAGGGTCTTCGTAGTCGGTGCCGGAGAAGCGCACGTGCTTGATCATCTCGCCGCCGCCCTGGTAGGGGGGCAGCTGGCGCAGCAGTTCTTCCTTTCCGTAGAGCACGCCGATGCCCGTGGGACCGTAGAGCTTGTGTCCGGAGAAGGCATAGAAGTCGGCGTCGAGGGCCTGCATGTCGACGGGGATATGGGGGGTGGACTGGGCTCCGTCCACCAGCACCCGCGCCCCGGCCTCGTGGGCCAGGCGGACGATGTCGGCCACGGGGTTGACCGTGCCCAGCACGTTGCTCACGTGGGCGATGCTCACGAGCCGCGTGCGCCCCGAGAGCATCGATGCGAAGGCCTGCAGGTCGAGTTCGCCGGAGTCGCTTATGGGGATGACGCGCAGCTTGACGCCTTTGCGCTCCTGGAGCAGCTGCCAAGGGACGATGTTGCTGTGGTGTTCCATCTCGCTGACGATGATTTCGTCGCCCTCCTGCAGGAAAGCTTCGCCGAAGCTGCCGGCCACGAGGTTGATGCTCTCGGTGGTCCCGCGGGTGAAGACTATCTCGCTGGTGCTTCGGGCGTGGATAAAGCGGCGTACCGCCTCGCGGGCGGCCTCGTGGAGGTCGGTGGCCTGCTGGGAGAGGAAGTGGACTCCGCGGTGCACGTTGGCGTTGACGGAGTAATACTCCTCGCTGATGGCTTCTACCACGCAGCGCGGTTTCTGCGTTGTGGCGGCGTTGTCGAGGTAGATGAGCGGGCGGCCGTAGACCGTGCGGCTGAGGATGGGGAAGTCTTGGCGTATCTTCTGTATGTCCATGGCGTGGGGGATTATTTACACATCTTGCACCCTCTGCATTTCTCCATCTCGCCGCGGAAGCGCAGCTCTACGAGATGGCGCAGGCGGTCGGCCAGTGCGGGGATGCGGACTTGCCCGATGACGTCGGCGACGAAGGCCGACATGAGCAACAGGCGGGCTTCCTGCGGCGCGATGCCGCGCGTCTGCATGTAGAAGAGGGCGTTTTCGTCCAGCCGGCCGGTGCTCGATCCGTGGCTGCACTTGACATCGTCGGCATAGATCTCCAGTTGTGGCTGGGAGTACATGCGCGCCGTGCGCGTCATGCAGAGGTTTTTGTTGGTCTGCTGCGCGTCGGTCTGCTGCGCGCCGGGGCGGACGAGGATTTTGCCTGCGAAAGCGCCCGTGGCCTCTCCCTCGAGTACGTATTTATACAGCTCGCGGCTCGAACAGCGCGGCGCGCGGTGGTCGATGAAGGTGAGATTGTCCACGTGCTGCTGCTTGTCGCTGATGGCCATGCCCATGAGTGCGAGGTCGGCGCCGGGGCCTTCGAGCGTGGCATGCACGCGGTTGCGGCTGATGCCGTTGTGGAGCGTCAGGGAGTCCAGCAGGACGCGGCTGTCGGCCTGCTGCCGGAGGTAGACATTGGAGCAGCGGCGGGTGAGATGGTGCGTCTCTTCGAGCTCGTAGAGGTCGAACGATGCGCCGCGGCCTACGTAGATCTCGCAAATCTGTGTGGTGAGGAACTGGTGTTCGTCGAGGCTGTGGTCGCAGGAAAGCAGGCTGAGCCCGGCTCCATCCTCCAGTATGATGAGCAGGCGGCGGTGGGACATGAGGTCGGCGCCGGCGTGGTTGAGGTTGACGAGCTGCTGGACGCGGGGGACGCGCACGCCGCGGGGGACGTAGATGAAGAACCCGTCTTGGCAGTAGGCCGTGTTGAGTGCCGTGAGGGCATCGCTTCCGGGGTCGGCCAGGCGGCCGTAGTATTTCTCCACCAGCGCGGGATGGGAGAGGGCCATGTCCTTGAGGCTTCCGGCGAGTACGCCGTCGGGCAGCTGCTGCGCCGCGGCGGGCGAGGCGGAGTGGAAGATGTCGTTGACCACGAGGTAGAGCTGGGTGCTCATGTTGGGCACTTCGCACTGGAAGACCTCGGCCGCGCTGGTGGGGACGAGGGTGCGGCGCAGGTTGAGCCCGTAGTCGGGGGCGAAGAGTGCGGGCACGTCGGTGTAGCGGGCTTCTTCCTGCCGGAGTGTGGGGAAGCCCTGTGCGGCGAAGGCCTGCATGGCCCGGCGGCGCGGGGCGTTGAGGGAGGGCGCGCTGCCGCTGTCGATGAGTTGGGCGCACTGCTCGAAGAGGTCGATGTATTGCTGTTCGGCTCCCATGTCTTTCATTCTCCTATTTCTTCCTTTATCCAGTCGTAGCCTTGCTTTTCGAGTTTCAGGGCGAGTTCCGGGCCTTCGGTCTTGACGATGCGGCCCTTGTAGAGGACGTGGACGATGTCGGGCCGGATGTAGTCGAGCAACCGCTGGTAGTGGGTGATGACGATGACGGAAGTGTCGGGGCGCTTGAGTTTGTTTACGCCTTCGGCCACGATGCGCAGTGCGTCGATGTCGAGCCCGGAGTCCGTCTCGTCGAGAATGCTGAGGCGCGGTTCGAGCATGGCCATCTGGAAGATTTCGTTGCGCTTCTTCTCGCCGCCGCTGAAGCCCTCGTTGACGGAGCGGTTGGCCAGCTTGTTGTCGAGCTCCACGATGGCGCGTTTCTCTTTCATGAGCTTGAGGAACTCGCTGGCGTTGAGGGGCGGGAGCTGGTGGTATTTGCGGTGTTCGTTGATGGCGGCGCGCATGAAGTTGGTCATGCTCACGCCGGGGATTTCCACGGGGTACTGGAAGCTGAGGAACAGTCCCTCGTGGCTCCGGTCTTCGGGGCTGAGGGCGAGGAGGTCCTTGCCGTAGAAGGTGGCGCTGCCCTGGGTCACCTGGTAGGCGGGGTGGCCTACGAGGACGTTGCTCAGCGTGCTTTTTCCCGAGCCGTTGGGGCCCATGATGGCGTGTACCTCGCCGGGCTTGACGGTGAGGTCTATGCCTTTCAGTATTTCCTTTCCGTGGATGGATGCGTGGAGGTTCTTTATTTCTAACATGGTGTGCTGGTCTTTTGTTGCAGTTGTGGGGGAATGTCTGTTTTCATGCAGGGTTTCCGGGCAGGAGTGCTGCCGCTTTCCGGGAAAAGCGCTGCATCTCCCGGGCGGGGGCGCTGCCTCAGCCTATGCTTCCCTCCAGCGAGATGGAGAGGAGCTTCTGGGCCTCGACGGCAAACTCCATGGGGAGCTTGTTGAGGACTTCCTTGGCGTATCCGTTTACGATGAGCGCCACGGCGTCTTCGGTGCTGATGCCGCGCTGGTTGCAGTAGAAGAGTTGGTCTTCGTTTATCTTGGAGGTCGTGGCTTCGTGCTCCACGACGGCCGTCTCGTTGCGGATGTCCATGTAGGGGAAGGTGTGGGCGCCGCAGTGGCTGCCCATGAGGAGGCTGTCGCACTGGCTGAAGTTGCGCGCCCCTTCGGCTTCCTTGGCCACGCGCACGAGGCCGCGGTAGGAGTTCTGGCTGCGGCCGCAGGAGATGCCCTTGGATACGATGGTGCTGCGCGTGTTGCGCCCGAGGTGGATCATCTTGGTGCCGGTGTCGGCCTGCTGGCGGTTGTTGGTGACGGCCACGGAGTAGAACTCCCCGGTGCTGCCGTCGCCGGCCAGGATGCAGCTGGGGTATTTCCAGGTAATGGCGGAGCCGGTCTCCACCTGGGTCCAGGAAAGTTTGGAGTTGCGCCCCTTGCAGAGGCCGCGCTTGGTGACGAAGTTGTAGACTCCGCCGCGGCCTTCGGCATCGCCGGGATACCAGTTCTGGACGGTGGAGTACTTGACTTCGGCGTTCTCGCGGACGTAGATTTCGACGATGGCGGCGTGGAGCTGGTTTTCGTCGCGCATCGGGGCGGTGCAGCCTTCGAGGTAGCTGACGTAGGAGTCGTCGTCGGCCACGATGAGCGTGCGCTCGAACTGGCCGGTGCCGCGGGCGTTGATGCGGAAGTAGGTGGAAAGTTCCATGGGGCAGCGCACGCCCTTGGGTATGTAGACGAACGAGCCGTCGGAGAAGACGGCCGAATTGAGCGCGGCGAAGAAGTTGTCGCGGTAGCTGACTACGCTTCCCAGGTATTGGCGCACGAGGTCGGGGTGCTGGCGCACGGCTTCGCTGATGGAGCAGAAGATGATGCCCTTCTCGCGCAGCTTGTCTTTGAAGGTGGTCTTGACGGAGACGGAGTCCATCACGGCGTCGACGGCGATTCCGCTAAGGGCCATCTGCTCTTCCAGCGGGATTCCCAGCTTGTTGAAGGTCTTGATTACTTCGGGGTCTACCTCGTCCAGGCTCTTCGGGGCGTCGGGGCGGGGCTTTTTCTGCGTGGGGTCGGCATAGTAGGAGAGGGCCTGGTAGTCGATGGGGGGGATGTCGAGATGGGCCCAGCGGGGCATCTGGAGCGTGAGCCAGTGGCGGTAGGCCTTGAGGCGGAAGTCGAGCAGCCAGCCGGGCTCGCCTTTCTTTTCGGAGATGAGGCGTATGACGTCTTCGTTGAGGCCCTTGTCGATGATTTCGGTGTGGACGTCGGTGGTGAAGCCGTACTTGTATTTCTCGTTCACCACCTGGTTTATGAGTTCGTTCTGTTCCTTTTCTTCTTGCATTATCGTGTCGGAATGAGAAACGGGAGCAACCGGCTCGCGAAAGAGCACGGGTTGCTCCCGCAGGATCTGGTATGTTTTCTGAAGTCGCGCTGCTCCGGGGGCGTCAGAGGCTCTGTTTGATTTCCACTTCCTCGAAGGTTTCGATGAGGTCGCCTACCTGGAGGTCGTTGCAGTTGGTGAGGCTGATGCCGCATTCGAAGTTGGTCGGGACTTCTTTCACATCGTCTTTGAACCGCTTGAGGGCATTGATCTGCCCGGTGTAGACCACGATTCCGTCGCGGATGAGGCGTGCCTTGTCGGTGCGTTTCACCTTTCCTTCCTTCACGACGGCGCCGGCCACGAAGCCCACCTTGCTGATGTGGAATACTTCGCGCACTTCTACCGTGGCTGTCACCTGTTCTTTCAGCTCGGGGGCGAGCATTCCTTCCATGGCGGCCTTGATTTCCTCGATGGCGTCGTAGATGATGGAGTAGGTGCGTATGTCTACGCCTTCCTGCTCGGCCAGTTTGCGCGCTGCGGCCGAGGGGCGCACCTGGAAGCCTACGATGATGGCGTTGGAAGCGGCGGCCAGGCTGACGTCGGACTCGGAGATCTGGCCGACGGCCTTGTGGATTACGTTGACCTGTATGCGCTCGGTGGAGAGTTTGATGAGGGAGTCGCTCAGGGCTTCTATGGATCCGTCCACGTCGCCCTTGACGATGATGTTCAGTTCCTTGAAGTCGCCCAGCGCGATGCGGCGGCCCAGTTCGTCGAGGGTCAGCGTCTTGTGGGTGCGGAGGCCCTGCTCGCGCTGGAGTTGCTCGCGCTTGGTGGCGAGTTCGCGGGCTTCTTGCTCGGTGGACATGACGTGGAACGTGTCGCCGGCCTGCGGCGCCCCGTTGAGGCCGAGGATGAGTGCCGGCTCGGAGGGGCCGGCTTCTTTGATGCGCTGGTTGCGTTCGTTGAACATGGCCTTGATGCGTCCGTAGTGGGTGCCGGCCAGGACGATGTCGCCCACCCGCAGGGTGCCGTTGGAGACGAGCACGGTGGCCACGTAGCCGCGGCCCTTGTCGAGTGTGGACTCGATGATGGAGCCGGTGGCCTTGCGGTCGGGGTTGGCTTTCAGGTCGAGCAGCTCGGCTTCGAGCAGGACTTTCTCCAGGAGTTCCTGCACTCCGATTCCTTTCTTGGCCGAAATGTCCTGCGACTGGTACTTGCCGCCCCATTCTTCGACGAGGTAGTTCATGTTTCCCAATGCTTCTTTTATCTTGTCGGGATTGGCATTGGGCTTGTCGATCTTGTTGATTGCGAAAACGATGGGCACTCCGGCGGCGGAAGCGTGGTTGATGGCTTCCTTGGTCTGGGGCATTACGTCGTCGTCGGCAGCTACGATGATGATGGCTATGTCGGTCACTTTGGCGCCCCGCGCACGCATGGCGGTGAAGGCTTCGTGTCCCGGCGTGTCGAGGAAGGTGATTCGCCGTCCGTCGTCGAGCTTTACGTTGTAGGCGCCGATGTGCTGGGTGATTCCGCCTGCCTCGCCGGCAATGACGTTGGACTTGCGGATGTAGTCGAGCAGCGAAGTTTTACCGTGGTCCACGTGGCCCATCACCGTGACGATGGGGGGACGGGGCTGGAGGTCTTCTTCTTTGTCTTCTTCCTCTACTACGGCTTGTGCGACGTCTGCGCTGATGTATTCGGTCTTGAAGCCGTATTCTTCGGCCACGAGGTTGATGGCTTCGGCATCGAGGCGCTGGTTGATGGAAACCATCATGCCGATGCTCATGCAGGTGCTGATGACGCTCGTGACAGGCACGTTCATCATCGTGGCCAGCTCGTTGGCGGTGACGAATTCGGTCAGCTTCAGTGTCTTGCTCTCGGCCTGTTCCTGGGTTTCGAGCTGCTGGAGCTTGCTGTGTACGTTTTCGCGTTTTTCTTTCCGGTATTTGGAGGATTTTGTTTTGCCTTTGTTTGTGAGGCGGGCGAGGGTTTCTTTTACTTGTTTGGCCACGTCCTCATCGCTCACTTCGATGGGCTTGGGAGGAAGTGTGCTGCCTTTTCCGTGGCGGCTCTTGCCGCTTCCGGCTGCATTCGCCCCGTTGTCTTGCGGTTTGCGCTTGGCAGAGGGGGAGGATGCTGCGTTTTCTATGTTGTTGAGGTCTACCCGTTCCTTGTTGATGCGGCTGCGCTTTTTCTTCCGGCTTTCGCCCTCGGCGGCCTGTCCGGCTGCGGAGGGTGTGCCGGGCTTGTTGCGCGAGCGGTCTTTTTCTTCCCGCTCCTTGCGTTTTTCTTCTTTGCTTTTTTTCTTGGGGCGGGTACTTTGGTTGATGGCTCCGAGGTCTATTTTCCCGACGATGTTGAGGTGGGCTGCCGGTTGCTCGCTGGTGCGTATCTTGAAGATTTCTTCTTTTTTCTCTTTCTGCGCTTCGGGTTGCGGTTCGGGCTGGGGCTGTCCGGCTTCGCTGCGGGTGTTTCCCGGATTCGATGCAGGGGTTTCCAGGGTTTCCGCAGGGGCTTTTTCTGTCTTGGTTTCCTCTTCTGTCTTTTTCTCGGGAGTGTGCGGCTTGTTGAGCTGGTCGAGGTCTATTTTCCCCACAGGCTTGAACTTGGGTCTGGCCTCTTCGGGTATGGCGACGGGTATGAGGTCTTCTTCTTTGGCCTTGGGCTGTACGGAGGGGTCGGCCTCGGTCTTCTCGACCGGGGCTTTGCCTGTGGCGTTTGCGTTGCGCTTCCTGACTGTACGTTCCTGCATCAGTTGTTCGGTCTTCTTGCGCAAATCCACATCTGTCTTGAATTCTTTGCAAAGCAAATCGTACTGTTCTTCTGTAATCTTGGCGTTCGGATTGGGTTCTGCCTCGATTTCGAATCCTTTCTTCTGCAGGAATTCCACGATGGTTTGGACTCCTACGTTCAAGTCTTTTATTACTTTATTTAATCTTATGGCCATTGTGTTGATTTACTTTCTGTTTTTAGGTTCTCGCTCTCTGTGGGGATGCGTGGGGGGCTTTGTGTCCCGGCCCTCCGGGGAGGTGGATTTCGCGGTGTCCGCAGCCGGTCAGGCTTCGTCGAACTCGGCTTTGAGGATGCGGATTACGTCGTCTACGGTGTTTTCCTCCAGGTCTGCTTTCTCGATGAGCATCTCCCGTGGGGCATTGAGCACGGCTCTTGCGGTGTCGATGCCGATGCTTTTGATGGCGTCGATGACCCAGCCGTCGATTTCGTCGCGGAATTCGTCGAGATAGATGTCCTCGTCTTCGGTTTCACCTTCGGGAAGGTCGCGGAAGACGTCGATGGTGTATCCCGTAAGCATGCTGGCCAGTTTGATGTTCAGGCCGTTCCGGCCGATGGCCAGGGAGACTTCTTCGGGACGGAGGTGCACTTCGGCTTTGCGGGCTTCCTCGTTGAGGATGATTTCCGTAATCTTCGCGGGGCTGAGCGTGCGTTGTATGAAGAGCGCGGTGTTCTGGGTGTAGTTGATAATGTCTATGTTTTCGTTGCGCAGCTCACGCACGATGCCGTGGATGCGGCTGCCCTTGACACCGACGCATGCGCCCACCGGGTCGATCCGCTCGTCGTAGCTCTCTACGGCCACCTTGGCCCGTTCGCCCGGGATGCGGGCTACTTTCTTGATGGTGATGAGCCCGTCGGCGATTTCCGGCACTTCCAACTCCAGCAGCCGCTCCAGGAAGAGCGGGGAGGTGCGGCTGAGTATGATTTTCGGGTTGTTGTTTTTGTTTTCCACGCGGTCGATCAGGGCGCGTACGGTCTCGCCTTTTCGGTAGAAGTCGGTGGGTATTTGTTCCGACTTGGGCAGCAGCAACTCGTTTCCCTCGTCGTCGAGCATGAGAATCTCCTTCTTCCATGCCTGGTAGACTTCGGCTGTGATGAGCGTGCCCACGCGGTCGATGTACTTGCTGTAGATACTGTCTTTCTCCAGTTCCAGGATTTTGGCCGAGAGGGCTTGGCGCAGGTTGAGGATGGCGCGGCGCCCGAATTCTTCGAAGTGCACCTCGTCGGTCACTTCCTCGCCTACTTCGTAAGAAGCGTCTATGGCCTGTGCCTCGGAGAGGGAGATTTGCAGGTTGGGGTCTTCCAGTTTGTCGTCTTCCACCACGGTGCGGTTACGCCAGATCTCGAAGTCTCCCTTGTCGGGGTTGACGATTACGTCGTAGTTGGCATCCGTTCCGAACATTTTGGCTATCACGTTCCGGAAAGACTCTTCCAAGACGCTGACCAAAGTGGCGCGGTCTATGTTTTTCAGTTCCTTGAATTCCTTAAAGGTGTCTATCAAACTGATGGTTTCTGCCTTTTTTGCCATGGGTATATGCGGTTATTTTCATTTAAAGCTGATGAGGTACTTGGTGTATTTCACGTCGCCGTAGCCGAAGCGGTGCTCCACGGTGCGGAGTTTGGGGCGCTTTTCGCCTTCTTCCTTCACCTTCTCTTCGCAGTTCAGGCTGAAGCCTTCCTCGTCGGCTGCGGCCAAGATGCCGCGGAGTTTGCGTCCTTCGCGGGTGAGGACTTCCACTTCGTCGCCGATGTGGATGAGGTATTGGCGCACGACTTTGAAAGGTTGCCCGATTCCGGCCGAGCCTACTTCCAGTTCGTAGTCTTCTTCGTCCCGGTCCAGGCGCGATTCCACGTAGCGGCTGAGGTCTACGCAGTCATCGATCCATACCCCTTGGTCGTGATCCATCTCGATTACTATCCGATTGTCGGCACTTATGGTCAGGTCGGTCAGGAAGTAGTCTTTCCCTTCCATCCATTCATCCACAATCTGGCTTACCACTTCTTTTCTTATCATTCCTGCGAATTTCAAGTATGGGTACAAAAAAAGGGCTTCGTTCGCCCTCACAAATCATCAATCACGCTGCAAATATACACCATATTCTATGAATAGGCAAGAGCTTGCCTCCATTTTTCTTTTTTGTGCGCCTGCTTTTTCTGTGGCGGAGGCTGCCGTTTGCGATGTTTTGTTACAGGGGAAATACGGAAATCCGCCTCCCCCGGGCGTTCATTGCCTGCCTTTTTTCAGGACCAGGAGGGAGGGCAGTGCGGGGAACACGGGCGATTCGGCCACGTGCGTGCTGCAGGTTTCGTAGGAGAGGAGCATGAGTGCCGTGCTTTCCGGCAGCAGGGGGGCGCGGAGGTCTTCCACTTGTTCGACGGGGTGCAGGTGGATGCGCTCGGAGTAGCCCGCGGCCAGCTGCGCATAGGCCGCGTTGTGCGATCCGGGCTCTTCCGCCGTGTAGCCCTTGAGGCGGTAGATGTGTATGTCGCGCAGCTGCTTTTCGGGCGAGAGGGGGCTGCTGTCGAGCAGGTTGGGCAGGTAGTCGAGCAGGAAGTCGTCGGCGTGTGTGCCCAGGAGGATGGCCAGGTCGTAATTGGGCGTGTCCAGGTCTTCCTTCCGGCTGGAGTAGATGCCTACGGTGCATTCGGCTTCGGCCAGGATGCTCTCCGTCTTTCCCCGGAAGAGGCTGAAGAACGGGGTGACGGCCCGCAGCGGCATCTCCTGGGAGCTCATGAAGCGCGGCCCTGCGCCGAGGAGTATCATGTCCGGCTGCTCGGTGCGGATGAGTTGCTTGGCCTCGTTGATGAAACTGTCCGTCGTGCGGTAGATTTTTTCGAAGTCGATGCCTTTCTGCCGGGCTTCTTCGGTTATCGGGAGGAAGCTCTCGTTGGCAAACTGCTCGGCATTGGCCGGGTTGACGTCCGTGCCCAGCGTGTAGTGGGCGGCGAGCAGCGGGTGGCCGCCCAGGCGGGGGCCGAAGAGCAGGGAGTAGACGCGCAGCAACTTGCGCCCCGTGTCGGGCCGGCCGAAGCAGAGGAGCAGTTTGCCCGTCTGTTGGGGGGCTTGGGCGTTGCGGGCGCGTTCTTCGCGCAGTTTCCGTATGTGGGAACGCTTGTGCTGCTTGAAGAGGAATTCCACGAGGCTGAGCATCGGGGTGGTCATGAAGGTGGTCACGAGCGCCATGAGCACCAGCAAGACGAACACCTGGGGCGGGATGACGCCCATCTCGTAGCCTATGTTGACCACGACGAGCTGCATCAGTCCCCGCGTGTTCATCAGCGTGCCGATGATGAGGCTGTTCTTCCACGGCTGCCCCACGGCGCGTGCCGCCAGGGCGCAGCCGCCCAGTTTGCCCGCGATGGCCATGAGGATGAGCGCCGCGCAGGTGCCCCACAGGGCCGGCGTATTGATGAGCCCGATCTCCGTGCGCAACCCCATGAAGGCGAACGACAGGGGGAGGAAGAAGACCGAGGCGATGTCTTCGAGTTTCTCCATCATCACCGTGCGGAACCCGGCGTTCGTAGGCATCACCACGCCGGCCAGGAATGCGCCCAGCAGGGCGTGGATGCCGAGTATCTCCGTGGCCGCCGCCGAGAGGACGAGCACGAGGAACATGGAGTTGACGAACCGTTTGTCTATTACCTCCGGGCTGGCGTAGAGCTCGCCTATCTTCTTCAGGAGCGGGCGCACGACGAGGAACATCAGCGCGAAGTAGGCCAGCGTGAAGAGCAGCGTGTAGAGCGTGCTCCAGAGGGTCGTGGCCTTGGAGATGGCTATGACGATGGCCAGCAGGCACCAGGCCGTCACGTCGTCGTTGGCCGCACTGGCCAGCGCCGTGGTGCCCACCGGTTTGCGCGTCATGCCGCGCTCCTGGATGATGCGGGCCAGCACGGGGAAAGCCGTGATGCTCATCGAGATGCCCATGAAGAGGGCGAAGGGCAGGAACGCGGAAGTCTCGGCGGCATACTGTTCGTAGAGGAAGAGCGAGGCCAGTATGCCGAGGAAGAAAGAGCTGAAGATGCCTCCGTGGCTGATGACGATGGTGGCGTTCATCTTGTTGCGCAGTGTGCTGAAGTCCACTTCCAGCCCGATGACGAACATGAAGAGCAGCAGCCCGATGTTGCTCACCTGTTCCAGTATGCCCAGCGACTCGGGGCGGAATAGGGAGGTATATGCCTCCGGCGCCAGCCACCCCAGGAGCGAGGGGCCCAGCACGATGCCGGCGATTATCTCCCCGATGACGCCCGGCTGCCCGATGAAGCGGAACAGCGCCGCGCAGCCGCGCGCCACGACCAGTATGACCAGTATCTGCACGAGCAGCACGGCCAGCGGGTGGCGGAGGTTCTCGCGCAAGACGGCGAGGAACGCGCCGAAACCTTCGGAGAAGAAACTTTCCCCCAAGCCGGGGGCAAAGTTCGTGGCGTGGTACTCCCCCGTCTTGAGCGCGCCGAAGATGAGGCTGCCCAAGACGAGCAGCATGGCCAGGTAGATGAGGTAGTTTCTATGGGCGCGCTTCATGGGTTTCTTCGGTGAAGAGGGTATTTTGTCGCAAAATTAGGCTTTTTTGCGGACAAATGCGGCGTTTCTTGAGAAAAGCGCTGCAACTTTTCCCGAAAAATACTGTCCGGGGTGGGGACGGGGCGGGTGGAGCGGGTGCGGGTCAGTAGAAGTAGTCGAAGCTTTGTCGGCGGTCGGTCAGGCTCCAGAGCCTGTCGCGCCCGAGCGTGGCCTGCAGGTAGTAGCCGGGGAAGCGGCGGCCGTCCACGGTCCACAGCTCCCTCAGTATGCCGGGCGGCTGGTCTTGGAGCGCGCGGTCCAGCGTCTCGACGGCCTGCTGCACGTCGGCATCCAGCGTGTCCGGCCGGAGGACGTGGAGGTGGGCCTTGCGGTATTTGTCCATGTAGAGCAGCAGGTCGAGCTGTGCCGCGTGCAGGTCCTTCTCTTTCCACTGCGGTTCGTAGTGCCCCTCGCGGCGCAGTTGGTCGTTGAGCTTCACGGCCAGCAGGACAACGGACTTCCGCTCCCACCCGGCCGACGGCGATTGGCTCGCCCGCCCCGTCTCCGGCGGGCGGACGGCGAGGCTGCCCAGCCGCACATACTCGGCCTCCGCGGCCAGCGATCCCTGCGGCATGTAGTCCATGCCCCAATGCTTGCCCCGCGCTTCCGCCCGTCCTTCCTTCACCCGGCCGCGGAAGAGGCGGGTGGAGACGAGGTGGTTGCCGTAGATGAAGCAGGGGCTTCCCACGCCTACTATCTCCCCTGTGAACCAGCGGACGGGCACGCCCACCAGCCCTTCGCAGAGGTCTTCTGTCCCGTAGGCTGCGGCCAGACGGCGGAGGAGGCTGTCGCCGTCGGCTGTCTGCCATGTGCCGCGTCGGCAGAACCAGTAGAGCGTGCCGCGGAAGCGGTTGCTTGTGTGGGAGAGATGCTCGGTGATTTCTTCCACCACCCATAGGTATTCCGACGGGGGCAACTCGCCCACGCCCGTCTGCCGCAGGGCGGGCACGTCGATGTAGGCGCGCCCCAGATCGCTGTCGCGGCCGTAGATGAGGACATGTTCTTTCGTCCGGTAGCCGAAGTAGACGCGGTCGTAGCCTGCCGTGTCGAGGCGGACGATGGGGCGCGTGGCGGTGAAGCCCTGCGGCGTCCGGTATCTTTCGGTTTCGAGGTACTGCTGCCGGAATCCGGTGCACATTTCTTCTATGGATACGGCTTCGTCCTGCGCCCCGGCGGGGGCGGCAGCGGCGAGCAGCGCGGGCAGGAGGAGGGAGAGGAGGGTGGGGAGTTTCATCATGGGTGCGGGTTTAGAGTTCATAATAGTAGCCGCCTATGTAGTCTTCGAGCGTCCATCGGCCGTGTACGCAGCGGGCCTTCAGGTAGACTCCGGCAAAGCGGCGTCCGTCGAGCGCATAGAATTCGGGCAGGATGCCGGCTGGCTGCTCGTCCAGCGCGGCGGAGAGGTCGGCCAGCAGGCGGCGGTCTACAGCGTCCGGCTCTTGGGGGAGGAGGGGGCGGAGGCAGGTCTTGTGGCTGTGGTCCATGTAGAAGAGGAGGGCGAACTCCCGGTCTGTCTTCTTTTTCTCCCACTCCTC
>CALUJL010000028.1 GCA_944320955.1 uncultured Bacteroidaceae bacterium
CCCTTACCGGCTCGAAAAGAAGGGCATATAAAGTCTTATAAGGCTGAAAAAAGAACTTTTCATTCAAAAATATTTAGTAAAACGCTTGCAGTTTTCTTCAGGTATGGCTATTTTTGCCCACAGAAAATGGTGAAAGAGGGATTTTCGTCCCAGTTCCCTGCCTCCCCCCCCTTCCTTTACCCGTCTGCCCCTCCTGCTAAAGAAAAAAGAAGCGGCACGCTCGCGAGCGGCTTTCTCTTCTTGTCTCCCCAAAACGCTCGAACGCTCGAACGCTCGCGAGCGTTTCCCCGGAAAACGGGCTGCCCCCACAAATTTCCTCCCCTCCGGCCCCGCGGGGTGGGGCGGGGCTGTTAAAATCCCCTTAGGGAAAGCTAAAGAGACGGAATAATGGGGCGGGGCGCTTGGGCATGCCGGGGGGAAGGCGTATTTTTGCAGCCATGAAAATGCTGGAAAGAAACGGAAAAAAGAACGGCAGAAGCAAAAAGCGGATGACGGGCAAGGCGGCGACCCGCGCCCTGCTCCTGGCCGCGGCGCTCTGCGCGGCGGGCCCGGGGGCCCGGGGGCAGGAGATAAGGATAGACACGTACACCTTCAGGGACGGCTCGGTCTACACCGGCGAGATGCAGGGCCGCAAGCCGGGAGGGAAGGGCAGGACGGTGTTCCCCGGAGGCAACGTCTACGAGGGGGAGTACGTCAAGGGCAAACGGCAGGGGCAGGGGACCTTCACCTTCACCGACGGGGAGAAGTATGAGGGCGAATGGTTCCAGGACCGGCAGCACGGCCGGGGGACGTATTACTTCCTGAACAACAACCGCTACGAGGGCATGTGGTATACCGACTACCAGCACGGCCACGGGGTGATGTACTACTACACGGGCGACGTCTACGACGGCCAGTGGGCCTACGACAAGCGCGAGGGCGAGGGCACGTATACCTGGGCCAGCGGCGACTCGTACCGGGGGGAGTGGGAGGACGACAAGAAGAACGGCCACGGCGTCTTCACCTGGGCCGACAGCTCCCGCTACGAGGGCCAGTGGCGCGACAACGTGCGCTGGGGCCGCGGCACGTACCGCTATGCCAACGGCGACGTCTACGAGGGCACGTGGGCGGACGACATGATGGACGGCCGGGGCAGGCTCACCTATGCCGACGGCGACGTCTACGAGGGCGAGTACCGCCGGGGCGAGCGCACGGGCCGCGGCACGTACCGCACGGCCGGGGGGGCGGTCTACGAGGGCGAGTTCAGGGCCGGCCTGCGCAACGGCTACGGCGTGCAGACGACGGCCGACAGCGTGCGCTACGAGGGCCAGTGGCGCGACGACAAGCGCCACGGCCGCGGCAAGCTCACCTGGGGCAAGGACGGGGCCAACTGCTACGACGGCACCTGGGCCGACGACCGCCAGGAGGGCACGGGGGTGCTCATACTGGAGGACGGGACGAAGTACAAGGGCGGGTTCAAGGACGGCCTGGAGGACGGCAAGGGCGTGCGCCAGGAGCCCGACGGCACGCGCTACGAGGGCTTCTTCCGGCGCGGCAAGAAGGACGGCCCCTTCGTCGAGTTCGACCGCGAGGGCCGCCTCCTGCGCCGGGGCACGTACAAGAACGGCTACCTGGACCAGGCGGCCGGGGAATAGGGGGGGGACAGGCCTGTATCATCCACACCATACACACATATATATACATATACGCACATGGACATGTACCGCAAAGCCCTGCCCTTCCTGTTCTGCGCCGCCCTTGCCGCGCAGGGGGCGGCGCAGGGCCTCTCCGGCCCGTGGGTCCCCGACCGGGGCGACGGCACGTTTGTAAATCCCGTGGTCCACGCCGACTATTCCGACCCCGACGTCTGCGCCGCGCCCGGCGGCGGCTTCTACATGACGGCCTCCAGCTTCCAGTGTGCCCCGGGGCTGCCCATACTCCACTCCCGCGACCTGGTAAACTGGCGCCTGGCGGGCCACGCCCTCCCCGCCGTGCCCCCGGAGGACTACTACGGCGCCGCCCCCCGCCACGGCCGCGGCGTCTGGGCCCCCTCCATACGCTACCACGCGGGCGAGTTCTTCATCTACTGGGGCGACCCGGACTTCGGCATCTTCATGGTCAAGACGCGCCACCCCGAGGGCGCGTGGGAGAAGCCCGTGCTGGTCAAGGCCGGCAAGGGGATGATAGACCCCTGCCCCCTGTGGGACGACGACGGCCGCCTCTACCTGGCCCACGCCTGGGCGGGGAGCCGCGCGGGCTTCAACAGCGTGATTACCGTGTGCGAGCTCAATGCGCAGGGGACGGAGGCCGTGGGCCCCGAGGTGCTCGTCTTCGACGGCAACGACGGCACGAACCACACGGTCGAGGGGGCCAAGTTCTACAAGCGCGGCGGCTACTACTACATCTTCGCCCCGGCCGGCGGGGTGGAGAAGGGCTGGCAGCTGGCCCTGCGCTCGCGCAGCGTCTACGGCCCCTATGAGGCGCGCACCGTCATGGCCCAGGGCACGACGGACATCAACGGCCCCCACCAGGGTGCCTGGGTGGAGACGCCCGCCGGGGAGTCGTGGTTTGTACACTTCCAGGACAAGGGCCCCTACGGCCGCGTGGTCCACCTCAACCCCATGGCCTGGCGCGCCGACGGGTGGCCCGTCATCGGCGAAGACCCCGACGGCGACGGCTGCGGGCAGCCCCTGCGCCGCTGCCGCAAGCCCCGCGTGGACGCCCCGTCCCCGGTGCTGGCGCCCCCCGCGGGCGACGAGTTCGACTCCCGGAGGCTGGGGCCGCAGTGGCAGTGGCACGCCAACTACCAGGACTTCTTCGGCTTCCCCTCCCAGGCGGGGTTCATGCGCCTCTACGGGCACGTACTCTCCGAGGGCTTCGTGAATTTCTGGGAAGTGCCCAACCTCCTGCTGCAGAAGTTCCCCGCCGAGGAGTTCACGGCCACGGCCAAGGTGAAGGTCGCCGCCAAGGACGAGGGGCAGGCCTCGGGGCTCATCGTCATGGGCTGGGACTACTGCCGCCTGGCCGTGGAGAAGGAGGGCGGAGGCTTTGTCCTGAAACAGGCCCTCTGCCACGACGCCGAGCAGGGCAGCCCCGAGACCTCCCGCACCGTGGCCTCCCTGCCCGCAAGCCGGAAGTACGAGGCCGGCCTCAGGCCCAACTACGAGCTCGACCTCTACCTGCGCGTGGAGGTGGGCAAAGGCGCCCTCTGCCGCTTCTCCTACAGCACCGACGGGCGGGAGTTCCACCCCGCGGGCGAGCCCTTCAAGGCGCGGCAGGGCAAGTGGATAGGCGCCAAGGTGGGCTTCTTCAGCACAGCCCCCTGCGGCAAGGAACGCGGCTGGATGGACATCGACTGGTTCCGCGTGGAATAACAGCACATTCCGGGGCTTTTGTCATACGGGTGTAACATGTAAACCCGAACTTTGCGGGGCAAAACCGGAAAAAACGGTATGCCCCC
Organism: uncultured Bacteroidaceae bacterium; assembly: GCA_944320955.1. GTDB lineage: Bacteria > Bacteroidota > Bacteroidia > Bacteroidales > Bacteroidaceae > UBA1794. Next base: position 3,440 of record CALUJL010000028.1, read on the forward strand.
CACACTTATGCGACCCCTTTTCCTCCCCCTGCTCCTTGCCCTGGCCGTGCTCCCAGCATTGGCGGAAGACACCCTGCGCGTGTGTACTTTCAACATCCGCTACGACAACCCCGGCGACGCGCCCCACGACTGGCCCCACCGGCGGGACACGCTGGCCGCCTTCCTCGCCGCCCGGAGGGTGGACGTGGCCGGCCTGCAGGAAGTGCTCCACACTCAGCTGGAGGACCTCAAGGAGCGCCTGCCCCAATATGGATATGTAGGCGTCGGCCGCGAAGACGGGCGGGAGAAGGGTGAATATGCCCCCGTCCTCTTCCTGAAAAGCCGCTTCCGGCTGCTTCGCAGCGGCACGTTCTGGCTTTCCCAGCATCCCGGCAGCGCCGGGTTCATAGGCTGGGACGGGGCGTGTACCCGCCTTGCCACGTGGGCCGTGCTGGAAGACCGGCAGGGCGGGGAGGAACTTTTCGTGCTCAACACCCATTTCGACCACGTCGGCGCCGAGGCGCGGCGGCAGAGCGCCCGCCTCATCCGGCAGAAGATGGACTCGCTGGCGGGCGGGCGGAAGCGGATTCTGACCGGTGACTTCAACGTCTCCGACCGTTCGGAAGCCTATCGGATATTGCAGGCCGACCCTTCGCTGCGCGACGCCTGGCACGCGGCGGAAAGGCGGGACGGGGCGGCGTACACCTTCCACGACTTCGGCCGCTTGCCCCCGGACGGGCGGGCAAAAATAGACTTCGTTTTCGTCTCTCCCTCTTTCCGGGTGGCCGGAAGCAGCATCCCCGCCGAGAATCCGTCCGGGGGCTTCCTCTCCGACCACAATCCCCAGCTCGTCCTGCTCATCTATTAGCGGGGCGGGAAGCGCCCCCCCCCCTGTAATCCGCGCCTCCCCTTGCAAAAAGCCGCCCGCCCCTTCGGCGGTTTCCCCGAAAGGCCGTATCTTTGGCACTGCAAAAAAACGAAGATACCCTATGGCCGAACCGAAACACATCCTCATCAGGAATGCCTCCCTGGAGGGGCAGCCCGTAGACCTTCATATCGAAGGCAACCTCATCTCCCGAATCGTCCCGCACGGAAAGTCGCCCCTCATCTTGCCAGACAGCAGCAGTAAGCCGCTGTGCATCGATGCGGAGGGGATGCATCTGTTTCCGGCATTCTACAATATGCACAACCACGCGGCGATGACGCTCCTGCGCGGGTTTGCCGACGACCTCCCCCTCATGGAGTGGCTCGAAGGGCACATCTGGCCGGCCGAAGCCACCTTCGGCGACGAGCACATCCGCGCCGGCGTGAAGCTGGCCTGCCTGGAGATGATCAAGTCGGGGACCGTATTCTTCAACGATATGTATTGGAAAGAGGACGTCGCCCTTCCCGTGGTCCGCGCCATGGGGCTGCGCGCGGCGCTGGGCGTCTCGCTCATCGGCTCGCAGCCTGCCGGGGAGAGGGAGCGCAGCTTCGACCTCCTGGAACACTTCGAGCCGCAGGAGGACGGGCGGGTGGCGCTCTCCGTGGCCCCGCACGCCATCTACACCGTGGGCCCCGACCTGCTGCGCCGCTGCGCCTCTACGGCCCGCCGCCGCGGCATGAAGCTCCACATCCACCTGGCCGAGACGCGCGGCGAGGTGGAAGACTGCCTGAAGGAGCACGGCTGTACGCCGGTGGCCTATCTGGACCGGCTGGGATTCCTGGGCGGGGACGTGGTGGCGGCACACGTGGTGCACGTGACCGACGAGGACATACGGATATTGGCCTCGCGGGGCGTCACCGTGGCCCACTGCCCGGCCAGCAACATGAAGCTCTCCTCCGGCATTGCGCCGGTGCAGAAGATGCTGGAGGCCGGATGCCGGGTGGCGCTGGCCACCGACGGGTGCTCGTCGAACAACAACCTGGACATGCGCGAGGAGATGAAGATAGCCGCCCTGCTGGCCAAGGTGTCGAGCGGGCCGCAGGCCCTGCCGGCCGGCAGGGTGCTGCACATGGCCACGCGCGCCGGGGCGGAGGCCATGGGGCTCAATGCCGGGCGCATCGAAGAGGGCTGCCTGGCCGACCTGCTGCTGGTGCGCGCCGACGAGGCTGCCGTCACCCCGGTGTTCAACCCCTGCAGCAATTGGGTCTATGCGGCAAACAGCTCGCTCATTGACACGGTGATTTGCGATGGAAACATCCTCATGCAGGGCCGCCGGGTGGAGGGCGAGGCCGAAATCCGGGAGGAGGCGCGGGAAATAGCCGCCCGCATAGCGCGCCTCAGCCGATGAGTTCCAGTTCCTCGCCGAGTAGCCCGTCGCGGCGGGTGACGGCGAGGATCTCGTTTTCCGTCTCCTCCGGCGGGAGGATGAAGGCATATTCTTGCGGCAGGTGCCGCTCCCGCAGGTAGACGGCCCCGGCGTTGTGCAGGGCCATCGTGGCGTCGATGTAGCGCAGGCGGGTCGGCTCTTCGAGCGTGAAGTTGAGCGTCCGCTTGCCGTTCAGTACGCAGTGCGGGGCAATCTGCGGCCCGAATTCGTCTTCCACCCCCATGTTGGCCAGCAGCGCCCCGCTCCCGGTGAGCGCTTCGGGCGGGAGGGCGGCCAGCGCGTGGCGCACTCCTGTGGCGGTGACTGCGGCGTAGGCGCCTTGCAGGGTTGCCGCAACCTCTTCTGTGTTGCGGTAGTCCACGATGCGTTCGGCATAGGCGTGTGCCTGGGGCGGCAGGCACCGGGTGTCGGTGACGACCGTGGTGCGGGCGCCGGACTTGTGGGCATAGAAGAGAATCCCCAGCCCCACCTTCCCGCAGCCGAAGAGGACGAGCCGCCGGCCCTCCCAGCCGTCGTAGCCCAGCCTGTGCATGGCGCGGAAGTAGCTCTCGCCCGTGCCCAGGCAGGTCTCTATGCGCTTGATTCTGCCTCCATCGGCAAAAAAGACCGGACGCCTGTTCGCGCGGTACGATCCGGCGCCGCTCCGTGTGAGTTCCACATACCCTATATGGGGAATCAGCGGGGAGAAAGCCCCGGCGCAGTCGAGGATCAGGTCGAAGGCGGCATCCCTTTTGCATTCTTCCGCCGTGCGGACGGGAATGCCGCACTCCTGCAGCAGCCGCACGATGCCCGGGTCGTGGGCCATGACGGGGGAAATGCCCACCGTGAGTTCCGCCCCGGCAGCCAGCAGGGCACAGTGCTTGAGCAGCGTGTTGCGGTAGACGGGGGTGGCGTCCAGCAGGCGGAGGCCTTCGAGGGGGCGTGCCTTTTTCCACTCGGCGGTTTGCTCCTTGAGGGCCGGGTATTCTTCTGCGCGGTACGAGTTGTGCAATAAGTCGAGAACAGGCCGGAGGTTCATGGCGGGGAAAGGGCGGGGAGGGGTTATTCTACGTAGAGCACCAGTCCCTTGAGGTATTCCCCTTCGGGGTGGTAGATGCTGATCGGGTGGTCGGCCGGCTGGGTGAGCTGGTGGAGGATGCGCACGTTCCGGCCCGAGAGGGTGGCGGCGGTGAAGACTGCGGTGCGGAACTGCTCGCGCGTCACGACCTGCGAGCAGGAGAAGGTAAACAGCACTCCTCCCGGCTGTATCTTCTCGAAGGCCTTGGCGTTGAGCTTGCGGTAGCCGATCAGGGCATTGCGCAGGGCATCGCGGTGCTTGGCAAAGGCGGGCGGGTCGAGGATGATGAGGTCATAATTGTGCCCCATCCGGCTGAGATACTTGAAGGCGTCTTCGGCAAAAGCCTCATGCCGCTTGTCGCCGGGGAAGTTGAGTTCTACGTTGCTCTTGGCCAGTTCGATGGCCTTGGCCGAGCTGTCCACGGAGTGCACCAGCCGGGCTCCGCCGCGCATGGCATAGAAGGAGAATCCGCCCGTGTAGCAAAACATGTTCAGCACGCTGCGCCCGGCGGCATACTGCTCCAGCAGCCGGCGGTTCTCACGCTGGTCTACGAAGAAACCGGTCTTCTGCCCTTTGAGCCAGTCGACATGGAACTTCAGCCCGTACTCCATGGCTATGTTCTCTTTGCTGCCGCCCACGATGAAGCCGTTCTCCGATTCCAGTTCGGACTGGAAGGGGAGAGTAGTCTCCGACTTGTAGTAAATGTTTTCAATCTGCCCTCCGGCTGCTTCCAGCAGGGCGTGTGCCACTTCCATCCGGCTGCGGTGGAAGCCCACGGAGTGCGCCTGCATGACGGCCGTCTTGCCGTAGAGGTCGACGACCAGCCCGGGCAGTCCGTCGCCTTCGCCGTGGACCAGGCGGCACGTGTCGTTGTCCTCCCTGCCGAGCAGGCCCAGGGTTTGGCGCAATTCCAGGGCATGGCGCAGCTTGCCGGTCCAGAACTTCCCGTCGACCGGCTCGTCGCGGAAGCTGAGGACGCGTATGGCTATGCTGCCCCGCTGGTAGTGGCCGATGCAGAGAAATGTGCCGTCGGCCGAGAGGACTCGTACCGTCTCGCCGTCGTCGACGGGAGTCTCGCAGTGGTGGATGGCGCCGGAAAAAATCCAGGGGTGGAAGCGTTTGAGGGATTCTTCTTTTCCTTTCTTCAGGTAGACGGTCTTGTAGTTCATAGGCTATGCGAGGTTTGCAGCGGGTTCTTCTACTGCCCGGGGTGCAGGCTCGGGCAGGGTGACTTCTTTTATCACGTAGTCCCCGCTGGAGCGGAGTTCGTGGAGGCGGTTGTAGATGCGCAGGCAGGCGTAGGCGTCGAGTGCGGCATAGGCCTGTTGGGCCGGGCTCAGTTCTTCGGCCTCCCAGTTGCTCAGGCGCTGGCGCTTGGAGATCCGCTCGTTGAAGAGCAGGCCGTAGATTTTCTGCAGGCTGCGCTCCTGGATTTGGAAGGCGCCCACGAGGTCTTGCAGGTCGACCCACCCGCCGGGGGTGAAGTCGTAGCGGCGGTGGAGCGTGAGGGAGTCGTCCTTCAGCGAGAGGCCTATTTTCTCGACCCGCCGGTCTTCCAGGAAACGGACGAGGAGGCCGGCATTTTCGATGCGGCCCAGCCGGAAGAGGAAGCATTCGTCCAGCGTGGAAATCTGCAGGAGGGCCACTTTGTTGAGTTTGCCTTTCTGGAAGGAAGGGCGTGTCTCGCTGTCGATGCCCACCCGCTTCTGCCGCGAGAGGAAGCCTACGGCTGCCGGGAGCTGTGCGGTGGAGTCTATCACGTGGATGGCACCGGGAAAGGAGGCCGCGGGCATCTCGTGGAGGCTTTCTTTGGATAGTTGGGTATATATTACCATCGTTTTTCGTCTTCTGTCATGTCGTCGTCGGGCAAATCATAGTAGTCGTTTTCTTCCGAGTCTTCGTCTGTGTCGGGGAATCCGCCGTCTGTCTCCTCGTCTTCCTCCTCGTCGGGGTCGTTATACTTGGCCTCGTGCAGGGCGCGCAGCGTGTTGACCAGCGTCTGTCCCCAGTACTGGGCAAAGCGGTCGCGGCAGATGGCCAGTGCGTCGTGCATCGTTTCGTGGATTCCCTGGCGGAAGACGAAGATGAAGTCGCGCAGTGCCTGGTATATGTCGCTCAGGTCTTCCGAGATGAAGTTGGGCAGTGCGCCCTCGCTGTAGGCCATGTCGGGGGTGAAGACTTCCAGGTAGTCGTCCTTGTCCCCCAGTATGCCGGCCAGGGCGGCCCGCATCCGTTCGTAGGACTCTTCGGTGACGTAGGCGTCCGGCTCTTCGAACCCGAGGGTTTCGCATTCGGGTATGAGCGTGGCTTTCAGGTAGAGCAGGGGCAGCAGCTTGACGGCCGTGTCCAGAAAGCGGCGGCGGCTGGGCGGTTGCTGCTGGCAGCGCTCCAGAAAGGCGCAGTACTCGGCGGCAACGGTCACGAACTCTATGCTGTTCCGCTCAAAGATTACATCTTGGTATTCTTCCATGTTTTGCCTGTAATTTGCGGGCAAAGATACGAAAAAAGGAGGTGAAATCCGGCGGGGGAGGTATGCCTTTCGGCGAAAAGTGCGGTTCCGCCGCCGGACGGGTGCGGCGCATTGGTCCGATACGTGCAGCACTTTTCCGGAAAAGATGCAGTGCTTTTCCGGAAAAGATGCGGCGCTTTCTGGGAGCCGGGGGTGGGGAAACGGCCCTGTGAGGCCGTCTTTGAGGGGGAAATGCGGCTTTAGGGATTCCGCGTGAGGTGGCTTTGCAGCAGGTCGACCATGAGGGGGATGTCGTCTTCGGCTATTCCGGCCTGTATGAGGTGGGGCCGGTCTTTGTAGACGGTGGTGCGGAACGTGTCGAAGTCGGGATAGAGGGCCAGTGCTTTCGTGTAGAGGGTTATGGCTTCGGGCACGTGCCGTTGTGCCCACTTGGTGTGGGCGGCGTTCAGGAAGTCCTCGCGGGTGGGCGAGGGGAGCGAGAGCAGTTTGTCGTAGTAGCGGGCCGCCTGGTCTGTCTTGCCGCTGAGGAAGGAGCACCACGCAATGTTGCGCCACGGGCGCGGGGACTGTTCGTTCAGGAACTCGGCTTCGAAAAACAGGTTCATGGCCTCGTCCATCCGTTCCATGAGGAGCAGGCAGGTGCCGGTCTGCATCAGCAGGGAGAGCGAGGGCCGGCCTTGGCTCAGGGTGCGCAGGCGTTGGAGATAGGTGAGGGCCTCGGCGTAGTTGCCCAGCTTCCGGGCGCAATAGGCCTGCCCCTTGAGTGTCCACGGCTGGCCGGGTTTTGTCAGGTCGGCCTGGGAGTATGCGGCCAGGGCTTCGGTGTATTTTTCCTGTTGCTGGAGGCTGAAGCCGAGTTTCTGGAATATTTCGGCCGAGGTCTTCCCTTTTTCTCCTTGGGCGAGTCTGCGGTAGACGGTTTCCGCTTCGTTCCAGAGTTCCTTGCGGATGAAAAATTCGCCGTAGGGGAGCAGTGTGGCCGTATCGCCCAGCGTGTCCCTCAGGAGGGGGCTGTCGTAGAGGGTCAGCGAGGTGCGGAAGATGTTGGGAAACTCCTGGCGGCGGCTGTAGAGGTTGAAGAAGCGGTAGAGGTCTTGCACGTAGTGACGCGAGACGGTCGTAAACTTGTTTTTGCTTTCTCCCTCGCTTTTCCGGATTTCTTCCATCCCGGCCGATAGGCTCTGCAGGACTCCGTTGCGTTGGGCTTCGGGGATGTGGAAGAGGGTCATGAGGAAGGAGTATTTGTCGCTGTCGCACATCGTGTCGAGCCCGGCGACGAGCTCGATGAGGGCCAGGGCCGGCTTCCGTCCGGCTTCGGGCTGGCGCTGCACGAAGCGCAGCAGTTCGGGATGGGTGGGGCTGAAGGGGAGCAGCCAGGCATGGAGGTCGCGGAAGAAGGGGTAGTTTTTGATTTGCGCGAAGGAGGAAAGGAAGATGTCTTCTCCCTCGGCCATCATGTTCTGCAGTTCTTCCATCATGTTCTCCATGCCGGAGTTCTTGAGTGCGTCTTCCCATTCCGGGTTTTTCTCCAGCTTTTCGGCCCAGAAGGCATCGTCGCCCAGATGGAACTTGTCCATCTGTTTCTTGGTCCGGCTGATGAAGTCGGGCAGTATCTCTTCCTTTATCCGTACTTCCGTCTTCGGGCTTTCGCGGCTGTAGAGGAGCTGCAACTGGAGGGTGGCCAGCGAGGCGGCAAAGTGGGGCTTGTCCTTCAGCAGGTCGAGCAGGGCGCTGACGGAGGGATAGAGGGCGAACTGCCGGGCGTGGAAGTAGGCTGTGAGTGCGGTGCCGGTGAGCAGGCGGGCGTACAGGGCGGCGTCTTCGTCGGGGGAGGAGGTCTGGAGCAGGGTTTGCAGCAGGAGTTCGGCTTTTTGCGGGTCGAAGTGGTCGAAGAGGCTGAGCGTCAGCGCACTGATGAAGAGTTGCTTGTCGAGAGAGGCTACTTTCTCCGAGGTGAGCAGTGCCTGGGCGTTTTCCTTGTCTGCAGGAGTCCAGAAGTAGGAGGCCCATGTAGAGTAGAAGAGTCCTCTCCGTGCCTGTTCGTGCCGTTCGGCTGAGGTCAGAAGTTCCTGCAGGCCGGCTCCGGAGAGCGAGGGGAGGGAGGGGGCGGTGTCGTGGAAAAGTTCCAGTTCGAGGAGCAGTTCTTGCAGCGGGCGGGGAGGCAGTTGCTGCTGGGTGCGCAGGTTTTCGGCCAGGAGGGTGGTTTCCGTCTGGCGGAAGTGGAGCAGGCGTATCCGGTCGCTCATCCGGTAGGCCCGGGCAAGCAGTTGCTTGTGGAGGGAGTGGCGCTGGGGATCTTCCGAACCGTTCTTCAGGTAGGCCAGCATGTACTCGTAGGAGGTCTTGATTTCGTCCAGCTCTTCATGGAGCGGCCAGTCGTTGATTTCCTGCAGGAAGGTGTCCAGTTGCGACAATGCGGAGGCCAGTTCCTTGCGGTCCAGCAGGGCTATGATCTTGCGGTATTGCTGCCGAATGCTGTCTGTTGTCATAGGCTTATCTCTTTCCTTGCCACATGTCCCAGGCGGCATAGGCCTGCAGCAGGAGCATCTCCAGGCCGTTCTTTACCGTGGCGCCGCGTTCGGCTCCTTTTTTCATGAAGAGGGTGTGCTCGGGGTTGTAGATCAAGTCGTAGAGCAGGTGCTCTTTCCCGAGATGCTCGTAGGGGAGGTCGGGGCAGACGTCTTCTATCGGGTACATGCCGATGGGGGTGGTATTGACGATTACGCGGTACTCGGCAAGGAGTTCTTCCGTAATCTTGTCGTACGTGATGCTGCGCTTTTTCCCTTCGGTGCGGGAGACGAAGAGGGTCTCCAGGCCGAGGCTCTGCAGTCCGTGGTCCACGGCTTTCGATGCGCCGCCGGTCCCCAGGATGAGGGCCTTGCGGTGGTGGGGCCGGAGGAGCGGGCTTATCGACTCGGTGAAGCCGATGACATCGGAGTTATATCCTGTCAGATGTATTTTTCCCTTCCCACGGGTGATCCTGATCACGTTGACCGCCTTGATGGACGCGGCAGAGGGGTCGAGTTCATCCAGATAGGGAATCACTTTTTCCTTGTAGGGAATTGTCACGTTCAGCCCTCGCAGGTTAGGATTGGAGGTTATGACTTCCATGAAATCGTCAATCCGCGGAATCTCAAAATTCCGGTATTCGGCATCGATTCCCTCTGCCTCGAACTTCTCATTGAAGAAGGCCCGGGAGAAGGAGTGCTTCAGGGGATACCCTATCAGTCCGTATAAATCCATATTTCCTTGGAGTAGTTTCTTATTTTTCTGCTGTGTAGAGGGTGCAGATTCCGCAGGTCAGCCGCCGGAATACGACAGAGGAGAACCCGTTTTTCTGCAGCACTTTTTTCATAATCTCGCCTTGGGGGAAGGCTTGTATGCTGGAGGGCAGGTAGACGTATGCGCTGCGGTCGTGGGAGAGCAGGCGCCCGATGGTCGGGATGACCCAGCGGCTGTAGGCAGCGTAGAGCTGCTTCATGGGAAAGCGCTCGGGAGTCGTCAGTTCCAGTATGACGAGTTTCCCGCCGGGCCGCAGGACGCGTCTCATTTCCTGCAGCCCCCGGTCCAGGTCCTCGAAGTTGCGTATGCCGAAAGCCACGGTGATGGCATCGAAACTGCCGTCCGGAAAGGAGAGCCGGGTGCAGTCTTCGCGCATGAAAGTGATGCGGTCTTCCAGCTGTGCCTTGCGGACTTTTTCTTTTCCGATGCGCATCATTTCTTCGGAAATGTCGGTGGCGACGAGCCGCCGCGGATGCAGCTGGCGGCAGGCCTGGATGGCAAAATCGCCCGTACCGGTGGCCACGTCCATCATTTCCTGCGGGGCATGTGCCCGGAGGGTGCGCAGCGCTTTCTTGCGCCACAGCTTGTCGATGCCCCACGACAGGGTGTGATTCAAGCGGTCATAAGCCGGAGCTATGTGGTTGAACATCGTTTCTACCTGTTCCGCCTTGCTCCCTTCCGGCGAATAGGGCTTGACTTTTTCCTGTGCGTAGGTCATCGGCAAAAAGAGTGGGTTGGGTGTTTTTTCGAAGGGTTACTTGCGGGAGGCGAGGAACTCTTTCACGTTCTTCTCTATGCGTGCAGCGATATCCTCGGAAGAGGCTTTGGCAAACGGCTCTCCGACGATGTGCTCATACAGCTCGATGTAGCGGTCGCTCACGCTGTTTACGTATTCGTCCGTCATTTCGGGCACTTGCTGGCCTTCTTTGCCCATGAATCCGTTTTCGATCAGCCATTGGCGGACGAATTCTTTGGAAAGCTGCCGCTGCGGTTCGCCTTTCGCAAATTTCTCTTCGTAGCCGTTGGCATAGAAATAGCGGGAGGAGTCGGGCGTATGGATCTCGTCGATAAGGTAGATCTTGCCGTCCCGTTTCCCGAATTCATACTTCGTGTCTACCAGGATGAGCCCCTTCTGGGCGGCGATTTCCGTACCGCGCTGGAACAAGAGGCGGGTGTATTGCTCGATTTGCTCGTAGTCTTCTTTCGAAACGATGCCCTGGGCTATGATTTCTTCTTTCGAAATGTTCTCGTCATGCCCGGCTTCTGCCTTGGTGGTCGGCGTGATGATCGGCTCGGGGAAGCGCTGGTTTTCTTTCATGCCTTCCGGCAGGGCGACTCCGCAAAGCGAACGGCAACCGGCCTTGTACTCCCGCCAAGCGCTGCCCGTGAGATAGCCGCGGATAATCATCTCTACACGGAAACCCTCGCATTTTACTCCGACTGTCACCATGGGATCCGGCGTGGCAATCTTCCAGTTGGGCACGATGTCGGCCGTGGCATCCAGGAATTTCGCGGCAATCTGGTTCAGGACTTGCCCTTTGTAGGGGATGCCCTTGGGCAGGATGACGTCGAAAGCCGAGATGCGGTCGGTGGCAACCATTACGAGCAGTTCGTCGTTGATGTCGTACACGTCGCGAACTTTGCCGTGGTAGACACTTTTTTGTCCTTCGAAATGGAAATCTGTGTGAGTTAAAGCGTTCATAATATGAATAGGTTTAGGTTGTTTTAGGCGTATTGTGTGCGGAATCCGCCTCGTATGCCTCGACGATGCGCTGCACGAGTTTGTGGCGGATGATGTCTTTTTTCGTCAGTTCGATGAAGCTGATGCCTTTTATGCCGCGCAGCAGATGAAGCGCGTGGAGCAGTCCGGAGCGGGAGTCGCGGGGGAGGTCGATTTGCGTGGCATCGCCCGTGACAATCATCTTCGTGTTCGTACCCATGCGGGTGAGGAACATCTTCATTTGCGCCACGGTACAGTTTTGCGCCTCGTCGAGGAGCACGATTGCATCGTTCAGTGTCCGGCCGCGCATGAAGGCCAGCGGGGCAATCTGTATGATGTTGTTCTCGATGAGCTCCTTCAATCGTGCGGCGGGCAGCATGTCTTGCAGGGCATCGTAGAGGGGTTGGAGATAGGGGTCTATCTTTTCTTTCATGTCTCCCGGCAGGAATCCCAGTTTCTCGCCCGCTTCCACCGCAGGGCGGCAGAGGACGAGCCGTTTGGCGCGGCGTTCTTTCAGTGCGCGCACGGCCAGTGCGATGCCGACGTAGGTCTTTCCCGTGCCGGCCGGCCCCACGGCAAAAATCAGGTCGCTCTCTTCGAAGGCGGCGACCATCTTCTGCTGGTTCTCGCCCCGTGCGCAGATGGGTTTCCCGCTCATGTTGTAGACAATCGCGGCTTTGTCCCGGCTGGGGGGAAGGCCTTTTCCTTTGACGACCTCCAGTATCATCTCCTCGGTCAGGTTGTTGAAAGCCGTGCATGCCTGTTCGAGCTTGTAGAAACTTTCTTCGAAAGCGCAGAGTTCCTCTTCTTCGCCGAGCACCTTGAAAACCCGGTCGCGTGCCACGATGCGCAGTTTCGGGAAGAGCGCCTTGAGCACTTGCAGGTTGGAGTTGCCTGTGCCATAGAAGATCTGCGGGTCTGCCTGATCCAGTGCTATAATTTTTTCAATCATACTGCTCAAAACTCCGCAAAAGTAGTGAATTACCGAAGAAATCAGGCTTTCTTGGTCTGATTTTTTTGGGGCTCACCTTGATTTGGGGCTGTCTTTGGACGCGCCAGGCGGCACTCGGCTGCGGAATCGGGCTTCCGTTCCGCTCATTTACACTATCTTTGCACGCAAATTGAACACCCATATTTTTCTAATAGAGTCTATGAACAAGTCATTCGTGCGCAGTGTCTTCTGCGCAGTGCTGTGCGGCACTCTGCTTTTGGCGGGGTGCGGGGAGGAAGAGAAGAAAGACCTCTCGCTGAAAAGGAACAATCCTCGCAACATAAAGGGAGTCTGGAGTTACAAAAAGGTATTCAACGATCAAAACGACGTGCAGCTGCCCATGGCCCAGAGCCTGGGCATTCCCCTCATCGAGGGGCGCGCGGAGGCGGAGCACATGAAGAAGCAACTGCAAAAGCTCGGGGGCGACCGCTATTATGCGCTCGACTCGCTGACCCACTCCATACCTTATCTTATACCGCGCGCGGCCAACTGTCTGGACACGATAGGGGCGCGCTTCATCGACTCGCTGGGGCGGAAAGGGCTGAACCCGTACCGCATTACGGTGACTTCCGTACTGCGTACGCGCGAGGACGTGCGCAAACTGCGCACGCGCAACCTGAATGCGGTGGAAAACTCGGCGCACGTGCACGGTACGACTTTCGATGTCTCTTGGAAGCGCTTCCAGCAAATCCCCGACCCCGACGGCCGCCCGCTGGAGCCCGTGGCATGGGACACGCTGAAGCTGGTGCTCTCCGAGGTGCTGCGCGACATGCAGGAGGAGAAGCGCTGCTATGTGAAGTATGAACTGAAGCAGGGTTGTTTTCATATCACGACGCGATGATGACGGAACTGACCCCCGCTCTCTCCTCCCGCCTGGAGGCCATGGGCATACGCCGGCTCAACGCCATGCAGCAGTCCATGCTGGCCGCTGCCGGAAGTGCCGCCGACCTCTTGCTGCTCTCGCCGCCGGGCAGCGGAAAGACCTTGGCCTTTTTGTTGCCGGTGCTGCATGAATTGGAAAAAAGTGGCAGAACTGTTTCTGAAAAGTCCCTGCGCTTTTTGCTACTCTCCCCGTCGCGCGAGCTGGCCGTGCAGACGGCCTCGGTCTGGAACAGCCTTCTTCCGGAGCGGAAGGCTGCCTGTTGCTACGGCGGGCACCTGATGGCCGACGAGCGGAGGCGCCTGCGCGAGGGGAACCCGGCCCTGGCGGTCGGGACTCCGGGGCGGATTTTGGATTTAATCGAAAAGGGGTATCTGGAAACCGGCGGAATACGCCTGCTCATCATCGATGAGTTCGACAAGATGATGGAGCTGGGCTTCCGGGAAACGATGCAGAAAATCCGCGAGTCCCTTCCTGCCGTGGAGCGCCGCTGGCTCGTTTCGGCCACGGAGAGTCCGGATTTTCCCGATTTCCTGCGCCGCGATGCGCTGCGGATGGACTACAGGGAGGAGGAGGGCTCCACGGCCATGCCGGAGGAGAAGCGGCTCAAGGTGTGGCACGTCACCAGCCCGGTGCCCGACAAGCTGGCCACGCTGCTCTCTTTGCTGGCCGCGCTGGCCGAAAAGGAAGACGGTTTTCCGGCCGTGGTGTTCGTGAATTACCGGGAGGCCGTGGATCGGGTATGCGGTTTCCTGCAGAAGTACCGCATTGTGTGCAGCCCTTTCCACGGCGGGATGGAGCAGAACCTGCGGGAGCGCTCGCTCTACCGTTTCCGTTCGGGCAGTAGCCGCGTACTGGTGGCCACGGATCTGGCGGCACGTGGGCTGGACATCCCGGAGATCCGCAGCGTGATACACTACCATCTGCCGCTCCAGCAGGAGCAGTTCGTACATCGCAACGGGCGATCGACCCGCGGGAACCATCCGGCAGGGGCAGCCTATTGGATCAGTGCTCCGCAGGAAAAGCTGCCTCCCTATCTCTCTGCGGACGACTACGAGGAGCAGCCCGTCGCCCCGGTCAGGGGCTTCCTGCCGGAAGGCGCGGACGAAGAGGGGTCTGTCTTCCCGCAGGCGCTGGCCCGCCGCATACCGGTGCCGGAGACGGCCACGCTCTACATAGGCCGGGGGCGGAAGGATAAGGTCAGCCGGGCAGATATCTTGGGATTCTTATGCAAGAAGGGGGGGCTGAAGGGGAGTGACATTGGTCTGATCGACGTGCGCGACCACCACTCTTATGCGGCCATTCCGCGCCGGAAGGTGCGCGAAGTCCTGGCCCTGCTCCGGCAGGAGAAGATAAAGGGGCAGCGTACGCTGATAGAAGAGGCCGAATAGGTTCTGTCCCGGCGTGCCCCTACCAGCCGAAAGCGGCGTCGGTCATCCAGAGATTGTGGGCTTTCAGGACCTGTTCCACCACGTCGCGCCCGCATCCGTAGCCTCCCGCATGGTCCGAGATGTAGCGGCAGGCGGCTTTCACCTCTTCCGCGGCATCGGCCGGGCAGCAGGGCAGGCCGCAAAGCCGCAGTACGGGCAGGTCGGGTATGTCGTCGCCCATGTAGAGCACTTCTTCGTCTCGGAGGGAATATTTGCGGCAGAAGTCCCGGTAGTCGTGGATCTTCAGGGCGGAGCCCATGATGACGTCTTGGATGCCCAGCCCTTCGAATCGCTTGCGCACCGCCTCAGTGCGGCCGCCGGTGATGATGGCCAGGTGGAAGCCCAGCTTGGCTGCCAGTTGCAGGGCGTAGCCGTCTTTGATATTCACGTTGCGCATGGGTTCTCCGTTCGGGTGGAGCGGAACGGTGCTTGCGCTGAGCACTCCGTCTACATCGAAGGCCATGGCCCGGATGCGGGTGAGGTCGTAGTTTATATTGCCCATGGTGGTTTATCGGTTTTGCAGGTGGTGGATGCTTTGGCTCAGTAGCCGGTAGATGGAGCCTATGGCGGAGGTCTCCTGCGCCTCCGGCCCGCCGCTCCGGGCAAGCTCGTCGAGCAGCCGGAGGTGGGCTTGCATGACTTCCTCGTCGTAGCGGCAGGCCGGGCCGGTCTGGGCACGGACGGGGGAGAGCTGGTGCACTTTGGCCGCAGTCTCGTCGATGAGCGGGAGCAATGCCTCGAAGGGGATGCCCGCGGGGCGCAGGATTTGTCCGGCCAGGGCGTAGAGATGGTTGGTGAAATTGCAGGCGAAGACGGCGGCCACGTGCAGGTAGCGGCGCCGGTCGGAGTCCATGAGGTAGATTTTATCGGAGAGCGTGGCGGCCAGGGCCCGTAGCTTTTCGAGCGCCCCGGGGGTGGAGGCCTCCAGGAAGCAGGGGATACGGCGGAAGTCCACAGGACGCTCTTTGCTGAAGGTCTGCAGCGGGTAGAGGATTCCGCAGTCTTCCGCATGGGAAGCGAAGACGTCCAGGGGGAGGCTGCCTGCGGTGTGCAGGAAAAGGGGCTTCTCCCCCGCGGTCCGCGCCGTGCGGACATGGCGGGCCACGAGGGGGATGAGCCGGGGGAGGAGCTCGTCTTTCCAGGCGAAGAGGTAGATTTGCGCGTCGGGGTCGAGCTCTTCGGTGCGGAATACGGCCCGGGCGCCTGTGGCTTCGGCCAGGGCGGAGGCCGGCGCCTGGGTATGCCCGAAGACTTGCCGGACATCGTGCCCCGCCTGCCGGAGGGCGCGGCCCAGGTGGGTGGCGACCCGCCCGGTGCCGAGCAGCACGATGGAGAATGAAGAAACTGGCTTTTGGTCCATTGATATATCGGATTATGTGTTTTTCTTCGTGGAAGTATCAGGCAAAGATAGTGCAAATGAGCGAAACGGAAGCTTGATTCCGTTTCCGAGTGCAGCCTATCTTATGGAAAGATAGTGCAAATGAGCGAAACTGAAGCCTGATTCCGTTTCCGAGTGCAGCTTGTCTTATCCAAAAGATGCGGAAAATTTGAATCAAAACCGTTACCTTTGCGCCGGAATCGGAGGGGAAACGCTTTTTCCTCCTTAATTGAAATAAAAAAACGCAAGTCCGCAATATCTTATGTTTTCATTAGGTAATTATAAATTAGTCTTGGCTTCCAACTCCCCGCGCCGCAAGGAGCTGCTGCGGGGGCTGGGGTTCCCGTTCGAAGTGCGCACGCTGCCGGGAATCGACGAGTCGTATCCGGAGGGGCTGGCCGGCGCCGATATTCCCCTCTATATAGCGCGCAAGAAAGCGGAGGCCTACCGGGGGCAGATGGGGAGCGACGAATTGCTGCTGACGGCCGATACGATAGTCTGGATTGACGGGCAGGTGCTCGGGAAACCGGCGGATGCCGTGGACGCTATGCGTATGCTGCGCCTGCTCTCGGGGCGCACGCACCAGGTCTTTACGGGGGCTTGCCTGACGACTACGGAGCGGCAAAAATCGTTTTCGTGCTGTACGGACGTGACCTTTTCGCCGCTGGAGGAGGAGGAAATAGCCTGGTATGTGGAGCACTTCCGGCCGATGGACAAGGCGGGTTCCTATGGCGTCCAGGAATGGATAGGCTACATAGGCTGCTCGGGGATGAGGGGGAGTTTCTACAATGTGATGGGGCTTCCCGTGCAGCGGCTTTACCAGGAGTTGAAGCTCTGGTTCGCCTGACTCCCTTTTTCTGCCGGGTCCTTAGCGGGAACTGCGGCAGAAAGGGTGTGTAAATTGGTCTATTTTTCGCAAGACACATTAAATAACGGGCATATTGGCCACCCTTTCTTGGTAGAAAGGGCGGAAATGTGGTATATTTGTATTCCATTTTACGATACGGACACTACATGCAACGACTATTGAGAGTTATATTTTTCCTGTTTGCCCTCTATGCCTTCCAAGGTGCGGACGCGCAATATATTACCGGGGTGCTGACCGATTCGGTGACCCGGGAGCCGGTGCCCCATGCTTCGGTAACGTTGGAAGGCAGCAGCACGCAGGGGGAACTGACGGATAGCCTGGGGCGGTTTCGGCTGCGTGCCAACAAGCGGTACGGTGTGGTGCAGATAAAAGCGTTGGGATATGCGCCGAAACAGATAAAGGTGGAAGCCGGGAAAGACGCCAACCTGCTGCTGTTGCTCTCCCCGGTGGATTTCGTTTTGGACGAAGCTATCGTAAGACCGAAGAAACAGAAGTACAGCCGGAAGAACAATCCGGCGGTGGAGCTGATGCGGAAGGTCATAGCGCATAAGAAGAAGTACCGCCTGGAGGACAACTTGTTCTACTCCTACAAGCGGTATGAGAAGATGACCACGTCCGTCAATGATATAAAAAAGGAAGACCTCGGCAAGGGAATCTTCCAGAAGATGCCTTTCCTGATCAAGCAGATCGAGGTCTGCCCGGAGACGGAGAAGTACATCCTCCCTTTCTCCATACAGGAGAAGGCCTCCACGCAGCTCTACCGCAAGATTCCCCGCAAGAGCAGGGAGATAGTGGAGGGCATCAATA
Organism: uncultured Bacteroidaceae bacterium; assembly: GCA_944320955.1. Classification (GTDB taxonomy): domain Bacteria; phylum Bacteroidota; class Bacteroidia; order Bacteroidales; family Bacteroidaceae; genus UBA1794. Next base: position 20,614 of record CALUJL010000028.1, read on the forward strand.
CGGAAGGAATCAATGAGCTGTTTTCGACCGGCGACATACTTAACACGGTGTTGGCCGACGTTTTCACCAATATCGACATATACGACAATCATATCCGCTTCCTCCAGCAGCGTTTCATCAGCCCGATTTCGAGCATCGAGGCTATTTCTTTCTACCAATATTACATAGCCGACACGCTGATGGTGGACAACCGTCGCTGCATTCATCTGGCCTTTGTGCCGGCCAATCCGCAGGATTTCGGATTTACGGGCGACCTTTATGTGCTGGATGACACTACTTACCAGATAAAACGGGTAGAGCTCCGTCTTCCTTACCATACCAATGTCAACTTCGTGCGCAGCCTGCAGGTCATACAAGACTTCGATAAACTCTCCACGGGTTCCTGGGCTTTGGCGCGGAACGACATGCTCATCGAGCTCTATGCCATCAAGTCTTTGCCGGGACTGCAGGTGCGGCAGGTCACGCGCTACTCGGATTTTGCATTTGCGCCTATCGACGACCGCCTGTTTAACGGGTCGGGCGATGTCGTGCGGCTGGACAATGTCATGATGCGCGACGACAAATTCTGGTCCGAAGTGCGGGAAGTGCCTTTGACCAAAAAGGAAACCACGATGACCGCTTTCGTAAAAGACCTGGAGAACATCCCCGGATTCAAATACATCCTCTTCACGGCCCGCGCCCTGATAGAGAATTTCGTGGAGACCGGCTCGTCGAAGACGCCCAGCAAGGTGGACATCGGACCGGTCAACACGATAGTCGGGTACAACTCCATCGAGGGTTTCCGTACCCGCCTTAGCGCGCAGACGACGGCGAACCTCTTCCCGCAGTTTTTCCTGAAGGGCTATTACGCCTACGGCTTCCGGGACCACCGCAGCAAGGGCAGCCTGCGTCTGGAATACACTTTCAATAAAAAGGAATACCTGCCGCGCGAATATCCCAAACATTCCCTTTGGGCCAGCGGAAGTTACGACCTGGAGACTCCTTCCGACAAGTTTCTTCATACAGACAAGGACAACATGTTTCTCGGAATCAAGTCGAGCGACGTGGACCAGCGCTCCTATATCCGCCGTTTCCAGCTGGGCTATGAGCGCGAGTTGCGCAACGGGCTGTCTTATTCGGCTTCGCTCACGCACATCCAGGATACCCCGGCCGGCGCACTTCTCTACCGCCGTGTGGGCGACAACCGGTTGGTTCCCGACCTGACCTCTGCACAAGCCTCGTTTTATATACGCTATTGTCCCGGCGAATCCTTTATCAATACCAAGCAGCGCCGCCTCACAATCTCTTACGACGCGCCGGCCATTACGCTCTCCCATACGGTGGGGGTGAAAGGCGTATTGGGCGGGGACTACAACTTCAACCTCACGGAAATCGGAATCTGGAAGCGCTTCTGGCTGTCTTCCTTCGGGCGGCTCGACATCGACCTGAAGGCCGGCAAGCAGTGGGATAGGGTGCCTTTCCCGTTGTTGCCCGTCTCGCCCACGAACCTCTCCTACATTATACAGAAAGGTACATTCAGCCTGATGAATAATATGGAGTTTATGAACGATGAATATGCCACTCTTTTCCTTACCTACGACCTGAACGGGAAACTCCTGAACCGCATTCCTTTCATTCGCCGCCTGAAGTTGCGCGAAGTGGTCCGCTTCAATGCCATGTGGGGCCGTCTCAGTGCGAAAAACGACCCTTATGCCGACGGAAACGGCGACCTCTTCCATTTCCCCTCGCGCGACGGGCGGCCCACGGCCTATGCCATGGGGAGCACTCCCTACATGGAAATCTCTTTCGGCATCTACAATATCTTCAAGCTCGTCCATGTCGAATACGTACGCCGCTTGAGCTATCTCGACCATGCCGATGTGAACAAGCACGGCATCCGCCTGGCTGTCATCATGAACTTCTGACCCCGTTTGTGCCATGCGGCAGCGGTAATCGCAAAAAAAGAGGCTATGATCTTGTCCGGGTCATAGCCTCTGCTTCGTTTTCCGAAGCAATGAACAGCAGAGATAAATACGATAATTGAAATTATGTCCCGTCACGGGAGAATTTCAGGCATTCCTTTTCTCAAAGGAGGGTTAGCAGAGTTTGTATTCGAGAAACTGTGTCTCTCTTCTTTTCTTTGTGAAAAGAATAGTAGCAAACAGTGTGCCGAAGAGATGATGCCCGGCATATTTTTGATAGTCAGTGGGATAAGAAAAATCCCGCATTGCCCTGCATGGGAAATGGCTGTGGAAACTGTGGAAAAAATCCCCACTCCGGAGTGGGGAATGGGGCGTTTTTTCAAGAATCCTGGTCCAGTCCGTAGGATTTCATCTTGTTGTAGAGCGTCTTCCGGTCTATTCCCAACAGGCGCGCGGCGAGGCTCTTGTTGTTTCCCGTTTGGGCCAGGGTTTGCACGATGCGCTCCCGTTCCGATTCCTTGTCGCGGAGCGGGACGGGGTGGGGCGGGAGTCCCGTATCTCCCCTGCTGTTCTCTTTCAGCTCTTCGCTGAGCTGCCGGGGGGTTATGATGCTGTCTTCGGACAGGAGGACCGCCCGCCGGACGATGTTGCGCATCTGCCTGAGATTGCCCGGCCAGGCGTATTGGCAGATGAGTTGCAGGGCTTCGGGAGAGAAGTCCTGCACGTCTTTGCGGAGTTCTACGCCGGCTTTCTTCAGGAAGAAGCGGGCAAAGAGCGGGATGTCTTCTTTCCTTTCGCGCAGGGCGGGCATCTTCAGGGTGAACTCGTTGATGCGGTGGTACACATCTTCCCGGAAAGTCCCTTTTGCGATGGCCGTCTCGAGGTTTTCGTTGGTAGCGGAAATCAGGCGTATGTCTACCTGGATTTCCCGGTCGCTGCCCACCGGCCTGATTTTCCGTTCCTGCAGGGCGCGCAGGAGGCGCTGTTGGGTCTCATAGTCGAGGTTGCCTATTTCGTCGAGAAACAGTGTTCCCCCGTTGGCAGCCGCGAAGGCTCCCGTCTTGTCGGCCAGCGCCCCGGTGAAGGCCCCTTTGATGTGTCCGAAAAACTCCGAGGCCGCCAGGTCGCGCGGTATGGCTCCGCAGTCGATGGCCACGAAGGGTTTCGTCCGGCGGGGGCTCAGCTCGTGGATGCGGTGGGCCACGTATTCTTTTCCCGTGCCGCTGTCGCCGTTGATGAGCACGCTCATGTCGGTGGGCGCCACCAGTTCCACGTAGCGAAACAGCTCGCGCGCCTGCGGGCTGGTGCCTTCTATGAACTCGTCTTCCGCAGCCGCCTGTGCCGCTGCGGGGCCGGGCGCTTGTGTGGCGATGGCCTCGTTTATCTTCTGGAGCAGCAGGTCGGGCTGCATGGGCTTGGCTATGTAGTCGTAGGCTCCCTCCTTGATGGCTTCCACGGCCCCCGGCACGTCGGCATATCCGGTCATGATGAGAAACGGCGTGTCGAGCCCCTTCTCGCGCATCCAGCGCAGCAGGCCCAGCCCGTTTTCCTCCGGGAGCCGGAAGTCGGACAGTACCAAGTCCGGAGCGCCCTGCTCTTCGATGAGGCGGCGTGCCTTGGCCACGTTGGACACGGCTTCTGCGTCGAAGTCTTTCTTCTTCAGCCACCGCCGGAGCATCAGGCTGAATGTCACGTCGTCTTCTACGATCAATATGGATCTCATTGCAATAAGTTTTGGAGTAAATCTGTATAAAGAATATAGCTACATGATATTAAACGAGTTAGAAGAATTACCTCGTTTTTAGGTAATGATTTGGCAACCGTCTCAATTGCTGTGGTCTGCTTTATTTTGCATTTCAAGTAACT